>CANJWZ010000001.1 GCA_947478725.1 Comamonadaceae bacterium
CAGTAAGTGCTGCGCCGACTGCCATACCTGCAATTGCCGCCTCTGAAATTGGTGTGTCGCGCACACGCTGGCCTCCAAAGCGCTGCATCAGTCCGCGGGTGACTCCGAATGGGCCACCCGGCATAGCGATATCTTCTCCCAGAAGAACCACGGTCGAATCGGCCTCCATAGCATCAGCCAGGGCTTTGTTGATCGCCGCTCCGAATCGAGTTTCAGCCATGGTTGGACTTCTCCACAGCGTACACGCCGGTCAATGCATTTTTAAAGTCCGGTTCGCCACTACCTTGGGCCGCGTAAACCGCGGCATCAATCCGTGCAACCGCCTGGCGATCCATGCGGTCTAGTTCCTCCGCAGTTACCCCATGCTCCCGCAAACTTGCACTGGAGACTACCAACGGATCTAGGCTACGCGCTAACGCCAAATTGGCTACATCTCGGTACTTTTGTGAGTCGCCTTCATAGTGCCCTTGCCAACGTTGAGTGATGCATTCGAAAAGTACGGGCCCCGAGCCGCTACGTACTTTGTCGACGCACCATCGCGACTTTATGGCGACGGTCGCGACATCGACACCGTCTGCTGTTTCGTATTGCATGGTGTACGCTTGTGCTAGCTGTCGAGGTGTTGTTGCCAACTGCGCCGATTGGGGCGAAAACTCGGACCAGCCATTGTTTTCGCATACAAACATTATCGGCAGCTTCCATAGCGCTGCGAGATTGAGACACTCGTGCATAGCCCCCTCGGCCAATGCCCCATCTCCAAAAAAGGCTACTGCGATTGCTCCGTCAGAGCGGATCTGGTGTGCCCAAGCACTTCCGAGCGCAAGCGACAGGCTTCCACCAACGATACCATTGGCGCCAAGCATGCCGATGGACATTTGAGCGACATGGATCGATCCACCACGGCCTTGGCACAGGCCACTCGCCTTGCCCATAATTTCCGCAAAAAAACCATTCACATCCATCCCCTTCGCAAGCGCATGGCCGTGCCCACGATGTGTAGAAGCAATGGTGTCAGTCGGCCCGAGAGCCATACATACCCCGGCAGGGACGGCCTCTTGCCCGAGACTCAAGTGCAAGAAACCGGGTATTTCTCCGTCGGCGAACAGTCGCCCAAGCCGCTCTTCAGACCGTCGGATCAAGAGCATGACTTCGTGAAGATGTCTGAGGGTTTCTAGGCTAAGGCTCATAATTTGGGATCGACGTGAACGAGAGAATGCGTGGATCTACAGCATTTATTATGGAACAAATTATCAAAAAGCCATGGAAATAGTGTGCGCGCTCCATAAACCACACCTTATCAGACTTCAAGCCGCACCACCCAGGGCTGTTTTTGAGGGCGCGCCTGGCGACAGATTCAAACCTCGGCGGCTTCGACCAGAAACCGAACCCGCCGCACGCCCTGCCACTCATCCGCATCCAGTCTGAATGCCAGTTTTACCCTTGCGGGGAGCGGCTCGGTATGGCCAAACCAGATGCCGTCAACCGGCTGACCCTGGTGCTTCAGTTTGAGTGCCAGATGCTTTTCACCGACCAGGCGCTGCGAGACGACCTCGACTTCTTCGCTAAACGTAGGCGCGGCAAAACCCTGACCCCAGACTTCTTTGTGCAGGGTGTCCACCACGTCTGTGCGGCGGTATTGAGCATCTAGCGGACCGTCGGTGTCGATGCGGCGGGTCAGCGTGGCGGCATCCAGCCATTCGCGTGCGACCTGCTGAAAGCTGTCTTCAAACAGTTCAAAGTTCTTCTCCTCAATCGTGCAGCCCGCCGCCATGGCGTGGCCGCCGAACCTGAGCAGCACGCCGGGCTGGCGCTTGGCGACCAGATCGAGCGCGTCGCGCAAATGAAAGCCTGCAATCGAGCGGCCTGAGCCTTTGATTTCATGCGACTTGCCTTCAGCCTGGCTGGCGGCAAACACGAAGGTGGGGCGGTGCAGCTTGTCCTTGATGCGCGAGGCGACGATGCCAACCACGCCTTCATGAAAGCTGGCGTCGTAAATCGCGATGGCCGGTGGGGGTATGTCGTCTAGATCGATCATCGCGTCAGCGGCCAGCTGGGCCTGCTCGCGCATGTCGGCTTCAATGTCACGCCGCTCGCGGTTGATGCCGTCCAGCGTTTTGGCCAACTCGTCGGCCCGTGCTGCGTCGTCGGTCAGCAGGCATTCAATGCCCAGCGTCATATCAGCCAGGCGGCCAGCGGCGTTGATGCGTGGGCCGAGGGCAAAGCCAAAGTCGAAGGTGGTGGCAACGCTGGCCTGGCGGCCTGCAGCTGTAAAGAGGCTGGCCAGTCCGGCGGGCAAGTGGCCGCTTCGGATGCGTTTTAAGCCTTGCGCGACCAGGCGGCGGTTATTGGCATCCAGCTTAACCACGTCGGCGACGGTGCCCAAGGCAACGAGTGGCAGCAGCGCATCCACTTTGGGTTGGTTTTGCAGTGTGAACACAGCCCGCTCGCGTAACTCTGCCCGCAGCGCCAGCAGCACATAAAACATCACGCCCACACCCGCCATGGATTTGCTTTCAAACTCGCAGCCAGGCTGGTTGGGGTTGACGATGACATCTGCATGGGGCAAGCCAACTGTTCCGTCCGCGTTGTTCATGAGGGCCGGCAAGTGGTGATCTGTAACCAGCACCTGCATGCCAAGCGCCTTGGCGCGCGCCACGCCATCAAAGCTGGCAATGCCGTTGTCCACCGTCACCAGCACATCAGCACCGGCGGCTTTGACGCGCTCGGCAATCGGCGCGGTCAGGCCGTAACCGTCAATCACGCGGTCTGGCACCAGATAGCTGACGTGTGTTGCACCCAGAAGGCGTAGGCCGCGCATGGCGACTGCACAGGCGGTGGCGCCGTCGCAGTCGTAGTCGGCCACGATGCAGATGTGCAAGTTGTTTTTAATCGCATTCGCCAGCAGAACCGCAGCCTCTTTGGCCCCCAGCAGGGTGGTGGGACTGATCAGCCGCGCCAAGCCTTCGTCGAGTTCGTCAGCCGTGCGCACACCGCGTGCCGCGTACAGCTGTGCCAGCAATGGATGCACACCAGCCTGCTGCAAGGCCCACACAGCGCGGGGTGGAACGTCTCTGACATGAATCTTCATAGCTGTTGTAGGACGTGGATGGCAGGCTGGGGGCTGAACGCGTTTCGGATTTTGGTGAACAACCCGATCTGCGCCGTCTCAAAAGTCATGCTCTGGCTTTCACCACACAAGCTGATGCGCACGGTGTTACCGCTGTTTTGCCGGGTTAAAAGCTGCGCGATGTCGCTCGCATCAAGTTCTGTCCAAGCCTGGGCATAGGCCGCCCAATCGTTGGCAAGAGCAGCCTGTGCAAGGGCTCTGCTGGTATGGACATGGGTATTAACATGGGTATCGGCCCTGGCCGGTTCGATCAAGGCGCCTGAGCCGCTGACCCAAAACGAATTGATGCTGCGCTGGCGCTGGCTTGCACGTTCGTCGTTGATGGGATGCGTGTAGAGCAGCATCTGCATTTCGTTTTGCAGCAATTTGATCTGCTTTAACGAAGGCAGCCACCTGTCGACATTGCGGCCCAGAACCCGGTCAAGGGATGCGGTGGGCAAACTTGCGAACACATCACCGCGTGCCAGCCAGCGAGTGGCTTGCAAGTACTGCAAGGTGATGCCTTCCGTCGCAAAGTAGGGCTGCATGGCGGCCAGCAGGGCGCGTGCGTCGGTGTCGTTCAGCTCAAGCGTGGCCGGGTCCGTCAGGGTAGCGTGCTCGCGGCCCATGGCCCAGTGGCACGGGGTGATGACCGCCCAGCCTTCATGGCAGTTCGCATGGGCCTCATGCGCCGCCCATGGGATCAAGCCATCGGCGCTCGCTGGCAAGCCCAAAGCCTTGCCCAGCACCCGCTCATGCGGTGGGCTCAAGCTGTCTGCCTGGCCCACATCTGTGTAGCTCAGCTTCATGCCGCGCAGCAACTGACCAAGGTTTTTCAGCGCGATGGATGACATCGCTTGCAGCCAGTCCTCGTGGCGACAACTGGCAAAGGGAACGATCAGGTGGGGTGCAGCGTCTGTAGACATCGCCCTATTGTCCGGGATGCCACAATTGACGCTTATGCAATTACCCTACGAACTGATTCTGGGCTGGCGTTACACCCGCGCTGGCCGGGCCACGCGGCGTAACGGTTTTATCTCGTTTATCTCTGGCGTGTCGATGCTGGGCATTGCGCTGGGCGTGGCGGCCCTCATCATCGTGCTAAGCGTGATGAACGGCTTTCAAAAAGAAGTGCGTGACCGCATGCTGGGCGTGATCTCGCACATCGAGGTATTTGCCCCGAATGGCGTGGCATTGCCTGATCCGCAAAAAACACTGGCTGAGATCAAAGCCAATCAAAACGTGGTCGGTGCTGCAACCTTCATAGCAGCTCAGGCACTGCTGGCGAGGGGTGAGGACATGAAAGGTACGCTGGTTCGCGGCATTGACCCGGCGCTGGAGGGCCAGGTGACAGACCTGGCCGCCACATCCAGCACGACGCTGGCCAAACTGGTACCGGGTCAATTTGGCGTTGTGCTGGGCGGCGAGCTGGCACGCAACATGGGCGTGCGTGAGGGTGACAGCGTCACGCTGATCGCACCCAGCGGACAAGTCACGCCTGCAGGGGTGGTGCCGCGACTCAAACAGATGAAGGTGGTGGGTACTTTTGATTCAGGTCACTACGAATACGACTCGGCGCTGGTCATGCTGCATCAGGACGACGCGGCGAAAATTTTCAGACTCGAAGGACCGACCGGTATTCGCATCAAGCTCAAGGACTTGCACCAGGCGCGTCAGGTGGCGCAAGAATTGTCGCGTTCGTTGACGGGTGACCTGCTGATACGCGACTGGACGCGGCAAAACAAAACCTGGTTTGCCGCAGTGCAGCTTGAAAAACGCATGATGTTCATCATACTCACCCTCATTGTGGCGGTGGCAGCGTTTAACCTCGTCAGCACGCTGGTGATGACGGTGACCGACAAGCGCGCCGACATCGCCATCTTGCGCACGCTGGGCGCCAGTCCGAAAAGCATCATGGGGATATTTGTGGTGCAAGGCGCGATGGTGGGCGTGATCGGCACGCTGGCGGGCTTGCTGCTGGGCCTGGGCATTGCCTTCAATATTGACGTGCTGGTGCCCGCGCTGGAGCGGATGCTGAACGCCAGCTTCTTGCCCAAAGACATTTACCTGATCAGCCGTATGCCAAGCGAGCCGCAGTACGCCGACATCATGCCGATTGCGGTGATTGCGCTGATACTGGCTTTTTTGGCCACGCTGTACCCCAGCTGGCGCGCGAGCCGGGTGAATCCGGCGGAGGCCTTGCGCTATGAGTGATGCTGCCCCACGCTACCCGCTTCGCGTGGTTCGCTGCCCCGGCTTGAAGGGATCAAAGCCATGACGTCTGCCAGCGACAGCGCTGCCGTCCTGAGCGCAACTGACTTGACCAAGCGCTTCATTGAAGGTCGCCTCGATGTCACCGTACTGCAAGGCGTGGATCTGCAAGTCAACCAGGGCGACACCATCGCCATCGTCGGTGCGTCGGGTTCCGGCAAAAGCACGCTGCTGCACCTGTTGGGCGGGCTGGATGCCCCTACCAGCGGGCAAGTCGTGCTCAAAGGCCAAGACTTGTCAAAGCTGTCTGCCACAGTACAAGGCCAGTTGCGCAACCAGCACCTGGGCTTTGTGTATCAGTTTCACCATTTGCTGCCCGAGTTCAACGCGCTGGACAACGTCGCCATGCCCTTGTGGATTCGCCGCATGACGCCCGAAAAAGCGGCACAAATCGCGACCCAGATGCTGGCCAGTGTCGGCTTGAAAGACCGCCTGCACCACCGCCCGGCAGAGCTGTCAGGCGGCGAGCGCCAGCGCGTGGCAATTGCACGCGCACTGGTCGCGCAGCCGGCTTGCGTACTGGCCGACGAGCCCACCGGCAACCTGGACCGGTCCACCGCGGAAGGCGTGTTCGACCTCATGCTGCAACTGGCCCGTGACCAGGGCACCGCCTTCATCATGGTCACGCATGACGAGTCACTGGCAGCAAGATGCGCCCGGCGCTATCGGCTGGTTCAGGGGCGACTGTCTGAGTGGCATCAAGGTACCTGAAGTCAAAACTGCATTTCACGCCTCGCAAGATTTGAACTTTGCAAATCTGATAAAATGATTTTCAGATTTAAGGAGATTGCTTCATGAGTGTTGTTGCATTAACCGTTACCGAATTCTCGCGAGGCCTGTCAGATTTTTTGAGCCAAGTGCAATACCAGGGCCAGTCACTGGACATTCAACGCGGCAAGCGGGTTGTGGCTCGGGTGCTACCTGCGGTGGCCAGCAGTGGTTTTCCGATTGACCAGCTTGACGATGTTCTGGCAAAAGGCCCACAACTCAAAGCTTCTGAGCGCCTAAGCATGGCTGAGGACGTTCGCCATGTACGCGCCCATCTCAAAAGTAAAAGTGACCCATGGGCCTCGTGATTGATTCAGACGTTTGGATACTGGCTGAGCGATCTGGCGGCAATCTTGACTTGGCGCGCTGGTCCAAATATGGTGGTGCCTATATGAGCGCGATCACGGCAAGCGAATTGCTCGTAGGTGTTGAGCGCGCCAGTACCGCCCAGCGCAAGGCCCAGCGAGCTGCGTTTGTGGAAAACCTGCTGTCTATCATCCCGGTGCTTGAGTTTTCCATGCCCGTGGTGCGTACGCATGCACGAATGGTGGCGGCATTGTCTAAAAATGTGACAGCTGGCGCGCATGATGCGATGATTGCCGCAACCGCGATACATCATGGGTACGCGGTGCTGACGCGCAATGCTGCCGATTTCAAGATATTTGCAGGCCTGAAGGTCGAGGCCTTCAACCTGTGACTGACCACTACACCACCCTGGGCCTGAACAGCGCCGCCACGCTGGCAGACATCAAAAAAGCGTTTCGCCAAAAGGCATCTTTTTATCACCCCGACAGAAACACGGCTGACGACGCTGCGGCGCGGTTTAGAGCCGTGCAGGAGGCGTATGACGTGCTGTCAGACCCGGACAAGCGCCAAGCCTACGACGACAACCGCCGACGCAATTTGCTGGACAACCCACTTGAAACCGCCCAGGACATTTGGCAGGCTTATTTCAAGTCGGTGGTTTAACTTCTTTTTTCTGGCCCCACCTACACGTTCTGATGACAATTTCCCCCTTCTTCACTGACCTTCGCTCCGCCTACCAGGCAGAACTTGACGACCTGCGCCAGGACTCCGAGGGCAAGGACGTGCTGAAAAAGCGCCTGGCTGACAAGCGCAGCGAGATCGACTTTTTGGTCAAGATGATGGAACTGAGCCCCGAAATGGTGGCGGTTGTTTTTCATCAGGCGTTTGCCTTCAGTGCGCCTGCCGTGATGGACGATTTGATGGGCTTTGAAGCCGACGAGTTGCCTGACTGGACCGGTTTGTCAAACGACATTCAAATGGCGCCTTGGGCACAACACTTGGCTGACAAGGTGCTGGGCGAGCCCGGTGGTGAATGGTTTTTGACGGTGGCGGCGACGCTGGAATACATGGCAGGCAAGCCTGTCAACCACGCAGCGCAAGCCGATGACAATGAGGACAACGATGAAGACAGCGAAGAGTTTGACGGTGACGCCGAAGAACGCGCTGATGCCAAAGCCCGCAAGGAAGCCGCTGAAGACTGGATGGTTGGCCAAGGCTTTGACCGCAAGGAGTAACCCATGACCACCTCGACAAACAACCTCGCACTGATCACCAAAACCCAGACCCTGATTGCTGCTGGCGACATCGTGGGCGCCGAAGGTGCACTGGTCGAGCTGGCCGATACCGAGGGAGATGCCGCCCTGATGGTGGTGCTGGAGCAGTTGCCTGCCAAAGACATCCTGGCCGTGATTCGTGAATACGACAACTCCAAAGAGTCGGTGGTGAACCTGCTGGTGTCGCCCGCCCAGTTTGCCCGCGCGGTGGTGATTGAAAAGCAATACAAAGACCTGACCCGCACGCACCTGCGCGGCATGGTCAATGCCATCATCTTTCGGGACGATGCAGACCCGGTTGAGTTTTTGACGGCCATTGGCGACCTGGAAGGCGGCAGCGAGGCGCTGGCCGATTACTTTTCTGAAAAGTGGAGCCGGGTCGAGGCGTTTGCGCGCAGCGGCGTGTTTGACGCGATGGAGGACCATGGCGACATGCTGTCGCAAGACGAACTGCTGGCCAAGGCCTATGAAAAGCCCAAGCTTGAAGAAGACGAGATCGCCGACAAGGACTGGATGCAGCTGGCCTGGATACTGCGCTACGAGCTGCCTGATCTGTTCATTGAAATGCTGCTGGTGCTGCGTGCCAAGGCCAGTGCGTTTGATGCTGGTTTTGGAGAAGACGAGGCCGCCGAAGACGATGGCAAAGTGGAAACCTCTGATACCGACCGCGGCAATGTGACGCCTGCCAAGCGGGATTCTGACGAAGAGTCGGCCATCTAGGCAAACGCATGGCTGACACACCGGATTCAGGCGTTGGTGTCACTCTGTACGACGCGCGGCCTTTTTTTGAAAAGGCGCTGCAACACGGCATTCAACACAACATCATTGGCCGCGCCAAGCTTGACGCCATCCACCATGATGCGCCCAAAGGCATGGTGCAGATTGCACGCTACTTTGGTAGCGAGTTTTTACGACCCGAGCTTGAAAAAGCCAAGGAGCGCATCGTCAACCTGGTGAGCCTGCACCTGGAGCACACCCACGGCGGCGACCTGCAGGCAGCAGCGACGGCCTTGCGCGATCATTCCTTTTTGTCGCGCTCCAAAGCGGGCTCGGACATGCTCAAAGCCCTGATTGCCATGCCGCAAAACAGCCACTTTGGCATGAACGAGCAAGGTGGCTTCAGGGACGACCACATCCCCCAGTTGGCCAAATGGTCGCTGCGCAGCCTGGCCGACTACCAGGCCGAGCTGGCCAAGCGCGAGCAGGTGGCAACCGTCATTGATGCGGCTTTGTGGATGGCGGCCGAGCTGGGCCTGGATGCAGACGATCTGGAAGAAGCGGGCAAAGACGCACAAGCCGTGATACGCACCGCCCTGCTGGTGCTGGCCACGCGGGGCAGCAGGCTCCCCGACTGGGTCGGGTTTGAGAAGATGATTGCTAGCCTTCGCAAAAAATATGAGGCAAATGAGGCTGGCTTTGGCCTGTTGATAGCCGAGACCCGACCCCAACAATTGCCTGCAGAATTTCAGGATGTGGTCAGCCAGGCACAGGAGTCCATCGGGCGCGATGCTGGCAAAATTCTGGACACCCAGATCGCCACCCGCAAGCTGTTCGACCACATGCCCGCTTTCATGGGGCGTTATTTCTGGCTCGAAGATGGCTTGAGCGAGATCGACCACCATGACCGTTCAAATGCCAGCGCATGGGACAAGCTGACGGGCGGCAACAGCGACGACAGCTCCTTGCTGACGCTGCTGTTTTGCGTGGCGGCCCATGCTGCTCCCAAAACGCTGTTGACCGAAAAAAGCGCCGCCACGCTGCTGCGCAAGGTTCAAAAAGCCGGCTTCAAGCCCGAAGCCGCCGAAGCCTTTGTGACCGCCAACGCCCCGGCGCAGTACCAAAACGACTACCAAGCGCTGTGGGCGTCGTTTGTGGACGAAGCCGGGAACATCTTCAACAGCGACGCGGTCGGCGCTTTGGATGATGCGGCGGCTTTGCTGCGCCGCGAATGCAACATCAAATAGCTTGCCCGAGGCGGGTAGCCGGATATTTGCAAAGTAGTTGCAACGTTTGCAAATTCGGTGCATTCTCTGGGAACGCACAGGCCATATTGCCTGCGGATTTTGGAGAACCAGCATGCTATTGCCCAGTCCTTCCCATCTGATACGTGGCCCCCTTCTGGCCGCCCTGCTTTTCGGCCTGGCCTGCTTGCAACCCGCCAAGGCAGCAAGTGCCAGCACGGCGGCCAGCGCGCAAAGCATCATGGAGGCCATGACCAAGGCCACTGCAGCGGTGGTGGGGGTCAAAGTGCTCGCCGTCAAAGAGGCGCGCTCAGCGCGCACGCTGGGCTTGAACCGCAGCGGCTCGGGTGTGGTGATTGGGAACGACGGCTTGATTCTGACCATCGGTTACCTGATGCTGGAGGCCGAGCAGATCGAAATTACCACCCAGGCGGGCAAAACCCTCCCCGCCGTGGCCGTGGCCTATGACCAGGCCACCGGCTTTGGCCTCATCAAGCCCTTGCTGCCCATGCGCGGCGTGGTACCGGTGGCGCTGGGCAGCCTGCAAGACGTGAACCCGGGCGAGCCGCTGATGGCCGCCACTGGCGCCACCGCCGACGGTGACGAAGGCGGTTCCAGCCTGACGCAGCTGGTCAGCAAGCGCGCGTTTTCCGGCACCTGGGAATACCACCTGGACACCGCCCTGTTCACCAGCCCGCCGGTCAGAAGCGGCCGGGGCAACCACAGCGGCGCGTCCCTGTTTAACCACAAGGGCGAGCTGTTGGGCATTGGATCGCTGCTGGTGATGGACGCATTGGGAGAGAACAAACGCATGCCCGGCAACATGTTTGTGCCGGTTGACCTGCTCAAACCTATTTTGTCGGAGCTGCGGCAATCAGGCAGCAGTATGCAAAGCAACCGCCCCTGGCTGGGTTTGACCTCCACCGACCAGGGCGGCAGCGTGCGGGTGATGCGGGTGGCAGAAGGCAGCCCGGCAGAAGATGCAGGCCTACGGCCAGGTGTGGTGGTGCAGGCGGTTGACGGTGCGCCGGTTGCCACCCTGGAGGCCTTCTATAAAAAAATCTGGGCCAATGACGCGTCAGACCAGCCCGTCAAGCTGACCGTGCGCGACGGCGATAACATCAAAACCATAGACATCAAGCGCCAAAACCGCATGCTGAGCCTGAAAAAGCCCGCCGGGATCTGATTTTCGCTGTTTTTGGGGACTTTAGGGATGATTTTTGGGCGCTAGCCCCCTAACTACAAGGGCGAGTAGCTACTGATTTTATAGCTGGTCGCTGACGCACAGCCGTCGAATAAAATCAGGGTGACTCACCTGCTCACACAACGGCATCAACTCGGTGCCGTTTTTTATTCCACTATGACCGACTCTGCCACCACCTCCACGACAGCCACACCCGCCACCCCCGGCCTCGACAGCTTGGCCAAATCATTTGAGCCTGCGGCCATTGAGGCGCACTTTGGCCCGCTTTGGGAGCAAAGCGGCATGTATGAGCCGACCCTTGACGCTGCCAAGCCCTCCTTTTCTATTCAGTTGCCGCCGCCCAACGTCACAGGTACGCTGCATATGGGCCATGCGTTTAACCAGACCATCATGGACAGCTTGAGCCGCTACCACCGCATGCGTGGCCACAACACGCTGTGGGTACCTGGCACCGACCACGCCGGCATCGCCACACAAATTGTGGTCGAGCGCAAGCTGCAAGCCGCTGGCCAGACGCGGCACGACCTGGGGCGCAAGAACTTTGTCGCCAAAGTGTGGGAATGGAAAGAAGAGTCGGGCGCCACCATCACCCAGCAGATGCGCCGCATGGGCGACTCGGTGGCATGGAAGCATGAGTACTTCACGATGGACCCCAAGATGTCGACAGTGGTCACCTCAACCTTTGTCAAACTATACGAGCAAGGCTTGATTTACCGTGGCAAGCGGCTGGTCAACTGGGACCCGATTTTGAAGTCGGCGGTGAGCGACCTCGAAGTGGAAAGCGAAGAGCGCGACAGCTTCATGTGGCACATTGAATATCGGTTTTCTGACGGCCCGCAAAAAGCGGCTGACGGCAGCGAGCTGCGCGGCATGCACATTGCCACCACCCGGCCGGAGACCATGCTGGCTGACGGCGCGCTGGCCGTGCACCCCGACGACGTGCGCTACCAGCATCTGATTGGCAAGATGGTCGATTTGCCATTGTGCAACCGTGCCATACCGGTGATTGCCGACAGCTATGTTGACCCGGCGTTTGGCAGCGGCTGCGTGAAGATCACTGGCGCGCATGACTTTAACGACTACCAGGTAGCGCAGCGGCACAACTTGCCACTGATCACCATCTTCACGCTGGACGCCAAGATCAATGAAAACGGCCCGGCGCCGTACCAGGGCATGGACCGATATGTGTGCCGCAAGGCCGTCCTGAAAGACCTGGAAGCGCAAGGCTTTTTAGAAAAAGCGGTGCCGCATAAAAACATGGTGCCGGTGTGCGCGCGCACCGGCGCGGTGGTCGAGCCGATGTTGACAGATCAGTGGTTTGTGGCCCTCAGCAAGGTCAGTGACAGTGACCCGACGGGCAAATCCATTGCACAAAAAGCGCGCGATGCCGTCAGCAATGGCGACGTGAAGTTTGTGCCCGAGCAGTGGGTCAACACCTACAACCAGTGGATGAACAACATTCAGGACTGGTGCATTTCACGCCAGTTGTGGTGGGGCCACCAGATTCCGGCCTGGTATGACGAGAACGGCGTCGTGTACGTGGCTGAAAACGAAGCCGCCGCGCAAGCCCAGGCACCGGGTAAAAAGCTCACCCGTGACGAGGATGTGCTCGACACCTGGTACTCGTCCGCGCTCGTACCCTTTTCGTCACTCGGCTGGCCTGAAAAAACAAAAGAGCTGGATCTGTTTTTGCCCTCCAGCGTGCTGGTCACGGGCTACGACATCATCTTTTTCTGGGTCGCCCGGATGATCATGATGACGACGCATTTCACCGGCCAGGTTCCTTTTAAACATGTCTACATTCACGGCCTGGTCAAAGACGCTCAGGGCAAAAAAATGAGCAAGTCCGAGGGCAACGTGCTGGACCCGGTGGATTTGATTGACGGTATCGAACTGGCCCCGCTGCTGGACAAGCGTTCGCAAGGCTTGCGCAAGCCTGAGACCGCACCTGCTGTGCGTAAAAACACTGAAAAAGAATTCCCCGCTGGCATACCCGGCTACGGCGCCGATGCGCTGCGCTTTACCTTTGCATCACTGGCCAGTTTGGGCCGCAGCATCAACTTTGACAGCAAGCGCTGCGAAGGCTATCGCAACTTTTGCAACAAACTCTGGAACGCGTCGCGCTTTGTGCTGATGAACTGCGAAGGCCAGGACTGCGGGCTGGCTGACCACACCAAAGAGCAGTGCCGGCCGGGCGGTGAGTTTCATAACTACATGAGCTTCTCGCAAGCCGACAGATGGATTTCGTCGACACTGCAACGCGTTGAAGCAGATGTTGCCAAAGGCTTTGAAGACTACCGCCTGGACAACGTTGCAGGCAGCATTTACCAATTTGTCTGGGACGAGTTTTGTGACTGGTACCTGGAAATTGCCAAGGTGCAAATTCAAACGGGCAATGATTCTCAAAAACGCGCTACCCGCCGCACGCTGATTCGTACCCTCGAGGCGATTTTGCGATTGGCGCACCCGCTGATTCCGTTCATCACCGAGTCGCTGTGGCAGCAGGTCGCTGTGGTCGCCGGCATCAAAAAAACGACCTATGTTGGACAGGCCCCGTACCCGCAAAGCCAGCCGAACAAGATTGACGAGGCGGCCGAAGCGCATGTGGCCAAGCTGAAAACACTGGTCGACGCGACGCGCGAATTGCGCGGCGAGATGAAGGTCTCACCCGCCACCCGCCTGCCCCTTTACGTGATGGGTGATGCAGCCTTCATGACGGCCAGCAGCGCGGTCATCAAGGCGCTGGCCAAGCTGAGCGAAGTCAGGGTGTTTGACGATGAGGCCGCGTGGGCAACAGCCGCGCAAGCCGCGCCCGTGGCTGTGGTGGGTGAAGCCAGAATTTGCCTGCACATGGAAGTTGATGTGGCAGCAGAAAAACTGCGCATCGGGAAGGAAATCACCCGGCTTGACGCTGAGCTGGTCAAGGTCAAGGCCAAGCTGGCCAATGAGGCGTTTGTGGCCAAAGTGCCGCCGGCTGTGCTGGCACAAGAGCAAAAACGCCTGGCAGACTTTACGGCAACACTGGTGAAGTTAAACGCGCAGCTGATGCAATTAACGCGCTCAACATGAACCAGCAAAGGCGCTTGTCTGACTTGCCAGTCGTGTCAGTTCAGCCACAATTGATGCCTTTTGAGCCCTAAAAATCTATGGAAAAATTCACATCTGTCAACAAGGCCGTTTTTCCGGTGGCGGGCTTGGGCACCCGGTTTTTACCGGCTACCAAGGCTCAGCCCAAAGAAATGCTGCCTGTGGTGGACAAGCCGCTGATCCAATACGCGGTAGAAGAAGCCTATGCCGCTGGTATCCGGCACATGATATTTGTCACAGGGCGAAATAAACGGGCCATCGAAGACCACTTCGACACCGCCTATGAGCTGGAAAACGAGCTGGAAGTCGCCGGCAAGCACGAACTTCTCAACATCGTGCGGTCGATGCAACCGGCTGACATGAGTTTTTCGTTTGTGCGCCAGCCGCGCTCGCTGGGCCTGGGCCACGCGGTGCTGTGTGCCGAGCACATGGTCGGTCACGAGCCGTTTGCGGTGCTGCTGGCCGACGACCTGATGGCAGGGCCACCAGGCGGCCAATCTGTATTGACGCAAATGGCCGAGCAGTTCAAAACACTCCAGCAGTCGGTGCTGGCCGTGCAAGAGGTGCCGCTGGAGCAGACCCGGCGCTACGGTATTGTGGCCGGGCAAAAAACCAGTGGCAGACTGATGAAAGTCAGCGCGATGGTTGAAAAGCCTGCGCCTGAGGTGGCGCCATCACGCATGGCCGTGGCAGGCCGCTACATCCTGACGCCAACTGTTTTCAAGCATATCCGCAGCCAGCAGCCAGGTGTGGGTGGCGAGCTGCAATTGACTGACGGCATTGCCAGCCTGATGCTTGAGGAAAGTGTTTACGCCTTTGAATACCAAGGTAAGCGCTACGACTGCGGCAGCAAGGAAGGCTTTCTCGAGGCCACTGTTGAACTGGCCTTGCAGCACCCTGAAGTGGGTGCCCAGTTCAAAACCTATCTGAAAAATCTGAAACTGGACTAAAGCAGGTCTGCTGTTCAGCGCCGTTTCAGCACATGAATAAAGTCACCGCCAGCAGTCTCCTGCCCCACCAGGTCGTTGCCGGTCTGCTTGGCAAAGGCCTGAAAGTCACGGGTTGAGCCCGCATCGGTAGACACCACCTTGAGCAGTTGGCCGCTCAGCATGTCGGCCAGCGCCTTTTTGGCTTTCAAAATGGGCAGCGGGCAGTTCAGGCCGCGGGTGTCGAGTTCTTTGTCGATTTGCATGGTGGTCTTTCAATAGCCTTGATTTTAAGGTTTCTGCCATTCCACAAATTCTGGCGTGTAACCGCGTGATGTCAGCCAGTCTGCCAGCGCATAGCCGGTGCCCGCGGGCCAGCATTTGATGTCGGCGTAGTCGCACAGCTTGTACTCCACCAGCTCCGGCGACAGTTGCACATCACCGGTACACACCGCGTGGTAGGCAATGATGATCTGGTTCATGCGCTGAAAATCGTACACGCCAATCAAATCGAGCGAGGATGTGTCCAGACTGGTTTCTTCCTTGATTTCCCGCTCAATTCCGCCCTGCGGCGTTTCGCCGGCCTCCATAAAACCGGTGATCAGCGCGAACCTGCGGCCTGACCAGGCCGCGTTTCGGGCCAACAAAATCTGCCCCTTGTACTCAATGACCGCCGCCAGCACGGGCGTGGGGTTGTTCCAGTGGGTAAAGCCACAGGCGGGGCAGCGCAAGCGGGCTTTTTCACCGCCGTCTTCGAGCTGCGTGACCATTTCAAGCGGTGCAGCACATTGCGGGCAAAATTTGAAGGTGTTGGTCATTTTTTTATATGCTATTTAATCGGGAGCATTTGGCGCTTGTATTCATTGGCCAAAATACCGTTCAGGCTGGAAAAATACCGGTTGACAAATAACGGTCACCCCGGTCACACACGATGAACACAATCACCGCATTTTGGGTGGTTTTGGCAATTTCTTGTGCCACCCAGCACGCACCTGCCGCTGAAACACCGGCAAAAATGCCCTCCTCACGCGCCATGCGCCGGCACATGTCTTCAGCGTCAAGTTGACTGACTTCAACGATTTGATCCACATGGCTGGCATCGTAAATTTTGGGCAGATACGCTTCAGGCCATTTGCGAATGCCTGGAATGCGCGAGCCATCGCTGGGCTGCGCCCCCACAATCTGAATCGCCGGGTTTTGTTCCTTCAGGTAGCGCGACACGCCGGTGATCGTGCCCGTCGTGCCCATGGCGCTGACAAAGTGCGTCACTTTGCCTGCGGTATCCGCCCAGATCTCGGGCCCGGTGGTCTCATAGTGCGCACGCGGGTTGTCCGGGTTGGCGAACTGGTCGAGCACCCGGCCTTTGCCTTGAGCTTGCATGCGTTCTGCCAGGTCACGCGCGCTTTCCATACCGCCCGATTTCGGCGTCAGCAGCAGTTCGGCACCAAAAGCCTTCATGGTCTGGGCGCGCTCAATCGACAGGTCCTCCGGCATGATCAGAATCATTCGGTAACCCTTGATGGCGGCGGCCATCGCCAACGCGATGCCAGTATTGCCGGATGTCGCTTCAATCAGGGTATCGCCGGGCTTGATGTCACCGCGCTCCTCAGCGCGTTTGATCATGGCGATCGCTGGACGGTCCTTGACAGAACCCGCCGGGTTGTTGCCCTCCAGTTTGCCCAACATGACGTTGCCACGTTCTGCATTCTCTTTAGCGCCTATGCGCTGCAAACGCACCAGGGGGGTGTTGCCTATGGCGTCTTCAAGGGTCGGGTAATTCATAGGGCCTACTTTGCCATAAACCCGGGCCGCGCACCTGCAAGCGCACGCCAAGCACCAGTTTTAGGGGTGATCAGCAGTCCATTGGGCGTGGCTGGGTATTTCCATTTCAAAGCAATCGCGGGCGGTGGTGTAGAGCTTGCCAAACATCCGGCCCACCGGCCGGTAATTTTGCTGGTCGATGTGGTAATTGTCCAGGTCGAGCAAGCCGTCCCGGACGTGCATCATCACGACTTTCGCGACTGCAATTTTACGGCCAGGGCCCATGTCCAGCAGCATCATTTTTTCACATTCAAAGGCCACTGGCGCTTGAACAATCCGCTGGGGGCGTACCACGCTGGAGGGCGTCAAGCTCAAGCCTGCCTGCACAATTTCAGACACCCCCGTCGGGAAATCAATCGCACAAATATTCATCGCCTGCGCCATCGGCTCGTCAACCATATGCACCACGAATTGACCCGTCTCCTGAATGTTGATGGTCGTGTCTTTCAAAGCCTGGTTATGCCGTTTGACCTCCAGCCCCAGCACCATCACCGGTGGGTTTTCGCCCATGACATTAAAAAAACTGAATGGCGCAGCGTTGTCTCCGCTGGCCTCTGAAAAGGTGGTGACCAGCGCAATCGGGCGCGGCACAACCGTCGAACACAGCAATTTGTACTGGATCGTGGGGGGCAAAGCATTGATATCAATTTGCAAAATATGGCCTTTTTAAACAAGCCCGGTACTGCTTGAGGCGGCAGCGACTAGGCAATCGCGCGATTTTTGTGTTCCAGTCGGCTGAGCCAGCGCACCAGCGGCCACAGCAAAGCCAGGTACATCAAAGCCGCCAGCACAATCGGGGAGGGGTTGTACACCAGCGACTGCGCGTCACGCGCCGCCCTGAGCAATTCTGGCAGGGCGACAACACTGGCAATGGTGGTCAGCTTGATCACCTCAATGCAGTTGCTCAACAGGTCTGGCAACACATTTCGCGTTGCCTGCGGCACGATCACCTGTTGCAAAGCCTGTAGTCGGGTCAGCCCGGTTGAGCGTGCCGCTTCCATCTGGCCATGGGGCACGCTTTCAATACCTGCGCGGAACACTTCTGAAAAATAACTTGAATTGTTCAGCATGAAGCCAATCGCAACTGCGGCCAGCTTGGGCAAATCCAGCCCCAGAAAAGGCGCGCCAAAGTAAATCAGAATCAACAGCACCAGTGGCGGAAATGAACGAAAAAAATCAATGTATATCGCCACTGTTATTCGTAACCAGCGATGCCTGGTTTGCGTACATACCAGCGCCAAAACAAGGCCAGACAGCAAGCCAATCGGTATCACCAAAAGCGATAGCCAAACCGTGGTCCACAGCCCTTTTAGAAGAAAGGGGAACACCTCGCGATAAATCGCCAGATTAAAAAAGTTTTGCAGCAAAGCGTCCATGGTGTGCCTGATTGACCTAGCGCTGGCCTAACGCTTCCAGCGCCAACGCGTCTCAAGCCAGCGCGAGCACAGCACCACCGGAACAAACAACATCAGGTAGGCAGCCGCGCCCAGCATCAATGGCGTGGGGTTACCGGCGTTGCTGCTGGCTGACTGCGCTGTGTTGAGAATTTCACTGAGGGCCACCACCGAGCCCAAAGCCGTGTTCTTGGTGACCGAAATTATCCGGTTGGTCAGTGGCGGTACGGCCACGCGTAAGGCCTGCGGCAACACCACAGACACCGTCGTCTGCCACCACGACAGGCCAGTCGAGCGGGCCGCCTCAGACTGACCGATGGGCAATGACAAGATACCGCCCCAGATACTTTCTTCAGCGTAGGCCGCCAGCACCAGGGTCAGTGCCAGCCAGGTCGCGGTAAAAGCCGACATCGATAAATTGATAAAGGGAAAAGCAAAAAAGAAAACAATGATCAAAACCAGCGGCGGCAGGGACCGCAATATGTCGGCGAAAGCCACCACCAGCAAAGCGGGTACGCGCCACTGCAGGTAGCGAACCACAGCCAGTACCAAGCCCAGCAGCAGCCCAGAGGCCACGACAGCCAAGCTTAACAATGCCGTGATGCCCATGCCGCGAGCGATATCGCGCCAATACGTCGCGGCAACATCGACATTGAAAAATGTAAAAACAAATTGCTCCAGACCGGGTGCGGCAGTGTTCACGACGGCTACGCCCTGTCGGTGTAACGCGACACAAAAGCGCGCGTGCGATCGTGGCGTGGCGCATCAAAAATCTGGCTGGGTGGGCCCTCCTCTACGATCACGCCAGCGTCCATAAACACCACCCAATCGGCGGCTGCACGGGCAAAACCCATTTCATGGGTGACCACCAGCATGGTCATCCCGGCTTCGCGCAGCTCACGCATGACCTGCAGCACACTGCCCACCAGCTCGGGGTCAAGCGCACTGGTGGGCTCATCAAACAGAAGTATTTTTGGCTCCAGCGCAATCGCACGCGCAATGCCCACGCGCTGCTGTTGGCCGCCAGAAAGCTGGGCCGGAAAACTGTCTGCTTTTTCAAGCAAATCAACTTGCGACAGGGCCAGTTTGCCGCGTCTGTCGGCCTCTTGGCGTGTGTGCCCCTGCACCTTGCGCAGAGCCAGCGTCACATTACCCAGCACATTCAAATGTGGATACAAGTTGAACTGCTGAAACACCATGCCAATGCGTTGGCGCACCTGATTGATGTTGATATCAGCGCGCATGATGTCGGTGCCGTCCACCACAATCTGACCACCGCTGGGCTCTTCCAGCCTATTACAGCAGCGCAACAAAGTGCTCTTGCCGGAGCCCGATGGGCCGATCACGCACATCAGTTGCCCACGCCCCAGCTTTAAATCAATACCACGCAGGACCTCGTTGCCATTAAAGAGTTTTTTCAAACCCACGATTTCAAGAATCGGCGCTGGCGACATGGCGGTGACTTGGGGCGGGTTCAAGACATTAACCAGTCTGTGCGTCAGATTTTTGCGCAGACCGGTTTGGCGGGTGTCGGGTCGTAGCCGTCCAGCCCCTCAACACCCTGGCCAACCGCCGTTTTCATGACGGCAGCATCGGCAGCTGGCACATAGCCAAACCACTTGGTGGCAATTTTCCCGAGCGTGCCATCCATCTTCATGCACTTGAGGACATTGCCAGCGGCCTCTCGGCCAGCCTTGTCGTCCAGGCGAAATGCCAGCGCCCAGACCAAACCTGTCTTGATGGTGAATGTGGTTTGCACCGCCGGGTTTTGTTTGGCTGCCCATGCCGCCACGGTGCTGCCCGCCAGATTGCTGTCAGCCCGGCCCGATTGCACCGCCTGAACTGCATCAGCGTTGTTGCCGTAAACGTCATATTTGAAACCATACTTGGCAGCGTTGTCGCGTGTCCAGCTTTCGTAGGCTGATCCTTTGTTGACGGCGATGGTTTTGCCTTTCAGATCATCGAGCGATCTGATGGCCGGCGCGCCTTTCTTGATGACAAAAGTGTAGTCGGTGTCAAGATAGCCCTCGGTAAAAAGCATGGCTTTGGCGCGCTCTGGCGTCACCGTCACCGGCGCCAGAATAAAGTCGTATTTCTTGGCGTTCAGGCCGGGCACCAGGCCGGAAAATTCAGTGCCCTCAATCTCAATTTTCCGCTGCATCCTCTTGGCCAGCTCTTCCCCCAAATCAATGTTAAAGCCTTGCAAACCCCCGTCCAGTTTGACCATGGCGTGGGGCGCAAAAGTCGCGTCTACGCCAGTCCGCAGCGGTGCGCCCGTTTGCGCGAACGATGGCAGGGCAAATGCTGCAGCCAAAGAAATCACCAGGGCAGCAGACCGGATGAGTTTTACCGACGTTGATAAATTCGAAGACAGCATGAAATGACTCCTTGGTTGGGTATCAGAGAACAGGTTGAGGGAAATCAGGGTTAGCAAGAGGCGGGCCAGCGCCCGTGCGCTCGACGATCAGGCGATAGTGCTCCGGCCGCCGGTGCTTGGCAAAATTAAACACGTGCTGGAGAAAATTCTCACCAAGATTCAAATCGCAGTTGGTAAAGATGACTTCATCTTCCTCACTTTGGGCCTGCGCCACAATTTCTCCGGTGGGCGAAACAATCGCAGAACCACCAATCATGTGAAAGCCGTCTTCGCTGCCGCATTTGGCCGCCGCAGCGACCCACAATCCGTTTTGGTAGGCATTGGCCTGCAGCGACAGCAGGTGGTGAAACATGCGCAGGTGTGGCGCTTCTGTCCAATGAATATTCCACGAAGGTGTGTTGTAGCCCAGCACCACGATACGCGCGCTTTGCAGGGCCATGACACGGTAAGTCTCAGGCCAGCGGCGGTCGTTGCACAGGCACTGACCGATCATCGTGCCCAGCATGGGGGTCACGCCGAAACCGTCATCTCCCACCTCAAAATATTTTTTCTCCAGGTGCTGAAACGGCGCATCGGGCTTGTGGTCGCTGTGGCCGGGTAGATGGATTTTGCGATACCGGGCAACGATTTCAGCTTTCTCATTGACCAATATGGATGTGTTGAAACGCTGGCCGGTAGATGTCAGCTCAGCATAGCCAAGATAAAAGCCAACGCCCAGTTGGCGTGCCAAATCGAACAGCGGCTGGGTTTCGGCGCTGGGCATGGTGGGCTCAAAAAAGCGGGCAGTGGCCTCAAGGTCATCCATCCAGTAACGCGGAAAAAATGTCGTCAGCGCCAGCTCTGGAAACACCACCAAACGCGCGCCACGCGACGCAGCTTCACGCAGCATGTCCAACAAGCGTCGAACCACAGCGCTGCGGCTGTCGGCCAGATGCACCGGCCCCATCTGCGCAACCGCAAGTCCAAAGCGCTGACCCGCAGTTGTCATGCCCGTTGCCATGCTTTTCCTTTCAGTCCTAGAAGACCTGGCAGGCGTGATGCACTGGCAGGCGTTTTGATATTAACCGTCACGTCGGGTTGTCGCCGGGCGATGTAGCGTCCCGAGCCGCGCGCAACCTTCAGTGTGTTGTTTTCAACCACTGTCCGGCCACGACTCATCACCAATTCCGGCCAGCCTTGCAGGCGCATGCCTTCGTAGGGGGTGTAGCCCACGTTGTCATGCAGCATGGACGCGCTCACGCTGACCTCACGCGCGGGGTTCCAAAGCGCCAGATCAGCGTCCATGCCAATCGCAATGTCACCCTTACAGTGCGCCAGACCATACATGCGGGCGTGGTTGCTGGCGGTCAGCGCGACAAACTCGTTGATGGTGATGCGGCCCTTTAACACACCTTCAGAAAACAGCAGCGGCATGCGCAGCTCAATGCCGGGGACGCCGTTGGCCATGTCTTTAAAAATGGTCGCTTCGCCGTTGGGCAATTTGCCCGTTTCGTCAAAACGGTAAGGCGCATGGTCTGACGAATAAATCCCAAGCGTGCCGTCTTTAAAACCGTCCCACACGGCCTGCTGCGAGCGGGGGTCGCGCGGCGGCGGGCTACAGCAGAACTTGGCACCCTCCACGCCGGGCAGGTCAATGTCGTCGGCCGTCAAGAACAAATATTGTGGGCAGCTTTCTGCGTACACCTGAGTGCCCAGGCGCTGTGCCGAGCGAATCAGCTCCACCGTTTCGGCCCCGGCCACATGCACGATCAGTACCGGCACATCAATCAGGCGCGACAGCGCCATGGCCCGGCCGCTGGCCTCGGATTCAGCCAGTGGATCGTGCGCCACCGCATGAAACTTGGGGGCTGAGTGGCCACGGTCAAGCAGACGCTGAGCGACCCATCGGATCATGTCGTGGTTCTCGGCATGAATCATCACGAGCGCGCCCTCACTTCCCGCCAAGGCCATCACATCAAGCAACTGGTAATCGTCAAGCTTGAGTGTGTTGTAGGTCATGTAAACCTTCAGCGACGTGATGCCGTCCCGGATGGCTTTCGGCAAATCATGCTTGAGCGCAACTTCATCCGGGTCTGCGAGGATCAAATGAAAGCCGTAATCAATGACTGCTTTTTCGCGCGCACGCGCTGAATAGTCGGCCACCACATCGGGAATGCGCTTGCCGCGGTGCTGCGCTGCAAACGGGATGATGGTGGTGGTTCCTCCGAACGCCGCAGACACCGTGCCCGAATAAAAATCATCAGCACACATCATGCCCATGCCGGACAGCTGCTCGATGTGCACGTGGCTATCGATACCGCCGGGCAACACCCAACGCCCGCTGGCATCCATGTCATGGTGGCCTGGCGGCAGATTTTTTTCAATGCTGACGATCACACCATCCCTGATGCCAATGTCCGCTTCAAAAGTATCGCGCTCGGTCGAAACGCGACCACCGCGCACTGTCACATCATGGCTGGCTGCTGTCATCAAAAAGTCCCCGGATAGTTACCGCCATCGAGCAGCAGGTTTTGACCGGTGATGAATCCAGCCTGCGCGCTGCACAGGTAGGCGCAGGCATCACCAAATTCAGCGGGCGTGCCAAAGCGCCCTGCCGGGTTGCCGGCGCGTCTTTCGGCCAGCACCGCTTCTTCTGTCTTGCCCGATTGCCTGGACCACAAACGTGCCGTTTCCATCAATCGATCGGTTTCAAACGGGCCCGGTAACAAATTGTTGATGGTGACGTTTCGTCCAACGGTCTTGCGTGCCAACCCGGCCACAAATCCTGTCAGGCCAGAGCGGGCGCCATTGGACAAGCCCAAAATATCAATAGGTGCCTTGACCGCGGCTGATGTGATGTTGACGATGCGGCCAAAGCGCCGGGCCAACATGGTGTCAAGGGTTGCCTTGATCAAGGCTATCGGTGTCAGCATGTTGGCGTCCAGCGCCGCAATCCATGCATCGCGGTCCCAGTCCCGAAAGTCGCCCGGCTTTGGCCCACCGGCATTGGTGACCAAGATATCCGGCTCGCCGCACACGGCCAACACGGCAGCCCGACCCTCGTGCGTCGTGATGTCGGCAGCCACCGTCAGCACGCGGGCACCTGTCTCACGCCGAATGTCGTGGGCGGTGGCTTCGAGTGCCTCCGCGCCACGCGCCACCAGGGTGACAACAGCGCCTTCGCGTGCCAGCGACACAGCGCAAGCACGGCCCAAGCCTTTACTTGATGCGCATACCAGTGCGCTGCGTCCAGAGATGCCCAAATCCATGTTTTGCTTTTCTTGGTGACGTTTCTTGGTGACGTTTATTGATCCGGGTAAAACAAGCGCCTAGGCAATGACCACTGCGCCTTTGACATCCAGCGACAAACCCACCCGCTTGACCGTGGCCTCCAGCTCCTTTGCTGTGACGGGGTCCATGCGCATGCCCGGCGCACGAATCGCGTCGCAGGCAATCACACCACGTTTTTGATAAATGTACTTGCGTAATGCCAGGCCAATTTTGGGCTGGAACTCATAACGAATCAAGGGGCAATAACGGTCAAAAGTAGCCGCCGCGCCAGCATGGTCACCGGCCGCATACTGGTTGTATATCCGCACCAGAATTTCAGGGAAAGCAAAGCCTGTCATGGTGCCAACCGCTCCGCGCTGTAGCTCTTCAAGAAAATAAACACCGCCCAGGCCGCCAAAAATACCCATGCTGCCGTTCGCCAGTTCAAGAATGCGGGTAATTTTTTGACCGACGGGCGGCTCTTCCATCTTGATAAAGCCGACACCCCCTTCGCGCCCCAGGCGTGCAATGACTTCTGACTTGATTTCAGTGCCGAACGAGTCAGGAAAATCGTGAATCACCACCGGAATCGGCAGGGCCGCAGCCAGTGCCTGGTAATAGTCAAACTGCACCGCGTCAGAGGCGTTGTCCAGTGGCGCTGCAAACACCGCAGCTGCACCCACCTCAGCGGCCTCGCGCGCTTGTTCAATGGCGCCGGCCGTACCCAAGGCACGCACACCCACCCACACCGGTACGCGGCCGGCCACGTGCTTCACAAAGGTGCTGGTGACAGTGCGTCTTTCACTGTTTGAAAGCTTGTGCGCTTCGCCCAGAAAACCGAGAATGGCCAGCCCGGTAACGCCAGCTGCCACCTGGAAATCAACCAGCGTTCGAATGCTGTCCAGGTCCAGCGCGCCATCAGCAGAAAAGGGCGTCGGGCAGATCGTGTACACGCCGCGGGCATTTTGGGGTTGTGCAGCGGCAGAAGATTTAGCTTGGGTTGGCATGGCGGCTTTCGATCGAAGCAATCAGCGGTAGAAGGGGTTGATCATTTTTTTGTATTGTTGTCGGATCAGCAGTGGCATGTCTTGTGCCTTTTTGTTGGTGGCCTATAACCTCGTGTTAAGGATTCGACATGGTGCCGCCACTGGCGTGAAGGCTAAGCGCCAGCTGAATCATCGGCCAGCATCCCAAAACCCTGCTCGACGATCAGTTTTTTAAGCTGAGCGATGAATGCCTGCGTCAGCTGTGACAGGGGTTCCAACCGCAGATGCACCAGATTGGCTTGCAAAATCGGTGCATTGACGAGCGAGCGCACCACCAATTGGCTGTTGGTTGACCAGCTGCGCATTGAAAACTCGTCCACCAGTGCCACCCCTGCGCCCATCTGCACCAGGGCCCCGGCATTTTGAGGTGATCCCACCTCCATGGCGGCCAGCAGGGGCTCGCCCGCGTCCTGGTACATCTGGCCGACGAGCACGCCAAAAGGGCTTTGCCTTTCGTAGCCAATCAGCGGATAGGGCCGCAAGTCAGCCAGTGTCAGCGTCGAACGGCGTGTCAGTTCGTGGTTGTAAGGCAGGAGGCACACCAGCCGATTGCGGCACAGGGGCGTGACTTCGAGGTTGGGATGACTCATCGGCAAAATAATGATCCCCAGATCGGCCTGATGGTTGAGCAAGCGCTCTTTCAAGTATTCATAACCCAGGCAATGAAAAGTCACTTTGACATCGGGGTAATGGGTACGGAAAAGCGCCAACGCCTCCGGGATCAGCATCTGACCAACACTGGGGCTGGACACCACATTCAAAATACCCTGACGGTTTTCTGCCAGGTCAGAAGCCAGAACATTGACGCGCTGTACGGCTTGGTAAACCGCTTCAACTTCATAAAAAAGTTTTTTGGCTTCTGGCGTGGCGTAGAGCCTGCCTTTAATCCGTTCAAACAAAGCGAATCCTACGCGCTGCTCGGTGTGCGACAGCAAACGACTGACCGCGGGCTGCGAGACAAACAGCAACTGTGATGCACCGCTGATGGAGCCAGTCGTCATCACTGCGCGAAAAACTTCAATCTGACGCAAATTAAGAGACATTCTTGCTTTCGCTGTGTTTTTCGCTCTACGCTGATTCAGAACCCGTTTTAAACCATCAGCTTAACTGAATGTTAAGGATGGGCAACATTTCAGCAAGGCGCAGGCCGATCGATGCGCGTTACAGTGCATCTGTCAACGCCCACGCCATGCAAGGAGCACACGTCATGAAACCCGTCATCTACGTTATCAACCCCAACAGCACCCAGGCCGTCACGGCCGGCATCGACGCGGCCATGGAGCCGCTGCGCATGCCGGGCGGTCCGGCCATCAAGTGCCTGACGCTTGAGAATGGGCCACCAGGCATTCAAACCCAGCTGGATGTCGAGTCCGTCACGCTACCCATGGTGCAGCTGGCGCGTTCACTGCAAGCGGATGCAGCGGCCATCGTGATAGCCTGCTTCAGCGACCCAGGCCTGCACGTGGTGCGCGAAGCCCTCGCCAAACCAGCGGCCACACCTGTGCTGGGCATCAGTGAATGCGGCCTATTGACCGCACTGACGATGGGCCATCGCTTTGGTGTGATTGCTATCCTGGAAACATCGATACCACGCCATCTGCGTACCTATGGCGCCATGGGTATCCTGGACCGTTTCGCCGGCGAACTGGCCGTCGGCTTGCAAGTGACAGAGCTGTCTGACTACGCCACCACCCTTGCACGCATGACGGTAACCGGCAAAAGACTGCGAGACGAAAAAGGTGCTGATGTGATTGTGATGGGCTGTGCAGGCATGGCTGCCTTTCAAAAACCACTGCAAGATGCTCTGGGAATGCCTGTCGTTGAGCCGAGTCAGGCAGCAGTCGCCATGGCAATCGGCCGGGTGCAACTCAATTGGCATCAAGCCGTTTATGCCTGAATTAAAGGCCAACAAAGAAGGGCTGATCGCCCAGTTAAAAGCCATTGTTGGCCAGGTCGGTCTTGTCACAGACCCGCAGGCGCAAGCAAACTACACCACCGACTGGTTGGGTAAATGGCACGGGCAGGTTCCTGTCGTCGTCAGGCCCGCCAACACCCAAGAGGTCGCCGCTGTCATGCGTGTTTGCCACGCTCTGCGTACCCCAGTCGTGCCCCAAGGCGGCAACACCGGCATGAGCGGCGGGGCAACGCCTGACAGCAGCGGCGCGCAAGTGATTGTTTCGACCAACCGGATGAATGTGATCCGGGCCGTCGATCCGGTCAACAACACCATGACGGTTGAGTCAGGCGTGATCCTGGCGCATGCCCAGCAGGCAGCGCTTGACGTGCAACGTTATTTTCCGATGAGCCTGGGTGCAGAAGGCAGTTGCACGGTGGGCGGAAACCTGGCAACCAATGCAGGCGGTATTGCGGTGCTGCGCTATGGCAACATGCGGGACTTGGTGCTGGGGCTCGAAGTGGTGTTGCCTGATGGCCGCATTTGGGACGGCTTGCGCGCCCTGCGCAAAGACAACACGGGCTACGATCTGCGCGGTCTGTTTGTCGGCTCTGAAGGCACGCTGGGCATCATCACCGGCGCAGTGCTCAAACTGTTTGCCCAACCGACTGCGCGTGCCGCTGCATGGGTAGGCGCGGCCAGCCTCGAGCAACTGGTCACACTTTTGACGCGATTGCAAGCGAGCTGCGGCGAACGCCTGACAGCCTTTGAAATGATGTCTGCACCGGCTTTGGCTTTGGTGCTGGCACATGTTCAGGACACCCGCGCGCCGCTGCTTGAGGCACACGCATTCAACGCACTGATTGAATTGAGCGACACCGATGGCGCCGGTTTGCACGCCATGCTGGAAAACACACTCGCGCAAGCCTTGGCCGAAGGCGTCATCAGCGACGCTGCGCTGCCCGCCACGCAGACCCAGAGCGTCGCCCTGTGGAAGCTGCGTGAAGGTATCTCACAAGCCCAGGTGCGGGCTGGCAAGGTCATCAAACATGACATCGCGCTGCCCATTTCATCTTTGGCAGATTTTGTAGCGAAGGCCGACCAGGCCGTGCACGCAAGCGCAAAAAAGCACGGTATCGCGATTGTTAATTTTGGCCATCTGGGCGATGGCAACCTGCACTACAACGTGCTCTTGCCAGCCGAGCTGTCAGCGCCAGCTGTCAAAGAGGCCACGCTGCTTTTCAACCGGGCGGTTCATGACCTGGTGACCACCTTCAAGGGCAGCATCAGCGCAGAGCACGGCGTAGGTCAATTGCGGCGCGATGAGCTCAAGCACTACAAGTCGCCCATTGAGCTGGAGATGATGATGTGTATCAAACGCGCGTTTGACCCGAACCAGATCATGAACCCGGGGAAACTGTTGTGAGTTCTGGGCTCCGGGCACATCTGCTACGACAAGCTGATTCAAGCAGGCGCGCTGTGCCATCAACAGCGGCTGTATGGATGGCAGTCAAATTTTCAAAATTTCGAGCCGCTTTTGAAAGACTTTCTCCTCAAGATCAGTCAAGGGATGTTGTTCTAAAAAAATTTTAAGAGTGGATTTTTGTTTTTTCAGCTCATCAGTTTTATTTTGGATCTCTAAAGTTTCTACGAGACCGATTAGCGCGTGCAGTCTTGACTTTGGATCTTCTTGGAATTGTCTGTACAAGCCTTCTGCGGAAAGAAACAATTTTGCCTGTTGCATCGTGTCAGCGTAGGCCAGGCTTAATCCTGAATGATCTCGATATCGACTAACGCCTGTGCGAAAAGCATCGGTCGCGTGCTCAAAGTCAGATTGACTGGCGAAAAACCGCCCTGCGATAAGGTATGAAGATGGGGAGTCAGGCTTCATCGCTATCAATTTCAAATACGCCTTCGCAGCCTCTTCATTGCGTTTGAGCCCTTGCAAGGAAAGTGCTCTCGCTTGATATCCCCACCATTTTTCCGGAGCCCGTTTGATTTGTAAATCAGCCAATTCCAAACTCTGAGAAAAATCGCCCTTCTCTCTGGCCAACCAACTTTTAGATGAAAGTAACGGTATGAAATCAGGCGCGATTTTTTCTAATTTTTCGATGTCCTGCTGTGCAGATCCAAGACGCTTTTTGGTAATGTCAATATACGCTTTCAAATTAAGTGAAAACTTATCGTCATCGGGATTATTGTTACCCAACACAACATCGATCATCCGTAAGGCATTGACTTCGTCGCCCTTGCCCCAATGCACAGCAGCAGCTATGTGGGGGTCGGTCGCCTCCAAAATATTGAGTGCAATAAGATCTATGAGGACCTCGACCGTACCCGTTGTTTTAAAGTCGACCAAAACAATATTTTCTGGAGATTTTCTAATTTTGACGTGGTATTGCGTAGATTCACCCACTTTGCTCGTCGTGATTTCGCCACTGATTTTGGAGGTCTGGATTCCTAGCGAATCGCGAACATAGGACTGCACTGCTTTGACATCAACGCCGGAACCAGCGAGTTCAATTTTGGTAGGCTGGCTCTGTTGATTTCCAAAAAAAGAAACGCGTTCTTTGGCTGAACCCGAAGACAACTGATATTTACTGATTTGATCCAAGATTCGAACCGTTGTGATGTCCGACTTATAGCCTTGTTCTTCAAAAGTCGCGGGGACTTTGATGTCGTCTAGGGTCACCTCATCAGAACGGACTCCGTTGTAAATGCCGATCGAAGAGATGCCAATACCAAGCACAGACGCTAAGGCTAAAACCCCATTTTTGACTGCCAGCATGAGGTTATTGATTCGCTCCGTGAGGCTCATAAAATTCCTATGGTTATACACTTACATATTTATGCATTTGAAAACTTTTATTAAATTTACCACGATGTCGAAAGCTGAATAGGAGTATCCATCTTGTTGCGAAATCTTTTTCTTTTATTCTTTTTGATGACTGCTGTCCTTGGCGCACAAGCACAAACGATTCCGATCCATGCGGAGGGTTTGAGTGAGGAGTTGATCGAGGTTCCGATTGATGGTGGAACGCAAAAAGGTGTTTTATCCAAACGAAAAGATCAAACTTCTGCAACCAAACTGATCGTACTTCTTCCGGGCTACCCATCAGTCGTGCGACCAGAAATGGGAAATGGCGTGATGATGAATAGCCCTTTACTTGGAAATTTTTTAATCAGAGCTCGACGCCATTTGCTTGATGGCAAGGTCATGACCCTACTGGTTGATTGTCATACGTCAATAGGTGACGTCTGTAAACATGAATATCAAAGCACCAAAGATCGATTCCAGCACGTCAAGGCGTTGATTGACGCAGCCAAAATAAGAGTGCCTTCAGTCGATCAAGTTTACTTATATTCAACCAGTGCGGGCTCAATCTCATCTGCTTTTATAGCGAGGTACCTGCAAAAAGAACTTGCTGGTGTGATTCACTCTGCAACGATTGATCCCACAGCACCCAAGTCTTACCCACAGCTAACTGATTTCGACTACCTGACGATCAAAGTCCCTCAGGCGTTTGTCCATCATGCAGATGACCCCTGTTCACTCACGCCTTTTGCTTATGTGCAAAAAATTTCTGAAAAATACAAACTTCCGCTTGTGAGTGTCTCAGGGGGTAGTGATTTCAGCGGGAATCCTTGTGGTGCGTTTACCCAGCATGGCTTCAGAAACAAGGAGGTCATTGTTATGAAGCACGTTCTCAAGATGATCCAATCTGAGACATGGGTCTCAGAGAAGCTTTGAGACTGAAAAACTCTAGGCGTCCAATTTGCTGATATGTAAATCGCTTCAACCTGAATGAATCGCCACCAGCCCCTTGATCACGTCAAAGAGGCCGCGCTACTTTTCAACCGGGCGGTTCATCACCAGGTGACCCACTTCAAGGGCAGCATCGGCGCAGAGCACGGCGTAGGTCAATTGCGGCGCGATGAGCTCAAGCACTGCAAGTCGCCTATTGAGCTGGAGATGATGATGTGTATCAAACGCGCGTTTGACCCGAACCAGATCATGAACCCGGGGAAACTGTTGTGAGTTCTGGGCTCCGGGCACATCTGCTGACACAGGCCGATTCAAGCAGTCGCGCTGTGCCATAATCAAGGGCTGCATGTAGCGTCGCCCGGGTGGTGGAATTGGTAGACGCACGGGACTCAAAATCCCGCGCCGCAAGGCGTGCCGGTTCGATTCCGGCCCCGGGCACCACGACTCAGTGGTAACAAAATTGTCTCTGCATCCTCGAACCGCACGCCTTTGGCGATACTGACAAAGCGCATGAATGCGCGGGTTCGATTCCGGCCCCGGCACCATGGCTCTTTAGCTGTGGTTTTAAAAGTAGTTTCCGCAAAGTATTTGGCATCGTTTCGCAAATAACAAACTCAGGCAAAGTCTCTTGCCAACAAAATCAACCGGCGCAATGCCCGAACGGATCGTTTCACGACCCGATTGACAGGCCGTATGGCGAGTTTCGCTGGCTCGTTTGACGGTCACCAACCAGCAGACGTTTCGACCCGCAAGAAAGTACAGACACAAGTCGAAAAGCCAAGTCGCGTCAGTGTCGCGCGCACAGTGCTTTGCGCTCACGAGGACGGGCTCCCAAGAAAACGACAAGTTAACGACAAGTCAAGAGTCACGGAATTGTCAAACGGGACTCTTAGCATCAGATCCTTAAAGCCGAATCAGACGATCCGGTTATCGTTCAGGGAGTTGCAGTGCGTTTGATTCAAATTTCCGACACTCATGTCTCGGCCAGTCACCAGTTTTTTAGATCCAACCTCGCGGCCACAGCGACTTGGCTTCGGTCGCAAGAGGCCACTTTATTCGTGCACACCGGTGATCTGGGTATGGACTCTGCGGGCCAGGAGGTCGACCTCTATGCCTCGCGTGACTGGCTCGCCGGGTTAGGCGCTCCGTTTCACTGTGTCCCAGGTAACCACGACGTAGGCGATCGGATCGAGATCAACCCCCGACAGCCAGTAACTGGCGCTAGGCTGCAGCGCTGGCGCGATGCTATTGGCCCGGACCGTTGGCTGATAGACCAGCAAGGCTGGCGCCTGATCGGCCTCAATGCCATGCTTCTTGGGACTGATCAAGCCGAGGAGCAAGCCCAGTACTCATGGTTTGACAAGGCATTGGAGACCGACCTTCCGGTCGCAGTTTTTTTGCATAAGCCTTTGTTTATCGACGCTCCTGATGAACCACCACGCGGCTATTGGTCTGTGGCCCCGCAGCCCAGGCAGCGGGTGATGGCATCCATGCGTCGGGCGCGCGTCAAGATGGTGGCCAGCGGACACCTGCACCTACACCGTCAGCAGGTGGTGGACGGTATCAGCTACGTCTGGTGTCCCGCTTCATCTTTCGTTTGTGGCGAGAGTCAGGAAGAACTGGGTGGCGAACGCCGTCTGGGCGCGGTGGTGCACCAGTTCGGGGTTGATGCGGTCGAAAGCCAATTCTTGCGGCCCGAGGGGCTCGACGATCTGAAAATTGAGCCGGTGCAACAAATTCTCTACCCGCGGTGAAATTCGCGTGCAAGAAAATAAAGACCCAATCGGTGCGGTTTCCGCGTCCCCCGCACTCCACTTGGAGGCGATTGAAAAATCTTTCGGCGACAACTGCATTCTTGCTGCCATTGATCTGAAGATTCATGCGGGCGAGTTCATCGCCTTGGTCGGACCATCGGGCTGCGGCAAGTCAACGCTGCTGCGGATCGTCGCTGGCCTAGAGCGGCCGGACAGCGGCCGAGTCTGGCTGAATGGCAAAGACCTGACCGATGTGCGCGCTGCAGACCGCGATATGGCCATGGTGTTCCAGTCGTATGCGCTTTATCCGCACCTGAGCGCGCGTCAGAACATGGCCTTGCCGCTGATCATGCGCCGACTGAACGCCTTCGAGCGACTGCCGTGGGTGGGCCCCTTCATCGGAGGGGCACGTGGCAAGCTGGCTGCCATTCGGCAGGAAATTGAGCAGTCTGCTCACACACTCAAGATCACCCCCCTGCTTGATCGTAAGCCGGCGCAGATGTCGGGCGGCCAGCGCCAGCGCGTGGCCCTGGGTCGCGCCCTGGTGCGCCACCCGAAAGCCTTCTTGATGGACGAACCGTTGTCCAACCTCGATGCCTCGTTGCGGGTACACATGCGCGCCGAGATCGCAGAACTGCATCGCCGCGCCGGCGTGGTCACGCTTTATGTGACCCACGACCAAGAGGAAGCACTCAGCACCGCTGACCGCGTGGCCGTGATGATGGGCGGAAGGATCTTGCAGGTGGATACGCCGCAGGCCATCTACCGGGATCCGCAGCACATTGACGTGGCCAGCTTCATCGGCAGCCCGCGCATCAACATCATCCCGGTGGAGGTACGCAGCAACCGTCGGGCCTACTTGGGCGAGATCGAGATCGCTAGCGGCTGTGAGTTCGTGGCCGAAAGCGACTTGCGGTTGGCGATTCGTCCAGAGGCTTTGATGCTTCACTCGGATCCTCGGCCAGGTGCTTTTGCAGTGCACCTTCATCGAGTCGAGTTTCTGGGCGTCGAAGCCTTATGTCACCTGGTGCTCCCAGGGTCCGATATAGCCCTGGTGGCGCGACAGGCCCCAGAAGTAGCGATGCAGCTGAAAAAGCAGATGGACTCGGCCCGCGTCCTGTATGCGTCTGCGTTGGACACCGACTGGCTGGCGTTCAACGCGAGCGGCGATCGGGTGGGACTGCGGCCGCCCACTCAGCTTGGCGCCAAGAGCGCCGAGGCGATCGCACAGTGAAACAGCCATTCGATCAGAACGAGGTGCGTGCAGCCTACTGGCTCAGCGCACCCGCTTTGTTCTTGATGCTGGTTCTGTTGGTAATGCCGACGCTGGCGGTCTTGGCGCTTTCCTTCACCGATGCTGAGCTAGGTGTGGCCGATGTGCACTTCCGAGGGCTCGCGGCTTATGCTGATTTGCTCAAGGATCGCATCTTTGTAGGCGCCGTGCGAAACACGGCCCTTTACGTGGTGCTCGTCGTCCCTGCCTCGGTGGTGCTGGGACTCGGGCTGGCCATGTTGATTGAAGCGGACGACCTGCTCAAGCCTTTCTTCCGCTCAATCTACTTTTTGCCTGTCGTCTCGCTGCTGGTCGCCATGGCCAGCGTGTGGCAGTACCTGATGCACCCGTCTATCGGGCCGATCAACATGCTGCTCAACAAGTTCGGCCTTTCCAGTGTCAACTGGCTGGGTTCCAGCGACAACGTGATGGGCGCCCTGGCCATCATCGGCATTTGGCAGACCGTAGGATTCAACATGGTGTTGTTCCTGGCCGGTCTCACCGGAATTAACCGTGATCTGTACGCCGCCGCTGAGATGGACGGTGCCCGCTCGGCCTGGTCCCGCTTTTGTGCGGTCACCTGGCCGATGCTTGGCCCCACCACGCTGTTTGTCCTGACCATTTCGGTGATCAACGCGGTCAAGGTCTTCGAGACGGTGGCCACGCTGACTCAGGGCGGCCCCGGCAAGGCCTCCGACGTGCTGCTTTGGGTGATTTACGAAGAAGGCTTCGTGCATTTGCAAATCGGAACCGCATCGGCTATGGCGATGGTTTTTATCGCCGTGCTGCTCGTCCTCGTTTTGATTCAAACCCAGGTCCTGGAAAAAAGGGTGCACTACACATGATGGCTTCGAGCTACTTCTGGCGCGGCCTGCGCATCGTGCTCCTGCTGCTCGGGGCTGCATTCATCCTGGCACCTTTCATTTTCATGGTCTCCACCTCGCTCAAGCCGCAGGCTGAGGTGTTTTCCTCGACGCTACAGCTGGTGCCGCAGCAATGGTTCGCTGTGTCCAACTACACCAAGGCCTTGACCCGTATTCCCATGGGTCAAGTTTTGCTCAATGGCATCTATGTCTGTCTGGCCATCGTGGTGTTTCAGATCCTTTTCGCCCTGCCCTGCGCTTACGCGCTGGCCAAACTGCGTTTCCGGGGACGGGAGTGGGTCTTTGGCATGGTGCTGCTCGGACTGCTGGTTCCTATCCATGCTATCTCCATTCCCCTGTATGCCGCGGCGCGCAACACCGGTCTGCTCAATACCTTGTCGGTACTGATCGTTCCTTTTTTGCTATCGGTGTTCGCCATTTTTCTGCTCCGCCAGTTCATCAAATCCATCCCGGACGACCTGATTGCCGCCGCACGCTGCGACGGCCTGAGCGAATTGGCCATTGTCTGGCGGATCGTGCTGCCAAACGCGTGGCCAGCGGCGTCGGCTTTCGCGGTGTTTTCGGTGGTGGCGCACTGGAACGACCTTTACTGGCCACTGATCGCCATTACCAAGACCGAGCTGGCAACGCCGCCCCTGGGTCTCCTGTTCTTTCGCGCTGCCGAGGCGGGGGACGATTATGGCGCGCTGATGGCAGCGGCCGTGGTGATCACCTTGCCTCTTGTTGTGTTCTTTCTGTTTGCCCAGCGTCTGTTCATCGAAGGCATGACGATGAGCGGACTTAAAGGGTGAATCCGTTTTCTTCTCAACCAACCTTAACCAACCTCAACCAAGGATTTTCAATGAAACGTTTTATGGCAGTCGTCGGCACCTGTCTCACCTTGTGGTCTGCCGCGGCCTTCGCGCAGGGCACCGAAATTCTGGTTCATTACCCCATGCCAGGATTCTTCAAGAACGTGATGGATCAGATCTCAACGGAGTACATGAAGACCCATCCGGACGTGAAGATCAAATTCGCCAGCCCCTCGCCTACTTATGAAGAGGGCCTGCAACTGATGCTGCGTCAAGCCGGAACCGCGGAGATGCCCGACGTGAGCTTCATCGGATTGAACCGCCTGCGCGTGCTCGCCGAGCGCAACATCGGTGTCGATCTGACCCCATTTACCAAGGCCGATCCCAAGTTGGCACAAGACGGCTTCTCTGAGCGCATCCTGGGTCTGGCCCGCTTCAAGGAGCGCCAGGTGGGTCTGGCCTTTGCCACCTCTAACCCGATCCTCTATTACAACGCCGACCTGGTTCGAAAGGCAGGCGGTAACCCCGACAATCCGCCAAAAAGCTGGGACGAGGTGTTCGCTCTGGCAAGCAAGATCGAAGCGCTGGGTGACGGGGTCAAAGGCATGCAGTTTCGCTGGCAAGGCGATGATTGGATGTTCTCGGCTCTGTTGTTCGGGCATGGCGGCACCATGCTGAGCGCTGATGAAAAACGAGTCACCTTTGACGGCCCAGAAGGCATCGCCTCGTTCAAGCTCGTCGACCGCATGGTCAAAGACGGCAAGATGTCACCGATGACATCGGATGCTGCTGTACAAGCTTTCCACGCTGGGAAACTCGGCATGTTCTTTTGGACCACTGGCGCTCTGCGCGGCATGATCAATGGCGTGGGCGATAAGTTCACCTTGCGCACCATCTCCATGCCGGTGATCGATGCCAAAAAGGGCCGGCTGCCCACAGGCGGCAATGCCGCCGTGATGTTCACGACCAATCCGACAAAGCAAAAGGCTGTCTACGACTTCATCCGATTTGCCAGCGGCGCTTACGGTGCTTCTGTGGTCGTGCCGGGCACGGGTTATGTGCCCAACAACGACCTTGCGCCCAAGGACGCGAAGTATCTGGGCAACTTTTACAAAGAGAACCCGTTGTTCCGCGCTGGTCTTAACCAGATGAACGTGATGATCCCGTGGTATTCCTTTCCTGGCAACAACGGTGTCAAAGTCACTCAGACCATCGTCGACAACTTGGCCCAGGTAGTGGAGCAAAAAGAAACGCCGGAAGCTGCCCTGAAGTCTGCTGCCCAAGAAGTGCAACGGCTTTTGCCGCGCTGATTCGGCCGACATCACACCCGACCAAAGATTGCAAAATCGTTCACACAGCCAATCATTTTGGCTGCGACAGGGCTTTTTCTCGTCAGTGAGCCTTTATCAGCCAAAGCATCCTTGGTTAGCTTCGCATCTTTTGGTGTGCATAGGGATGCGGAGCAGGGGCAGATCTTCTAAGTGTCAAACAATTTATAGCGAACTTGCCAAACCTTGTTGTCTGGTCTTAGGTACAGAGCCATTTCACCATCTCGTATGTGGACCGCCCGTTCCTTGAAGCTCGAATTACAAACTCGCCTTTATTCATTTCATGACGGCAGACTCTACGAAATGGGTGATTACTTTTGAAATGTCGGCTATGGTTCGGCTGGTTATGGGGTCGTCCATATAAAACAACAAATCATGCGAATACCAACCATAGCTGATGGCGTGGGCCATTCTCGCCGTGGTGATGACTTTGGCGCTGGGCACCTTGGCTGATGACATGCGTATGGCCTCAGCCCAAATACCAACAGCCTCTTCATGAACCCTTTTGAGTGCGGCAGCTGAAGACACTTGCCTCTCCAGCAGCAGCAATGCGGTCCACTCTTTGGGTCGCCCAAACCCTTCCTTGATGAATGCTTGAAGTAGCAAATCTGCCAATTCGGCAAAGGGCCGCCCCTCTTGCCCTATCAAAGTTTGGCGATATATAACGACCGCATCCAAGCATCGCTTTTGAATGACAGATGCTGCCAATGCCCTCAGATTGGGTGCGTAATCGTAAAAGCTACCAATGCCCACACCAGCCACCGCAGTGACCTCTCGGATGGTCATTTTTTCATATCCGCGGTCTATCAAAACCCGAACAAAAGCTTCTTGTAAGGCGCCAATCGTGATTTTTGATCGCTGCTGTACGGGCCGTTTCCTCAATGAAATACCAGAAAGATCTTTCTTCTCACTGACCATGGTGAAAGCCGAACATTATTTTTACCTTTGTTATTACACTTTAATTCTAATAAAAAATAATAAATGCACCACTTTGGGGACAATCGATGAGCAAATTAGACAAATATCACAGTAACACGCAACTTAGTGAAACAGATATGCGCAATCTTTGCGCATGGATTGATGAACACATCGCAGAGCCCATTGGTTGGACAGATTTGGTGGCTCAAACTGGCAAAGACCATAAAACGCTATTGGCCTCTTTTGCCAAGCACAAATTCACAACGCCGATGACCTGGATCAGGCAACAACGGCAAACCCTCAAGAGCATCAGATCAACGCTGCCTCATTACATCCACAACGCCAGCTTGTGAATGAAGTCCATGTGTAGTTGTCGAAGCGCCAAGGCTTAAGCGATCATGAGCAGGCTGTGCTGGTTACCCGAGCATGCTGAGCAATTGAAGAGATTGCGATTGACCGCTGGAATTGAGATCACCACGCTTGCCAAAAAGCACTCGCTGTCATCGGCGCAAGTAACGCAGCTAGAAGAAAGCGGGGACAGTGCTTTTTACAGCCCAGAGATCAAATACATCGTTGGTCGCAAGTTGATCAGATCCTTGGGCGAGGAAATCACCGAACTTGATTTTGATGGACAGCTTGGTTTCACTGCCCTGGAAGAAGCACCACCCCTGATCTCTGCCAATGTTCAGCAGCCCTCTTTTGATGCGAATTCTGATCGAATCTTCAGCAGACCAATGAGACGGTGGGTGCCATGGCTATTGATACCTATGACAATTGGTATGGCTTGGTATGGGATATCAGGGATTTCAAGCCCAGAACAAACGCCAGCGGTTGAAACAACAGCTCAAAACACCAACGAGCAAAACCAAAAGACTCAACAGGTGGAGCCACGAATCAGTCAAGCGGCAGCCACAGTTGTCGCACAGCCCAATGATCCGCCAAAGGCTCCATCGAGCGAATGTGATTGGGGCAGGACATCATTGGATTTGACGCCCGCATCAGGCTCGCGCCCTGGTCATTACATCCATGTGGTCGCCGCTCAATCTGCCGTGGTCTGCTGGAAGGACTCAACACAGGCTCAGCGAAAAATCATCTTGAAGCCATCAGAGAAAATCACGCTTGAAGGACGGCCACCATTTCACCTTCACAGTACCGATCTTGGCAGCATGAAAATTTATTACCTGGGTAATTTGATTCGCACCCCCACTGCGGGCGTTCAACATATTTTGTTGGGTAAAAGTTAAACCCCAATCCTTAGAGCAACACCTGACCATCAACCGTCCCATTTCTGGACGCTCAAGTAAATGTCCTTTCAAAGGACACCCAACCAACGCCAATCAAGCTGAAGTTCAACGGCCGTAACAAATAACGCTAGAGCAGTGGCCAGCCCTGGGAAACTGTCGCTATAACTTGCGGCTCGGCGCTTTAGCCAAGTCGGTTAGAGCGATGGCATCGCCCATTCACACATCGCAAGCCACCGAGCCACTGTGTGTCATAAGATCCGATCATCCCCCGCGCCTCAAGGGGTACCGGTTCAATTCCGACCCCGGCACCATCACTCTTTAGCGATGGTTTTTTATCAACTCATTTACCAGCCGACGACCGCCCCATCGGTGCGGGATTCGGTGCCGCCGCACAAGACGCCGGCTGCGTCACGCCAGATGATCTGGCCGCGTCCAAATGCCAGTCGATTGTTTTGCCACTTCACGTCGTGGCCGCGGGCTGACAAACCCCTGAACAGATGTTCTGCCGTCGTGCTTTCGATGTTGACGCCAAGGCCGCTGTCCCATTCCCAGCGCGGGGCATCCAGCGATGCTTGCGGGTTCAGATGAAAGTCCACCGTGTTCATGACCATCTGCACATGACCTTGTGGCTGCATGAAGCCGCCCATCACGCCGAACGGCCCGACCGGCACACCGCCACGCGTCATAAAGCCCGGAATGATGGTGTGGTACGGCCGCTTGCCTGGCCCGATGCAGTTCGGATGCTGGGCGTCCAGTGAAAAGTTGTGTCCCCGGTTGTGCAGCCCGATGCCGGTGCCAGGCACCACCATGCCACTGCCAAAGCCCATGTAATTGCTTTGAATGAAAGACACCATGTTGCCATCGGCATCTGCCGTGCTCAGGTAAACCGTACCGCCTGCTGGCGGCATGCCGGGTTGCGGTGCGCGGGCCATGTCGCCGATCAGCTTGCGCCGCTCGTCCGCATAAGCGTCTGACAGCAAGTCTTTGACAGAGACGCGCATGTGCGAAGGCTCGGCAATGTGGGCCAGACCATCGGCAAAAGCCAGCTTGATCGCCTCTATCTGGCGGTGATAGGTAAGCAGGGTATCGCGTTCGGCAAAGTCAAAACCTTTGAGCAGATTGAGCGCGATCAAGGCCACCAGGCCGTGGCCATTGGGCGGAATTTCCCACACGTCAAAGCCGCGGTAGTTGACGCTGATCGGGTCCACCCAGTCGACCTGGTACGCGGCCAGGTCTGCGGTGCTGAGGTGCCCGCCCGCACCTTGCACAAAAGCGGCGATTTTTTCGGCCAGCTCACCGCGATAAAAGCTGTGGGCGTTATCTTCGGCAATCGACTGGAGGGTATTGGCATGACCGGCCGAACGCCAGATCTCGCCAGCCTCGGGGGCACGCTCAGGCGCAAAGGTGTCAAACCAGGACTGAAAATGCGGCGCTGTGAGCTGTTTGCGAAACAGCTTGGTAGCCTGTTGCCAAGCGTAAGCCACCGACGGCGACACCGGGAAACCATCACGCGCGTAGCCGATGGCTGCGGCCATCGACGTCGTCAGGGGCAGTTTGCCAAAACGCTGCGCCATGGCGGCCCACGAAGCCGGCGTACCCGGCACAGTCACGGCGAGCGGGCCGTACTTGGGCATCTCGGTATGGCCCAGTTGGGTAAAGCTTTGCAGCGTGCTGTTGGCCGACGCTGGCCCGCTCGCGTTCAGGCCATGCAATTTGCCGCCATGCCAGACCAGCGCAAAGGCATCGCCGCCAATGCCATTGGCGGAGGGCTCCAGCACGCTCAGGGCCGACGCCGTGGCAATCGCTGCGTCAATGGCGTTGCCGCCTGCCTGCAAGACCTGAAGCCCGGCTTGCGCTGCCAGGGGCTGTGACGTGGCGACCATGCCGCGCTGTGCGTAGACAACGTTGCGACGCGATGGATAGGGGAAATGCTGGGCATCAAAAGACAACATACATGGACCTTTTAAGTTATTTGTGTTTGGGGTCCAGCGCATCGCGCAGGCCATCGCCCAGAAGATTGAATGACAGCACCAGTAAAAATATCGACACACCCGGCCAGATCGCCATCCAGGGTGCGTTATCGACATAATTTTTAGCGGTGTTCAGCATGCTGCCCCAGCTGGGCGCTGGCGGCTGCTGACCCAGGCCGAGAAACGACAAACTGGCCTCGGCAATGATGGCCGCGGCAATGGCCAGCGTGGCCTGCACGATCAGCGGGGGCAAAATATTGGGCAGAATATGCCGCAACGCGATTCGCCAGGGCGGATTACCAACAGCGCGCGCCGCTTCAACAAAGTCTTCAACCTTGACCGACAGCACCTGGCCCCGCGTCAGGCGAATGAAAATGGGCGTTGACGACACGCCGATCGCCATCATGGCGTTGGTCAGGCTGGGGCCTAAAAACGCAGCCAGCGCGATGGCCAAAATCAAAAAAGGCACGGCGAGCATGGAGTCGGTCAAGCGGGAAATCACGCCATCAACCCAGCCGCCCAAGTAGCCTGCCAGCAAACCGATAGGCACACCCAGCGCCATCGCAATGCACACCGACACCAGCCCCGCTAAAAGCGACGCACGTGCCCCCCAGATCACACGCGACAGCACATCGCGGCCAATGTCGTCAGTGCCAAAAAGATATTGCGCGCTGGGTGCCTTGCGCACCGCGCTCCAGCTGGTTTGAAGCGGGTCTTGCGGCGCGATCACGGGCGCCAACACGGCAATCAACACAAAGGCCAGCACAATGGCCAGCCCCAGCATCGCGCCACGGCGACGCACCAAGCGAAGCAGCGCGCGCCTTGCGGGCGAAAGTTCACGCGGCTGCGCTGGGGCATTCACCGGAATCGGGACATCACGCATGAACTATCCCCGCAGCCGTGGATTGACGAAAAAGTAAGCCATATCCGCCAGCAGATTGAGCAAGATGTACACCGTGGACGTAAAAAGCACCACGCCCTGAACCACCGCGTAGTCGCGGTTGAACACCGCGTCCACAATCAGTTTGCCAAACCCCGGAATTGAAAACACCTGCTCGGTCAGCACGGCCCCCGACAGCAGCGTGCCAAACTCCAGCGCGCCCAGTGTGATGATGGGTGTCATGGCGTTACGCAAGGCATGCTTGAGCACCACGGTGCGCTCCACCAAGCCCTTGGCCCGCGCAGTACGCACATAGTCGGCGTTCAGAACCTGCAGCATGGCGCTGCGCGTGTGACGCATCAGCACGGCGGCAATCGCATTGCCCAGCACAAAAGCCGGCATGATCATGGCGGCAAGATTGGCCTTGAGGTCTTCAAAAGGACTCACATAGCCCGATGCCGGCAGCCAGCCGAGCGACACTGAAAAAAGCAGAATCAGCAAAATACCGAGCCAGAAATTGGGCGTGGACAAGCCCCACAGTGCAACGATGTTGGCAACATAGTCCCATGCTGAATCCTTGGCCACTGCCGACACAATACCGGCAGGAATGCCGATGACCAGTGCAATCACCATTGCCATGGCGGCCAGTTGCAGCGTGACCGGAAGCTTTTCCTGGATCAGCTCCAGCACCGGCTTCTGGATTCTCAGCGACTCGCCCAGATCGCCCTTGAACACACCGCCGATCCAGTAGGCATAACGCACCGGCAGCGGCTCATCCAGGTGCATCTTTTTTTGCAGATAGGCAATCACCGTCGGGTCCTGGTCTTCACCAGCCAGCATGATGGCTGGATCGCCCGGCAACAATTGCTGCAAGCCAAAAATAATGATGGTGACGAAAAAAACCGTCGGTATCAGAGCGACCAGTCGCTTGATGAGGTAGCTCAGCATGATGGTGTTTCAGGATGACAAACAGTGCCGGCATGGGCGCAGTATCCCGCGCCTGCACTGCTGTTGTTTACTTGAATTGCAGCCCTTGCACGCGCATCAGGCCGTCAGGGATGGCACGCACACCGGTCAGCTTTTTGTTGTACGCCCACAGCCAGTTGCGGTGAAACAGGTAAACCACGGGGCGGTCTTTGGCCACTTGCGCTGCAACCTGTTCAAAAATCTTGGACCGCTCAGCCTGATCGCGCACACTGCGCGACTTGTTGAGCAGCTCGTCAACTTCTGGTTTGCAATAGCCAGCGTAGTTCAGCGGCTGCTTGCACGCATGAAAGCTGAACAGATTTCCGTCCGGATCAGCCCGGCCGCTCCAGGCCAAAACGTAAGCGTCAAACTGGCCTTTGTCAGCCAGATTGAGCGAGGTCGCAAACTCAGTGGACTGAATCTTGACATCGAAACCGGCCTCCTTGGCCATCGCTTGCACCACCTGCGCCACACGCTGGCCATCCGAGGTCGTGGGGGTCATCAAGGTAAATACCGGATTCACCACACCGGCCTCCTTCAGCAGGGCCTTGGCTTTGGCGATGTTGCGCTTGGGCAGGGGGACGTTTTTAGCGTAAAACGTGCTGCTGGGCGGCAGCCACTGGTTGCCGGGGATCCCTTCGCCGTCCATCGCCACCTGCACAATACCGGCGCGGTCAAGTGACAGCTCAAAAGCCTCGCGAACACGGGGGTCACGGCCCAGCGGATTTTTTTGCGCCTGATCGCCCTTGCCCGTGTTGATGGTGATGCCCTGGTAGCCCAGTTCGGTGATGCGCGCCACTTGCAAACGGCTGTCTGTTTTGATCTGCGGAATGTCTGATGGCGCCACGCGCTCGATGACGTCAAGCTGCCCGGAGCGCAGGTTGGCAAGCCGCACAGTGGCATCCACAATCGGCTGGTAGATCACTTTGTCGAAGTGAACGTTGGCCTTGTTCCAATAGTTGGCGTAGCGCTCAAGCACGATGCGGTCTTGCGCCACGCGCTCCGTAAAACGGAAAGGCCCCGAGCACACCGGCTTGCTGCCAAAACTGGTCGGGTTTTCCTGCGCGGCCTTGGGCGACACCATCATGCCGGCACGGTCTGCAAGCACTGACAGCAGCGGCGCAAACGGCGCTGACATGTTCAGGCGTACCGTCAGGTCATCGAGGGCATCAACACTGACCACGGGCGCGAGTTCGCCGCGGCGGTTGGAGCCCGCCATGTTTTTATGCCGTTCGATGTTGAACTTGACCGCAGCGGCATCAAATTTTTCACCATCATGAAAGGTCACGCCAGGACGCAGCTTCAGGATCAAGATCTTGTTGTCAGGCGACCAGACCCAAGAGCTTGCCAACTGCGGGACGATATTGAGTTTTTCGTCAATGTCCATCAGCTTGTCGCACAGCGATGCAAAAACAATGCGACCGACAAAGCTGCGCGCCATGGTGGGGTCCAGCACGTCCGGGTCTTCAGCCAAGCCGATGCGCAAGGTTTGCGCCTGAACGCCGGTCATCAAAAGTGCGGACGCAATGGCAATGACTGCGCTGGCGCGCTTGACAAAGCGCCCTGTCAGTAGCCGTCGTGCTGGTGTTTTCATGGCAATTTCCTGGTTGATAAAAATGTTGAGGGAATTTTGACGCGCGTCATGCCAGCGCAGCTTGTGTTGCGGGCTGAAAAGCGCCCTGTAGCTTTTGCAAGCGTAAATTGGGGGGCGGCACAAAGGGGGTAGCGCTGACTGATGCAGACGCTGCAATGTCGGTCCAGAAATGACAGGCAACGCTGTGGCCACCCTCATTTTTCAAGGCCGGCACTTCTTGGGCGCAACGCGGGCGCGCATGCGGGCAGCGGGTGTGAAAGCGGCAACCCGGCGGCGGGTTGATGGGATTGGGGACGTCACCCTGCAGCACCACCCGGTCCCGTTTGGCGCCGGGCTCGGGCAAGGGAATGGCGGACAGCAAGGCCTGCGTGTAGGGGTGACGGGGCTGCGCAAACAGGCTTTTCTTGTCGGCGTATTCAACAATCTGGCCCAGGTACATCACCGCCACATGCGACGAAATATGTTTGACCACGGCCAGGTCATGCGCAATAAAAATGTACGACAGTCCGAGTCGCTGTTGCAGGTCCTGCATCAGGTTCACCACCTGCGCCTGAATCGACACATCCAGTGCCGACACCGGTTCATCACACACAATCAGCCGCGGCTCAACGGCCAGCGCCCTGGCAATGCCGATGCGCTGGCGTTGTCCGCCCGAAAACTCGTGCGGGTAACGCTGCAGGTATTGCCGCGCCAGGCCCACCAGGTCCAGCAACTCGGCGGCGCGTTCGCGGTGCCGTCCTTTGGCCAGGCCATGCAGCGCCAATGGCTCGGTCAGGGTTTGCTCGACCGTCATCCGTGGATTGAGCGAGGAATACGGGTCCTGAAAAATCATTTGCAGACTGCGCCTTCGGGCACGCATCTCGGCGGGCTTCAGGCTTGTCAGGTCTTCACCATCAAACCAGACGGTGCCCGATGTCGGCTCCAGCAAACGCAATACCAGCCTGCCAGCGGTTGACTTGCCGCAGCCAGACTCGCCCACCAGCGCCATGGTGTCGCCTGCAGCCAGCTCAAAATCAAGGCCGTCAACCGCATGAACCACCGCCTTGTCGCGGCCAAACAGGCCTTTTGCAATCGGGAAATGCTTGACCAGGTTTTCAACCCGCAGCAGGGGTTGGCCGACTGTCATAAGGCCTCCTGCGCTACCGCTTCAGCCGGCATGCCAAGATCAAACTCGAGCGGCGCTTTCCAGCAGGCGGCTTCGTGCCCGCCACCCACATCGACCAGCGGTGGTTGGGCGGTGCGGCAATGGTCGTCCACAAAGGGGCAGCGCGGCGCAAAGCGGCAACCCTTCAAGCCACTCATGGGCGTGGGCACCTGGCCCTCAATGGCGGCCAGCCGCGTTTGCTCGAGGTGCAGTTTTGGGATCGACCCCAGCAGGCCAATCGTGTAGGGGTGCTGGGGCTGGTCAAACAGCCGCGCCACACTGGCGCGCTCAACGATGCGGCCGCTGTACATCACCACAACCTCGTCAGCCAGCTCGGCAATCACGCCCAGGTCATGCGTGATGAGCATGATGGCGGTACCGGTTTCTTCGCGCAGGGTTCGCATCAGCTCCAGCACCTGGGCCTGGATGGTCACATCCAGCGCGGTGGTCGGTTCGTCTGCAATCAGCAGGGCCGGCTGGCTTGACAGCGCCATGGCAATCATGACGCGCTGGCGCATGCCGCCCGACAGCTTGTGGGGGTAGTCGTCAATGCGCCGTTCTGGCGACGGAATACGCACCCGGCGCAGCATGTCAATCGCATGCTGCCGTGCTTCTTGGTGTCCCAGCTGGCTGTGGCAGCGTATGCCTTCAATCAACTGGTCGCCAATCGTAAACGCCGGGTTCAGTGACGTCATCGGCTCCTGAAAAATCATGGCGATCCGGTTGCCACGCAAGGCGCGCATGCCAGCAGCAGGCAACTGGGTCAGGTCAACACCATCAAAGGTAATCGAGCCAGCCGCTATGCGGCCCTGGCCCTTGGCAAGCAAACCCATGATGGACAGCGACGTCACGCTTTTGCCGCAGCCAGACTCGCCAACAATCCCCAGTGTTCGCCCGGCCTGCACAGAAAAGCTGATGTCATCGACGGCGGTCAATTCACCGCCTTCGACCTTGAAACGTGTCGTCAGACCCTTGACCTCGAGCAAGGCGCTCATGCACCCACCTGACTGGCCGCTTTGCGGGCTGCATGAAAGCGTTCAATCTTCGCCTCAATTTGCTGGCGGTCTGTGGTGCCAGACGGGTGTTCACGGCTGGGCAGGCAGGTCACAAAGGGCTGAAAGCGCTGCAGGCTGACGTCATACAGGCGTTGCAGTTCCAGGATAGGTTCGACATGGTCGTCGACCCGGATGTCGAGCGCCGGATAGTCCTGGCCATTGAAAACCAGCAGCGCTGCAGCCTGTTTGCCGCGCTTGTCGCCGCCAGCGGCCTCACCGGCTGCAAGTGCTGTCAAGAGGCGCTGTGCAAAAGGCAAAGCTGGATTAGCCGCATAACTGTCGGCCGTGGCAGCAATGACCTGCGGGCCAGCCAGCATGTTGCCAGCCACAGAAAAACCATCATGCAAGGTGTGACCGCACCAGTCAATGCATTCTGAGCCCGTGTGGGCAGCAGCCCGACCCAGAGCATCAACCATGTGGAATTGACGGTGTGCGCTGCCGCTGTCAGCGGCCAAAAGATCAGCCAGCAGCTCGGCCGGTACGCGTTGTTGGGCCATGCCGGCGAGCGCGGGCGCAGCCAGCAGGGGGTTGACAAGCGCCTGTGTTGCCAGGGCACCGACACCGCTTTGGGCATGCGGACACAGGGCACCAACTGCAAAAAATTTGCTGGCAACGGCGACGCCAAAGTGGCCGTTGGCGTCACGCGCAACGATGGACCATGTCATAAATTTTTTTTCAATCAACAAAACGCGGATATTTCAAAAGGAAGCGTTCAACCACGCAACTGCGTCGCCGCACCTCGAGGGTCATTATCGTGTTTTAGGAGAAGCCTTTCGCATTGCGTTGCGAACAGTCATCTCGCACGCAAGAAACAGGCCGCCCTTAGAGATTTGGGCATCTTGAATTGAGCACCTGCATTTTTCAACCATCCAATCAGCCCGCAGACCAATCAATTTCTCAGCTAGCAGCTCCTGAATCAATAGCAAATAGGCCTTTATTGCTTTTCCTTCAATCCCGCGCTGACCGTCGGATAGCGCAGCTTCAGGCGCAACTCGGTCTTCAGTCTCCGGTTGTCCAGCCGGCGCGATTCGCTCATGAAGCTCAATTGCATGGCGGGCAGCTGGGTGGCTGCCTCTTGGCGCGCCAGGCGCGGCGGACGCGGCAAGCCGTACAGGTCGGCGGCCAGGTCAAAGTAGTCGCCCATTTTCAAGTCGGTGTCATCGCTGGTGTTGGTGATGCGCTGCGCTTGGCCGCGCCGCATGGCGGCCAGGCAGGCGCGGGCCAGGTCGTCGGCGTGGATGTGGTTGGTGTACACATCGTCGTCCGCCGCCAGCACGGGCGTGCCTTTGAGCAAGCGCCCGCGCGGCGTGCCGCCTTCGCGGTCAGGCGCGTAAATGCCCGGAATACGCAAAATATGCGTCGGCACGCCCGCGCTGCGGCCAAACCAGCGCAGTTGCGCCTCGGCATCGACCCGGCGGTGGGCACGCGATGTGTCGGGCTTGACGGGCCGCGTCTCGTCAACCCACAAGCCCTGACAGTCGCCGTAGACACCACTGGTGGAGCCGTAAACAATGCCCAGCGGCCCCGTGCGCAGCCGCAATGCCTGCAGCAAGGCACGCGTGCGTGGGTCGCTTCTGGCGTGCGGGTTGTCATTGGGCGGGGGTGCAAGATGCACCACGCGCGTGGCCAAGCCAGCCAAGCGTTTGAGGCTGGCAGGCTCGTCCAGGTTGCCCAACAAGGGGGTGATGTTTTGCGCCCGAAACTCGGGTACGCGGCTGCGGGCTGATGTCAGCGCCATCACCTTGACGCTGGCGGGCAGCAAACGCGCCACCCGCAGGCCCACATCGCCGCAGCCGACGATCAAAACACGCTGGCGTCGAAACCGGGCGGGCAGCGCGCCGAGAGGATTTGAATTTGAAGGCAAAATTGGGAGTTCCGAAAATCAGTACGACAAGCATAACGAACAGGACCGTTTCATGAGTTTTAACATCACCGTGCAACCCAGCGGACGCATTTTTACTGCCGAGCCTGACCAGGCGCTGTTGTCGGCCGCCATCGCCCAGGGCATCGGCATGCCCTATGGCTGCAAGGACGGTGCTTGCGGCTCCTGCAAATGCAAAAAACTGCAAGGCACTGTGGTGCAGGGCACGCATCAGCTCAAGGCGCTGTCGCTGCAAGAGGCGGAACAGGGTTTTATCCTGACCTGCTGCGCCACGGCGCTGTCAGATGTGGTGCTGGAGTCCCGGCATGTGACCGACGAAAGCGCTTTCCCGATCAAAAAAATGCCGACCCGCGTGGCCAGCCTGGCCAAGGCAACGCATGATGTGATGATGGTGCGTCTTCAGTTGCCGGCGGCTGACGTTTTTAAATACCACGCTGGCCAGTATGTCGAGTTTTTGCTGCGTGATGGTGACCGGCGTGCTTACTCGATGGGCAATGCGCCGCACACCCAGGCCGAAAGCCCGCAAGTCGAACTGCATATTCGTCACATGCCGGGCGGCAAGTTCACCGACCACGTGTTCAGTGCCATGAAGGAAAAAGAAATTCTGCGGGTTGAAGGCCCATTCGGCAGTTTTTACCTGCGGGAAGACAGCGCCAAACCGATGGTGATGCTGGCATCGGGCACCGGTTTTGCCCCCATCAAGGCCATCATTGAACACATGCAGTTCAAGGGCATCACGCGCCCTGCCGTGCTGTACTGGGGCGGCCGCCGTCCCGCTGACCTGTATATGAACGACTGGGTGCTGGGCAAGGTGGCCGAGATGCCGAACCTGACCTATGTGCCTGTTGTGTCAGACGCGTTGCCTGAAGACGCGTGGAGCGGCCGCACCGGCTTTGTACACAAGGCGGTACTTCAGGACTTTGCCGATTTGTCAGGACATCAGGTGTATGCCTGTGGCGCGCCGATTGTTGTGGACTCAGCGCAGGCGGCTTACATCAAGGCTGGACTGCCTGAAGACGAGTTTTATGCCGATTCGTTTGTGACAGAAAAAGACAAGGCACAGGCGGCGGCATAAGTTGCTGGGTTTTTTGCAACAATAGGCGCATGACCCATCAAGCTTTCAAACCCTTCAAGGTTCTTGTCGCCATCACGCTGGCGCTGGCAGGAGCCACCGCGCTGGCGCAAACCAAAGTGACCCGCATCATCGTGCCGTATGCCCCCGGCGGCCCGATTGATGTGACGGCCCGCCTGATGGCAGAGCGCGTCAAGGACACGCTGGGCACCGTCATCATTGACAACAAACCCGGCGGCGGCGGCAATATTGGTGCAGACGCCATTGCCAAGGCCGCGCCCGACGGCCTGACCATCGGCATTGCGGCAGTGGCCACCCACGCCATCAATCCCTGGCTGTACAGCAAGATGCCCTACAACGCCGCCACTGACTTTGCCCCCATCACGCAAATGCTGCGGGTGCCCAATGTCCTGGTCATTAACGCCGACACCGCCGCACGTCTAAAAATCGACACCCTGGCCGACCTGATCAAATACGCCAAGGCCAACCCCGCCAAACTCAATTACGCCAGCGGCGGCAACGGCAGCGCCGGGCATCTGGCCGGTGAAATGTTCAAAGCGCAGGCGGGTATTTTTGCCGTGCACATCCCTTACAACGGCGGCAACCCGGCGCAGTTGGCACTGCTCAGCGGTCAGGTCGATTTCAACTTTGACAACCTGGCCACCGCGTCAAGCAACATCAAGGCAGGCAAACTCAAAGCCCTTGCCGTGACCACCGCCAAACGCAGCGCGGTGTTGCCCGATGTGCCCGCCGTCGCCGAGACCTTGAAGGGCTTTGAGATTGACACCTGGTGGGGTCTGGTAGCGCCTGCCGGAACGCCTGCTGATGTGGTGGCCAAGCTCAATGCTGCGTTTGTAGCGGCGTTGAATTCACCTGAAGCGAAGGCGCGGTTTGCGAGCTTGATGGCTGAGCCGGTGGCGTCGTCGCCCGAACAGTTTGGCGCTTTTATGAAAAGTGAGCTGGGGAAGTATGAGAAGGTGGTGAAGGCTTCTGGGGCCAAGGTTGACTGAGGCTTCAGGCGTTTAGCCCCAAAAATACATGGGTTACCAGCTCCTACATTTATAGCAACTTAGGCTACAGCCAGCCGGGCAGACCGCACAAAAACTCACTCCCCCAAGTAAGCCGCCCGAACCCGTGGGTCATTCAGCAGCGCTTTGGCGTCCCCATTCATCGTCACGGCGCCGGACTCCATCACATAACCCCGGTCAGCAATCGCTAGCGCCCGGCTGGCGTTCTGCTCAACCAGCAAAATCGTCACGCCTTGTGCAGACACATCCCGCACGACTTCAAAAATTTTGTCCACCATGATGGGTGACAGCCCCATTGATGGCTCATCGAGCAGCAGCACCTTGGGCCGGCTCATCAGCGCGCGACCCATGGCCAGCATTTGTTGTTCGCCGCCGCTCATGGTGCCGGCCAGCTGGTCTTTGCGCTCACGCAGGCGCGGAAAAATACTGAACATCTTTTCCATATCGGCCGCAATCTCGACCTTGTCGTTGCGGATGTAGGCGCCCATTTGCAGGTTTTCGGTGATGGTCATGCGGGCAAACACGCCGCGCCCTTCGGGCACCATGGCCAGGCCTTCGCGGACCAGGTCCCAGGCGCCCTTGCCCTTGATGCTTTTCCCAAGGTATTCAATGTCGCCGTCGGCCATGGGCAATGAGCCGGTGATGGCTTTCATCGTCGTGGTTTTGCCCGCGCCGTTCGAGCCAATCAGGGTGACGAGTTCACCTTGGTTGACATGGAGGTCAACGCCCTTGACCGCCTTGATGCCGCCATAGGCGACTTGCAGGCCGGTGATTTTTAAAAGTGTCTGACTTGTTGTTTTTGTCATGGTTTTCTCAGTGACCTGAGCCCAAATAAGCCGTGATCACTTTTTCGTTTTTTTGCACATCCGCCGGCAAGCCTTCGGCAATCTGCTTGCCGTAGTCGAGCACGGTGACGCGGTCACACAGGCCCATCACCAGTTTCACGTCATGCTCAATCAGCAAGATGGTGCGGTTGTCTTTGCGAATCTGGTCAATCAGCTCACGCAGCTGCACTTTTTCGGTGGCGTTCATGCCAGCGGCAGGCTCGTCGAGCGCAATCAGTTGCGGGTCAGTGGCCAGAGCGCGTGCGATTTCAAGGCGGCGCTGGTCGCCGTAGCTCAGGGTGCGGGCCTTGAAGTCGGCGTATTTACCAATGCCCACATAGTCCAGCAGCTCTTGCGAACGCTTTGCAATGGCCGCTTCTTCAGCCTTGAAGCCCGCGGTGCGAAACACCGCTCCCAGCAGGCCAGACGACGTGCGCACATGCCTGCCAACCATGACGTTTTCAAGCGCAGTCATTTCAGCAAACAGGCGAATGTTTTGAAAAGTACGGGCGATACCGGCCTTGGCGACCTCGTGTACAGCGGCTGGCTCGTAGGGCTTGCCAGCCAGTTCAAACGTGCCGCTGTCAGGTGTGTACAAGCCGGTGAGCACGTTGAAAAAGGTGGTCTTGCCAGCACCGTTGGGGCCAATCAGGCCGTAAACCTGCCCGCGCTCAATCTGAATACCGACATCGCTCAAGGCCTGCAAACCGCCAAAACGTTTGGACACACCAGACACTTTAAGAATGGTCTGGCTCATGCTGACGGCCCCCCGGTTTTAGCCGGCTTGTCCAGCGACCTGCCATGCTCGGGCGACGGCCACAAGCCGCGTGGCCGCATCAGCATGATGGTGATCATGGCCAGCGCAATCAGCAGCTGGCGCAAGATGGCCGCGTCAAGCCGGCCGTCGGTCATGGTTTGCAGTGGTCCGGCAACATGGCGCAAGACCTCGGGCAAAGCAGCCAGCAACAAGGCCCCCAAAATCACCCCCGGCAAATAACCAATACCGCCCAGCACCACCATGGCCACAATCATGACCGACTCCATCAGGCTGAACGATTCGGGTGACACAAAGCCCTGAAAAGCCGCAAACATGGCACCCGACACGCCGCCAAACGTGGCACCCATGCCAAAAGCCAGCAGCTTGAGGTTGCGGGTGTTGATGCCCATGGCCTTGGCGGCAATTTCGTCTTCGCGGATGGCCATCCAGGCGCGGCCAATGCGGGAATTTTCCAGGCGGTGGCAAATGACGACAGACACAATCACCAGCGCCAGAAACAAGTAGTAATACATCGATACCGAGTTGAACGTGATGCCCAAAAAGGTATGGTCTTTGCCGAGGTCAAAACCAAAAAACGTGATCGCATCAATCCGGTCGATGCCCTTGGGGCCGTTGGTGATGTTGATCGGCCGGTCCAGGTTGTTCAAAAACACGCGGATGATTTCACCAAAGCCCAAAGTGACAATCGCCAGGTAGTCACCGCGCAGCTTGAGGGTCGGAGCGCCCAGCATGATGCCAAACAGCCCCGCCAAAGCAGCCGCCAGCGGTATGGTCAGCCAGATCGGCAGATGCAGGCCATTCGGGAAATTCTCGGCAATATAAGGAAAGGCCTCTGCCAGATGTGGTGAGCCCAGCAACGCTGACAGATAAGCGCCCACGGCAAAAAACGCGACATAGCCCAGGTCCAGCAAGCCTGCGTAGCCGACCACAATGTTCAGGCCCAGGGCCAGCAGCACGTACAGCAGCGCCATGTCGACAATGCGTACCCAGGCGTTGCCGCCCTGCTGGAGCAGCAAGGGCAGCACCAAAAGCGCAGCGGCGACAGCCAGGAAGGTGATGAGTTTGTTGGGTTTCATGTTGTTGTCTTTCCCGCATCAAGCCCGGTCGGCCACACGCTCGCCAAGCAGGCCAGAGGGCCTCAGCGTCAGCACAAAAATCAGCACGATGAAGGCAAAAATGTCGCTGTACTGGCTGCCCAGAACGTCTCCGGTCAGGGGCCCGATATAGCCGGCCCCAATCGACTCGATCAGGCCCAGCAAAATACCGCCAAGCACAGCCCCACCGAGATTGCCGATACCACCGAACACGGCCGCGGTGAACGCCTTCAGGCCCGGCAGAAAGCCCATGGCGTGCTGCACCGTGCCGTAGTTGGAGGCATACATCACGCCAGCCAGCGCTGCCAACAGCGCGCCAATGATGAAGGTGGCAGAAATAACCGTGTCGGGCCGCACGCCCATCAGCGCGGCCACGCGCGGGTTCTCGGCCGTGGCGCGCATGGCGCGGCCCAGCCGGGTGTAATGCACCAGCCACATCAGCACCGCCAGTGACACCGCTGTGGCACCAAGGATAAAAATCTGCGTGACAGTGATCACCGCGCCAGCAAACTCATAGGGTTCTGACGGCAGCAGCGTGGGATAGGACTTGTAGTTGGGCTTCCAGATGATCATGGCCAGCGTTTGCAGCAGCAGCGACATGCCAATAGCCGTGATCAGCGGGGCCAGCTTGGGCGCATTGCGCAGCGGCCGGTAGGCCACTTTTTCAATCACAAAGTTCAGCGAGCCGCACACCACAAACGCAATCAGCAGCGACACCAGCAAAATCACCCAACCGGCTGTGCCCGGCATGGACGACTGCATCAGTCCGATGATGGTCCAACTGGTCAGGGCGCCGATCATCAGCACTTCACCGTGCGCGAAATTGATCAGATTGATGATGCCGTACACCATGGTGTAGCCGAGTGCGATCAGGGCATACATGCTGCCCAGAACCAGACCGTTGATGATCTGCTGCAGAAATACGTCCATGGTTTATCTCCCAATCATGCTCAAAACCAAAATTGTGTACGAAACTGGCGGCAAACAACTGGCCAGTTCTTGCTTGAGAGTGCATTGAAGCACACCAAGCGAGAATCGCGCCATCCCCGTGCATGAAGCGGGTCTAACCTTGGACTGGCCCGTAAAACTTTCAGCTTTGCAGGTTATTTTTAAGCTTCAGAGCGTTCAGCTTTTCAGCAATCTTGATTTCCAACCCGCGCGCCACCGGCCGGTAAAAGCCGGGCACCGCCATGCCTTCGGGAAAATAGTTTTCCCCTGCTGCGAAAGCATCTTCTTCGTTGTGGGCGTAGCGGTAGTTCTTGCCGTAGTCGAGCTCTTTCATGAGCTGGGTCGGTGCATTGCGCAGGTGCATGGGCACCGGGCGCGTGCCCTCTTTTTTGATCAGTGCTTTGGCCTCGTTAAAGGCCTTGTAAACCGCGTTCGATTTGGGTGCCACTGCCAGGTAAATCACGCATTCAGCCAGTGCCAGCTCACCTTCAGGCGAGCCCAGGCGTTCGTACACATCGGCGGCGGCGACGGCCAGGGTCAAAGCGCGCGGATCGGCCAGGCCAATGTCTTCACTGGCCATGCGGATCAGTCGGCGTGCCAGGTATTTGGGCTCTGCACCACCATCGAGCATGCGCATGAACCAGTACAGGGCAGCGTCCGGGTCAGAGCCACGCACGGATTTGTGCAGGGCTGAAATCGTGTCGTAGAACTGCTCGCCGCCCTTGTCGTAGCGACGCATTTTTTCACCCAGCACGGTCATCAGCCAGGCATCGGTCACGTCTGTGATGGACCCGAGCTTGTCATTGCCAGCGGCCACGGCCAACGATTCGAGCGTGTTCAGCAGCCGCCGCGCATCGCCATCGGCATAGGCCACCAATCGATCAACTGCGTCATCAGCTATGCTTTCAATAGCTGCCAGGGCATGATTTTGAAGGGCTACAGCCACTATTTTCTTCAGGTCTGGCTCAGACAAGGGTTGCAGCACGTAGACCGCCGCACGCGACAGCAAAGCCGAGTTGACTTCAAACGAGGGGTTTTCAGTGGTCGCGCCAATAAAGGTGAAAAGCCCGCTTTCAACATGCGGCAAAAAAGCATCTTGCTGGCTTTTGTTGAAACGGTGGACCTCGTCAACAAACACGATGGTGCGTTTGCCGCTCCCATCGCCCATGCCGCCGCCCTGCCCGAGCCAGACATTGGCCTGCTCCACCGCTTCACGAATGTCTTTGACGCCGCCCAGCACCGCCGACATGGTGATGAAATGGGCATCAAAGCTGCTGGCCATGAGCCGGGCGATGGTGGTTTTGCCCACACCCGGCGGCCCCCACAAAATGCAGCTGTGCGGCTGACCCGATTCAAACGCGATCCGCAGCGGCATGCCTTCACCCAGCAGGTGCTGCTGGCCGATGACGTCACCCAGCGTTTGCGGACGCAGACGCTCAGCCAGGGGAATATTTATTTTTTTCGCCGCGCCTGTAGCCATGTCTGCAAAAGTGACGTGTCAGTTACTGACGGCTGACATCCGCACCAGCAGGTGGCTTGAACTGAAAGCTGGCGGCGGCCAGGGCCGGGTTGACTTCAAACTGGCTGAAGGTCATCACCGAGCGCTGACCAAAGCTGTCGAGAATCTCCAGCGCAGCCAATTCAATGCCGTTGCCAGTGGTTTTCAGACCCACAACAATGCTTTGCAGTTGGCCGTCTTTGGTTTTTGGCACGGCTTGCACCCACTGCAAACCCTCTTTCAGACCCGGCTTTTCAGGCACGGCGGTCAGCGCGAAATCAGCCTGCAAGCCTTTGAGGTCAGCCGCCGCGGCAATCACGGCTGCCGGTGTGCCATTGAGCACTTGCGCCAATTTGCGGGCGGTGACCTGGTTCAGGTCCAGGTCGTGCAGCCACAGCGTCTGGCCGTCTGAAACGATGGCTTGCTCAAACGGTTTTTTGTACAAAAACCTGAACCGGTTGGGCCGCAAAAACTCGAACGTGCCGCTGGAGGTTTTGGTTTTGGGCGTTTGCCCCTCTTTGGCCGGGCTGGTGACGACCTGGCTGAAGGCCGCGCGGCCACTTTTTGTGTTTTTAACGAAGTTTTCGAGGTCTTTGAGCCCTGTATCGCCCTGTTCCTGTGCGCCAGCAGCCACAGAAATAACAGCCATGATCAAAGCCAGAAAATACCTTGGAAAAGAAAAATTGACGGTTGGACGCATTCTGAAAGTATCCCGGCGAATTGACGCAGCTCTTGTCATCATTCAGCCCGCGCGGGCACCAGAATTTCACGCTGACCGCTGCCTGACATGGCGCTGATGAGCCCGGCTTTTTCCATCTCTTCGAGCATGCGGGCAGAGCGGTTATAGCCAATTTTCAAATGCCGCTGAACCAGTGAAATCGACGCCTTGCGGTTTTTCAAAACCACCTCCACCGCCTGGTCATACATCGGGTCTTTGTCGCCACCTGCCTCGCTCAGGTCGCCGCCCAGGTCGCCGCCCTCACCATCGGCAACGCCGCCCTCCAGCACGCCGTCGATGTAGTTGGGTTCGCCCTGCTCTTTCAGGTAGCCCACCACGCGGTGGACCTCTTCGTCGCTGACAAACGCGCCATGCACACGAATCGGGAAACCGGTGCCACTGGGCATGTACAGCATGTCACCCATGCCCAGCAAGGCTTCGGCACCCATCTGGTCCAGTATGGTGCGGCTGTCAATTTTGCTGCTGACCTGAAACGACAGACGCGTCGGAATGTTGGCCTTGATCAGGCCGGTGATGACGTCCACGCTTGGGCGCTGGGTGGCCAGGATCAAATGAATGCCGGCGGCGCGGGCTTTTTGCGCCAGCCGGGCAATCAGCTCTTCAATTTTTTTGCCCACCACCATCATCAGGTCGGCCAGCTCGTCAATCACCACCACGATGTAAGGCAAGCGCTCCAGTGGCTCGGGCTGGTCAGGCGTCAGGCTGAACGGGTTGCCAATCATCTCGCCCCTGGCCTTGGCGTCGTCGATTTTGACGTTGTAGCCCGCCAGGTTGCGCACGCCCATCTTGCTCATCAGCTTGTAGCGCTTTTCCATCTCGGCGACGCACCAGTTCAGGCCGTGCGCAGCCTGGCGCATGTCGGTCACCACCGGGCACAACAAATGTGGAATCCCTTCATAGACACTCATTTCCAGCATCTTGGGGTCGATCAGCAAGAGCCGCACGTCTCGGGCGTCGGCCTTGTAGAGCAGGCTCAAAATCATGGCGTTGATACCGACTGATTTGCCCGAGCCGGTGGTGCCCGCCACCAGACAGTGCGGCATTTTGGCCAGGTCTGCCACCACCGCATGGCCTGCAATGTCTTTGCCCAGGCCCATGGTGAGCAGGCTTTTGGCCTCGTTATAAACCTGCGAGCCCAAAATTTCGCTGAGCTTGATGGACTGGCGCTTGGCGTTTGGCAGTTCAAGAGCCATCAGGTTTTTACCCGGAATGGTTTCAATCACGCGGATGGACACCAGGCTGAGCGCCCGCGCCAGGTCCTTGGCCAGGCCGACCACCTGCGAGCCTTTCACCCCTGTGGCGGGCTCAATCTCATAGCGGGTAATCACCGGGCCCGGTGCGGCTGCCACCACGCGCACATCGACGCCAAAGTCCTTGAGTTTTTTCTCAATCAAGCGCGAGGTCATCTCCAGCGTTTCTGGGGCCACGCCCTCCTGCCTTGACGTGGCACCGTCGAGCAGGTCCACCTGCGGCAGCTTGGAATCGGGCATGTCCTTGAACAGCGGCTTTTGCCGTTCCTTGATGACGCGCTCGCTTTTCGGAATTTCAACGAAGCTCGGCTCAATCAGCACTGGCACCGGATGATGTTCTTCAATATCGATGCGCTCGTCCTGCAAGGTTGCTTCACGCTCCATGGCGGCTTTTTTACCCACAGCAAGGTCTTCGGCCATCTCGCGCTTTTCGCGTCGTGAATCGATCAGGTTGCTGATCCATTCGCCCAGGCGCTGGGCCGCTTGTGCCCAGGAAAAACCAAACACCAGGGATGCTGCCATCACACCCACCACAATCATCACCAGCCCAGAGCCCGCAAAGCCCAGCCACTTGACCCCCGCCCCACCCACCAGGTAACCGAGCGCACCTCCCGCATGGTCTGGCAGATGCGCTTCAAAACGGTACAAACGCGACCATTCAAGCCCCGTGCTGGCGATCATCAGCAAGACCAATCCCAGCCAGAATTTGAGGCGGCTGTTCGCTGCAACAGCTGCGCTGTGGGGGGCCTCAGCCCTCAACCAGCGCGCCAGCGATGCCAGCCAACTTGACACACCCGCCGCCAGCAACCACCAGACTGAAAAACCGAGCAAAAAATAGCTTGCATCTGCCAGATAAGCGCCCAGCTTGCCGCCCCAGTTGTGCGCGGCGACCTGCACGGCGCCCAATTCTTGGGCATTTCCAGAGGTGGACCAGGCGCCATCTTGCGCCGAGTAACTGACCAGCGCCAGCAGCCAGAACATCAGTCCCAGAGCCCCTGCAACCAGTCCCAGCTCATGGGCAAAGCGCCTCAAGCCGCCCGGCGATGTGGCGGTTTGGTTATTTTGCGTACTGAGTGTGTCTAAAGAGTAAGTCATAGGCTGCTTCAGAGCTTAACGCAGATGAACCGCCCGATGCGCTACGGGGATCACTATTCGAGCGTATTCAGCCGATTTTTGACGATCATGGAACCGTCCGGGTGGGTCACGATAAAACCGCGCTTTTGCAGGTCTTTCATCGCCCGGCTGACCATTTCGCGTGAGGCGCCGACCATCTTGGCCAGGTCCTTGCGCGACAACTTGTCCCGAATCACGGCATTGCCGTCCGCATCAACGACCGCAAATTCAAGCAAAGCCCTTGCCACACGGCCATACACGTCCATCAGCGAGAGGGATTCAATTTGACGGTTAGCTTGGCGCAAGCGCTGCACCAGCTTTTTCATGACAGCGTAAGCCACGGAAGAATTGTCCGGCAGGCAACGGGCAAACTCAAGCCGGCCCAAAACCAGCACGTCGGTTCTCACCAGGGCGCGAACCGTGGCTGAATGCGGCTCGTTGTCAATCAGGCTCATTTCGCCGATGTAGTCGCCAGGTTCCATGGTGGCCAAAATCGCCTCACGGCCGCGTGTGTCAGTGGTCATCACGCGCGCGCGGCCCGTCAAAATGATGGCGAGCGAGTCTGATTTTTTGCCCTGCTCAACAATGGCCTGACCGCGTTTGAACCGGCACTTGACAGCAGCCTGTGCCAACGCTTCGGCCTGCCGGGCCGTAAGGGTAGAAAACAGCGGCACCCTGCGGATCAGTTCGAGATTGGTCGCCAAAATGGACATCATTTACTCCTCTACCCTCTGGCAATTAGGACAAACTCAAATACCTACAATGAAAGGTGATGCCAGATTTGAAACGCGTTTTCCAGATCGAGCCCTGTTCGTACTTAGTTTAAATAACTTCGGCCGCCAAATTTATCCACTCGTTACCCATGACACATTCAAAAGTTCTCATTTTGGGCTCAGGCCCCGCCGGCTACACCGCTGCTGTTTATGCCGCGCGCGCCAACCTGAATCCGGTGTTGATCACCGGCATAGCCCAAGGCGGCCAGCTCATGACCACCACCGATGTCGACAACTGGCCGGCTGACCCACTGGGCGTACAGGGCCCAGAGCTGATGCAACGCTTTTTAGAGCACGCCGAGCGCTTTAAAACCCAGATTGTTTTTGATCACATTCATACGGTTGATTTTTCAAATCGTCCGTTCACGCTCACCGGTGACAGCGGTGTTTATACCTGTGACTCACTGATCATTTGCACCGGTGCATCGGCCAAGTATCTGGGTCTGGACAGTGAAACCGCATTCATGGGCAGGGGTGTTTCCGGCTGCGCCACCTGTGACGGATTTTTCTATCGCGAACAGGACGTGTGCGTGGTCGGCGGCGGCAATACGGCGGTCGAAGAGGCACTTTATTTGTCCAATATCGCGAGCAAGGTCTACCTGGTTCACCGGCGCGACAAGTTCAAGGCCGAGGCGATTCTGGTCGACAAGCTGCATGAAAAAGTTGCCGCAGGCAAGATTGTGCTGAAAACCTTCAACACGCTTGAGCAGGTGCTCGGCGATGCAGGCGGCGTGACGGGCGTGCGCCTGAAAAGCACTACCGATGAATCGAGCGAGGACATCGCGCTGAAAGGCTGTTTTATCGCCATCGGTCACCAGCCCAACACCGATATTTTTACAGGCCAACTTGACATGAAAGGTGGCTACATCATCACCAAAACCGGGCTTGACGGTTTCGCCACCATGACCAGCGTGCCAGGCGTATTTGCAGCAGGCGATGTACAGGACCACGTTTACCGCCAAGCCATCACCAGCGCAGGCACGGGCTGCATGGCGGCGCTGGACGCGCAACGCTTTCTTGAGCAAAACACGTAACCCCGATTTGGACCTGTCGGGTTTTCAGGCTATAATCTAAGGCTTCGCTGGAATTTGGCATGATTTGCCGCTTTTCACATCCCACTTTAATTTTTAACGGAGAGTGCTCATGGCACGCGTCTGTCAGGTAACGGGCAAAGGCCCAATGGTCGGAAACAACGTTTCCCATGCCAACAACAAAACCAAGCGCCGGTTTATGCCTAACCTGCAATACCGCCGCTTCTGGGTCGAGTCAGAAAACCGCTGGGTGCGTCTGCGCATCACCAGCGCGGGTCTGCGTTTGATCGACAAAAAAGGCATCGACGCGATCCTGGTGGATCTTCGTGCCCGTGGTGAAGTCTAAGTTCTGAATGAAGGAAAACAATCATGGCTAAAGGCGCACGCGAAAAAATCAAGCTGGAATCAACTGCCGGCACGGGTCACTTTTACACGACCACCAAAAACAAGAAAACCACGCCCGACAAAATGCTGATCATGAAATTTGATCCAAAAGCTCGCAAGCATGTGGAATACAAAGAAATCAAGCTGAAGTAATTCAGTCAAAACAAAAAAGCCGCTGGCAGCAATGCGCAGCGGCTTTTTTGCGTCCAGTTTCCAGGCTATGCCGGCTGGGATCTGTTGACCTTCACATCGGCCAAAGAAAAAGCCGCCACAGCTCATGGCCGGGCGGCTTGTCAGAAGAAGAAGCCTCAGGCTCTGGCAGCGCGCAGTTTCATGGAAAACTCGTTGAGCGCAGCGATACCGCTTTGCTCAGCGCGGTGGCACCAGCCCTGCAAGTCAACAGTCAGCTGCTCGCGCGAAGCGGACGTTGTGAGCCACATCTGACGCAGCTCTTCACGCATGATGACCATTTTGTCCAGCACCGGGTGGTCTGCTCTGGCTTGGGCCAGTTGCGGTTTGGCCGACGCTGGCACTTTGTCATCGTCGCGGTGCAACCAGCGGTTGGCGACGCGCAGGACGGATGCGTCCTCATTTTTAGATTTCAATGCTGCCACCTCAAGCCTGCCAGCATCCCGCATCGCGCGGGCAAAACCGGCCATCACCTCGTACCGGTGGGCAATCAATGCCTCGAGCGTTTTTTCATCGGCTACGGGCTGGATGCTGCCGAGTTGCAGTTTGGGCGGTACTTTTTTGACCTTGGCCAGACCCATCATTTCAAGCGCCCGGATGTAGCCCCAGCCAATGTCGAACTCGTAGGCTTTGACCGAGAACTTGGCCGACGTCGGGTAGGTGTGGTGATTGTTGTGCAATTCTTCACCACCGATCATGACGCCCCACGGCGAAATGTTGGTGCTGGCATCCGGTGCCTCAAAGTTGCGGTAACCCCAGTAGTGGCCAATGCCATTGATGATGCCGGCTGCTGTGACAGGAATCCAGACCATTTGAATCGCCCAGACGGTCAGACCGGCGGCGCCAAACAGCGCCAGGTCGATGATCATCATCAGGCCAACACCTTGCCAGCTGTAGCGGGTATAAAGGTTGCGCTCAATCCAGTCGTTGGGCGTGCCGTGGCCGTACTTGGTCATGGTTTGCTTGTTTTTGCTTTCGGCGCGGTACAGCTCGGCACCTTGCCAGAAGACTTTCTTGATGCCATGCGCCTGCGGGCTGTGCGGGTCATCTGCGGTTTCGCATTTTGCGTGGTGCTTGCGGTGGATGGACACCCACTCCTTGGTGACCTGACCGGTGCCCAGCCATAGCCAAAGACGGAAAAAATGGGACGGTATCGCATGCAGATCCATGGCCCGATGCGCCTGGTGGCGGTGCAGATAAATGGTCACACTGGCGATGGTGATGTGGGTCGTCACCAGTGCATACAAAATAATTTGCCACCAACTCGCAGCCAACAGTCCGTGCGCCAGCCAGTCCAGTGCGGCATCAAACAAGATCATAAGAATCCTTTAAACATTCCATCAATACAAATAAGCGGGCCCTGCATGAAGTCTTATTCGGACGCCACCAGCTCATCTTGATCACAAACACCATTCTATGCCGATCAGTGCATAACGCCTAACTGGGTCCAGCAGCTTTTCAGCTGCTGCCAAAATGCCGATACTCACCTAAAAACCGTTAAATTTTGACTATTTGCTGTTATTTTTTATTAAAACATCACGACTTTTGCCAAACCGCCGCAAAGAAACCGTCGGTCTGGTGCAGGTAAGGCCATAAGCGCAGATAGGGGCCGCTGCACAGTTTTGCTGCGTTTTCAACACCCGCATGGGTCAACAAAGGGGCTACTTCAAGGACGTTAAAGTCTTTGTTAGCGCTTGTAAATGCCTCGGCAATCGCCTCGTTTTCTTCGCGCAACACACTGCAGGTGGCATAAACCAGCCGCCCGCCTGGCTTTAAAAGCCGTGCGGCACTCTGCAAGATAGCGGTTTGCTTGGCCACCAGTTCTTCAATCGCCTTGGGGGTTTGGCGCCACTTCAAATCGGGGTTGCGGCGCAAAGTGCCCAGGCCAGAGCAAGGTGAATCGACCAGAACCCGGTCAATCTTGCCGGCCAAGCGCTTGATGCGGTCGTCCCGCTCATGGGCAATGGCCACGGGGTGCACATTCGACAAGCCGCTGCGCGCCAGCCTCGGCTTGAGAGCCGCCAGCCGATGGCCCGATGTGTCAAACGCATACAAGCGCCCGGTGCTGCGCATGGTCGCGCCGATTGCCAGTGTTTTACCGCCTGCGCCTGCGCAAAAGTCCACCACCATCTCGCCGCGCTTGGCCTCGACCAACAGCGCCAGCAATTGCGAGCCTTCGTCTTGCACCTCGATCGCGCCCCGGGTAAAAGCGTCGAGTTTGCCGAGTTGAGATTTATCCGCCAGCCGCAAACCCCAGGGCGAATAGGGCGTGGCCTCCGTCTTCAGCCCAGCCTTGCTGAGTTCTTTTTGAATGTCAGCGCGCTTGTCTTTTAAGGTGTTGACACGCAGGTCCAGCCCGGCTGGCGCATTCAGGCTTTCTACCAGCGGCCAAAAATCGTTGCCGAGTTGCGTTTTGAGCGGCTCGACCAGCCAGTTGGGCAGGTTGTGGCGGTGCAGTTCCATCAGGTCTTCGGTTTTGACCTGGTCACAGCGTTTGAGCCAGTCGATTTCCTGATCTGTCAGCGCCGCCAGCAAAAACTCGCGGTCGGCAGCAAAGCCAAGAATCGCCAGCCGCCGCTCCGGCGCACCGTGGCCATGCTGAGCCAGATAGGTAAAGAGGTTTTTCTTGCGCAGCACCGCGTAAACGGTTTCAGCCAGCGTGGCACGCTCACGCGGGCCGAGCCGGAACTCGCGGAAATACTTCGACAACATCATGTCGGCGGGCTGGTCAAATTTAAGAACGTGCTTGAGTAAATCGGAGCAACTGTCGAGAAGGGCTTTAGGATGCATAACCCCCATTGTCCCATTCGTGCCCCATGTCAGAACAACTCCCACCTTTGATCACCACACCGCCAGGTGTCTACAAACATTACAAAGGCATGCTGTATGAAGTGATCGGCACGGTGCGCCACAGTGAAGATTTAAGCCCGATGACGCTGTACCGCGCCTTGTATGGCGAGCACGGCCTGTGGGTGCGGCCTGCGGCGATGTTCAACGAAGACGTGGTGATTGACGGTGTGCAGCAGCCGCGCTTCCAGCTTCAACCCACCCGGCAAGCTGATTAAGCGCATTCAAGATTCCTTGCCTACCAGCCGCGGCCGCAGAACCGGCTTTGCCGGGCTGCAGGCGCAACGACCCCTCGGGGGGCAGCGCAGTACGCAAAGCGACAAGCGTGGGGCCATGCCGCGTCACCGATAATCGCGGGCTATGTCCTCACCTCACGAATTCACTGAAATAGAAAAACAGGTCAAGCGCCGCCGCACGTTTGCCATCATCTCCCACCCCGACGCGGGTAAAACCACGCTGACCGAAAAACTGCTGCTGTTCTCGGGTGCGATTCAAATTGCGGGCAGCGTCAAAGCCCGCAAGGCCGCGCGTCACGCGACGTCCGACTGGATGGAAATTGAAAAGCAGCGCGGCATTTCAGTGGCGTCATCTGTGATGCAGATGGAGTACCGCGATTGCGTGATCAATTTGCTGGACACGCCGGGCCACCAGGACTTTTCAGAAGACACCTACCGCGTTTTAACCGCGGTTGATGCGGCATTGATGGTGATTGACGCAGCCAACGGCGTCGAGCCGCAAACCCGCCGCCTGCTGCAAGTCTGCCGGGCACGCGGCACGCCGATTTTGACCTTTGTCAACAAGATGGACCGGGAGGTGCAAGACCCGATGACGGTGATGGACGAGATCGAACGCGAACTCGGTATGGCCGTTGTGCCATTCACCTGGCCTGTGGGCATGGGCAAACTTTTCCACGGTGTGTACGACCGCCGGGAAGACCGGATGCGCGTTTTTAGCCCCGGCGAGGACAAAGCCGGCGGTGACGATGAAATCTTGTCCGGCTTACACAATGCAGCAGCGGCCAAACGCTTTGGCGCCGAATACAAGCAGGCGCAAGACGAGATAGAACTGGTGGCCGGTGCCACGCCCGAGTTTGACCGCGACCTGTTTTTGGCAGGCAAGCAAACGCCGATGTTCTTTGGCTCGGCGATCAACAACTTCGGTGTGCAGGAGGTGCTCGATGCACTGGTCGACTTGGCCCCGGCCCCGGCAGACCGCACGGCGATGCAGCGGGTGGTTCATCCAGAAGAAAAAAAATTCTCAGGTGTGGTCTTCAAGATCCAGGCCAATATGGACCCCGCCCACCGCGACCGGATTGCGTTTTTGCGCGTGGCCAGTGGCGAGTTCACGCGCGGCATGCGGCTGAAGGTGGTACGCAGCGGCAAAGAGCTGCGCCCCAACACGGTGGTGAGCTTCATGAGCCAGCGGCGCGAGTTGCTCGACACCGCTTTTGCAGGCGACATCATCGGCATCCCCAACCATGGCGTGCTGCAGCTGGGCGACACGCTGACCGAAGGCGAAGCGCTGCAATTTACCGGCTTGCCGTTTTTTGCACCCGAAATGTTCCGCGCCGTGGAGGTGGCTGATCCACTTCGTACCAAGCAATTGCGCGCCGGCTTGACGCAGCTGGGCGAAGAAGGTGCGATTCAGGTATTCAGGCCGATTGCGGGCTCGCTGCTGCTGCTCGGTGCGGTGGGGCAGTTGCAGTTTGAGGTGGTGGCGCACCGGCTGGAGCATGAGTACGGTGTCAGGGCGCGCATCATGCCCAGTAACTTCAACCTGGCCCGCTGGGTAACGAGTGACGACCCCAACGAGTTGAAAAAATTCATGGACGCCAACGCGCACCGCGTGGCGCTCGACGCGGTGGATGCCCCAACGCTGCTGGTAGACCACAGCGCCACGCTGCGGGCGGTAGAGCAGCAATGGCCAAAAATCAGGTTTCATGCTTTGCGTGAACACGCAGGGCTGGTTTTTCAGTCCAAGATGTGACGTTTGCTGTCGATGAACACCCCTGACGTCGACACGGAACAGCAGGACCGATACAAGCTGGGCCGCGACGAACTGATGGCCAAAATCGATGCCATTGAAGCACTGCCAGGCCTGCGCGCGCCCGTGCCGGACAACGCCGTACAGCGGTAGCTGAAAGGGGCGGCGTTCAAGCCGTCAAGCGTGCCATCGACCCTTTTTGATGCTCTTTTAAGGCTTCATCCCAGATAATATCTAGACCAGCAGCTCCTGAAAACATAGCAAACACCATGAAGCTCACAAAACCCTCACGGCAAATTTTGCGCATAGGCGCGGGTGCAGGCTACGCCGGTGACCGGATTCCCCCGGCCCTTGAGCTGGCCGAAAAAGGCGCGCTGGACTACCTGGTGTTTGAATGCCTGGCCGAGCGCACGATAGCGCTGGCGCAACTGCAGCGCAGCCAACACGCCCATCTGGGCTTTGACGCGATGCTGGCCGCGCGCATGCGGGCCGTCCTGCCAGCCTGCCTGGCTCAGGGGGTGAAAATCATCAGCAACATGGGCGCAGCCAATCCGCTGGCCGCTGGCCAGGAAGTGATTCGGGTGGCACGCGAGCTGGGCATTGAAAAACTGACCGTCGCGGTGGTGCTCGGCGACGATGTTCTGGCAACCATGCATCGTCAAACCGGTGATCAGCCCGACAGCCAAGATTTACCGCTGATGGACAGCAACCAGACCTTCGCCTCAATCGGCGCGGCCAGCATCTCCGCCAACGCCTACCTCGGCGCTGGCGAGATTGTGACTGCCCTGGCCCAGGGCGCCGATGTGGTCATCACCGGGCGCGTGGCAGACCCTGCGCTGTTTTTAGCCCCGCTGATTCATGAATTTGGCTGGGCGATGGATGACTGGGACAAGCTCGGCAAAGGCGTGCTGGTCGGTCATTTGCTGGAATGCTCGGGCCAGGTCACCGGCGGCTATTTTGCAGACCCCGGCTGGCGCGATGTGCCTGATTTGGCCAGGCTGGGCTTTCCGCTGGCAGAAGTCGCCAGTGACGGCAGCGCGGTGATCACCAAAGTGGCTGGTTCTGGCGGCTGCGTCACGATGCAAACCTGCGCGTCGCAACTGCTGTATGAAATTGAAAACCCCGCCGCCTACCTGCAGCCGGATGTGGTGGCCGACTTTTCAAACGTCACGCTGACCCAAGCCGGCCCAGACCGGGTGCAGGTGGGTGGCGCCACAGGCAGGCAACGACCCGACCGGCTGAAGGTGACGGTCGGCCACCGCGACGGCTTTATTGGCGAAGGGCAAATCTCTTACGCTGGCCTGGGCGCGCAGGCGCGCGGGCAACTCGCGCTAGATGTGCTCAAACTGCGGCTGGCCGATGTCCAAGCGCTGGACAGCCGCTTTGAGCTGATCGGCGTGAACGCGATACATGGCCAGGATTTGGCACAGGGTTTGGCACAGAGTTATGCGCCGTATGAAGTTCGTGCGCGCGCGGCCATGCGCGTCGCCACGCGCGCTGAGGCCGAGCTGGTGGCCCACGAAGTCGAGGCCCTGTACATCAACGGCCCGGCCAGCGGGGGCGGCGTGACGCAATCGGTGCGCGAGGTGATTGCCGCCGCGTCCACGCTGATTCCGCGTGAGTGGGCAACAACATCCGTGACTTTGCTGGAGATTTAATGTCAAACCAGGTACTGCTCAGAGACATCGCCTATGCGCGCGCCGGAGACAAGGGAAACCGCTCTACCCTGTCGGTGATCGCCTATGAGATCCAGGACTTCCCCGCCATTGAGCGGCTGGTGACGGCCGAACGTGTCAAGCAACATTTCTCTGGCGTCGCCACTGGAAAAGTTGACCGCTATGTGCTGCCGCAGCTCGGGGCCTTAAACTTCGTGATGCATGACGCGCTGGGCGGCGGGGTGACACGGTCGCTGTGCCTGGACGCGCATGGCAAGTGTCTGGGTTCTGCCATCCTGAGCCTGGCCCTTGACCTGACCTGAACGCGGGTCCATCCATGATTCTTAACCGGAGACAACTATGAAATTTAAATCCCTGATACTGGCAACCTTGGTCAGCGTGTCTTGCGCTGCCTTTGGCCAGGCCTACCCCAACAAACCCATCAAGGCCATCGTGCCGTTTGCAGCAGGCAGTGCTACCGACCAGATTGGCCGCGCCTTTGCCGCCAAGATGAGCGAGACGCTGGGCCAGACCATCGTGGTTGAAAACCGGGCCGGCGTGAACGGCATGCTGGGCGCCGATGCGGTGGCCAAGTCGCCCGCCGACGGCTACACCATCTTGATTGGCACCAACAGCACCAATGCAGCGCTCAAAAGCCTGATGAAAAAGCTGCCCTACGACCAGGACACCGCTTTTGCACCGCTGGGCTACATGGGTTCGCTGCCGCTGATCGTGGCGGTCAACAACGACGTGCCGGTTAAAACCCTCAAAGAGCTGATCGCCCTGGGCAAAACCAAGCCCGGCCTGCTGACCGTTGCCAGCGCCAGCACCTCGCAACTGGTGTCGTCTGAAATGCTGGCAGGCATGACAGGCATGGACGTCACCAGCGTGCCCTACAAAAGCGGCCCCGCCGCGATGACCGACCTGATTGGCGGCCAGGTGATGATGTTCACCGCTGACTTTGGCGTGATGTTGCCGCAAGTCAAAGGCGGCAAGGTGCGCGGTCTGGCCGTCACCTCGACCAAGCGTTCAGCCGCGATTCCCGAGCTGCCCACCGTCAATGAAGCGCTGGGTTTGAAAGACTATGAGCTGATCGCCTACTTTGCGATGTTTGCCCCGGCTGGCACGCCAGCGGACATCATTGCCAAGCTCAACCAGGCCATCAACGCTGCGGCGCAAAGCAAAGATATTCAGGAGAAATTTGCAAGCATCGGCTTTGCCGTCGAACCCGGCACACCCGAAGCGCTGGCCCAGCGCAGCAAGCTGGAAACCGCCAAATGGGCCAAAGCGATTGCTGCTGCCAAAATTGAACCACAGTAAGTTGAGCCGCAGTAAGTTGAGCCACAGCAAGGCAAAACGTCTGTTGTCAGGTCGTTTTGTGTCTTTCAGGTGTCTTTTAGGCCGCCAGCCCCATAGATACCTATGCGAGCAGCTATTTTTTAAATAGCAGAAAGCATTTTCAAGGCAGCCGCAATGGCAGTGCTGTCTTGTACTGAACCTGCTTGAGCGCAAAGCTGGAGCGGATTTTTTCAATGCCCGGTATGGGCGTGAGCTGGTTCAAAATGAATTTTTCCAGCGCGCCTATGTCGGCCACTGCCACGCGGATCAAATAGTCGCTGTCGCCGGTCATCAAATAGCATTCCATCACCTCGTCGTGCTCGACGATGCGGCGTTCAAACTCGCTTAAGGCATCTTTGCTTTGGCTGCGCAGGCTGATGGAGATAAAGACGCTCAAACCCAGGCCGAGCGCTGCCGCGTTGGCAATCGCCACATATCGGTCAATCACCTTGGCGGCCTCCAGCGCCTTGACACGCGCCAGGCAGGGCGAGGGGCTCAAATGCACGCGCCGGGCGAGTTCGACATTCGACAAAGAGCCATCGCGTTGCAGTTCGTCAAGAATCTTTAAATCGAGGTTATCAAGCTGCATTGGTTTTAAATTGTGTTTAAAGCAGCATATTATGCCGTTTTCATTGCGTTTACCTGCTTTTTAAGCAGCACCTTTGGCGTCTTGTTGCGTACAGTCACATGCCATGAACATCGACCACACACAACTCAGCCTGGACCCAGACCCACAAGAAACCGCCGAATGGCGTGAAGCGTTTGAGGCGCTCATCGCGGCGCAAGGCCCGGCGCGGGGCCGGCAAATTCTGGACGACCTGAGCCGAACCGCACGGGCTCACCGCACCGGCTGGCAGCCCGAGTTGTGCACGCCGTATATCAACAGCATTCATGTGGACGAGCAGCCTGTCTTCCCCGGTGACCTGGCAATTGAAGAGCGGCTGGCCGCATTGATGCGCTGGAACGCGCTGGCCATGGTGGTCAAGGCCAATCATGACCCCCACGCTTCGCTGCCCCCCGAGGGGGCGCCTTTTGACTTGGGGCGGCCCGGCGACAAAAGCGGCCGATCTGGCGAGCTGGGCGGGCACATTGCCAGCTACGCCAGCGCGGCAGATTTGTTTGAGACCGGGTTCAACCACTTTTTCAAGGCCCGCGCAGGCCTGAACGAGGGCCAGCACCGGGGCGACCTGGTGTTTTTTCAGCCCCACAGCGCGCCGGGCGTGTATGCGCGCGCTTACCTCGAAGGCCGATTGACCGAAGACGACTTGCGCTTTTACCGTCAGGAGTTGACGGCAGGCACTGCCCAAGGCCTGTGCAGCTACCCGCACCCGTACCTGATGCCCGACTTTTGGCAGTTCCCCACCGGCTCGATGGGCATTGGGCCGATCAGCTCGATTTACCACGCGCGGTTTATGCGCTACCTCACCCATCGGCGTTTGCTCGATTGCGCAACGCGCAAGGTGTGGGGCGTGTTTGGCGATGGCGAGATGGACGAGCCCGAATCGATGAGCGCCCTGACGCTGGCCGCGCGTGAGGGCCTGGACAACCTGGTCTGGGTCGTCAACTGCAATTTGCAGCGGCTCGATGGCCCGGTGCGCGGCAATGGCCGGATCATTGACGAGCTGGAGCGGCTGTTTCTAGGGGCCGGCTGGAACGTCATCAAACTGGTCTGGGGCAGCGACTGGGATGGCCTGTTTGCACGCGACACCACAGGCGCGCTGGCCAAGGCTTTTGCCAACACGGTCGATGGGCAAATGCAAACCTTTGCCGCCAAAGACGGCCGCTTTAACCGCGACACCTTTTTTGGCCAGAACGAAGAGCTGGCCCGGCTGGCCCAAGGCATGACAGACGAGCAGATTGACCGCCTCAAACGCGGCGGCCACGACCTGGTGAAAATCCACGCCGCCTACGCCGCCGCTGCCGCGCACAAAGGCCAGCCCACCGTGATACTGGCACACACCAAAAAGGGCTACGGCTTGGGGCAAGCAGGCCAGGGCAAGATGACCACCCATTCGCAAAAGAAGTTTGACGAGACTGATTTGATTGGCTTTAGAAACCGCTTTAACCTGCCGCTCACCGACGAGCAAGCCACGCGGATTGACTTTTACAAGCCCGATGCGGCAAGCCCCGAAATGCAGTACCTGCATGCCAAACGCGCAGCACTCGGCGGCTACCTGCCCAAGCGCGACACCACAGCCGAAAAAATCAGCATCCCTGCCCTGCCTGCGTACGCTGCTTTCGCCTTAGCGGCTGACGGCAAAGAGATGAGCACCACCATGGCCTTTGTGCGCATGCTGGGCGGGCTGCTCAAGGATGCTGAGTTGGGCCCCAAAATCGTGCCCATCGTGGCTGACGAGGCACGCACCTTTGGCATGGCCAACCTGTTCAAACAAGTCGGCATTTATTCCAGCGTCGGCCAGCGCTACGCGCCCGAAGACATCGGCTCGGTGCTGAGCTACCGCGAGGCACTCGACGGGCAAATACTGGAAGAAGGCATCAGCGAGGCCGGCGCACTGGCCAGCTGGACGGCAGCGGCCACCAGCTACAGCGTGCACGGTCTGGCGATGCTGCCTTTTTACATTTATTACTCGATGTTCGGCTTTCAGCGGGTGGGCGACCAGATTTGGGCCGCCGCCGACCAGCGCGCACGCGGCTTTTTACTCGGCGCGACATCGGGCCGCACCACCCTGAGCGGCGAAGGCCTGCAGCACCAGGACGGCACCAGTCACCTGGTGGCCGCCACGATTCCGAACTGCAAGGCCTACGACCCCGCCTTTGCCTGCGAGCTGGCCGTCATCCTTGACAAAGGCATGCGCGAGATGATGGTCGAGCAACGCGACGTTTTTTACTACGTCACGATGATGAACGAGAACTACGCCCAGCCCGATCTGGTCGCGGGCAGCGAGGCAGACATCATTCGTGGTTGCTACAAATTCAGAAGCTACCCACCCAGGCATTCATTAGGGCAGAGCCCTAAAACTCCCAAAAAAGCGACGCAAAAAGTCACTTTGATGGGTTCTGGCGCCATTTTGACCGAGGTCGTCAAAGCCGCCGAGCAATTGGCGGCGATGGACGTGGATGTGACGGTTTTCAGCGTCACCAGCTGGAGCGAGCTGGCGCGCGACGGCATGGCGGCGGGCGGCAAAGACGCTTTCGTCACCCAGCAATTGCTGCACAGCGAAGGCCCGATCATTGCCGCCACCGACTATGTGCGCGCCGTGCCCGACAGCATCCGCGCCTGGCTGCCCGCAGGCCGCAGCTACACCACTTTGGGCACCGACGGCTTTGGCCGCAGCGACACACGGGCCGCGCTGCGCGACTTTTTTGGGGTGGATGCGGCCAGTGTGGTGAAGGCTGCGCTGGCGGCGCTGAAGCTGGCCTAGCGATAGCCTAACGATAGCCCGCTAGGCTGTCCAGTCCACGCGCAGGTTTTCTGTCAGCTCATGGGCGATTCAGTTGCTTCGGCTCGTAATCAGGCGTTGATAATTGATAGGGCGGGGACTGTCCTAAGTCCATATGGTTTTAGAATTCATCAAAAATCAGTATCCAGGAGAAATATGAAAAGACGATCATTTATCTTAGGAGCAGTTACGCCGCTTATTCCTGCGTTAGGACTTAGCCAAAGTTTAATTCCCATTGCAGATGCTCATAACCATATTGGATTACTTAGAAGAAATACCGAGAGCATCCCAATACTTGGTCAGTTGATGAAAGACTCTGGAATTAGTCTCTTATCTTGGACAATAATACCTGATATTTTTTTTATTGCACCTTCAGCTAGTGGTGTTTCACAAGTAAAGGTTCCGAATCCAGGTGAATTGAAGTCTTCTTTCGATCGCCAATTAAGTAACGTTTTGCGAGGACTAAGTGCAAATGGTGTCAAAGTAATTAAATCTATTGAGGATGTACAGCAAGCTTCACTTGGTATTCCTTACGCATGTCTAACGTCTGAGGGAGCTGACTTTCTTGAGGGCAAGTTGGACTACCTAAGCCAAGCTTACGATCAAGGCATTCGACATGTTCAATTAGTCCACTATATAAAGAATGCCGTTGGTGATTTACAAACTGAACGACCAGAATACAACGGACTCAGTCAATTTGGTAAAGATTTAATCGTGGCATTAAATAATCAAGGCATCTTGATTGACTTGGCTCACTCCACTTCTGAGTCCATTGATCAAGCCTTAGCCATATCAAAATCTCCAATGATTTGGTCACATAGTTATATTGCAGATAATCCTGGAAAATGGACTGCCTCTGGGTATCGATCCCGTGCACTAGGAATAAAAGATGCCAAAAGGATTGCAGACTCTGGTGGAGCAGTTGGTTTATGGTCACTTGGAGTTTCATTTGGTGGTGGAATAGATGGCTACGCAACCGAAATTGTTCGAATGATCAATTTATTAGGTGCGGATCACGTCATGTTTGGCAGTGACCAGGACGGTTTACCTCAAGGAGCAGTAATCAACCAGCTTGCTGATTTACGTAAGGTGGTTGATGCCTTGTCCAAAAAAGGTTTAGAAGAAAAAGTCATCCGCGCAGTTGCTTTTGAAAACTATGCACGTTGTATTAAGACTGCAATACAAAACCGAAAAGCCTAGTTCATGTGGCAGGCTTGTACCGGCCTCAAGAGCCGGTTTAGCCTGGGGCACGGGTCGCTAGCCGCAGCACTGCGCGGTAGCCGGGCTGCACTTCCATGCGTTGGGTCACGCCTTTGCTGGCCAGCAAGCGGTGCGCTTTGGCCAAGTGCCAGCAAGGGATGTGGGTGAACATGTGGTGCTCGCAGTGGTAATTGACCCAGTACGGGGCAATCAGCGCACGCTCCAAAAAATTGGCCTGGGTGGTGCGCGCATGGCGCAGCGGGTCGGTCGAGTTTTCAACAATCAGGGCGTGCTCGGCAATGTTGCGCAGGCGGCTGACCAGCGGCAGCCAGGTGGCCATCGGCAGCAACCACATCAAAACCCAGGCCCACCACAAGCCGGCAGCGGCAAACAGCGCCAACCCGATGGCGTTGCTGATGAGAAAGACACGCTGCGCTTTGGCCTCAAGCGCTATCAAGGCCCAGGCTGTTTGGTCTGGCTGACGCGCTTTGAGCTTGCCAGCCAGGGCGCCAAAGCGCTGTTTGGCAAATGTTTGCCCGGTCAAGTCACGCATGATTTTGCGGCGCAGCGACACGGCGGAAATGGGAAACGGTGCCGACAGCACCAGGTCAGGGTCGGCAGTTTGCTGCACAAAACGGTGGTGCTGCAAATGGTAAGGCCGATAGATGTTGAGCTCTGAACCGCCAAACCACAGGGCGGCGGTGTCGTTGATGCGGCGGTTCGGGTGCAGCAGACCATGCGCGGCGTCGTGCATCAAGATAAACAGGCCCAATTGCCGGGTGCCCACAACCATCACCATCAATGGGATGGTGATCGGCCAGACAACACCGATGGCCATCGCCAGGCCAATCACCAGCCAGCAATGGGCCAGCAATGCCAGGCCTTTAAATGACGAACGGCCACTTAACAGCAGCCATTCACCCGGTGTAAAAAACGCTTCGGGTTGAACGCGTGGAGCTGGAGTCATGCCTCACTGTAGGCAATACCGGGATAAACATCAAGCACCTGCGCACAACACCCCCAGGGCCCTTGATGAGGCTTGAAGGCGTTTGGGCTTTATTTCATGTCGTATTTAACTTTGGCATCGTTGACGCTCTTGAATGTCGATGAAACCGACGCCGTTTAAAACATGCATCGAAACACCACAACGATAAGTTCAAGCATGGCAATAGCAGCCCGAAGTAGGCGCTTGCAGGCGAGCTGCGTAGGCGAACGGCTCTTGGCGGAACCTATGTGCGGCGCAGGGTGCGGCTGATCAGCGCCACCGGCAGCAGCCCGACCAGCACCAGTGCCAGCGCTGGCAAGGCGGCCTCGCCCAGCCGCTCGTCACGCGCGAGCTGGTAAGCCACCACGGCCAGCGTATCGCTGTTGAAGGGCCGCAGCACCAGCGTGGCAGGGAGCTCTTTCATCACATCGACAAACACCAGCAGCGCCGCCACGGCCACCGAGCGCTTGAGCAGCGGCCAGTGCACCCGGCGCAGCAGGCCCAGGCCGGTGGTGCCCAGCATGCGGGCGCTGTCGTCCAGGCTGGCCGGGATGCGGGTGTAGCCGCTTTGTACCGACTGCAAAGCCACCGCGCTAAAGCGCACCAGATACGCCCACACAATGCCCAGCGCTGTGGCGGTGACCCAGTAGCCGGCTTTCAGATCAGGCGCAGTGCTTTGGAGCCAGCCGACCGGGATAAGCAAGCCCACCACAATCACCGCGCCGGGCACCGCATAGCCCAGGCTGGCCAGTTGTGCGGTGCCGCGCGTCAAACTGCTGGGGCGGCTGCGCACCGCAAAGCCGAGCAACAAGGCCAGCAAGGTGGCCAAAATGGCCGACAAGCTGGCAAGCCAAATGCTGCTGAGCGCCCAGCCGCCAAATTGTGCCCACGGCAGCGTGCCCCAGCCTTGCACCAGCGGGCGCAGCATGAACAGAACGGGCAGCACAAAGCCAAGCGCAATCGGCACGGCGCAGACCAGCCAGGCCAGCACTGCGCGCTTGCCTTGCAGCAGGGTGGGCGCAGCGTCTGCCGCGTTCGATGCGCCGCCCCGGTTGCTGACAAAGCGCATGCGTTGTTGTGCGGTGTGTTCAAGTTTTAGCAGCACGGCCACCACCACCAGTAGCATGGTGGCCAGTTGCGCGGCGGCGATGCGGTTGTCCATGGCCAGCCAGGCTTTGTAAATACCTGCGGTAAAGGTCTGAATGCCAAAGTAGCTGGCCACGCCGTAGTCGGCCAGCGTTTCCATCAGTGCCAGTGCCACACCTGCTGCCACGGCCGGACGGGCCAGCGGCAAGGCCACGCTGCGAATGCGGCGCGACAAGGGCGCGCCCAGCAGCCGCGCGGCTTCCATCAGGTGGACGGCACGTTCAGCCAGCGCAGCGCGCGCCAGCAGGTACACATAGGGGTAAAGCGCCACGGTAAACACCAGCACCGCGCCTTTCAAACTGCGTATTTCAGGCAGCAGCCTGCCCTGCAGCCCAAACGCGTCACGTAATCCTGTTTGCAGGGGGCCGGCATATTGCAAAAAGTCGGTGTACGCATAAGCCACCACATAGGCAGGCATGGCCATCGGCAGCAGCAGCGCCCATTCAAAAATACGCCGTCCGGGGAATTCAAACAGCGTGACGGCGCTGGCAGTCAGCATGCCCACAAGGGCCACGCCTATCGCCACGCAGACGCACAGCAGCAGTGAGGTGAGAGCGTACTCTGGCAAAACAGTTTGCGCCATTTGGCGCAGGACGGCGCCCGAGCTGGCGTCAAACTGCAGCCACGACAGGCCCACGGACAGCACCGGTAGCATCAGCGCGCCGACCAGCAACAGCAAGGCGTAGGAGAAAAAAGACAAACGGGGCATGAGGTGAAGAAGGTGGCGGCCAAGATGCAAATGAGAATTGTAATCATCTAGAATAGGTCGCTTATGTTTCTGCAAATTTCAAACCTGAGCATCCACTACCCGGGCCGCCCAAAGCCGGCGGTGGATGATGTGTCTTTTACCTTGCAGGCAGGAGACATTGGCGTGCTGATTGGCCCCTCAGGATGCGGCAAAACCACGCTGCTCAGGGCGGTGGCCGGGCTGGAGCGGGCACACAGCGGCAGCATCACGCTGGGGCCGCACATCATCAGCAGCACCGCCGTGCATGTTGCTGCCGAGAAGCGCCAGATGGGCATGGTGTTTCAGGACTACGCCCTCTTTCCGCACCTGGACGTGGCGGGCAACGTGGCTTTTGGTATTGCCCATTTACCCGCACAACAGCGCGCACAGCGGGTGGCCGAGGTGCTGGCGCTGGTCGGCTTGCCCGCGGCCGGCAAGCGCTTTCCGCATGAGTTGTCGGGCGGTCAGCAGCAGCGCGTGGCACTGGCCCGGGCGCTGGCGCCGTCACCCCGGCTGTTGCTGCTGGACGAGCCCTTTTCAAATCTGGATGTTGACCTGCGCGAGCGCCTAGCCCATGAGGTGCGGGGGATTTTGAAAGCAGCGGGCGCAACAGCGCTGTTTGTGACGCATGACCAACTGGAGGCCTTTGCCATTGGCGACCAGATTGGCGTGATGCAGCAGGGCAAGCTGCACCAGTGGGACGAAGCCTATGCTTTGTATCACCGGCCTGCTACCCGTTTTGTAGCAGACTTCATTGGCCACGGTGTGTTTGCGCCAGCACATATTCAGCAGCGTGGAGGCGGCGTGGTGGTCAGCACCGCGCTGGGCGATTTGACAGACTTGCAGGAATGCCCCGTCCCGAATGCCTACGAAGGCGGCCTGTGCGATGTGCTGCTGCGCGCCGACGACATCGTGCACGACGACAACGCGCCCGTCAAAGCGCAAATTGTGCGCAAGGCGTTTCGCGGCTCGGAGTTTTTATACACGCTGCGGCTGGCCGCCGGTGAAGCCCTGGTGGCCCATGTGCCGTCACATCACGACCACGCGCTGGGCGAGTGGATTGGCATACGCGCCCAGGTCGACCATGTGGTGACCTTCCCGCGCGACGGCATCAAGAGCTCATCAGGCTAATCACGCAAATCAGCGACGGCCTGCACCAGCGTGTCGTCCCCCACATAGCAGGGCCTTTCCGCTGGCGGCATCAGGCCACCCGTTGTTGATCAGCGGGCGGGTGTCGGTGTAGGCAGCCGTCGAAGCTGCCGGAGCGCTTGCCCTGGGCGGGGTTGCAGTGGCGGTGCTCATAAAGGTCTCCGGGTCTGAAGAAAGCGAATTAACGCGCAGCCCTCCATCCTGGCCGAGCCGTCGGCAGGATGCAGGCGCTTCAGTTTTTGCCTGTTGCGGGCGTTGGGGTCTTTGGCTTGAACTTCGATACCAGCGCAGTGGTCGCCTTGACCAGCAGGTTGGTGTCGATCCCGACGGCCACGAAGGTGGCGCCGAGTTCGATGTAGCGGCTAGCCAAGGCCTCGTCCGGCGTGAGGATGCCGGCCGCCTTGCCCTCGACCTTGATGCGGGCGATGGCGTTGGCAATGGCGTCCTGCACATCGGGATGGGCCGGGTTGCCGATCTGGCCCAGCGATGCGGCAAGATCGGCCGGGCCGATGAAGACGCCGTCGACGCCCTCGACCGCGAGGATGGCATCGAGGTTGTTGAGCGCGACCCGGGTTTCGACCTGCACCAAAATGCAGATTTGTTCATTGGCCTCATGCAAGTAGCGCGGAAAGCGGCCCCAGCGCGCAGCCCGCGCCCCGCCCACACCGCGTATGCCGCCCTTGCCGTCAGCCTGCGGGTAACGCGCGGCGCGTACGATGGCTGCGGCCTGCTCGGCCGTGTCGACCATGGGCACCAGCAGGGTCTGGACGCCGACGTCGAGGTACTGCTTGATCAGCGCTTCGCCGATATGACCGTGGCCCATGGGGACCCGGGCGATGATGTTCACGTCGGGATAAGCTGCGGCCACCTGCAGGTGCTCGAGGATGGTGGTGACGTTGTTGGGCGAATGCTCGCCGTCGACCAGCATCCAGTCGAACCCGGCGCCGGCGCAGATTTCTGCGGCATAAGGGCTCGCCAGGCCGAGCCACAGGCCGATGCGCAGTTCGCCGGCCTTCATGGCCTGCTTGAAAGTATTGGCCGGGGTTTTCATGAAAACTGACTTTGATTATTTGAAGAAGATTTTTTCGAGGGCCTGGTCGCGCAGTTCGAGTTTTTTCTTCTCGGAATAGGCAAAGATGAGCCGCAGCCCGGTGGAAAGGCTGTAATGCATCGCGGCCATCAGCTCCGCATCGCCCGAGGGATTGGCCGCCTTGAACTGCTTTTCGAGGTATTCGATGCGCTGACGGTCCACCTTTGCGACGATCTCACGCACAAGGTCATCGGTGCGCGCCCAGGATCGCACAGCGAGTTCCAGCGCGCCGCCGAACTCCGCAATCGAAGAGCTGATCGACAGGTGGGCCAGCTGGCGCACCCTGTCTTTGGGGTCCTTGGACTTGAACTCGACCTTTTCGATCACTCGCAGGGTGGCATGCTCGCGCCAGTCCTGCAGCAGCAAACCCAGCAATTCTTCACGCGACTCGAAGTGCCAGTAAAAACTGCCTTTGGTGACGCCGAGGCGCTCCGTCAGGAGTGCAATGGTGACCGCATCATGTCCATGACTGGCGAGGATTTCAAGACCCGCTTTTACCCAGTCGCTGCGTTGCAGCTGCACATTGACCGCAGGCTTGCGGGTACTCTTTTTGGCTACCAAGAAAACTCCCTATTTATCCGGTTGAGGGGCAGTGACGATTCATACATACCATGAAGTATGGAAAACCAGGCACCTACCCCCGACATCGACAACAACACCGGCCTGTACACCAGCGGCAACACCAGTGTGACAGAAGTCATCAACCCGGCGCAGGTGGCACGGCTCGCGGCCACTCTCGGCGTTTATCACGCCTGCGAGCACGAGGCAGCCATCCTGTTACCAGGCTGGCACGCGGTTTTTTGCAACGCAATATTAAACGTACACGACCTCGCCACAGACGGCCTCCCGGGCGCCGACCTGCGTTGCGAAAGCCGCATCAAAACCATCACACCCAAAACCGGTCGTGCGCGGCCGATGCTGGTCCTGGCGCTGGAGCGTGAATTCCTGTTGGACAAGGAAGTGTCGGTCATGGAAAACCAGAGCGTGATCGACAAACAGGACAGCGCGGCACCGGCGACAGACGTCAAAGCCACGGAAAAAGAACGGGATATTGAAGCGTAAGTGAGCATCGGTGAAATCGACGGATTCAGGTTTTCGGCACTGACCTTTAACAGCCACCACATCCACCACGACGCGCCGTAGACCCTGGGCGTGGAGGCAAAACCCAGCTTGCTGATCCAGGCCAGATTGACCGCCCTGCACCTGCTCCGTTGTTGCACAGCGAAAGCAGGAAACGGCAATCCTGTCAGTTTTTCATTTCGATCAGGGAGACCGTTTCATTGCCCAGATACCCTTCGGCTGGCAGCTACGTTGGATCGGTCGGCCAGAACCGTCACCGCCCGGGTTAGCGATTCAAATGACAACACCCTGATGCTTGCAGAAATGCGTTATTGAAGTTTTCAGTTCACGACGAGGTTGGCGTCGGCGGCTATCTTTTTCCATTTGCGGTAGTCGGCCATCATCATGTCGCCGAACTGTGCCGGCGACATCGGCGTGACATCCACGTCGAGCTTGCGCACCGCCGCGATGACCTCAGGGTTGGCCATTGCTTTTGCAAATGCGTCCGATATCTGTTTGGCGATGGGCGCGGGCGTTCCGGCGGCCATCGTAAAGCCGTACCAGAAGCCGCTTTCAAGTCCGGGCACACCGGCTTCGTTGAAGGTGGGTGCATCGGGGTATGCCGGCAGCCTGTTTTTGGCTGCCACGGCCAGAACCTTGATGCTGCCCTTTTGCAGCAGTGCGGCCGAGGATGCGAGCGTGCCGAAAGTCAACGTCACGCGGCCCGTCGACGTTTCTGTCAACGCCTGTGTTATGCCCGTGAAGGGAACGTGAATCATCTTGATGTTGTAGGCGGCGCTGATGAATTCGAAGGCCACCTGGTGCAGCGTGCCCACGCCCGGCGTGCCATAGCTGAATTTTTCGGGCGTAGGTTTGGCCTGACGCACAAAATCCTGCAGGCTGGTGAAGGGTGCCGGATTGGCACTGACCAGCATCATGGGCTGGTTGCCGATCAGCCCGACCGGAGCGAGCTCGCTCATCTCGTAAGGCGAGTTGCGTTTGGTGGCTGCGCTGACGCCTGCCACGTTCGATGTCATGAGCAACGTGTAACCGTCCGGCTTGCCCTTGGCTACAAATGCCACGCCGATATCACCGCCGGCGCCCGGCTTGTTTTCGACCACAACCGGTTGCTTCAGGATTTCGGACATGTGCGGCGCGATCAGGCGCGGCAGGATGTCGTTGGTTGCGCCCGGCGCGTAGGGAACGATGATCTTGATGGCCCGGGACGGAAACCCAGCCTCGAGCTGCGCAAGGGCCGGCGCGGCGACAGCAGCCAGGCACGCCGCCATTAAAAATGATCTGCGGAAATTCATTTCTGCTTTCTTTTATTGAACAATACTGTACGGTATGGTACTGGCATCCGTTCACTGGTGTATTCGCGTAAACCCCAGAAGCGGCAAGTGCGGTGCAGTCGCCATAATCTCTTGTATGAAGCCACTGAAAGCACGTTAATGCCAGCGAAGCCAGCAGACACCTCACCCCCAGCAGTCATGCCCGGAGCCCTCGCCGGCATCAAGGTGCTGGACCTCACCACCGTCCTGATGGGGCCCTACGCAACGCAGATCCTCGGAGACCATGGCGCCGACATCATCAAGATCGAAGCGCCGGGCGGGGACACCTTCCGGTATCCGGGTCCGTCGCGGCACCGTGACATGGGACCCATGTTCATGAACACCAACCGCAACAAGCGCAGCCTGGTGATGGACCTGAAAAAGCCTGAGGCACGCATGGCGCTGCTGGAAATGGCAAAGTCTGCCGAGGTGGTCGTCTATAACGTGCGCCCGGCAGCCATGGTGCGGCTCAAACTCACCTATGAGGACTTCAGGGCGGTCAACTCGTCCATCATTTACGTAGGCGCGTTCGGTTTCGGACAGGACGGCCCTTATGCTGCGCGGCCCGCCTTCGACGATGTGATCCAGGCAGCCTGCGGCATCGCCGACCTGGCCTCCCGAGCCTACGGCAATGGCAAGCCTTCCTACTCGCCGGTCAATCTGTGCGACCGCGTGGTGGGTCTGCACCTCGTGAGTTCAATCCTCGCGGCCATCGTCGCCAAAGAGCGCACCGGCAAAGGCCAGGAGGTACAGGTTCCGATGTTCGAGACCATGGCTACATTTGTGCTGGGCGACCATCTGGGCTGGCGCACCTACGACTTCAACGAAGGCGACATGTGCTACGCGCGCATCATGACGCAGTTCCGCCGCCCATTCGCCACCAAAGACGGCTACATGTGCATCATTCCGTACGTCGACCAGCACTGGCTCAGCCTGCTGACACGGCTGGGCCGAACGGACCTGCTGGACGACCCGCGCTTCAAGTCACAAACCAGCCGCTCGCAAAACATCACCGTGGTCTACGGATTTGTCGACGAAGCCGCGGCGTTGTTTACCAATGCCGAATGGCTCATCATCCTGGATGAGCTGGACATACCTCACATGCCGGTGTTGTCGGTGGAGGACCTGCTGATTGATCCGCACCTCGAGCAGGTGGGTTTGTTCGACCGCGTCGATCATCCCACCGAAGGCGAGATCACCGTGATGCGGCCGACAGCCATCTTCAGCGAGACCCCGCAAAGCGTGCGCCGGCATGCACCGAACATCGGGGAGCACAGCCAGCAGATTTTGCGTGAAGCGGGTTTTACGGACGACCACATCGAAGAACTGATGGCGTGTGGCGCCGTGCAGTAACAGCCCCGCTTGCCTCAGTCACCGCGGCGTCTAGACAAACCTGAAAGCGATGCTTCCCAGCGGCCCGTAGTCGGCATGGAAGGTGTCGCCGGCCACTGCGGGGGTGGGCCGGGTAAATGAGCCGCCCAATACGATCTCCCCCGCATCCAGGAACTCCCCCCACGCCGCCAGCTTGTTGGCAAGCCAGGCCACGCCTGTTGCCGGGTGGTTCAGCACCGCCGCAGCCACGCCAGATTCCTCGATCACGCCGTTTTTGTACAGCAGGGCGCTGACCCAGCGCAAGTCCACCGCGTTCGGCTTGACCGGCCGCCCGCCAGTGATGATGCCCGCGTTGGCCGCGTTGTCCGAGATGGTGTCTAAAACCTTGCGCATGGCTCTGGTGTGACGGTCGAACTGTTCGATGCGTGAATCGATGATTTCAATCGAAGGGACCACGTAGTCTGTGGCCTCCAGCACCTCGAAAATCGTGACGTTGGGGCCCTGCAATTTTTTGCCGAGCACAAATGCCAGCTCGACTTCAACGCGCGGCGCAATGAAGCGCGACATCGGTATGTCGCTGCCTTCGGGGAAAAACATGTCGTCCAGCAGGGTGCCGTAATCGGGCTCGGTGATATTGCTGGACAACTGCATCGCACGCGAGGTGAGACCGATCTTGTGCCCGCGCACCTTGCGGCCTTCGGCAATCTTCATCTTCACCCAGGCGCGGGATATCTTGTAGCCGTCCTCGATCGTCATGCCGGGGTAGCGCTTCGAAAAATGCTCAAGCTGCACCCGGCTTTTTTCGGACTGGTTCAGCTCGGCAGCGAGCTGGTCTATGAGGTTTTCGTCAAACATGTCGCTCATATCCGTTGCAGATCCTGCGTGAAAGCCAGTGTCTGTTCGATAAATTCCCTTTCGCGCTCGATCTGCACCCAATGGCCGCAGTTGGCAAAAATGTGCAGATCGGCGTTCGGGCATTCGTGTGCAATGCGGATGCCGCATTCCAGCGGCACGCGTTCGTCATGCCGGCCGTGCAGTACCAGGATGGGTGTGGTGATGGTGCGCAGGTCTTCTTCGGGGATGCCTTTGACCTCGCGCACCAGGCCGCCTTCCGCGGGCTCGGGGAACAGCTTTCGGTAAGCCTCCATGCCACCGGCCAGTTTTGTCACTTCGTGGCGCAGCCGCACCATCTCGTTGGTCACAAATTTCGGGTCTTTTGGAAAGCTGCGCAGCAACTCGGCCATGTTTTCGAGCGAAGGCTCGTAATACCAGGAACGGGCGGCGGAGGCTCGTTGCGGAAAACTGCCTGCCGGTGTCCCCATCAGGATCATGCGGTCCACACGGTGCGCATTCCGGATCGCGAGCGCGAGCGACAGCGCGCCGCCAAAGGAGTTGCCGACCAGGATGGCCTTTTCGATGTTCAGCGCGTCCATGAAGCCGAGCAGGTGTTGCACCCACAACTTGATGGAGTATTTGGTTCCCTCAGGCCGTTCGGTAAAACCAAAACCGATGATGTCGGGCACCAGCACACGGAAGTGTTTTGCGAGCGCCGGCATCACGCCATGCCAGTTTTCCCACCCGGTAACACCAGCGCCCGAGCCGTGCAACAGGATCATCGGATGGCCTTTACCGACGTCGTGGTAATTGGTCTCAACGCCGTTGGCGGTGATGAATTTGCCGATGGCGGGATGCTTGATTTTCGCGTGGTTTCCCATGGTGTCTCCTGTTTGGCTCAGACGGAGCGGGCGCCGGTCCCGCCATCGCTCATGAAAATTTCGCCCGTCACCGCGCGTGAATTCAGCGCACTGGCCAGCAGCACATACAAGCCGGTGTGGTCTTCAGGCCTTTGCCCGAAACCGAGCAGCACACCGGCCGCCATGCGCTCGTCGAACTGTGCGGGGTTGGCATTGATACTGCGCTCCGTCTGCCCCAGCGCTTCGGTGCCGCTCAAGCCTGTGAGAGTACCGCCGGGGCCGACGCCATTCACGCGGATGTCGGGCGCCAGCTCCAACGCTAGCTGCTTGATCATGCCGACCACCGCATGTTTACCCATGGTGTACAGAATCCCGCCACCGCCGGAGTTGAAGCTGGCCACCGATGCGGTGAAGATGATGCTGCCGCGGCTGGCGATCAATGCCTCCCGGCCCGCCATCGCGGCGTACAGGTAACCGCGCAGGTTGATCGCAAAAAGTTCGTCCATGGTTTGCGCCATGGATGCACCGGTGTAGCTGCGCAGAGGCCTGCGAAAGTCGAACACGCCTGCGTTGCCGACCACCGTGTCGAGCCGGCCGAATTGTTTCAGCGCTAAGGACACGGCGGCTTCATGGTCCGCATACTGGCGGACATCGCCCGCAACAGTGGCGATGCGGCCGGGATGCGCGTCAGCCAGGGTTTTCAGGCCAGCGGCATCACGGTCGAGCACCACTACGCCTGCCGCACCTTCCTTGATGTAGCGCTCGACCACTGCGCGACCTATGCCATCGGCGCCCCCAGTGATGAAGGCCACCTGCCCTTCAAGCCAGCCGCTCATGATTGCCTCTTCACAAGAAAACGTTCAGGTTTTTGGCCAGCAGCACGCTTTGCGTCGTGACGATCAGGCGTGAAGCGATGCGCAGCATGCCGTCATCGCCACGCCGCAATATATCGGTGCGGCGCCCGGTGATCCAGAACTCCTCGACATCACCGCGGCCGCGGCAATTGACAAAGGACGAATACACCTTGAACTCGTTGGGCTTGTCGGTCAGCTCGGACTCGATGTTGGAGATAACGTGTACCGAACGGGTCGGCGGGTCTTCCGCCCACGCGGTGGGGTCGAGAAAACGCGTGACCCGGCGCCGCATGTTGAGCATGTCGTCGTCGAAGAAAGCCATGCGCTTCGGGTCAAGCCTGGGCGTCTTGTCCTTTCGGTGCCGGGCCTGTATGCCCGGCATCCAGTAGTGGATGTCTTCGGTCATCATGCCGAGCCACTCCTCGTAGCGCTCTTCGTCCAGGATGCGGGCTTCCCTGTATAGGAACTGGCTGATTTCAAAGACCAGCTCCATGGGTGCAAGGGAAGGCGGCGGCGGCGTTACCGGTTTTTTCAGGACGGGCGTTTCACCCATGACGAACTTCATGCTCACAGACTCCTCTCGTCACACATCAGCTCCATCCAGCGCCTGTAAAAAGCGAGCTGGTTGGCGTCGTTGTATTTGCGCAGATGCACATTGCCCTTGAGCTCTTCGTGTTCAATCCTGCTGTCGATACCCAGCCCGTAATGCAGCTTTTGCCGGCGCGTGACCACACCCAGATTGGTGGCCGTGGCGTTTTCCCAGTTGTCACCGTCGTCCATCTCCAGCACGCCGGAAGGCGAGAAGCTGCGCATCACGCCTCTCATGTACATGGTCTTGAGCGCCTCGGGCGCCGACTTGTTGACCAGCACCCAGGTGTGAAGCTCGATCTTCGACGGGCCTTTCGGGTGCCAGGTGCGGAAGGTGTTTTGCCCCGGCAGGAAGGAGGTGTGGGGAAACAAATTGGCCGAGCTGATGGAGCCGATCATGCGCGAGCGCAGCTTGCCCAGGCGGGCGATCACCTTCGCATCGTTCTCTTTCAGGTAGTCGAGGATGTCCTGCTCGCCGAGCACCATGGCGTTGCCGATCTGGTCCAGGCCGAACTGCCAGCAATGGCCATTCATGTTGGCCTGGTATACCTTGGACTGGTCGTACTTGTTGTCCACGCCCTTCCCAAACAGCGCGACAGCGCCGGAGTTGTGCGTCCATGCTGCGTGGTAGGAGTCCCCTGCAAAGTTTTCGGAAGGGTACTTCCAGTTGCACGCCATGTGCGACTTGATGTTACCCGGCAAAAACTCGGTGCCGCCGGGGTCGTTGTCGAGCAGGATGTCAAGGTACCAGCGGTAGTCGCCAAGGAATTGTTCCAGGCTTTCGGCTTCCTCATTGAAAGTAGCAAAAACCAGGCCCTTGTAGCTTTCGACGCGTGCCTTGCGGATACCCAGTTCACTCTTCTTGAAGTCGCGGCAGGTGTTGTTGTAAAGCTCTTCCTGCGGAAGACCCACCAAAACGCCGGCGCTGTCGAACGTCCAGCCGTGGTAGTTGCAGGTAAAGCGGCGCTTGTTGCCGGCCTCTGCCAGGCAGATCTTGTTACCCCTGTGGGTGCATGAGTTGAGGAAGACATTGACCTTGCCATCCTGCCCACGCGTGACAATGACGCCGTCTTCTCCCATGAAGGTCGTGAGGAAGTCGCCGTATTCGGCCACCTGGCTTTCGTGGGCCACGAACAACCATGTGCGGGCAAAGATGCGCTCCATCTCCAGACTGTAGATTTCGTCGTCCCAGTAAAGGCGGCGGTCTATGCTGCCGTTCTCGAAATCGACCAACGCCCGCAGCGTTTCGTGCGTGATGGGCTCACGGCGTTCACGGTTGCGCGGAATCTCGTTGATGGGGATCGTTTTGGTCAGCATGCTGTTGAAATCCTGCGTTTAAAAAATCAGGCGGTTGCGGCTTGCGCTTCACCGAAAACCTCGGCAAAGCCCAGGCCCGTGACCCATTGCGGGCCCTGCTCGTAAGCGATGACCTTGCCTTTGTGGCCCTTGAGGGAACCCATCATGCAGAGGAAGTTGCGGATTTCCCATGCGCCGTTTCCGCCTTGTTCGAAGACTTCAGCATCACTGAGCGCGAGCATGGCTTCTGCGTCACTCCGCACCACGCAGTCCATGACCCAGCGGTCAAAGGCTTCGTTGACCTTGCCCATTTCGGGCAGGCCGACCCAGTGACTGATGCCGCCCGAACCGATAACGACCACGCGTTCATCCTCCGGCCATGCGGCAACTGCCTTGCCGATCATCTGGCCGAGTTCGTAAGCGCGCCGCATCGGCAGCAAGGGCTCGACGCCGCTGGCCAGGTAGACCGGCACGACACCCTTGACGCTCTCGTTGACCAGCCCGCAAAGCCGCGCCGGCACGCCGATAGAGTGGTCCACGCGCAGCGTCTTGGCGACCGCCCAGTCGAAACCGTTGTCGCGGCCGTACTTCGCAATATGCAGCGCGAGCGCCGTGTTGTTGGGGATGTTGCCCTGCGTGATGTCGGGAAAGCGTTCGTAGGGCCCGCTCACATCGCCGATGCCAATCAGGTAGCTGGGCAGGCAACCGGGGCCAAACAGCACATAGTGATCGGCGCCGACGACGATGACGGTGGTGGCGCCGAGTTCGCCGACCCGCCGGCCAATCTGTTCATAGGCGTCGCGCACGCGTTTTTGCGCGTCGTTCCACTTTTCCTTGGGCATGTAGAACACGCCGGGTTCATGCGGCATGATGAAACCGCCAACAATGCTTGCCATGTGTTTTCCTTCGGGACTAGGCGGTTTCGCGGCTGCGCTCGAGATAGGCCGCACGGGTTTTGACAGGCGCATTCATCATCCAGAAGCCGTAGGTCAGCAGCGGACTGACGCCGGCTTTCAGCAACTTCGCGATGTCAAAGCTGCTGATCATTTCTGCTTCGGCAGCATCGACCCCGTAACGTTTCAGAAAAGCCGACGCGTCTTCACCGAAGGCTGTGCGCGCCTCGCGCTTCACGCCCAGGTCATGCAGCACCGACTCCATTGCATGGGCGCTCATGTCATTCCTTGTCTTCGTCGATATTGGCCGCACGCAGGACCTTGCCCCAGCGTTCGTAGTCACGCTTCATGTAGTCATTGAACTCGGAAACGCTCAGCTTGCGAGTAGTCGCCCCGTCGGAAGCAAGGCGGTCCTGCATCGCTTTGTCGTCAAGCGCCTTGGCGAGCGCGGCCGCCAGGGTGTTGATGGCTTCCTGCGGCGTGCCTTTGGGTGCGGCAAGTCCGAACCACGAGGTAGCCAGCACTTCCGGCATGCCCTGTTCTGTGAACGAAGGAATGTCCGGCGCGGCGGGGGAGCGCGCCACCGTGGTCACACCATAGCCGCGCAGCTTGTCTGTCCTCAGGTGGGCAAGGGTTCCGGGAATGCTCGCAAAATAAATCGGGACCTGGCCGGCCAGCAGGTCGACCAGCGCAGGCGCCTCACCCCGGTAGTGCACGGCACGGAATTTCGCGTTGATGGCGTTGAAGAACATCACCGCGCTCAGGTGCGACTGGCTGCCTTTGCCTGCAGTCGCAATAGGCGTCTCCTTGTCCTTCAGCGTGCGAACGAGCTCCTGCAGGGTTTTTGCGGGCGTTGCGAACGGAGCCACCAGCACAACGGGGGATTCGCTGATGAGGCCGATGTGTACGAAGTCTTCTGGCTTGTACGGCAGCTTCTTGTTGTACTGCGGATTGATGCTGAAGCCGCTGGCCGTGGACAGAAGGATGGTGTAGCCGTCAGGCGCCGCCTTGGCAACTGCATCACCGCCGATGATGGTGCCTGCGCCGCCCTTGTTGTCGACAATGACTTCCTGGCCCAGTATCGCGGACAAGTTTCGCGCGGCCAGCCGGGCCAGCACATCCGTGCCGCCGCCGGCAGGGAAAGGCACGACAAGGCGGATCGGTTTCTCGGGATATTTGGCCCATGCGTTCGCCGAAAAAAGTGCGGTACTCGCCATGCCGATGACCGTCAGGCAGCTTAAAAGTTTGCGTTTCATGGTTGTCTCTTGGTAAGGGTTTTTCAGATCATCCGGCTGCGCCCCGCCCAATAGGGGTCGCGCAATTTGCGTTTCATGAGTTTTCCGGAATCGTCGCGGGGAAGGGAATCCGTGAAAACGAATTCCTTCGGCACTTTCAAGCCTGCCAGCTTGCCCCTGAGGTAAGTCGTCAGCTCTGCCTGCGTGAGTGTTTCGCCCGGCGTGGACTTCACAAAGGCCAGCAGCTTTTCGCCGAACTCTTCATCGGGAATGCCGATCACTGCACAGTCTGCGACAGCGGTATGTTCAATCAGCGCGCATTCGATTTCTGCAGGGTAGATGTTCACGCCACCTGATATGACGATGTCGTTTTTCCGGTCCACCAGGAACAGGTAGCCGTCTTCATCGAGGTAGCCCACATCGCCGTTGGTAATCAATCCGTCGCGGCCGATCTCGAGGCGCTGCGCATCGGCGTTCTGGTAGGTGAAGTTGGGCACGCCCTGAAGGCCGGCGTATACGTCGCCGACGGTGCCCGGCGCAAGGATTTCGCCGCTGTCAGAATAAATCCTGACCTCGCGGCCCGGCCATGCCTTGCCGACAGTGCCCGGCCTTTCCAGCCATTCTTCTGTTGATGACCGGCTGATCATGCCGGCTTCCGTCGACCCGTAGTACTCATAAATCACCGGACCCCACCATTCGATGAAAGCGCGTTTGGTTTCGACCGAGATCGGCGCCGCGCCGTGAATGACAAATTGCAGCGAGCTGAGGTTATGGCGCTTTTTGACTTCTTCGGACAAACGCAGCAGCCGGACCATCATGATCGGCACGAGGTGCAGGTGCGTGATGCGGTCACGCTCAATCACAGCCAGCAGCTCTTCTGCATCGAATCGGGCCATCAGGGTGATACTGCCGCCGGAGTTGAGCACCTGACGGGTATAGGTATTGGGCGCGCTGTGATACATCGGCCCGGCCATCACCGTGCGAACGTCAGGTTTCAGATCAAACCAGAGCTGGGACAGCTGCGCATATTTGCGCGCCTCAACAGCGGGAAGCGGCAGCTTTCTGACGCCTTTGGGCCGGCCTGTCGTACCGCTCGTGTATAGGATGCTGTTCCTGCTGCCGACACGAGAACGGTCCAGCTGCGGCTGGCTGACGTTGATCGCATCATCGAGATTGACGACGCCTTCCGGCACTTCGCACTGGTCGGCGTGAATGCGGTAAGGTCCGCTGATTTCTTCCGGTGTTCGCGCTATCACGCACTGCTCCTTGCTGGGAACGAATTGTGCAACCGGACAGTAGAGGTCGGCATGGGCCATGAGCATCAGCGCGCCGGAGTCTTCCAGGATGTACTTGATCTCCGGACCTGTGAGATGCCAGTTCAGTGGAACTGCATATGCGCCCAGCACTGATATCGCAATCATGGACTCGAGGAATGACAGATCGTTGCGCATTAGTATGGCGACGGCGCTGTCTTCCTTTACACCCTGCTGCTCGAGAAAAGTGGCAAGGCAGCAACCCCTGTGCCAGAGCGCTTCAAGGCTCAGCCTGCGTGCATCGATGGACGCATAACTTTCGTTGGCGGTGGCTAGTGGCGCTGCACTGTTCATCTGTGGTTGACCGGTATTTTCGTCTGTGCCATACTGCATAGTATGGAAAGTAATTTATTCGCAGGAGCAGGATGAGTCAAGCCCGGTACAAACCCTTAAGCACCGTCGGCCCATTTGCAAAATTACGGATTCCGGTAATCGGTTCGCCGATGTTTATCGCATCGTCAAAGGAACTTGTCGCCGAGCAGTGCATGGCCGGCATCGTGGGCGCTTTCCCCGCACTCAATGCGCGACCGCAGGAAGAGCTTTCGGCATGGCTCGATTACCTCAACAGTGCAATTGCAGGATGGAATGCGCAATCGCCGCCGTGGCCTGCCGCGCCTTATGCGGTGAACCTGATCGTGCACAAATCCAACGACAGGCTTGCCCATGACCTCGACGTGGTGTGCGACTACAAGGTTCCGGTCGTGATCACCAGTCTCAACGCCCCCGGTGATGTGGTGAAGCGCGTGCACGCCTATGGCGGTACGGTGCTGCACGACGTGTCCACCATGCGCCATGCCCGCAAGGCCGTGGACGCAGGCGTGGACGGACTCATCCTCGTTTGCGCCGGCGCAGGCGGGCACACCGGAACGCTCAATCCGTTCGCGTTTACCGACGAAGTGCGGCGCATGTTCGACGGCATCGTTGTGTTGTCGGGCTGCATGACACACGGCCGGCAAATACGCGCGACGCAGGTCATGGGCGCAGACCTTGCCTACATCGGCACGCGCTTTCTTGCATCGGCCGAGGCGCAGGTCAATCCGCGCTACCAGCAGATGGTGCTTGACGCCGGCTCGGCAGACATCGTCTGCAGCACCGCCGTCACCGGCCTGCCTGCCAACTACCTGCGCGCAAGCTTCGAGGCGCTGGGCGTGGATGTCGACAACCTGCCGGCACGCGACACATCTTCATTTGCATTCGGCAAACGCGGCGACGGCAGCGAAGCAAAGGCCTGGCTCGACGTCTGGAGTGCGGGCCAGGGCGTCGCCGGCGTCGAGGCAGTCTTGCCTGCGCGCGAGATCATCGACCGGATGGCCTGCGAATACCTTGCGGCGCAGGCCGCTGCAATCGCATAGGCAGTTCTGCCCTGAGCCAGCCGCAGCAGCGCGACTGCTATTTTTTCGTAGCTGCTCCGGTCCACCGATTCTCACTCGTTAAGTCGCAACTCGTCATTGAATCTAAGCTCCGCTTTATCTCACCGGCCTGCTACCCGTTTTGTAGCAGACTTCATTGGCCACGGTGTGTTTGCGCCAGCACATATTCAGCAGCGTGGTGGTCAGCACCGCGCTGGGCGAGTGGATTGGCATACGCGCCCAGGTCGACCATGTGGTGACCTTCCCGCGCGACGTCATCAAGAGCTCATCAGGCTAATCACGCAACTCAGCGACCGCCTGCTGCAAGGCCGCTGCCAAAGCCCGCCGGTCACGCCCCTGAGCAAATTGCGGCTCACCAAAATGAATCACCACCGCAATATGGGGTGTGGTCAGGGTGCGCCAGACCGACTGCACCAGCGTGTCGTCCCCCACGTAGCAAGGCGCTGCACTGCGCTGGCCTGTGCTGGTGTCGATGAACTGCAATGCAACCGGCTGTACCGGCGCGTTGGCCGTGATCGCCGCTTGAAATAGGTTGGCATGAAACGGCAGCAAGCCTGAACCATCGGTGGTTGTGCCTTCAGGGAACACGCCCAGCACATCACCGGCCTGCAAACTGGCTGTCATGCTGTGCACCACGCGCATGGCATCACGTCGGGATTCTCGGGTGATGAACAGCGTACCAATGCCTGTGGCCAGCGCGCCAATGAACGGCCATTGCTGGATGTCAGCTTTGGACACAAAGCGGCAGAACCGGGCCGCGTGCAGGGCGGTGATGTCCAGCCAAGACATGTGGTTGGCCACCAGCAGCAGCGGGCCATTGAGCGCAGGCTGGCCCTTGACGATCAATTGAATGCGAAGGCAGCGCAACATGGCCAGCGACCACACCTGGGTGCGCAGCTGACGCTGCTCGGGCCCGAGTCGCGGGAACACCAGCAAGATGATGAAAAAGCCAATCAGGATGTGCAGCAGCGCACGCGCGAGTTTGACAATGGCGTTAAGACTAGTCAATTGAAAGCATTTCAAACGTCAGCCTGTGATTGAAAGGCAAGATGCCCGCCCACCAGCGTGTAGCGCACCTTGCCCGGCAGCAGATGACTTGAAAACGGCGTGTGCTTGCCCTGGCTGCGCAGGGCGGCGGGCGCTGCTGTCCACTCGGCAGCAGGATCGAACACACACACATCAGCCACACCGCCTTTGACGAGCTGGCCAGCGCTCAATGCCAGTGTGCCCAGTGATGCGCCAAGGACACGGGCCGGTGCGCTGGTCAGCACTTGCAGCGCGCGCATCAAGCCCTCTTTGTCGTTCTGATCGCCCCACTTCAAGGCCATCGACAACAACAACTCCAGCCCGGTGGCGCCTGGCTCAGCCTCGGCGAACGGCAGGGTTTTGGCATCTTCGTCCACCGGCGTGTGGTCTGACACCAGCGCGTCAATCGTGCCGTCTCGTAGCCCCTGGCGTAGCGCGTCGCGGTCACGCTGTTGGCGCAGCGGTGGGTTCAACCGCATGCGGCTGTCAAAGTAGCCAATGTCTGTGTCGGTCAAATGCAGGCTGTTGATGCTGACATCACAGGTCACGGCCAGGCCTTCAGCTTTGGCCTGCGCCACCAGCGCCACACCCGCAGCGCTGCTGATGCGGCAAATATGCACTCTGGCACTTGTCGCACGCATCAGTTCAAAAATGGTGTGCAGCGCAATCGTTTCAGCGGCTACCGGCACCCCGCTCAGGCCGAGCCGGGTGGCCAACGGACCGCTGGCTGCCACGCCCTTGCCCAGATGCAACTCTTGCGGGCGCAGCCACACGCCATAACCAAAGCTGGCGGCGTACTGCATGGCACGCATCAGCACCTGCGTACTGGCCAGCGGCACCTCGGCCTGGCTGAAACCGACGCAGCCGGCTTCGGTCAGCTCGACCATTTCGGTCAGTGCCTCCCCATGCAGGCCGCGGGTTAAAGCCCCCAGAGGAAAGACGCGCGACTGGTGCAGCTTTTCAGCCCGGAACTTGAGCATTTCCACCAGGCCAGGCTCGTCAAGCACAGGGTCCGTATCGGGCGGGCACACCAGGCTGGTGATGCCGCCAGCCACCGCAGCGGCCAGCTCGCTTTCCAGCATGCCTTCATGTTCATAGCCTGGCTCGCGCAGGCGGGCCGACAAATCAATCAGGCCGGGGGCAACCACACAGCCAGTGGCATCGATGGTTTTGTTGGCGGCAAAGTCTGGCGCGGTCTGGCCGATGGACACGATGCGGCCACCGGCAATCGCCACGTCGCACACCGCGTCGAACTTGGAGGCCGGGTCCATCACGCGGCCGTTTTTAATGAGGATCTTCATCTCTTCGGTTCTCCTTCAAGCAGGGGCCGCGGATCTGGCTTTGCCAGGCCGCAGGCGCAGCGGCCCCCTCGGGGGGCAGAGAGCCACACAAAGTGGGGGAGCGTTGGGGTCACGATTCATTCCCCGCAACAATGCTCATCACCGCCATGCGGACCGCGATGCCAAACGTGACCTGCGGCAAGATGACACTTTGCTTACCGTCTACCACGGCAGAGTCAATTTCAACCCCCCGATTGATCGGCCCCGGGTGCATGACGATGGCATCGGGTTTGGCGAGTTTTAGCTTTTCGGGTGTCAGGCCAAAGCTTTTGAAAAACTCTTGGCTGCTGGGCAACAGCGCGCCGGTCATGCGTTCGTTTTGCAGGCGCAGCATGATGATGACGTCAGCACCCTTGATGCCTTCTTCGAGCGTGTTGCAAACCCGCACCCCCATCTGGGCCATGTCGCCGGGCACCAGGGTTTTGGGGCCCACCACGCGCACCTCGGGGCAACCCAATGTCGTGAGCGCGTGAATGTCAGAACGGGCGACCCTTGAATGCAGAACATCACCGACGATCGCGACCGTCAGGTTGGTGAAGTCTTTTTTGTAATGCCGGATGGTGTACATGTCCAGCAACCCCTGGGTGGGGTGCGCATGTCTGCCGTCACCTGCATTGATCACATGCACATGCGGCGCCACGTGCTGGGCAATCAGATAAGGCGCACCGGACTCGCTGTGCCGCACCACAAAAATATCTGCGGCCATTGCACTCAAATTGGCGATGGTGTCTAGCAAAGATTCGCCCTTGGTGGCTGACGAACGGGCAATATCGAGCGTGATGACATCAGCCGACAGCCGCGTGGCAGCAATGTCAAAGGTCGTGCGGGTGCGGGTGGAGTTTTCAAAAAACAGGTTGAAAACGCTTTTGCCGCGCAGCAGCGGCACCTTTTTGACCTCGCGGTCGCTGACCGACACAAAGTTCGCGGCTGTGTCGAGGATGTGCGTCAACGTGGCTTTGGGCAAGCCTTCGGTCGACAGCAGATGAATCAGTTCGCCGTTTTTATTGAGCTGTGGGTTTCGTTTGTAGAGCACCTGGGCCCCTCCTTACCTGTCCTGTACTTCAAAACTGAAACTGCCGTCTGCAAGCCGAGCCAGCGCAAGGCTTTGCGAGGCCGGCAGTGCGACGCGGGCCATCGCCAGGTCAGGCTGCACCGGCAATTCACGGCCACCCCGGTCGACCAGCACCACCAGCTTGACGCTGCCGGGGCGACCATAGTCGAACAGCTCATTGATGACCGCGCGCAGCGTGCGGCCGGTGTACAGCACATCGTCGACCACCACCAGATGCGCGCCGTTCACGTCAAACGGCAGTTGTGTCTGGCTGCTCGATGCCAGGCCACGCTTGGCAAAATCATCGCGGTGCATGGCTGAAGACAGCGTGCCGACTTTGCCGGGCAGCTTCAGGTCAAGCTGCAGACGCTCAGCCAGCCAGACCCCGCCAGAGGCGATGCCCACAAGTTGAATTGGTTCTGAAGAGGTGGCCATCAGCAGCTGCATGGCTTTGAGCAAATCGCGGTACAGCGCCTCGGCATCGAGGGTCAGGCTACTCATGGGGCAAGCTCCTTAAAAACTGTTCAAGAATAATGCAGGCCGATGCGGCGTCGGCGTCTTTGGCGCCACTGGCGATGGCTTCGGTGGTGCTGTAGCGCTCGTCAACCTCAAAGACTGGCAGCGAGAACGCAGCGCGCAGCTGGCGCGCAAACTTGCGTGCGCGGGCGGTGTTCTCGTGTGGAGCACCGTCAGGGTGAAAAGGAACACCCACCACCAAGGCATCGGGTTGCCATTCCTTGACCCGAAGGCCAACTGCCGCGAGGCGCTGGTCGTTGTTGGCGGTGATGGTGAGCTGCGGACTGGCCGTGCGGGTCAGCCGGTTGCCGCCGGCAACGCCTGTGCGCTTGATGCCGAAATCGAAAGCTAAAAAGGTTTGCAGGCCGATGGTACTTTTTTGACTCATGTTTGCCTTTAGAAATTCGATCTTCAGGATGCAGGGCAAGGCGCACGGAACGGAGGACACCGGAATGCACTTGCGTGCATGAGGATTCCGAGTACCGTGCAACGCGGCCATGCGCCTGAACATCGGATTTATTAAGGGAAACTCATGAGTGGCCTGCCTCGGGGGACAACATCCAGCTTTGCAGGCCTAGCAGCATCAGGGCTTTGTCATAACGCTGTTCGACCGGTGTGTCAAAAATCACCGCCGGGTCAGCGCCCACGGTCAGCCAGCTGTTGTCAGAAATCTCGGACTCCAGCTGGCCCTGACCCCAGGACGAATAGCCCAGCGAGATGAACACCTTGCGCGGCCCATAGCCGGTCGACAGGGCTTCGAGCACGTCTTTGGAGGTGGTCATTTCCAGACCGCCGGGGATGGTCATGGTTGATGCGTAAATAGACTCGTTGCCCGGCATGACGGACTCGTGCAGCACAAAGCCGCGTTCGGTTTGCACCGGGCCACCTTGGAACACAGGTGACTGCGTCAGGTCTTCCCGAAGCAGCGGCAGCTCGACTTTTTCAAACAACTTTTTCAGGTTGATGTCGCTGGGCTTGTTGATAACCAGGCCAAGGGCGCCGCGCTCAGAGTGTTCGCACATGTAAATCACGCTTTTGGCGAAAGTCGCGTCCTGAAGACCGGGCATGGCGATCAGAAAGTGGTGCGTGAAGTTGATCGGATCGGTTTCCATGCTCATGTTTTGATTTTACGCGACAGCCGGGTTGAGGCGTTGAAACCATGCGGGCCCGGCAGATTCGATACCATCGAGCCATGCAAAAAAAATATCCTGTCGGGTTGATGTGGTTCAGGCGCGACCTGCGCGCTTTTGACAACGCAGGCCTGCACCACGCGCTGAAAAGCTGCCAACAGGTGCATTGTGTTTTTGTGTTTGACCGCGAGATTCTGGACACCCTGCCTCGACAAGACCGGCGTGTGGAGTTCATCTGGGAAGCCATCACTGAACTCCATGAGCAGTTGGCGCTGCTGGCCGCCAAACACAAGACACAAGGCGCGGGACTGATCGTGCAGCATGCAGTAGCCAGCGACGCCATACCCAAGCTGTGCGAGCAACTGAGCGTCGATGCGGTGTTTACCAACCACGACTACGAGCCGCAAGCCCTGGCCCGTGATGCCAAGGTACAAGCCCTGCTGGAAAAGCAAGGCGCAGCGTTTTACACCTTCAAGGACCATGTGATTTTTGAGCGCGCTGAAGTACTGACACTGGCCAGCAAGCCGTACAGCGTGTTCACGCCCTATAAAAACGCGTGGCTGAAAAAGGTGGATGCTTTCTACTTGAAGCCCTATCTGATTGAAAGCCATGCCGACGCACTGGCTATGCTGCCAGCCAGCCATCAACAGGGTGTGCCCAGCCTGGAGGCGATGGGTTTTGAAAAAACCAATCTGCACGACTTGAAAATACCTCTGGGTGCCACTGGCGGCGCACAACTGTTTGATGAATTTTCAAGCCGCATGGATGCGTACAGCGAGACGCGCAACTTTCCGGCGGTCAAAGGGCCTAGCTATCTGGGTGTGCATTTGCGATTTGGCACCGTGTCGATTCGGCAGCTCGCCAGCGCCGGACTAGAGCAACAAGGCGCTGGCAGTGAGGGCGCCGCCGTGTGGCTGAGCGAGCTGATCTGGCGCGATTTTTATGCGCAGATTCTGGCCAACTTTCCGCATGCTGCCAACCAGGCCTTCAAGGCCGAGTACGACAAAATTCAGTGGGAGCAAGGCGACGCTGCCAAAACCCTGTTTGACGCCTGGTGCGAAGGCCGAACCGGCTACCCGATGGTTGATGCTGCGATGGCGCAGATCAACCAGACGGGCTACATGCACAACCGCTTGAGAATGGTGGTGGCCAGCTTTTTGACCAAAGACCTTGGGCTGGACTGGCGCTGGGGAGAGCGCTACTTTGCTGAAAAGCTCAACGACTTTGACCTGTCGGCCAACAACGGCGGCTGGCAGTGGGCGGCCAGCAGTGGCTGCGACGCCCAGCCGTACTTCAGAATCTTCAACCCCACCAGCCAGAGCGAAAAGTTTGATGTGGACGGCAAGTTCATTTGCCGCTATTTGCCGCAACTGGCGAAACTTTCCAGCAAGGCGATTCATGCGCCCTGGCTGGCCGCGCCACTAGAGCTGATGGCAGCGGGCGTTGAACTGGGTAAAAACTATCCGTACCCCGTCGTCAACCATGACGAAGCCAGGGCATTGACCTTGCAGCGCTATGCGGTGGTGAAAAAATCCTGAACGGATAAGTTTGCAAAAATGCTATATTTTTAGTAGCATCTAGCGCCTATAAAAATAGGCTTTAAAGCCTATTTGGCAGGGGAAATCAGGCGGTAACTTCCAGACTGCAATAATGCCTTACCAGGCTGATCAGCTCGTCTTCAGAATACGGTTTGCCCAGATAGTGGTCAACGCCCAGCTCTTTGGCGTGTTCGCGGTGCTTTTGCGCGATACGCGACGTGATCATCACAATGGGCAGCTTGGCCAGACGTGCATCGCCGCGAATGTTGCGCGCCAAATCAAACCCGTCCATGCGCGGCATTTCAATGTCAGACAGGACCACCGCGGGCAATTCGTCCTGCAATCGCTCGAGGGCTTGCAAACCGTCAGCAGCTATCACCACCCGAAAGCCCTCACGCTGCAGCAGGCGCTGCGTGACGCGGCGCACGGTGATCGAATCATCCACCACCAGGACAAGCGGCATCTGCGGCGGGGCAGCAACCATGTGGGCAGGCTTGAGGTTATCGTTGCCGGACCTCTCCAGCATGTGCGGCTCGGCACTGTCGCCGCTCATGGCACGGGCCTGATCGCCATACATCGATGCGAGCGCCACCGGGTTGTAAATCAGCACGACGGCGCCCGATGCCAGCACCGACATGCCTGCCAGACCCGGCAAACGGGACAGCTGTGGCCCGAGATTTTTAACCACCACCTCCTGGTTGCCCAGCACCTCGTCCACATGCAAGGCAACGCGCTGCGCGGCACTGCGGAAAATCATAACCGGTGTTGTCTTGCCCTGCACTTCAGCGCTTTGGGCAGAAGACTGGAGCAACGCGCCCGACCAGAAGAAAGGGACGGTATCGCCTGCCACATCCAGCGAGCCGGTGTTGTAGGCCTGCTGGAGTTCTTGGGCGGTGCTGCGGCGCACCGTCTCCACCACGTTGGTGGGCACCCCGACAGCCAGGCTGCCGCTGCGAATCATCACCACCTGGGTCACCGCGGTGGTCAGTGGCAACACCAGTTTGAACTGGGTGCCCTTGCCTGCAACCGTGGTTGTCTCAATCCGGCCACCGACGCTGTTGACTTCTGAAAGCACCACATCCATGCCGATGCCGCGGCCGGAGAGTTCTGTGACCTGTGCAGCGGTTGTGAAACCCGGCATAAAAATCAGGTTGGCTGCCTGCTGGTCATCCATGGGCTGGTCAGCCTGGACCAGACCGGAACTGATGGCTTTTTCGCGAATGCGTACCAGGTCAAGGCCTGCACCGTCGTCGCTGAACTGGACCGACACGTCGTTGCCTTCTTGGCGCAGTTCAACGGTGATCAGTCCTGCAGCGTCCTTGCCGGCGGCGCTTCGTACTGCGGCGCTCTCAATACCGTGGGCAATGCAGTTGCGCAGCAGATGTTCGAACGATGGGGTCATGCGGTCCAGCATGCCGCGGTCCATTTCGATAGTGGCACCTAACAAGTCAAGCTTGACCTGCTTGCCCGTGTCTTTGGAGGCCTGCCGCACCACACGGTACAGGCGATCAGAAATACCTTCAAACTCCACCATACGGGTGCGCAGCAAGTCGCGTTGCAACTCGCGCGTTTGGCGCGCCTGAGCGATCAAATCGTCTTCGGTGGCATCTACCGTGCGCTGCAAGGTGCGCTGCACAGTCGCCACGTCATTGACCGACTCAGCCATCATGCGGGTCAGCTCCTGCACGCGAGTAAAACGGTCGAACTCCAGCGGGTCAAAACCGGCCTGCAGCTCTTTGGCCTGAGCCAAGCGCGACTGCATCTGGGTTTCTGCCTGAAATTCGATGTCGCGCAGTTGCTCTCGCAAACGATTCAAGTTGTCTGTCATGTCGCCAAGTGAGCCTCGCAACTGGCTGAGCTCGACCTCAAGACGGGAACGGGTGATCATGACCTCACCGGCCTGGTTGATCATTCGGTCTAGCAACTGCGACCGCACGCGGATGGAAGCAGTGGCGGCTTGGCGCAGCGGCTGCCGGGCCATGATTTGCGGTGCCGGAACCAGGCCTTTGCCGAGCACAGGCGGGGTCAATGATGCGGCAAAACCAGCAACAGATACTGTGGTTTGATCAGCCATCCGCTCCGCCGTCATCTCAGCCGTCAAGGCAGCTGGCGAAGGTTCTGCAAAAGCCGCTGCTGCATGGCTGGCATCAACGCGACGCAGGACTTCCAGCGTGTTTTGCATCGCGTCAAAGCGGGTCAGCAGGGGTTCAAAGTCTTGCGTTGCGGCGGCGTCGGTACCCAAAAACTCAATCTCGGACTCAATCCGGTGTGCCATATCACCCAACCGCAAAGCGCCTGCCAGTCGGGCACTGCCTTTGAGCGTGTGCAGAACGCGGAGCACTTCCATGCGGGCACCCAGATTGTCCGGCCGTGCCGACCATTGGCGAAGCGCGCCGCCAAGCTGGGGCATCAGCTCAGCGGCTTCCTCGTCAAAAATGGGGAACAGTTCTGCGTCAATGGCATCAACAGCATCAATCTCGTCATCGTCCAAAAAGCTGGTAACAGACGGTTGTTGCGATGAAGCTGCTGGCGCGAAAATTTGGCTGGCAACAGCTGCCCTTGGTGAGACTGCCGCCAAATTCAGCGTCAAGACGGGGGCTGGCGTGACTGGTTCGGCAGCCGGTGATGCAGACAAGGATTCAAGCGCAGATTTGCGCTCGACTTCAACCGCAGAAAAATCTAGCGCGCGCAGTTGTGCCAGCACACCAGCATCGGCTTTCTTGAGGAATCCGGCCGCAAACTGATGCAGCAGCCTGCGGATGTCTTCGGCAGCCTGGATGAATAAGCCAGCATACTGCTCTGCGGTGGCGGGTGAGTAACGGGTTTGTGAATGTTGCAGCGCGTGTTCTAGGGCGCGCGCCATGTCCGAGACGGGCACAAGACCGACGGTCGCTGAACTGCCAGCCAGAGAATGTGCGAACGAAACCGTTGAATCAGCGACCGGGTGGCTGCGTTCCATGGCCCATTCAGTCACCTCGTTGACCAGTCGCCGTGACCATTCATCGGCCTCATTGAGGTAAACGTTATACAGAGCGATCCCAATCCGCAAACTGCCAATCACCTTGACCTGATCTTCATCATTTTGAGGTGTTTCTACTGCCAGTGATGGCGCAGGCGTTGCCAGTTCTTCCGAAATCGGCAAAGAGGGTGTTGCGAACTGGGCATCGAAATCGTCTGCCGACAGCGCCACCACAGGGGGCGCCCCAGAAAGTGCAGACAAGCTGTCGACATCGATGCCAGCCATGTCGGGCATGCCTGTCGCATTCGGCTCGGCCGAGAAGACATCCGCATCGGTATCACCCAACTCGCTTGCACTGGCTTCTGGGTGGATATCAAGCCCAGGCGCAAAGGCCGTTGCCACAGGTTCAACGCTCATGTCCCGCAGTTCTTCCGGAAAGTCGATCGCCGGTGCTTCGGGCTGCGTGTCTGGTGGTGCATCGCTATTGACTTCAGCGGGAGCCAACACCGTCTGCGGCAGCAGCAAAGCCAGATAACGCCCGTGCATCCGCAGGGCCTCGGCGCTGGCCCGAAAAGCAGACGCAGACCAAATACCATCGTGCTGGGCAACGATATCCTCGATCCAGAGAGAAAAGCCCGTCAAACTTTCAGTTGATAACTGCAGCAGGTGTTCGCTGGCTGGCTTTTGCTCGGCCAACCATCCGTTGAACAATTGCTCCATGGCCCATGCGGCTTCGCCAAACTCATGGAGGCCCACCATCCGCGAGCTGCCTTTGAGCGTGTGAAAAACACGCCGCAAGACCGCCAACTGATGGATGTTGGCTGGCTCTTTTGCCAGCAGGCGAGACGCGTCCTGGCCATGAGCAGTTACTTCTCTGGCCTCTGCAAGAAAAATATCGCGCAGGTCATCTTCTTCGAAATCAACTTCTTCAACTTGGCTGGCAGCCGCAATGGACGCAGGCGCCATGGCAGTGGCCATTGTGTTCAGTGCTTGCGCAGTGGCGTCCGAATCGTTTGTTGATGCTGCAACAGACGCATCATGCGCTTGCCGGGCCAGTCCGGCTTGCCCGGCAAGCGCGGCGTGAGTTGCCAGCGCATCAAGTTTGGCAGTCAGGTTTTCATCGGATGCGCCAGCGTTAGCCTGACGTATCACCGAGATCATTTGCTGTGATAGCGCATCGATAGAGTTGGACGCTTCAGGGGCAAAGCTCTGAACTTTTTCTGCACGGCCCATCAGCGGCTTGAGTTCACCTTTAACGTCGTCATAAACAAACAGTTTTTTCGCCAGTGCAGGCTGGTAATTGAGCATGTCAATCAGAAAGCTCAGGGCGCCAAGGTTGTTGCCCAACTGATCAAAAGTGCCTGCCCTTGGGGCGCGCTCTTCGTCAATGTCTGTTTTCATCATTTGCTCTACGCTGCTGCGCATCAGCGACACAGCCTGCGAAGCCTGGTCTAGCCCGAGCACAGACAGCACGGCGCGCATTTGTGCCAGTTGCCCAGGAACTTTGGTCAGGATGGCTTTGTCTTGAGGATTGCGAAAGAAAATATCAAGTGATTTTTCAAGCTCGCCCAAAGACAACCGAAGCTCTCCGACAACGCTGCCCATGGTCTGCTTGTCGCTGACACGGCGGTACAAATCTTCCATCCATGGCTCAAGCGGCTGTGCCTTGGCGCCATCCTTGACCCTGTCCATGCGCTCTGCCAGATGCAGGGTGCGCTGCGCCAATTGAGGATCATTCGGATCCAGGTCGTCAAATGCCGCCTCCAGATACAACACCGAGGTGGCAACTTCCATGGCCAGTTCAATCGCCGGGGCCTGCCCCGAGCGCACCGTCATATCGATAGCACGAGTCAAGGCCTGCGCGAGTGGCTCACTGCTTGGGTGCAGCTTGACCAGCGAATCGCTGACGCGGCCGAACTGATCAGCCACCGTCTGGAATTTGGTGGCGTCCCCAGCGGAGATGGATGACCATGTTTCCTTGGCCGACGCGATGCGTTTGCGCGCCTGCGCCAGCAAAGCAGGATCAAAGCGTCCAAATTGGACGGCCATATAGTCGACCGGCTTGAACAGCGCCAAGCCATAGACCACTCGCACAGCCGTCAACACAGGCTGGTCAACCGGTGACGCAGGAATGGCTTGTGAACAAAAAAAGAGCAGGTCCTGAGCCAGCCGCTCTGACACACCCACATCGCCCTTGCTCAGGCTGGCATACTGAAGCAGCACTCTGGACGAGGCACGCCGGACGTAAATGTCAGAGGGCAGCAAGTCATGCGCAAGCGCTTCAAAGTAGGCCGCAGCGATCTTCCAAAAAATACGCGGCTGGCGGTCGGCCTGTCGGGCCGCAAATGCCAAGCTCAAGCCTTTGAGCGTGTCTGCCGCCAATGGCGCCTGTCCCTTCATCATTTGCAGCACAGACTGATCAAAAGCAGTACGCGCTTGAACATCGTAATTTCGAGGCTCTATGGTCAAGGCCAGCTCGGGCTCGAGCCAGCGCCATTGAAGTGACCACAAATCAGCCGGATGAATCCTGTCGGCACTGACGAGCGCCAGGACATCACGGTATTGCGGGAACAGAGAAACTGCGGAGATCGGCTTGTCCGCCAGCACGGCTTCCAGGTATTCGGTCAGTGCAAAGCTGGCACTTTCAATTTTTGATGCGGCGTCCTGGCTGCATTGCTCGGGCTGTTGTACAAATCTTTGTACTGCCGCCTCCATGGTGCGAAGCACCAGCGCCGGGCCAGCCAAACCGACCATTTCAATCGCACCTACAGCCTGATGCAGCTGCTGCCCAGCCATGCGCAACTGACTCGCGTCCAGGGTCGCCAGGTCAGAGCCTTTGGCCGCTTCAGCCTCCCTGACAAAGCGCTTTAGCGCCTTGGCTGAGCCGTCAAGAGATTTGCGCAGTTCGTCCAGAACCCAAGCCAGCGGGCCGAGGTCATTGACCGCTAAATCAAGCTCAGCGCCAGGCAAATTCATATCTTGGGCTTGCATAAATAACGGGCGGATTCAAGAAACGGTTTGAGGCGACAGACGATCTGAACCGATCAGACGATCTTGAATCGTGACACCGACTGACGCAACTCTTCAGCCATTTTTGACAACTCCCGCACCTGCTGCGCAGTCGACCTGGTACCTTCACCAGTCTGTTCAGTCACTGCAAAAATGTGCTGAATGTTGTTTGCCACCACATTGGCTGAAGCCGCCTCGCGGATCGCAGAATTTGAAATCTGCTCAATCAGGTCAGCCAGCCTGCGTGACACGCGGTCAATTTCTGACAGGGCCGTACCTGCACTGTCGGACAGTTTGGCTCCTTCGACAACGCCTTGGGTGGAGCGTTCCATCGCCGCTACAGCATCCTGGGTGTCGGTCTGAATCGCCTTCACCAGTGCCGAAATCTGCCGGGTTGCATCGCCGGAACGTTCGGCCAGTCGCTGCACCTCCTCGGCCACCACCGAAAAACCTCGCCCGGCCTCACCGGCCGAAGCTGCCTGAATGGCAGCATTCAACGCCAGCACGTTGGTCTGCTCAGTGATGTCAGAAATCAGCTCGGTGATCTCGCCAATTTCTTGTGACGACTCACCGAGTCGTTTGATCCGCTTGGAAGTTTCCTGAATCTGGTCACGGATGGAATTCATGCCGCCGATGGCGTTTTGCACCGCCTGCAAACCAGACCCGGCTGCCGTCAGGGACTGGCGCGCCACTTGTGAAGATTCTTGCGCCTGTGCTGACACGTCGTTGATTCGGGACGCCATGTCCAGCACAGACTGACCCGTTTCACGAATCTCTCTCAGCTGCTCGATGGATGCAGCCAGCAACTCGGTTGACGTGCTTTCCACCTGAGCAGTTGTTTGGGAAACTCGCGTGGCCGTGTTTTGGACGTTACCGACCAGTAGACGCAACTCTTCAACCGTGTAGTTCACCGAGTCAGCTATAGCGCCGGTGATGTCTTCGGTCACCGTTGCCTCATGCGTCAAATCACCCTCGGCCACTGTCTGCAATTCGTTCATCAACCGCAAAATGGCGGCCTGGTTGGCATCGTTGACCCGCTTGGCGTCCTGCTCCTGACCAAGCGCTTCAAGCTGCTGCTTTTCAGCCACGTCCTGACGCTGGCGGCTGTCCAGCAGCTGCACCCGTGCAATCCCCACAGCAGATAGCAAACCGAATGAACTGGCGACTGACAGCAACACAATGGAAAGCAAACTCAAACCCGACTGATTTGACAACTTGCCCTGCAAATCCTCCAGACCCCTACGCAATGGTTCACTGTCCGCAACGATGGAAGCTTGCGCTTCACGCGCGGACACCAGACCCTGCAAGTTGCCCAAGATGGCACCCGCCTGAACACGTGTCTGCTCATACATAGCCAGCAACGCTTCTAAACGTTCGCGAGTCTGTGGATCTTTCGAGCCCGCTATACGCAGCTCTGGGCTGCCTTCTAACAAACCCCGTGCGATTTCCTTAAATGAGTTCAAGTCCTTGCCCAGCAAAAATACAGCCTCTGGGCTCACGCCCTCCAGCGTCAGGAACTCGTTGGCTGACTTACCAATCCGCTGCGTCAACATCACCAACTGGCCGGATGCTGAAATCTCGGCGGGCGCGGCATTTTGCTGCAGCTTAAGTGACGAGATCGTCTCGGCAATTTCCAGAAGGTCAGATGACTGTCGATTGATGGTGCGCAAAGCAGCACCGACCTGCGTCAAAATAGCCTGCTGGCTCATCACAGCCGCAGCATTTTTTTCAGCCTTCTCCATCAGCGGCATGATTTTGGTCACGTCTGGCTGTAATTCATCCGCAACTGGGCTCAAACGCAAACTATCGTCGCCCGATCTCAAGCCTCGCACGGTTTTAGCTAACACGCCAGCGCTTTCTTTCACATCTGGAAAGGCCTGAGCGCTACCTACCAGCGCCTGTGACACTGATTTCGCCAAACGTTGAGACTGCATCAGCGATTGACCGGTTGCAGTGATTTCCTGCGCCACCGCATCAGACTGGCTCAAGGCACGGTAAGCCACCACGGCCAGCGCCAGCACCGACAAAACCAGAAGCATCAGCAATGTGCGCTGGTGCTGGGCAACGGTTCTGTTGCCCAGCACCGGCAGCTTGAGGAGATCCAGGTTTTCAGCTTGCTCTGACGGTACGTTCGTTTGCGCATTGGCCATGCGACTGACAGCAAAACCGTGATCTTTTTCGTCGGCCTCTGCTGCAGGCGTATCGACCGGCATTCCCAAAGAGCTCATGTCCATGCTGTCTTCAGGTGGCCTGTTTTTAGATTTGATCAGATTTTGAATTTTTTCAATAACAGACATGATGAGCCTTTTCTGGAATCTTGAAGGCACCGGTATGGCTGGCCCTAAGCACCTATCGTCAAAAAATGCGCTTGATGCGCCAGCAACTGCAGGTTGATTTCCTGCCAGGTCCGACCAGTCGAATCAATGTACCGGTTACCAAAAAAGGGCGGCGCGTCGCTTGATTTTTCTGCGAAATCACTGAAGGCATCCTGGTTTCGCAAGCCGGACAAGCGGTCAATCAGCAAAGCGCAATTAACGTCCAGCGCACTGTTCAGGGCAATCAGCCTTGACTCCTTGCGCGCCAATTCAGACTTGGGCGTGGTCGTTTGTCCAGTGACAAAACCGGCCAGGTCAACCACACCAAACAAGCCACCCCGCAGATTGGCCACACCCAAAAACCAGTCCTGGGTGTAGGGAACGGACTGTGTCGCCACCCAAGGAAAAATCTCACCAGCCTGGCTCATGGGAAACAGGTATTTTTGACCGCCGGCTTCTAATGCCAGCCAAGAGGGCGCAACACCTTGAGTTCGCGCGATTTGCAGCCTGTCCGCCAAGCGGGTTTGCAGGTCTCGAATCGCTTGTCTGTTTGCCATGGGTGGGGGTTCAGCGAAAACACTGCGTGTTCAGTCCATTAGCCCAGCGCGTTGATTTTGCTCATCAGCTCTTCAGCATTGACCGGCTTGTTGATGTAGTCTCGCGCGCCCTGACGCAAGCCCCAGACGCGGTCGGTCTCCTGATTTTTACTGGTGCACATGATGATGGGAATATCCGAATAAAGCGGGTCGCGTGTGATGGATCGTGTCAACTGAAAGCCATTTTGACCGGGCATCACCACATCCATCAAAATCAGGTCTGGCTTTTCTTCAGCCAAACGACGAAAGGCATCTTCCGCGTTCTCAGCGGTCTTCACGGAAAACCCGTTTTTGCCCAGCACGTCGGTCAGGTACATCAATTCAGTCCTCGAGTCGTCCACCACCAGAATATTTTTGATCGTCATTGCACAACTCCTTGTTTGGTGCTGCCAAGCTGCGCCACCGTTTGCAGCAACTGGTCTTTGGTGAATGGTTTGGTCAGGTAATCCTGCGACCCCACCATGCGGCCTCGGGCTTTGTCAAACACCCCGTCTTTGGAAGACAGCATGACGATGGGGACATTCGAAAACCTGGCGTTGCGCTTGATGATGGCACAGGTCTGGTAGCCGTCCAGGCGGGGCATGAGGATGTCGCAAAAAATCAGATCAGGGTGATAGTCATTGACTTTGGCAAGCGCATCAAACCCATCTTCGGCGAGCATGACCTCATGGCCACCCTGCTTGAGGAAAATTTCGGCACTGCGCCTGATGGTGTTGCTGTCATCAATGACCAAAACTTTCAGTCCGGAACTGTTGGTGCTCACTACGATAGCTCCTGTTACTCATTGATCAATCGCGTCGGATAAACCAGAGTCACGCAATTGTGATGCCAGGCCGCGCAACAAACCTCGTGTCCGGTGGTTTAAATTTGCACCATTTCGAAGTCTTCTTTGCGCGCACCGCACTCTGGACAAGTCCAGTTCATCGGCACTTGTGCCCACGGCGTGCCTGCGGCAATACCGTCATCGGGGGCGCCCGACGCCTCGTCGTAAATCCAGCCACAAATTAAACACATCCAAGTCATTGATAGCACCCCAGCATAAATTGCCTTCACATAGAATGCAAGAATTCTACTAGGCACATTGCATATCCGCGACCGCAGCAAAATCACCGCCTATGGCAAACCTCTCTTCAAGGCCGTCGAGTAAGACTGGCAATAACAACCAAACCCAAGCGGAAGCGACTGACATGCTGTCCGTTGAAGCTGAAGAAGCCCCCACTTGCGTGATGACCTTCAATGCGAGCGACCCCAGTGGGGCTGGCGGCCTGACCGCAGACATCATGGCCATTGCCTCGGCCGGAGGACACGCGTTGGCCGTTGTGACAGGCGCTTATGTGCGTGACACAGCCGACATTTTTGACCACGTCAACTTTGACGAAGAAGCCGTCAGCGAGCAGGCACGCACCGCACTGGAGGACATGACCGTCAGCGCCATCAAGGTCGGTTTTGTTGGCAGCCCTGAAAACATCAGCGCGGTGGCTGAGATTGCCGCCGACTATGCCGACGTGCCCCTGATTGCCTACATGCCCAGCCTGGCCTGGTGGGACGAAGACAAAATTGACAACTATCTGGATGCGTTTCGGGAACTGCTGTTGCCTCAAACCACTATTTTGGTCGGCAATCACAGCACCCTGTGGCGCTGGTTGCTGCCCGATTGGCCGGGCGATCGCAACCCGTCGGCCAAAGACATTGCCAAAGCTGCCGCGCAACTGGGTGTGCCTTACACCCTGGTCACCGGCATACCGCTGCCCGAGCAATTCATTGACAACGCCCTGGCCACGCCGCAGGCCGTGCTGTACAGCGAAAAGTTTGAACGTTTCGAGGCGGTTTTCACCGGCGCAGGGGACACCCTGTCTGCCGCCCTGACGGCGTTGCTGGCCAACGGTCACGATTTGCAAGCCGCGACTGCAGAAGCACTGACTTATCTGGACCAGTCCTTGAGTGCAGGCTTTCACCCCGGCATGGGTCAGACCGTGCCAGACCGCATGTTCTGGGCGCAAGCCGATGAGCATGAAGACGAGGTCGACATCGAAGGCATCGCAATACCCGACGACACCGAACTGACTCTGACGCTGCCCAAACCTTTTTTTGAGGTGCCCCCGCACGGCACCACCAAACATTAACCACACCCTAACCCCCCATCAGCCGACTATGACCACCTCCCGCAATGATGTCCTGTTTGAACGCGCCAAAAAACTGATTCCCGGCGGCGTCAATTCTCCTGTTCGTGCTTTCAAGGCGGTGGGCGGTACGCCACGCTTTGTGCAACGTGCGCAAGGTGCGTATTTTTGGGACGCCGATGGCAAGCGCTACATCGACTACATCGGCTCCTGGGGGCCGATGATTCTGGGTCACGGCCATTCTGGCGTGATCGAAGCCGTCCAAAAAGCCATGATGGACGGATTTTCGTTCGGGGCACCGACCGAGCGCGAGGTCGAGCTGGCCGAAGAAATCGTCAAGCTCGTCCCGTCTATTGAAATGGTACGCCTGGTGAGCTCTGGAACCGAAGCCGCCATGAGCGCGCTGCGGCTGGCGCGTGGTGCCACGGGCCGCAGCAAAATCATCAAGTTTGAAGGTTGCTACCACGGCCATACCGATGCGCTGCTGGTCAAAGCCGGCTCGGGTCTGGCCACCTTTGGCAACCCCACCAGCGCTGGCGTTCCGCCCGAGGCTGTGCAGCACACGCTGGTGCTGGAGTACAACAACATTGCCCAACTGGAAGAATGTTTTGCCCTGCACGGCAAACAACTGGCCTGTCTGATGATGGAGCCGATTTGCGGCAACATGAACTTTGTGCGCGCCACCCTGCCCTTTATGAAGCGCTGCCGCGAGCTCTGTACCGCGTATGGCGCGCTGCTGATTTTTGATGAGGTCATGACCGGTTTCAGGGTCGCCTTGGGTGGCGCGCAAAGCCTGTATGCCGAGCTGATTCCCGGCTTCAAACCCGACATGACGGCCTTGGGCAAAGTCATTGGTGGCGGCATGCCGCTAGCGGCCTTTGGCGGCAGCAAGGCCGTGATGGAAATGCTGGCACCTTTGGGCGCGGTGTACCAGGCCGGCACACTGTCCGGCAACCCGGTGGCCACCGCCTGCGGCCTGGCGACCTTGCGAGAGGTACAAAAACCAGGCTTTTACGAGGCTCTGGCAGAGCGCACCCGCAGCCTGGTGACAGGTTTGACGGCCGCCGCCAACAAAGCAGGCGTCCCGTTTTGTGGCGACAGCCAAGGCGGCATGTTCGGCTTTTTCTTGCTGGGGCAGCTACCGCAAAACTACGCCACGGTCATGACCACCGACAGCCCGGCGTTCAACCGCTTTTTCCATGCGATGCTGGACAAAGGCGTGTACTACGCGCCAGCCCTGTATGAGGCCGGATTTGTCAGCGCAGCGCATACAGCGGCAGACATTGAGGCGACAGTGGATGCCGCAACGCAGTTTTTTGCCCACCGTTGAGATTCAAATGCTACTAATTTAGTAGCTGGTAGCCTTTGAATTCATTGGGCCAGAGGCACTTTTATGCTTAAAAATGGGCCCAAAGCACGTTTTTAATGCCTGAAATGCCGCACCCCTGACAGCACCATCACCACACCGCGCTCATCAGCCGCGTCAATCACCTCTTGGTCACGCATCGAGCCACCGGGCTGAATCACGCTGCTGGCACCCGCGTCCACCACCACGTCCAGGCCGTCGCGGAAAGGAAAGAACGCATCACTGGCCACTGCCGTGCCTGTCAGTGAAAGATGGGCGTGCCCGGCCTTGATGCTGGCAATGCGGGCTGAATCCAGGCGGCTCATCTGACCGGCACCTACGCCCATCGTCATGCCGTCCTTGCAGAACACGATCGCGTTGGATTTGACATATTTGGCAACTTTCCAGGCAAACAGCAGGTCTTGCAACTGGGCCGGGGTGGGTTGCAGTTTGCTGACGACTTTCAGGTCGGCCAACGCCAGTTCGTGGTTGTCAGCCGTTTGCATCAAAAGGCCCGAACCGACCCGCTTGATGTCCATGGCGTTACGCCCCTGTTTCCAAGGGGTGTCGCCGCCAGGGGGCAAATCAATCTGCAAAATCCGCACGTTGACTTTGGACTTGAACACCTCCAGCGCCTCAGGCGTGAAGCTGGGCGCCATCAGCACCTCCACAAACTGTTTGGAGATTTCCCGCGCCGCCCGCTCGTCCAGCGGGCAGTTCAGGGCAATGATGCCGCCAAAGGCTGAGGTGGGGTCCGTTTTGAAAGCCTTGCTGTACGCTTCAAGCGCATCGCTTCCGACTGCCACACCGCAGGGGTTGGCATGCTTGACGATCACGCAGGCCGGCTCGTTAAAGCTCTTGACGCATTCCCACGCCGCATCGGCATCGGCGATGTTGTTGTAGCTCAGCTCTTTGCCCTGTAACTGCCTGGACATAACGAGCGAGCCGGGCGCGGGGTAAAGGTCGCGGTAGAGCGCAGCCTCTTGGTGCGAATTTTCACCATAACGCAGGTCTTGCAGCTTGATGAATCGCCCATTGGTTTGCGCCGGAAACTGCGAGTGGCTGCCATCAGGCTGGATGCTTGACAGATAGTCGCTGATCGCCCCGTCGTACTGGCTGATGCGGTTGAACGCAGCGACAGACAGCGCAAACTTGGTGGTGTCGGTCAGCTTGCCATCAGCCTTCAATTCAGCAAGCACACCAGCGTACTGCGACGCGTCGGTCAACACACCCACGTCTTTCCAGTTTTTGGCTGCGCTGCGCACCATCGCCGGGCCGCCGATGTCGATGTTTTCAATCGCGTCTTCCAGGCTGCAACCGGGCTTGGCCACGGTGGCTTCAAACGGGTACAGGTTGACGACCAGCAGATCAATGGTGGCGATATCGTGCGCTTTCAGAGCCGCCATGTGCTCGGGCAGATCGCGCCGCGCCAGCAGTCCGCCATGCACTTTGGGGTGCAGGGTTTTGACGCGTCCGTCGAGCATTTCCGGAAAGCCGGTGTGGTCTGCCACTTCCGTAACGGGCAGGCCAGCATCTGCCAGCAACTTGGCAGTGCCGCCAGTAGACAGCAGTTTGATGCCAAGCGCATGCAGTGCTTGTGCGAATTCGAGGATGCCGGTTTTGTCGGAGACGGAAATCAGTGCGTTCATTGCATGTCTTTTTAGATTTATTTGGTGAGTTTGTGCTCAACCAGTTTTTTGCGCAACGTGTTGCGGTTCAGGCCCAGCCACTCGGCCGCGCGCGACTGGTTTTGCGCGGCTTGCTGCATCACCACTTCGAGCAGCGGCTTTTCAACCACCCGCACCATCATGTCGTACATGCGGTCAGGCTCGGTGCCCCGCAGGTCCTTGAAGTAGCCGTCCAGGCTGGTGCGTATGCACTCTTCGATCTGTTTTTTGCTCATGCGAATATTTCCTCTTCGTTTTTACAGGCCACCGAATCCACAGCAGGCATCCGGTCTGCAGCGCCACTCAAAGCGTTAAAAAAATCATCAATAGCTTGCAACTGCGCCTGCGCATCGGTCAGCGTGTTCATTTGCGCCCTGAACGCCTCGCCGCCAGGCAGCGACTTGACGTACCAGCCAATGTGCTTGCGCGCACTGCGCACGCCTGTGAATTCACCGTACAGCCCGTAGTGATCGTGCAAGTGGTCCAGCAGCAGGCGTTTGACGTCCATCACCAGCGGCGGCACAAGCTGTGTGCCAGTGGCCAAAAAATGCACGACTTCACGAAAAATCCACGGCCTGCCCTGCGCCACGCGGCCCAGCATGACGGCATCAGCCCCGGTATAGGCCAGCACATCGCGTGCTTTTTGGCCACTGGTGATGTCGCCGTTGGCCACCACTGGAATGGTCAAAGCGGCTTTGACCTCGGCGATCGTGTCGTACTCAGCCAGACCCTTATAGCCCTGCTCGCGCGTGCGGCCGTGCACCGTGACCATCGCTACACCAGCGCTTTGTGCAGCGCGAGCAATCGTCACTGCATTTTTATGATGCGCGGCCCAGCCGGTCCGCATCTTGAGGGTGACGGGCACATTGCGTGGTGCGCAGGCCTTGACCACGGCTTGAACAATGTCAAGTGCGAGTTTTTCGTCCTGCATCAACGCCGACCCGGCCCACTTATTGCAGACTTTTTTGGCCGGGCAACCCATGTTGATGTCAATGATCTGTGCGCCCCGGTCCATGTTGTAGGCCGCGGCGTCATACATCATCTGCGCATCCGTACCGGCTATCTGCACCGCAATCGGCTCGGGCTCGCCGTCGTGGTTGGCGCGGCGGGAGGTTTTCAGGGTGTCCCACAAATCGCGGCGCGAGGTGACCATTTCACTGACCGCATAACCGGCACCCAGCCTTTTGCAGAGCATGCGAAAAGGCCTGTCTGTGACGCCCGCCATTGGCGCAGCAAACACGTTGTTGGCCAGAACGTAGGTTCCGATATTCATGGGGCGGGGGATGGTAGGCGTGCTGAAAAAGAAGGCACATTGTAGCCGCCTGAAATTTCAGCAACCGAAAACTTTTCATCCCTTGCGCCCACTTCGTGACAAGCGTGATGCTGACGATAAATATCGTCTGGGGCTGCCTATACTCAGAAGTACATGCAAGCCTGGATCCACCACCTGCTAGAACTTTTGTCGCTGCCCGAGTTTGGTTTGAGCACTGTGTTTGTGGTGTCGTTTATCTCTGCCACACTGCTGCCCTTGGGCTCTGAGCCCGTTGTTTTTGGACTGGTTAAATTAAACCCGCAACTGTTCTGGCCTGCTGTCTTGACGGCTACCGCAGGCAACACGCTGGGCGGCGCATTTGATTGGTGGATGGGCTACGGTGCGCACAAGGTGGTGGACAAATACAAGCCTGACTCACACCACGGCAGGGCCCTCAGGTGGCTTGACAAGCTGGGGCCCAAGGCCTGCCTGCTGGCCTGGCTGCCGGTGGTCGGTGACCCGCTTTGCGCGGTGGCCGGCTGGCTGAAGTTTGCGTTTTGGCCCTGCGTGATTTACATGGCGATTGGCAAATTTTTACGCTATTTTTTGATGACCGCTGGGCTTGTCTGGGCATTTCCGGGCGGTATTTCTTTTTGAAGTATTTTTGACTTCAAAACCGTTCCGTGGGCAACAGGTAACGCCACTGGCCCACAGCTAAACCACTGAGTGCCACCCGCCCCAACCTCAGGCGCTTCATGCCTGTGACGCTCAAGCCCACACTCTCGCAAAAGTAGGCAATCTGCCCGGGTTGTTCGCCTTTCAGGGCAAAGCGCAAACGCGCCTCGCTTTGCCAGCTGACTTTGGCTGGCGGCAGCGGCTTGCCATTGAAAGTAAAGCCGTGGTCCATGCGGTTCAGGCGCTCCAGCCCACCGGGCTTGATGCTGCCTGCCACCTCGACCACCACTTCATGCTCCAGCGTGGCCGCATCCTCACGCAGCTTGCGGCTCACGCGCCAGTCGTCGGTGAACACGACCAGCCCGCTGGCGGGTAACGACAAAGGAGTGACCAATTCAGCGCCAAGGTGTTTTTTGAGCTGCTTGATACCACTGCGGTCATCGGGTGAATGGGTCGCCAGCTGTAAATCAGCCTCATCACCAGCCGGTTTGTGCAGCAGCAGCGTGACTGCGGTCGGCGCCAGCAGGCTGGCATCTTTTGACAGCGCTATGCTTTGATGCAGCACCCGAAACTGCGGCTCTTCCACCACCACACCATCGACCCTGACCCAGCCGCCTTCGATGTACTGCTCAGCCTCACGGCGCGAGCAGGGCAGCATCTCAGCCAGGCGTTTGGCAAGACGGATAGGCTCGTTCATACGGTCTTTTCAAGCAGCCGCCGGGGAACTGGCTTTGCCAGGCCACCAGCGGCGTCCCCTGCAAGGGGAGGATGGACGACACACCAGTGCGTCCAGGCAGGGGTGTTCCATGAGTTAACTGCTAAAGAGGAAATTCATCACGTCGCCATCCTTCACGACATATTCCTTGCCTTCACTGCGCATCTTGCCCGCGTCTTTGGCGCCCTGCTCGCCCTTGAAGGCGATGTAGTCGTCAAACGCAATGGTTTGGGCGCGGATGTAGCCTTTTTCAAAGTCGGTGTGAATCACACCCGCCGCTTGCGGGCCGGTGTCACCAATGCGTATGGTCCAGGCACGGACTTCTTTCACACCAGCGGTGAAGTAAGTTTGCAAGCCCAGCAGCTTGAAGGCGGCCACGATGAGGCGGTTCAGGCCCGGCTCGCTTTGGCCAATTTCGGCCAGAAACATTTTTTTGTCTTCGTCGTCCATGTCAGCCATTTCGGCTTCCATCTTGGCGCAAATCGCCACCACCGGCGCGTTTTGCGCTTTGGCATACGCCATCAAACGGTCTAAAAACGGGTTGTTCTCAAAGCCATCTTCAGCCACATTGGCAACAAACATGGCCGGTTTGGCAGTGATCAAAAAGAACTGCTGCAAGAGCGGCTGCTCTTCCTTGCTAAAGTCAATCGTGCGCACCGGCTTGGCTTCGTTGAGCGCTACTTGGCACTTTTCCAGAATCGTCACCAGTTTGGCCGATTCCTTGTCGCCAGAGCGGGCCAGCTTGGTCACGCGGTGCAGGGCTTTTTCAACCGCTGCCAGATCGGCCAGGCAGAGTTCGGTTTGAATCACCTCAATGTCTGAAATCGGATCTACTTTGCCAGCGACATGGATCACGTTGTCGTCTTCAAAGCAACGCACCACATTGACGGTGGCATCGGTTTCGCGGATATGTGCCAGAAACTTGTTGCCCAAGCCTTCGCCCGTGCTGGCACCGGCCACCAGCCCCGCAATATCCACAAACTCGACGATCGCTTTTTGTATTTTTTGCGGGTTGACGATAGCGGCCAACTGGTCCAGGCGCGCATCGGGCACTTCCACAATGCCCACATTGGGCTCTATCGTGCAAAAAGGGTAGTTTTCAGCTGCGATGCCCGCCTTGGTCAACGCGTTGAAAAGGGTGGATTTCCCGACGTTAGGCAAGCCTACGATGCCGCACTTCAAACTCATGACAAACCTTAAAAAACTGGTGTCAGAGTGTATTCGATGCGGGCCAGGGCTTGACTGAGCTGCCTGGACTGGGCTGACCTGTCAGCCAAAGCGGTAGCTCGCCCCGATACGCTGGCCCAGCGCCAGCTGCAGCTCAATACCGGTCAGCGGTATGAGGTTCATGCCGAAGCTGATCGCACCGTTCACGCGCGCATCGGCACGGTAGCGTTGCAGCATGTCAGACACTTCAGGGCTGCTGATCGCGCTCGATGGGTCAATGTTGGGAATGGGGCAACGCGGGCAGGGTTTAACCGGCTTGAGTTGAACGACACCTTGGGCCGTTGAAACATGCAGCACATCCATGCGGTCTTCATCGTGCGCAGCCAGTGCGTCGCTGTCAGGCGCGGATGCCAAAACGATGTTGGGTCGAAAGCGCGACATGCTGACAGCCGCCTGACCGGCGGCTAAAAGCCGGGCGTTGAGGTGTTCAAGCGAGGCCTCGCTGATTGCCAGCAGGGCAAAGCCGTCGCTGAACTGGTTCAGGCCTTCCACCTCGCCCGTCCATTGCTTGTCACTGATGCGCTTGTGGTCCGGGTCAAACCGCACCAGGCGCGCTGTGGTGCCTAAAAAGTCACTGAACCACTGGGCCGCGACCTTGCCCATGTCAAAGGCCGCCACCGAGTCGTCCCAGACCTGCACGCGCACCGGTGCTTCAACCTCGTCCAGCTTGACATGCAGGGCCAGCATGCCGGGCGCGCGCAGCACCATCTCGTAGTGTTTGATTTGCGGCTGAATCAGGGCCATGCGCGGAAACTCGCGTTGGGTCAGGAATTGACCTTGGGCATCCACCACCATCCAGGCGCGGTCAAACTCCAGCCCGGTTTCCGTCAGGATAGCGTCTTGCACAGCCACCCCCGCGCACGATTTGATGGGGTAAACGTACAGGCCGGAAATCACGCAAGAAGCGTCGAAATCGCTGAATTCAGGTTTGGTGAGGTTGCTCATGGGTTGATGGGTCTTGTTGGAAAGCCGCAGCTGGGGTCGTTGATAAGGCCAGAAATTCGATCGAAAACCTCGATTTTGCACTGCCTCCTAAAATGAGGAATGTCCAAGTCTTTTGATGTGTGTATTCGTGGTGATGGCGTCGTGGGGCGGGTGCTGGCTTTGCTGCTGGCCAAAGAGCGCCTGAAAGTTGCGCTGGTTGTACCCCAGCTGATGGCGCCTGCTGATGACATTCGGGCAGACATTCGAGAAGACATTCGAGCTTATGCCCTGAACAGCGCCTCAAAGCAGCTGCTTGAATCGATGCGCGTCTGGCCTGATGAGGCGTTTGCCACACCGGTGCAAACCATGCAGGTCTGGGGCGACGATGGCGGGCAGCTTGACTTCAATGCCAACACCTGCGGGCAAGACGCTCTGACCTGGATTGTGGATGTGCCGCAACTGGAAGCCCAAGTGCTGCAGGCTTGCAGCTACCAAAGCTTGGTGGAAACAGTGGACGCATCACAACTTGCAGGCATCACCGCCCCACTGACCATCATCTGCGAAGGCCAAAAAAGCAGTTCGAGGGGTGGCGTCAACAGCGGTTGGACGCGCAAGCCCTATGCCCAAAAAGCCATCGCTGCACGGCTGACCTCCAGCCTGCCGCACCGGGGCACCGCCCGCCAGTGGTTTTCAAATGGCGAAGTAGTCGCCCTGCTGCCGATGGGCGGGGCTTTGGGGAGCTCTCTGGCGCTGGTCTGGTCCGTCTCCGATGAACGCGCTGACCAGCTTGAACAACAATCGCGCGAAGAATTTTGTGTATCGCTGTCTACCGCCTGCCATTCAGGCGTCGGGCAGTTGGAATTGCTCGGTGAGCGTGCCAGTTGGCCGTTGGCGCTGAGCAGCGTCGATCACTGGGTTGGCCCGGGCTGGGCGCTGGCTGGTGATGCAGCGCACACCGTGCATCCGCTGGCCGGCCAGGGCTTGAACCTCGGCTTGGGCGATGCCGCCTGTTTGAGCCAGGTGCTGGCCAGCCGTGAATACTGGCGCGGCTTGGGTGACGAAAAATTATTGCGCCGCTATGAGCGTGCCCGCAAAGCGGACGCGGCTGCTGTGAGCGCCGTGACCGATGGCTTGCACGGCTTGTTTTCGCAAGCCGGGCCGGCTTGGCAGTGGGTGCGCAACTGGGGCATGAAAGGCGTCAGCAGCAGCCAGCCGGTAAAAAATTGGCTGATGAAGCGCGCTGCGGGTATGCCGCCCTGATCTCTTTCTAAAGCGGTGATCAAGCCGTGACAAGCATTCAAAAAGACCATCAAGAAAGTCAAGCCCATGAAATTCGTCAAATCCCTCATCGCCATCAGCATGGCCGCTTGCGCACTGAGCACTGCTTTTGCTCAAGAAGCGGTGATTCGCAAAAATCTGACCGAGCGGCTGCCCAACCTGCCCAAAATTGAAGAAATCAGCAAAACGCCGATGAACGGCCTGTTTGAAATCCGGCTCAATGACAGCGATATTTTTTATACCGATGCCGAAGGCAATTTCCTGATTCAGGGCAACCTGATTGACACCAAGTCCAAGCGTAACCTGACCGAAGAACGCACTGAAAAACTCAATGCGGTGGCCTTTGATTCACTGCCCCTGAAAGACGCCTTCATGGTGGTGCGTGGCAACGGCAAACGCAAAATGGCCGTGTTTGAAGACCCCAACTGCGGTTACTGCAAGCGCTTTGAGCGTGACCTGCAAAAGGTCAGCGACGTGACGGTCTACATGTTTTTGTACCCTATCCTCAGTCCTGACTCCACTGACAAGTCCAAAAACATCTGGTGCGCGAAAGACAAAGGCAAAGCATGGCAGGACTTGATGGTGCGCGACCTGCCGGTTCCCAAAGCCAGTTGCGAAACCACCGCCATTGACCGCAATCTGGACTTCGGCCGCAAACACAAGATCACGGGCACGCCCACTCTCTTTTTTGCAAACGGCTCACGCGTGCCAGGCGCCGTCAACGCGCAGCAAATCGAAAAGTTCCTGACCGACGCCAAGTAACGTCACTTGACAACACCCATTGCCGCGCTGGGCGTTCCAGCGCATCTCGAAAAATTCGAACCGACCCATCAAGCTGCGCGTCATCGCCTGGCAGCGGTTCACCCGTCACGCTACGCCAAGAGCCGAAATGCACTCGATGGTGACGTGACAGGACTGTCGCCTTATTTCACGCACGGCATGCTGGGTATTGCGGACGCCGCACGGGACATCAACACCCGCTGGCCGCTCGGGTTTGACGACAAGCTGGTGTTTGAATTCGGCTGGCGTGAATTCTTTCAGCACGTGTGGGGACACCAGAAAAACCCGGATGCGATTTTGCAGAACATGCATGGCAGCCTGCCCTGGCATGGCTCGTACGCAGACACCTTGCCATCTGACATCCGGCAAGGCTGCACCGGTGTTCCGGTGATCGACAACGCGGTTCGCATCTTGTATGCCACGGGTTATCTGCATAACCATTTGCGCATGTATGTGGCCAGCTATGTGGTGCATGTGCGCAAGGTGCATTGGCGCGCCGGAGCCGACTGGTTGTACGGCCATCTGCTGGACGGCGACCTGCCCAGCAACCACCTCAGCTGGCAATGGGTGGCGGGGTCGTTTTCCAGCAAGCCCTATCTTTTCAACGCAGAAAATGTGCTGAAGTATGCGCCGCAAGCTGCCCGGCAAGCCTGGGACTGCGGCGGCACCGTGATCGACCAAAGTTACGAGGCGCTTGATGTGATGGCACGCCAGCAAGGCGGCCACGGCCCGGAGCCGGGCACACATAAAAAAGTGTCTGAACCAGCTCTTTTAAGCCATGTTTATCCATCAAATTGGCCTACAAGCCAATTTTTAACTGGTCAAGCAGCTACCAAAAATATAGCAAATAAAAAACTCGAGCTGGTTCACCCATGGCGCTTGTCGCAACGCTGTGCTGGCGACACGCTCCATACATTACGCTTGGGCATCATCCACCTGCCGGCACATGCCGAGTGGCCCCGGTCTGAACGGCGCTGGCAATTTGTCCTGCAAGCCATGGCGCTGGTCACCGACCACATCTGGATCGGTGACATCATGCAGCTCGACACCTCGGCAGCATCCAGCGTCACAGCGCAAGCAACCCTGTTTCCGGGCTACCGGCAGGCGCTGTCAAAAATAGCGGCCTTGACACCGGCTCCCTGCCTGCTGCCCAACCCGGCCATGGCCTGCAAGTCGTTCAGCAAGTTTTATGAGCGGGCGCGGCGTGACGCCGGTCAGATTGCTGATTTGCTTTAATACAGCCAGACTCATTTTTTAAACCATGTCGATCGACCAAACCATTACACGACTGGGCTACGCCGGTCTGGTTCCCTTTGTGCTGTTGACGGGCCTGCTGTGGTTGGTTGACCCGGAGCTGCTGCCGTTTGTCTCGATGGCTCTGGCCGCTTATGCGGCAGCGATTGTGTCGTTTTTGGGCGGCGTGCATTGGGGCATTGGTTTTATAAAAGCCCGTTCTGACGCTACACCAGCACCGCGCTTTCACTTCTGGTGGGGTGTGGTGCCGTCGCTGATGGCCTGGCTGGCGTTGATGTTGCCCGCCTATGCAGCATTGCCCTTGCTGGGTTTGGTGGTGGCGGCATGCTATGCGGTTGACCGCAAAACTTACCCGGCCGCGGGCCTGGCCAACTGGCTGCCGATGCGTTTGCGACTGACCGTAGTCGCCACGCTGAGCTGTATGCTGGGCGCCGCGGCCGTTTGAACCATGCTTGTCAAGCCCATGCCAGAAGTAAAACCCATGAAACCAGACGTCTTGCTGCCTGCGCCCATCGAATACCGCGTTGAAGCGCGCAAGCTGCATGCCCATCTCTTCGATGTCACGCTGACAATCGCCGAGCCGCAAGCCCGGCAGCGTGTGTCGTTGCCAGTGTGGATTCCGGGCAGCTACCTGGTGCGTGAGTTTTCAAAGCAGCTGCAACAGCTGACCGCCCAGCAAGGCAGAACCCAGCTGGCCGTCCAACAACTCGACAAATGCAACTGGCAAATCGATGGCAAGCCGGGCAAGCCGCTGGTGCTGCGCTACCAGGTGTATGCCCATGACAACTCGGTGCGCACCGCCTGGCTTGATGCAGAGCGGGGATTTTTCAATGCCAGCAGTGTGTGCCTGATGGTTGAGGGACAGACAGCCAGAGCGCATTTGCTGGAGCTGGTGGCGCCAGCAAAAGCCCAGGACTGGTCAGTCGCTACCGGGTTGGCGCCACTAAAAATCAACAAATCCGGCTGGGGCAAATACAGCGCTGCCAACTACGATGAATTGGCCGATTGCCCGGTGGAGCTTGGCAGGTTCTGGAGCGGCACTTTCACCGCCTGCGGTGTGCCGCACCGCTTTGTGGTCGCCGGCGCGTTGCAGGGCTTCGACGGCGCTCGGCTGCTTTCGGACACCAAGAAAATTTGTGAAGAAGAAATACGCTTTTGGCACGGCAGCAAGAAACCACCTTTCGCAAACTACCTCTTCATGCTCAACACGGTGGACGACGGCTACGGTGGGCTGGAGCACCGCAACTCGACCGCGCTGATCTGCAACCGCAAGGATTTGCCACGTACCGGCGAGCCCAAAGTCTCTGAGGGTTACACCACCCTGCGCGGCCTCATCAGCCACGAGTACTTTCACACCTGGAACGTCAAACGCCTGCGCCCGGCGGAATTTGAAACCTACGATTACAGTCAAGAAAACTACACCGAACTGCTCTGGTTTTTTGAGGGTTTCACCAGCTACTACGACGACCTGCTGCTGCGCCGTTCAGGCTTGCTGGACAGCGCCGGATATTTAAAGCTGCTGAACAAAACCATCAACCAGGTGATGCAAACGCCGGGCACCCAGGTGCAGTCGGTGGCTCAGGCCAGCTTTGACGCCTGGGTGAAGTATTACAGGCAAGACGAAAACACAGCCAACGCCACAGTCAGCTACTACACCAAGGGCGCGTTGGTGGCGCTGTGTTTTGACTTGACACTGCGCGGTGAAGGCCACACCACGCTGGATGCGGTGATGCGTGCGCTGTGGCTGCGCTGCAAGGCGGGGCCACGGGGCGAAGGCGGGCCCATGACTGAAGCCGACTTTGCCGCCGTGCTGCAAAGCCTGGGCAAACGACCATTTGATGCCGAGTTAAAAGCCTGGGTGCATGGCAAAGGCGAGTTGCCGGTGCGGCAGCTTTTGACGCAGCATGGCGTGACGGTGCACGACGACCCGGCCCAGTTGGCGCAGCGCCTAGGGCTGCGCATAACGGACACGCATGGCGTGGTGGTTAAAACCGTTTTGTCGGGCGGCGCGGCTGAAAAGGCGGGGTTTTCAGCCGGCGACGAGTGGCTGGGCGTTGAAACGATCAAGCCCCCAAGCGGCTGGAGAATGCAGCGCCTGGACGACTTTTTGCTCTATGCCGGGGCTGCAAAAAAAGTGAGCGCACTGGTTTCACGCGACAAACGCATCCTGCGGCTTGAGTTGTCGATACCGCCGCCTGCCACCACCTGGCGTCTGGCCGTCAAGGATGCCGCTAAAGTAGAGGCTTGGCTAGCTCAATCAGCCAAGAAATAAAGAAAGAATTCCATGATTTACGAGACCATCATCACCTCCGTTCAGGGCCCCGAGGGCCGCCAGGTTGGCGTTGTCACCTTGAACCGGCCCAAGCAGCTCAACGCCCTGAACGACCAGCTGATGGACGAGCTGGCCAGCGCCCTGAAGGGCTTTGAGGCCGACGACAACATTGGCTGCATGATCATCACGGGCAGTGAAAAAGCCTTTGCGGCTGGGGCTGATATTGGTGCCATGGCCCAGTACAGCTTTGCCGATGCGTACGGCAAAGACTTCATCACCCGGAATTGGGAACAAGTGCGCGCCATTCGCAAGCCCGTGATTGCCGCCGTGAGCGGCTTTGCGCTCGGCGGCGGCTGCGAGCTGGCCATGATGTGTGACTTCATCATTGCCGCCGACAACGCAAAATTTGGTCAGCCGGAAATCAAGCTTGGCATCATCCCCGGCGCAGGCGGCACCCAGCGCCTGCCCCGCGCCGTCGGCAAGGCCAAGGCGATGGACCTGGCGCTGACTGGCCGCATGATGGACGCGGCAGAGGCTGAACGTGCGGGGCTGGTCAGCCGTGTGGTGCCGCTGGACAAATTGATGGATGAAGCGCTGGGTGCCGCATTGATGATTTGCGCGCACGGCAACATCGCGCTGATGGCCGCCAAAGAATCGGTCAACCGCGCATTTGAAAGCGGCTTGCAAGATGGCGTGATGTTTGAACGCCGCCTGTTTCACGCCATGTTTGCGACCGAAGATCAAAAAGAGGGCATGGATGCGTTTGTGAACAAAAGAAAAGCCGTTTTTAAACACAAGTGATTCTGTTGGCTATAATTTGCCGCTCGGTGATATAGCTCAGTTGGTTAGAGCGCAGCATTCATAATGCTGATGTCGGTGGTTCAAATCCACCTATCACCACCAAATTTAGAGGTTTTGCATCAGCAAAATCCGCCTCAAACTCTCAGCCTCTGGACTAACACCATGAACCGCTGGATATTGACTCTTGTCGTTCCGCTGGCCGCGCTGCTCATGAGCACCGCCAGCGCACAGACTGAAGATGTCAAACCCAACACCCGTCAGTTCCCAAAAGACGCCAAACGCGGCGAGCTGCTGGTGTTGGCGGCTCCTGACATCACACTGGACAGCAAGCCCGACCGGCTGTCGCCTGCTGTGCGCATCCGCGACATCCACAACAATCTGGTGCTGTCTGGCACATTAACCAGCCAAAAACTCGTCGTCAATTACGTGCGCGACAACATCGGGCTGGTACACAACGTCTGGGTGTTGAACAACGAAGAAATCAAACAGAAGATGCCGGGGCAGCCTGAAGGCGTGTTGAGCAATATCCGCACCATGTTTGAGACACCGGTTGTCAAAGACGACGGTCATACGCCGTTTAACCAGTTGCCCAAATACAAGCAGTAAAAACAGGTTTCTGGCCAGCCTCAGCTGTTTTCGGGTATCAAATCGGCCTGCAGCCCAATAAATTCCTTGGGTATTAGCTCCCGTATTCATAGCACATCAACTCACACATCATGTCCAAAAAAGTCTTTATCAAAACCTTCGGCTGCCAGATGAACGAGTACGACTCGGACAAGATGTCTGACGTGCTGCATGCGGCTGAGGGCTACGAGCCAACGCAGGACATGGAACAAGCGGACCTGATTTTGTTCAACACCTGCTCGGTACGCGAGAAGGCGCAAGAAAAGGTCTTCAGCGACCTGGGGCGCGTCAAACACCTGAAGGAAAAAGGCGTGTTGATCGGTGTCGGCGGCTGCGTGGCCAGCCAGGAAGGCGCCGCCATCATTGCTAGGGCCCCCTATGTCGACGTGGTGTTTGGCCCGCAAACCCTGCACCGCCTGCCTGACCTGCTGGCCAAGCGCGCCAGGCTGGGCAAGCCGCAGGTCGACATCAGCTTTCCAGAAATCGAAAAGTTTGACCACCTGCCACCCGCCCGGGTTGAGGGCGCAAGCGCGTTCGTCAGCATCATGGAAGGCTGTTCAAAATATTGCAGCTACTGCGTGGTGCCCTACACGCGCGGTGAAGAAGTCAGCCGTCCGTTTGAAGACGTGCTGGTTGAAGTCGCCGGGCTGGCCGATCAGGGTGTCAAAGAGATCACGCTGCTGGGCCAAAACGTGAACGCTTACAGAGGCAGGATGGGAGGCAACACGGGCGTTGCGGGGGCGTCAAACGACATCGCCGACTTCGCTACCCTGCTCGACTACGTGCACGACATCCCAGGCATTGAGCGCATCCGCTACGTGACCAGCCACCCGAACGAGTTCACGCAGAGTTTGATTGATGCCTACGCCAGACTGCCCAAGCTGGTCAACCACCTGCACCTGCCGGTGCAACATGGCTCAGACAAAATCTTGATGGCCATGAAGCGCGGCTACACCGCGATGGAATACAAAAGCACCATCCGCAAACTGCGCGCCATCAGGCCAGACCTGGCCATGAGCAGCGACTTCATCGTCGGCTTTCCAGGTGAGACCGATGAAGACTTCGACAAGATGATGCGCCTGATTGACGACGTGGGTTATGACACCTCCTTTAGCTTCATCTACAGCCCCCGCCCAGGCACGCCAGCGGCCAACATCAAGGACGACACACCGCACAGCGTCAAACTCAAACGACTGCAACACTTGCAGGCCACGATAGACAAAAGCGTGGAGGCCATCAGCGCCAGCCGCTTGGGCACCGTGCAGCGCGTATTGGTTGAAGGCCCGGCGCGCAAAACACCCAACGCCTTGTTTGGCCGGACGGAATGCAATCGGCCTGTGGTTTTCAGCGGGCCAGACCGATTGATTGGGCATCTGGTGGATATCAGGATTACTGAAGCGCCGATGCGGTCACTCAGGGGCGAGGTGGTAACTGTTGATGAGGGTATGGCGGCTTGATGCTACATTTTTAGGAGCAGCTTGGGGGGGGGGGGCGAACCATGACTACGTGCCTGCATTTTTAGTGAAATTGCACCGGTAACAGAGCGGTTGAATATTTGAGATGTCATCGGTACCGACTCTAGAAAGAGGCAAGATTTGGTCCTTAGTCCAAACAAATTTATAACGTCTGTCTGGTCGCGGTGGTATTTCTGACCAGGTACGTCTGCATCTCGGACACAAGTCAAACTCACTGAGCTTTGCAAACCATTGCGAACGGGTGTGTGTCCCTCCGTTGGCAATCTTTCGCGCATCGTAAGCGGTACGTCGCGAATCTCTACATGGCTTGCAATAGTGTTTGACCTTCCCAGTGGAGCTTGATGTCCACAAACCAAAGCTCACCGAACCGCACTTCGTACAAGGTTGCTTTTGTTTAAAACTCATGCTGCAAATTTAACTCACCCGAACGAAATGGCAGCTGAATTGATGAATCTAAAGCGGTCATCGTTCACCTAGCTGCAGGGACTCGCCCTGGAGGGCGACTTACTTTCGATGAAACCTGCTGCGCAGGTTTTCTTTGTTCCCCAAAGGCGCGCTATGCGCGCGAGGTTCACTCACTTTGCGCAGCAAAGTTACGTGAACACCAAACCTAAGGAAAAGAAAGGCGACCCGCAGTCTGAGTCCCTAAGCTTCGCTACGGGCAACCTGTGCTGCTCGGCTCAGGCAGAACGGGAGGGGGAATAGATTCGGGTTCGGGGAGCACGCAAGCGCTACGCACTCATGTGCGGCTTTGTATTTGTCTTGTTCTTTCAACCCCGTCCTGGCTGGGCTTGAAAAAGCTGGAGGAGACGGATTAAAAAATCTAGATGTCCGACGACGGCGAAGCCGGCTAGTTTCTAGATTTTCCGGCTCCTTCAGCTTTTTCAAGGAACCGCGAAGCGGCCCAGACTGCGGGTCGCCTTTTCTTTGGTTACTTTCTTTTGGCGAAGCAAAAGAAAGTAACTCGCCGCCGGGCGACTCCCGGCAAATTCCGAAAAGTAAAACGCTATATATTCAGTAGCATTTAGTACCTGTATTCAGGGGTTTATAGGCTGATTGATATCGAAAAAGTCCAAAAATAAGTCATTTAAACTCAAAACTTCGGCATCCCCTTCATCCCACCCATTTTCTTCATCATTTTCATCATCCCGCTGCCCTTCATCTTCTTCATCATGCCCTGCATTTGCTCAAACTCATTGAGCAAACGGTTCACTTCCTGAACCTGCACGCCTGAACCCATCGCAATCCGTTTTTTACGCGTCGCCTTGATGAGTTCGGGTTTGCGGCGCTCCAGCGGGGTCATGCTTTGGATGATGCCTTCCTTGCGTTTGATGTCTTTTTCGGCTTTGCCCATGTCGACCTGGCCTGCCTTGGCGGCCATTTGCGCAGGCAGTTTGTCCATCAGACTGGCTAGGCCGCCCATGTTTTTCATTTGCTGGAGTTGGCTTAAAAAATCTTCCAGGTCAAAACCGCTGCCAGACTTGAGCTTGGCAGCCAGCTTTTGGGCAGCGGCGACGTCAACGCCTGCGGTGACCTGCTCGACCAGCGCCACGATATCGCCCATGCCCAAAATCCGCCCGGCGTGGCGTTCAGCGTCAAACACCTCCAGGCCGTCGAGCTTTTCGCTGGTACCGGCAAACTTGATCGGCGCACCGGTGACTTGCCGCACGCTCAGGGCCGCACCACCGCGTGAGTCACCGTCGAGCTTGGTCAAAATAATGCCGGTCAGCGGCAGTGCATCCTTGAAGGCTTTGGCGGTGTTTACCGCATCTTGACCTTGCATGGCATCGACGACGAACAGCGTTTCGACCGGGTTCAATACCGCGTGCAGTTCCTTGATCTCGGCCATCAGCGCTTCGTCAATCGCCAATCGGCCTGCCGTGTCGACCAGCAGCACGTCAAAGAAATGACGTTTGGCGTAGTCAATCGCGGCGCGTGCAATGTCTACCGGTTTTTGGTCTGGCGTACTCGGAAACCACTCAGCTCCGGCCTGCGCGGTCACCGTTTTGAGCTGCTCAATCGCGGCTGGGCGGTAGACGTCGCCAGAGACCGTGAGCACCTTTTTCTTGCGCTTTTCAATCAGGTGTTTGGCCAATTTGGCAGTGGTGGTGGTTTTACCCGCGCCTTGCAGGCCCGCCATCAAAATCACGGCCGGTGGCTGCGCAGCCAGGTTGATGTCGCTGATGCCCTCGCCCATCGTGGCCGCCAGCTCCTTGCTGACAATGCTGACCAATACCTGGCCGGGCTGCAGGGATCCCATGACCTCGGTGCCCAGCGCTTTGTCTTTAACGCGGGCAACAAAGTCGCGCACCACGGGCAGCGCCACGTCAGCCTCCAGCAGGGCCATGCGGACTTCGCGCAGCATGTCTTGCACATTGGTCTCGGTGATACGGGCCTGGCCACGCATTTCCTTGACGAGGCGGGAGAGTTTGTCGGTAAGGGCTGAGGCCATGGGTAAGGCTCCTGTGTGGTGGAGCAGTTAGGAAAGTGGATAAGCGGGTCGTTCGGCGGACGGGCGAGAAATAGGCTGCAAGAAGCTGGCAAGGCCAGCAGCACAAAGGCTAAACTGTCGACATGATTTTAGCGATGAGTCAATGGTGGGAGTATGTGCTGGCTGGCGGCGCCTTTTTGGCCTACCTGCTGGCAGCCGTCGCCAACAAGAAAATGGCATCCGACATGCTGCGGCTGATGCTGTTTGCTGGCTGGGTATTGCACGGCCTGATGCTGGCCGAGGGCCTGCTGGGTGAGCCACCACGCTTTGGCTTTGCGCCTGCCCTGTCAACCACGGTGTGGCTGGTACTGGCCGTGTATGCCATTGAAAGCCGGTTGTTTCCACAGCTACAGTCGCAGTGGGTGCTGGCTGGTGCCGGGGCGGTCACGGTGGCCCTGGCTGTCGTCTTTCCCGGCTCGAGTTATTCGCATGCTGCATCCATCTGGCTGCCCTTGCATTGGGCGCTGGGGATTGCGTCGTATGGCCTGTTTGCGGTGGCGGTGGCCCATGGCTGGCTGATGCAGCGCACAGAGCAGGCCATGCGCATGGCCTCTACCAGTTCTGCGGGCGTGCCCCTGATGACCCTCGAGCGCCTGACATTCCGTTTTGTTGAAGCAGGTTTTGTTTTGCTGTCGGCCACCTTGCTGGTGGGTTGGCTGTTCGCAGAGCAGCTGTACGGCCCGGGCCTGGCCTGGAAGTGGAACCACAAAACCATTTTTTCTGTGCTGGCCTGGTTGACGTTTGCCAGCTTGCTGGTCGGCCGGGCACGCTTGGGCTGGCGTGGCCTGCGGGCTGTGCGGGTGCTGTACCTGGGCAGTGGCTTGCTGCTGCTGGGTTATGCCGGTTCACGCTTTGTGCTCGAAGTGATTTTGAAGCGGGCTTGACCAGTCCATGAAGTACGCCCTGATTTTTGGCCTGGTGCTGGTTGTCATCTGGCTCTGGCGCAGCAGCCGGAACAAGATGGCCAGCCCACCGGCCGCCCGCGCGCAGGTTGCCAAAAGCACAGAAGTGGTGGCCTGTGCAGTCTGCAGCGTTCACCTGCCGCGTATAGAGGCAGTGGCAGGCAAGCGCGGCCTGTACTGCTCTGCTGCGCACAGGCAGCAGGAAGACCATTAAAGCGCGCGGATGCGGTTGATGCAGCCCGCAAAGCCTGTCAGTGACCCGCCGGATTTGTGGCTGGGCGGTCTTGACAATCTCCCCAGCAGATGGGGCATAGAACCCCGACAAAACGCATTTGGCAGGCTGTGGCGCGCCTTCATGACGGCGCGCATCACGATTGCCAGCGTCTTGGTGATATTACAAGCCTTTATTTATGCGTTGGGTAACGTCAACAATGGCTGGTGCGTTGGGGTGTGTGCTGTGTATCTGTGTGCCACGATAGTGACGCGCCTGCTGGCACGACCCAAGCCAGCCGGCAGCACCTTTGATGCGCAGTGGGTGTTGACGGTGGGCGTTGATGTCGTCACGTTCACAGCACTTAATTTTTTGCAGTCCAGCGGCATCAATTACACGCCGCTGTTTGCGTTACCGGTGTTGCTGGCATCCATTCTTGGACCCATCTCGCTGGCGCTTGGCACGGCCGCCAGCGTCACGCTGCTGCTGTTGACAGAGGCGTGGTGGGCATCGCTGCTGTATCTGCCAGGCGACTCAGCCGCCAGATTTTTGCAATCAGGTTTGAGCGGTTCGGGTTTTTTTGCTGTGGCATTGCTGGCGAACCAGTTGGCCCTGCGTCTGGCCCGGGAGGTGCAGTTGGCCAACACCAGCCGGCAAGTGGCGCGCATGCAAACCCAAGTCAACGAGCTGGTGATTGAAAACTTGACAGACGGCGTGCTGGTGATTGATGCCTTCGGCATCGTGCGATCTACCAACCCGGCAGCGCAGCGCTTGCTGGCAACAAGTTCCAGAACGCGGCGGGCACCTTTTGTTCTGGCAACCCAGGCAGCCTGGCAGCCCTTGGTTGAAATCACCCATCAGACATTTGTGAACCAGTTGCCACAGCAAGCAGATGTCAGCCTGAACGATGCTGGGCAAAATACGCATCACCTCCGCGTACGAACGCGCCTTACAGCGACACATGGGCGTGCCGAGGACGCCCTGTGCGTGGTGTTTCTTGAAGACCTGCGCGAAATCGAGGCGCGCGTGCGGGTTGAAAAAATGGCCGCGATGGGCCGCATGTCGGCAGCGGTGGCGCATGAAATCAGAAACCCGCTGGCCGCCATTTCGCAGGCAAACGCATTGCTTGAGGAAGACCTGAAGGACCCGGCACACAGGCAACTGACGGCCATGGTTAGCCAGAATACCAAGCGACTGGCAAAAATCGTGGACGACGTGTTGAACATTTCGCGCGTGCAGGTACCCAGCCAGGAACTGCACGGCACTTTGCTGATGCTGGATGCGGTGGTCGCCCGCATTGCAGGAGACTGGACGCTGCAAACCGAATCGGGCAACCGCACCCATCTATTGCTGCAGGCGCCGCACACCTGTGTTGTATTTGACCCAGAGCATTTGCGCCGTGTGATGATTAACCTGCTGGACAACGCCTTGCGCTATGCCAGCCCAACAGGCCATGCGATAGAAATTGCGACGCAAACGCCCTTCCACGGCCAGGGCCGACTGTCGATCTGGAGCGATGGACTGCCCCTTGAAAAAACAGTTCAGACGCATTTGTTTGAGCCATTTTTCACGTCCGAAAGTCGCTCCAGCGGCTTGGGCCTGTACATTTGCAGGGAACTGTGCGAGCGATACGGCGCGCTGATTGGCTACCAGCGGACATCGCGGCACCAAAAAGACGGCAATGAGTTTTTTGTTGTCTTCAAGTTGACCGGACCCAGCAGCACGCCAGCGCACGCCGCCCTTGATGATCTGTTTGCCTGACAACACAACCAGCCATGCCTGCAAACGACCACCCGACTAACGGCGCTTCACGTCCGCAACCTGCTCACATTCTGGTGGTTGACGATGAGCCTGACCTGCGCACCCTGTATGAGCTGACACTGCTGCGCGAAGGCTACCGGGTTGAAGCCGCAGCTGACCTGGCCCAGGCACGCCAGTTTCTGCAAGACAACGCCTTTGATGCGGTCATCACGGACATGCGACTGCCTGATGGCCTCGGACTGGAGCTGCTACGCGACATGGTGACTCAGCAGCGCACTGAACGCTGCGTCGTCATCACGGCTCATGGGTCCGCTGAGAACGCCGTTGAAGCTCTGAAAGCAGGCGCATTTGATTACTTGACCAAACCGGTAGACCTGAAGCAGTTTCGCAGCGTGGTGGCTTCTGCCATTCAAAGCGCGCAGGCCTTGCCATCAGACCCTGCGCTGGATACCGCATCCACAAGCGCCAAGCCTGCCGGTAACGGGCCAGGAGCAGCCAGACGCACGCAAGCCCCCCTGAAGCGCAAACAGTCATCAGCTCCCTCGGCACTTGAAAAGCTGGTGGGGCACTCTGCCAGCATGCAAGCCGTCAAAGCCCGCATTGCCAAAGTGGCAGGCAGCATGGCACCCGTGCTGATTCAGGGCGAGTCGGGCACAGGCAAAGAACTGGTGGCTCGAGCGGTACACGATTGCAGTCACCGCGCCAGCGGCCCGTTTGTCGCGGTCAATTGCGGGGCTATCCCTGAAAATTTGCTGGAAGCTGAATTTTTTGGCGCCCGAAAAGGGGCCTACACCGGCTCTGCGCAAGACCGCGTCGGTTATTTCCAGGCAGCGCAGGAAGGCACGCTGTTTCTTGATGAGATTGGCGACTTGCCTTTCATCATGCAGTCCAAGCTGCTGCGGGCGATTCAGGAACGTGTGGTCAGGCCGCTGGGCTCGTCGCAGGAAGACATGGTGGATGTTCGCGTGTTGAGCGCTTCTCATAAGGATCTCGGCGAAGAAGTGGCCGCCAAGCGATTTCGCCAGGACCTGTACTACCGGCTCAATGTGATCGTGATCAATATCCCGCCGCTGCGCGAGCGACTGGAAGACCTGCCAGAGCTGTGCGAATCGCTTCTGGCCAGGATCTGCAAGGAATCCGGTCTGGATATGCCGCCCCTGACGACGTCGATCCTGGGACAACTGCGGGCACATTCTTTTAACGGCAATGTCCGCGAACTTGAAAACATATTGCACCGTGCCTTGGCACTCAGTGACGGCGGTGAACTGCGTCTGGATGAACCGGTGCAGCCCCTTGCCCAGACACAGCCGATCACGCCGGACCCGCTCAGGACGCTTCAAGCCAGCCTGCCTGACAACCTGCAAGACTATCTGGACACTCACGAACGCGACATTTTGTCCCGTGCGCTTCAGGACACCCGCTACAACCGCACCGCAGCAGCCAGCAAACTGGGCATGAGCCTGCGCCAGATCCGTTACCGCATCGCCCGCCTGAACATTTCCATGCCCGATATTGATGCACAGGAGACAGACATTGACAACGCCGATGATCTTGCCTGAAGCCGCCCCCGCCGCAGCGCTCTGGCGAGCAGGCTGGTACCGCTATGCACGCCAACTTGAATCGCCAAACTTCGGGCCGCGGCCCCATCAGGCGCTGGTTGACTTGATTGTTCTTCACTCCATCAGTCTGCCACCGGGCGACTACGGCAATGACAATGTCCAGCGCCTGTTCACCAATCAGCTCGACTGGGACGCGCATCCTTACTTTCAGGGCATACGCGGTTTGGAGGTGTCAGCGCACTTTTTTATCAGCCGCACGGGCCAACTGTGGCAGTTTGTCAGCTGCGACGATAGAGCCTGGCATGCCGGGCAGTCGAGCTATCGGGGCCGCAGCAACTGCAATGACGATTCGGTGGGTATTGAGCTGGAAGGACTGGAAGGAAACGTCTTTGAAGAGCCCCAGTACGAAACTCTGAGCGTGCTGTGCAGTGCACTGATGCGGCAGTATCCGGTTGCACATATCGCCGGACATGAGCATATTGCGCCTGGGCGCAAAGAAGATCCAGGGCCAGGTTTTGACTGGTCGGTGCTGCAACGTAACATGGCGTTGCCGCAAGCCGTCATGCCCCAACCAAAGCTGAATCAAAGCTAGACAAGCCCTGGCTCCGCAAAACGCCGGGCTTGCCGCATGAATGCTGGTCTTCGATCAGGCTTCGCCCATGCTGCAAGGCCTACCGGCAGACATTGCCACCACTGGCCGCCAGCGGCAAAAGCAAGTCCGATAAGCTTCAAATAAGTAACCATCCGTTTCTGTGAAAAATCAGGTCAAAACACTACATCTAGTGCTTGAATTCCTTTCAGACCCTAGGTATAGTGTGTCAACGATTTGATCTTTGATGTGTCAATGAGGTCCTTGAGTCACCAGGAGTCAGTCTGCGGTAGCTGTAATTTTCTTTTTACAGCGGCACCAGAAGGGCAGCAATGGCCACAAGCCACGCAGGCTGGACAGATACCCGCCCTCATCAAGTTGACGAACACGAAACGCCAAGAAACCTAAAAACAAGTCACCAGGATGCCCATGCAAACATCGCAAAACGCCAGCCCCGTCAGCCCTCACATTCCCGCCTTCACAACCGGCAGCAGCCAGACCAGCACAGGCACCCAGAGTAACCCCTTCAGCAATTACCAGATCATCCGCCGTAACGGTGCTGTCGTTCCGTTTGAGCCGAACAAAATTGCGGTGGCGATGATGAAGGCTTTTCTGGCGGTGCATGGCACGCAGGGAGCTGCGTCTGCCAGCGTTCGCCAAACGGTGGACGACCTGACACAAGCCGTCATGCGCGCCATGATGCGTTCTCGCCCTGGTGGCGGTACCTTTCACATCGAAGACGTGCAGGACCAGGTCGAGCTGGGACTGATGCGCGGTGGGCACCACGAAATTGCACGTGCCTACGTGTTGTACCGGGAAAAGCGCACACAGGAACGTGCGCGCCAGCCGCAGGCGCAAACGCCAGCTGCTCCACAAATTCACGTCATGGATGGCGGTAAAAAAATAGCGCTCGACATTCGCAAACTGCAAGCCCTGATAGAAGCCTCCTGCGCCAATTTAGGGGCAGACGTCAAACCCGACCCCATCGTGTCCGAGACCATGCGCAACCTGTATGACGGTGTGCCGATTGACGAAGTCTACAAAGCATCCATATTGGCGGCTCGTACGCTGATTGAAAAAGACCCGGACTACACCTACGCGACGGCACGCCTGTTGATGCACACCATTCGACGTGAAGTGCTAGGCGAAGAAGTGGCGCATGAAGAAATGCAGACACGCTATGCCGCCTATTTCCCCCAGTTCATCGCCAAAGGCGTGCAAAACGACTTGCTAGACGAAAAGCTCCAGCAGTTTGACCTCGCCAGATTGGGCGAGGCGCTCAAGCCGGAGCGTGATTTGCAGTTTGACTACCTGGGCTTGCAAACGCTGTTTGACCGCTACTTTTTGCACGTGCGCAAACAGCGCATTGAGCTTCCGCAAGCGTTTTTCATGCGAGTGGCCATGGGCCTGTCTCTAAACGAGATCAACCGCGAAGAACGCGCGATTGAGTTTTATGAAATTCTGTCGTCGTTTGACTTCATGTCAAGCACGCCAACGCTGTTCAATGCCGGAACGCTGCGTTCACAGCTTTCATCTTGCTACCTGACCACCGTGGCCGATGACCTGGGCGGTATTTACGATGCGATCAAAGAAAACGCGCTGCTCTCCAAATTTGCAGGCGGTCTGGGCAACGACTGGACGCCTGTGCGCGCCCTGGGCGCCCATATCAAAGGCACGAATGGCGAATCACAGGGCGTTGTGCCCTTCCTGAAAGTTGTCAATGACACCGCTGTTGCGGTCAACCAGGGCGGCAAGCGCAAAGGCGCTGTGTGCGCTTATCTGGAAACATGGCACCTGGATATCGAAGAGTTTTTGGAACTGCGCAAGAACACTGGCGACGACCGCCGCCGTACGCACGACATGAACACCGCCAACTGGATCCCCGACCTCTTCATGCGCCGCGTGATGGAAAAAGGCAGCTGGACTCTGTTCTCGCCAAGCGATACGCCTGACCTGCACGACAAGTTTGGCAAGGACTTTGAAAAGATCTATACCGCTTACGAAGCCAAGGCCGAGCGTGGCGAAATCAAACCCGCCCGCAAACTGCAAGCGACCGATATGTGGCGCAAGATGCTGTCGATGCTGTTTGAAACGGGCCATCCTTGGATCACTTTCAAGGACGCCTGCAACGTCCGTTCGCCTCAGCAGCACACTGGCGTGGTGCATTCGTCCAACCTGTGCACCGAGATCACGCTCAACACCAGCGACACCGAGACGGCCGTGTGCAACCTCGGCTCGGTCAATCTTGTCCAGCACCTGAAAATATCTCCTGATGGTGCCAAGGTACTCGACCATGACAAGCTACAAAAGACCATCACGACCGCCATGCGCATGCTGGACAACGTGATCGACATCAATTACTACGCTGTGAAAAAAGCGCGTGACTCCAACATGCGCCATCGCCCGGTGGGTTTGGGCATCATGGGCTTTCAGGATTGCCTCTACGAGCTGCGCGTACCTTACGCTTCACAAGAAGCAGTTGAATTTGCCGACAAGTCGATGGAGGCCGTGTGCTATCACGCCTACTGGGCATCGACCGAACTCGCCAAAGAGCGCGGCAAATACGCCAGTTACAAGGGCTCGCTGTGGGACAAGGGGATCTTGCCGCTTGACACGCTGGACATGCTGCTTGAAGAACGTGGCGGATATGTAGAAGTTGACCGCTCGGCAACGCTCGACTGGGATGCCTTGCGCAATAAGATTGCACTGGACGGCATGCGTAACTCAAACTGCGTGGCGATTGCGCCTACGGCGACGATCTCCAACATCATTGGCGTGGACGCCTGCATTGAACCCTGCTTTGGAAACCTGTCGGTCAAGTCGAATCTTTCAGGTGAATTCACCGTCATCAACCATTATTTGGTGCGTGATCTGAAGCGCTTGGGCTTGTGGGACGACGTGATGGTGGTGGACCTGAAACACTTTGACGGCTCACTGCGCCCCATTGATCGCGTACCCCAAGACGTCAAGGCGCTGTATGCCACTGCGTTTGAAGTCGAGACCTCGTGGATCGTGGAAGCCGCGTCACGCCGCCAGAAATGGATTGACCAGGCGCAGTCGCTCAACATCTACATGGCAGGAGCGTCTGGCAAAAAGCTGGATGAAACCTACAAACTTGCATGGTTGCGCGGTTTGAAGACCACCTACTACCTGCGCACACAAAGCGCCACCCACGCTGAGAAATCAACCGTCACGGCGGGCAAGATGAATTCTGTCGCGTCAAGCACAGTTACGGCGGCGAGCAGCATGAGTGCGATAGACAAAGCCGCTGCAGCTGCGCAGATTCAGATGGATGCAACGCCGGCAACTGATATCAAGTTTTGTGCGATTGATGATCCTGGTTGCGAGGCGTGCCAATAAAAAATCGTCCCATGAGTACCATGATCTCAGTCAATGAATCATTGACGATGAATCACTGACGATGTAAATGAGCAACACAAATTGACTGCAATATGACTGAACACTTTTCATTTTGTATTGCAGCTTTCATAATTACGAAGTATTGGAAACATCTATGTTGACCTGGGACGAAGAAGTCACACCATCACTGCAAAAATCGACGAGCAACGGCGCACCTGGCGGCCGCTCGATTGAGCTTCCCCAACTTTCTTTCGCTGATGTTGAGCAACCGTCTTCCACACGCATTCTTAATGACGGTGCAGTAGTCACAGCGACGCCCACCAACTCAGAAGCATTGACAGCAACCGTCGCCGTGCCTGCCGTCATGAAACGCGTCAAGGCTTCAGACAAGCGCATCATCAACGGCCAAACCGATGTCAACCAACTGGTGCCGTTTAAATACAAATGGGCTTGGGAAAAATATTTGGCCACTTGCGCCAACCACTGGATGCCGCAAGAAGTCAACATGACGCGCGATATTGCGTTGTGGAAAGACCCGAACGGCCTGACCGAAGACGAGCGTCGTCTGGTCAAACGTAACCTAGGCTTTTTTGTCACCGCTGACTCATTAGCAGCCAACAACATCGTGCTGGGTACGTACCGCCATATCACTGCGCCGGAATGCCGCCAGTTTTTGTTGCGTCAGGCTTTTGAAGAAGCCATTCACACACACGCTTACCAGTACATCACCGAGTCACTGGGTCTGGATGAAGCCGAAATCTTCAATGCCTACAACGAAGTGCAGTCCATCAAGGACAAGGATCAATTCCTGATTCCTTTCATTGAGGTGATTTCTAACCCGCACTTCAAAACAGGCACTCATGAAGCCGACCAAACGCTTCTGAAGTCCCTGATCGTATTTGCCTGCCTGATGGAAGGCCTGTTCTTTTACGTAGGCTTCACGCAGATTTTGGCGCTGGGCCGCCAGAATAAAATGACGGGCGCTGCTGAGCAGTACCAGTACATCCTGCGCGATGAGTCCATGCACTGCAATTTTGGGATCGATTTGATCAATCAGCTCAAGCTTGAAAACCCCGGTTTGTGGACAGCCGAGTTCAAAGCCGAGATCAAAGCGCTGTTCATGCAAGCCGTTGAACTTGAGTACCGCTACGCTGAAGACACGATGCCGCGCGGCGTGCTGGGCCTGAATGCCTCGATGTTCAAAGGCTACTTGCGCTACATCGCTAACCGACGGGCGACGCAGATTGGTCTGGAGACCTTGTTCCCCAACGAAGAAAATCCGTTCCCCTGGATGAGCGAAATGATTGACCTCAAGAAGGAGCGCAACTTTTTTGAAACTCGCGTGATTGAGTACCAGTCGGGCGGCGCCCTGTCGTGGGATTGAAGCTCTACCTTGCTTTACTGATCAGGAACCCGTTTTATCACCATGCTTTTTAGAATTGCAATGACCAACAATCGCACCGCAGAGTGCATGTTGGGCATTGCTCCACCGTTCGCAGCGCTGGGCCCGGTTATCCGCTGGCCCAACACCGCGAATCGCTTTGCGTACTCCAAACGCGAAGTGCTCTTTGCAACGTAAGAAGGAGAAAACTATGGCAACTGCGAAAAAACCTGCGGCTAAAAAAGCTGCACCAGCGAAGAAAGCCCCTGCAAAAAAAGTAGCCGCTAAAAAAGCACCGGCTAAAAAAGCACCGGCTAAAAAGGCAGCCGCTAAAAAAGCACCGGCTAAAAAGGTAGTGGCTAAAAAAGCACCGGCCAAAAAAGCCGCTGCTAAAAAAGCGCCCGCCAAAAAAGCGCCGGCCAAAAAAGTAGCTGCTAAAAAAGCACCGGCCAAAAAAGCCGCTGCTAAAAAAGCACCAGCGAAGAAAGCCGCAGCCAAAAAAGTAGCGAAAAAACCCGCTGCGAAGAAAGCCGCGAAAAAACCCGCTGCGAAAAAAGCTGCGAAAAAACCCGCTGCCAAAGCACCCGCTGCACCGGCTGCCCCTGCGGCTCAGACGACTCTGAACCCGCAAGCTGCCTGGCCGTTTCCAACAGCCAGCAAGCCGTAAGCAGTAAGGTACTTCTGCTTGGAAAGCCCTGCATCCTCGATGCCGGGCTTTTTTCATTGTTGAAGCCTGAGCTGCTAGCGCATGTCTAAACTGATCTGAAGACCCGTTTGGTGCATTTTTCAGGCTGTTTTGAGCGACTCCAGCGTGTAGTTTTGTCCGCCCCGATATGCGATTTTGTGCGCGCCCACTCGGTTTCCCAAGTCTGCGCAACGCAGCAGTGACCAGCCTTGCTCTAGGCCAAACAACAAAGCACCACGAAACGCATCACCGCAACCGGTCGGGTCCACCACTTCCTTGGCTTTGACGGGTGCCACAAGTGTTTTTTCACCCTTGACCCACACCTCGCAACCCTGGGCACCCAAGGTCACAATCAGGCCCTCAACCCGATGCGACAGCTCAGCACAGGACAAGCCCGTGCGGTCACACAGGAGTTTGGCTTCGTAGTCGTTCACGGTGACCCAGGTAGCCAGGTCAACGAAATGCGCCAGCTCTTCGCCATTGAACATGGGCAAGCCCTGCCCTGGATCAAACACAAAAGGAATGTTTGCCGTCTTGAATTGTTCAGCGTGTTGCAGCATGGCATCGCGCCCATCAGGAGACACAATGCCCAGCTTAATATCGCTTCGCGCTGTAATCTGCGTCAGATGCGCTTGCACCATGGCGCCGGGGTGAAACGCCGTGATCTGGTTGTTATCGCGGTCGGTCATGATCATGGCCTGCGCGGTGTAGTTGTCTGCCACTTCGCGGACAAACTCGGTGCTGATGCCCATGGCCTTCATGCGTTTGGCATAGTCAACGCCATCATTGCCAATGGTTGCCATGGGCAGTGGTGTGCCACCCAATTGTTTGAGGGCATAAGCAATGTTGCCAGCGCAGCCGCCGAATTCCCGGCGCAGGCTGGGCACCAGAAAAGACACGTTCAAAATATGCAGTTGCTCCGGCAATATTTGATCGGCAAAGCGACCCTCAAAGGTCATGATGGTGTCAAAGGCTAAAGATCCACAAATTACAGCAGGCATACTTTTAATATTTCAAGGTTTAAAGATCAAGGGTAAAAAGCCAGAAGGCGATAGCCTGCAACACGCAGCAACAAGCCAGTGGCCATTGCATCATTAGAAGGCAATGGGTTGACGGCCACTTGCAAGCTGAGGTCAGCAGAAAAGCCGGCACCGGCAGAAAGGATGCTGTTGGCTGAGCTGAATTGTGCAGGAGACAGCACGCGCCGCAATACTGGCTGGTCGTAGGTATCGGTAAGCGTGACTTCTAGTGAGGGCATAGAAACGGCCGCAGACCTGGTATTTTTGACGTTGAAAGTCAGTCGATAAATACCCGCCTCATTGATTTTTTTGAAAGACGAACTGTCAATCACAATGGCTTCAATATGCCGCACCGGACCTACCTGACAGGCTAATCGTTGGCAAAACATTTGCAGAGCTGGTTTCAAGCGCGGCTCATACGCGGCCAGAGTGTCGCGCTGCATCACAGCCGCCTGCAGCGCCAGCAAGCCGAGTAGCGACAAAGCCGACAATCCCAAGGCCAAACGTATCAGAGGTTTGCGCCAGAAAGCTTGGCGGCGTGCATCGCGCACGAAAGAAACATCGTTTGACACGTCGCTCGGTATTTCGCTGGAAACAGTGTCCAGCGTATCAACAAAGACTGGCTCTGCTTCCTCAGACGCTGCTGTGGGCCCGGGTGAATGCGTATCCACAGCGACAGGTGCAACATTTTCGTCAGGTGTATTTAAAGCCGCCGTGATCTCTTCAGCATAAGACACATAGCCACTCCCCGTTGAAGCCATGGCAGAAGTCCAAGCTTCGTCATTGCTGATGCTCGGCAATTTGGATGGTGACGGCGTATTTTCAGCGTGCAAATGGATCTTGGCATCAAACACATCCGCACACTGGCCACATCGCACCCAGCCCTGAGAGACTTTGAGTTGGTCGGTCACGACGTTGAACATCGTGCCGCAAGCGGGGCAGCGCGTAATGAGGCTCATCTATCGCCGTATTGTAAGTCGACGCCGACGTGCCAACCCAGGGTTCAAGCGCGATTCAAAAGTGGGCCGTCATCAGTATCCAGCCATCTTCAGTATCGGCCACCTCCAGCGCACACCAGGGCGCGTAAGCCGATTTCAGCTCGTCGGCCTGTCGCGCCAAAATACCAGCCAAAACCAGGCTGCCATCCTTGGCAACGTGGCCGCACAGGAGGGGTGCCAATACTTTCAAAGGCGTCGCGAGAATGTTAGCCAGCACGGTCTGGTACTGACCACTGGCCTTGTCAGGCAAGCCAGCGCTGAGCCGCACCTGGTTGGCGTCGGCATTGGCGCGGGTGGACTGGACGGCTGCTTCGTCAATATCAACGGCATCGATGTCCGCCGCACCAAACTTCGCTGCACCAATGGCCAAAATGCCTGAACCGCAACCGTAGTCCAACACACGACCCAGAGGAGACTTTTGGCGAGCTGTCCATTTCAGGCACATCCGGGTGGTTGGATGCGTGCCTGTACCAAAAGCCAAACCTGGGTCCAGCCGAATGACATGAAGGGCCTGAGCAGGCGGCTCGTGCCAGGTCGGCACAATCCAGAAGTCTGGCGTGATTTCAACCGGTGCGAACTGCGATTGCGTCAGGCGCACCCAATCTTGTTCAGGTACGTTTTGAATCGCAACAACGGCGCAATCGGCAAAGAAATCCTGCACTTTGAGCAGTCCTGCCGCATCACTGGCCAATGCCTCAGTGCCAAACAAAGACACCACACGTGAACGGTTCCAGCCAGCTTTGGGCGGCGGCATGTCGGGTTCGCCAAACAGGGCCTGCTCGTGATCGGTTTGTGCGTCGGCATCTTCAACCGAGACGCTGAGCGCGTCCAGCGCATCGAGCGCATCACTGACAGCCTCAACACTGCTTTCAGGAACCAACAAAACAAGTTCAAACATCACTAACGGATTCTCTTGCTCAACCACTCTTCAAGGTAATGAATGTTGGTTCCGCCATCCATAAACTTGGCATCCACCATGAGTTCTCGGTGCAGCGCAATGTTGGTGTTGATGCCTTCGACGACCGTCTCAGCCAGCGCGGTGCGCATCCGCGCCAGGGCCTGCTCACGCGTGTCGCCGTGCACGATGATTTTGCCAATCATCGAGTCGTAGTTCGGCGGCACGAAATAGTTGGCGTAAATGTGCGAATCGACTCGCACACCCGGCCCGCCAGGTGTGTGCCAGGTCGTGATGCGGCCGGGCGATGGCGTGAATTTGTAAGGGTCTTCGGCGTTGATACGGCATTCAATCGAATGGCCCTTGATCTGAATGTCGCGCTGCACAAACGGCAACTTTTCGCCCGCCGCCACCATGATTTGCGTGCGTACCACGTCCACACCCGTGACCCATTCGGTCACCGGGTGCTCTACCTGCACGCGGGTGTTCATTTCAATGAAGTAAAACTCGCCGTTTTCAAACAAAAATTCAAACGTGCCTGCACCGCGATAGCCCATTTTCTTGACTGCCGCCACACAGCGCTCGCCAATTCGTTCGATCAGCTTGCGCGGGATGCCCGGTGCTGGCGCTTCTTCAATGACTTTTTGGTGCCGCCGCTGCATGGAGCAATCGCGCTCGCCCAGCCAGACCGCATTACGGTGCTGGTCAGCCATGATCTGGATTTCAATATGCCGGGGGTTCTGGAGAAACTTCTCCATGTACACCTCGGGGTTTCCAAATGCAGCGCCCGCTTCGGCCTTGGTCGTTTGCACAGCGTGCAGCAAGGCCGCCTCGGTATGCACCACGCGCATGCCGCGCCCACCGCCGCCACCAGCCGCTTTGATAATGACCGGGTAACCCACCTGCTTGGCGGTGCGTTTGATGGTGGCAGCGTCGTCGGGCAGGGCGCCTTCAGAACCGGGCACACATGGCACGCCAGCCTTGATCATGGTCTGCTTGGCAGACACCTTGTCGCCCATGATGCGGATGGACTCTGGCGTAGGGCCAATAAATTTAAAGCCGCTTTTTTCAACCCGCTCGGCAAAGTCAGCGTTTTCACTCAAAAAACCATAGCCTGGGTGAATCGCCTCGGCATCCGTGACTTCGGCCGCCGAAATAATGGCCGGCATGTTCAAGTAGCTGTCTTTGGACGGTGCCGGGCCGATGCAAACCGATTCATCGGCCAGCTTGATGTATTTGGCGTCTCGGTCCGCTTCAGAATAAACCATCACCGCCTTGACGCCCAGTTCCCGGCAGGCGCGCTGGATACGCAGGGCTATTTCACCGCGGTTTGCAATGAGGATCTTTTTAAACATGCCCAAATCCGATTTGCCGCTCAGACGATCAGGAACAACGGCTGTCCGTATTCCACCGCTTGGCCGTTTTCGCACATGATTTTGCTGACCGTGCCGGACTTGTCAGCCTCGATTTCATTGAGGATTTTCATCGCTTCAATGATGCAAATAGTTTGGCCTTCCTTGACCGCGTCACCGACTTCAACAAAGGGCTTGGCACCGGGACTGGCCGAACGGTAGAACGTTCCGACCATAGGCGACTTGACGGCATGACTTGCTTGGACGGCAGGTGCGACTTCAGCCGCGGGCGCTACTGCACTTGGGGCCGCTGCAGATGCTGCTACCATGGTGACTGCAGGCTGCTGCATCACAAGTGGCGCAACGCTAGACTTGACGATGCGGACCTTGCCCTCGGCTTCCGTGATTTCAAGTTCAGACACGTTGGAGTCCGATACAAGATCAATCAGCGTTTTAAGTTTTCTTAAATCCATGTTTTCCTCCAAAGACGGCAAGTACAAAAGCGTCGGCAACCAAGCCGATCTTCTCTCTTCCTACGCTTACTCGGTTCTTTCAGGCCTTAAAGTATTTAAAAATAAACTTCAGCCAGGCAGTCAGCATGCACTACAGCAAAGAGAGCGCAGAGTGTACTCCAAGCCAAAACGGTTTGATACACGAATGACGAACGGCGTCATGCAAAGTTTTTATTTTAAAATTAATAACAAATAGCGTCTGTTGACAGCATTTAAACGATTTTTAACGAAATTTGTCGAATTTCATTTCAACTGAATCCATTGCGCCAGATCTTCGCTGGAAACCTTGCCTGTTTTCCGGTGCAGCATCGCACCAGATTCGCCAAATACCGCTGTAAATGGCAAGCTACCCGCCAGATTGCCCAGCGATTTACTCAATTCGGTACCACCTAAGCCCGCCATCCCCACCGGAAAGCCAAGTGGCTTGGCCTGAAGCCACTTGCGTACCGCACTCGGCTGGTCAACGGCCAGGCCAAGCACCTGCCAGCCTTTGGCTTTTTGTTCCTGGTAAAAAGCATCCAGCAAAGGCAGCTCTTCCACGCACGGCGGGCACCAGGTAGCCCAAAAGTTCAGCAGCAGCGGCTTTCCGCGAAAGCTGTTCATCGGCTGCGGCTGGCCGTCAGGTGTGTCAAAGCTCATCGCCCACAGCGCATCTTGTGCGGTATTTGTTTGCGCGGTGGCCAGCTTTTGGGGTTCATGCTTGAACCAGGCCGCGCCCAGGCCAGCCACCCCGGCAGCGGCAGCCGCACTGATATAGAGTAAGTTTCTTCTGTCCATGGGTCAGACTTTACCGCTTTCAATGACCAGCTTTTGGACAGCCACCAGATCGCCACGAGGCCTACGCCCCTTCTCGTCGGGCTTGAGCGCGCCGCGCAGGTCGTCATGGTCGTACACCATGAAATGCACACCGATGTTTTCAGCCAGCGACTTGGACAGGCTGCTCAGGCTGAGCGCCTCGACTTTGCCACCGGTAAAGCCAGTGACGGTGCGCGGCTCGTAGTCGACCTTGTGCTCAATCAGCGCAATTTCAGCCGATTTCGGATCGTCACAAAACAGCTGGATATAAATGTCCGATAGCCGCGTTGCCGTGCCATGCCACACCGCCCCCGCCAAATGGGGCCTGAAACCCGCCATGCGCTGCATCCACACCAAGGCCAGTTCCCGCAGCGCCGCCAGTTCCGTCGGCTGGGTGTCCGCACAAAACACGGTGATGTATTCCATCACCGCATCTTCAAGCTCCGAGTTGTCGGGCAGTTCGGCACGGGCCGGCAGTCCCATCTGTTTGACGGCCCTGCGCTTGGCCGGACCATATTCAAGGCCCTCTTCAACCACCAAGGCGGCGGCGGTGGCGGCTATTTCGGATTTGAGGGTGGTCATCGTCAAGGCTGTGGAAAAGCGAAACGTACAGTTTAGGTGAGCCGCCCAACCTGCCCGTTGACTTCTAAAATAAGCCGATGCACATACACATACTCGGAATTTGCGGCACCTTCATGGGCGGCCTGGCTGCTCTGGCGGTTGAGGCGGGGCACAAGGTGACGGGTTGCGACACCGGCGTTTATCCGCCCATGAGCGACCAGTTGCGCGCTTTGGGGATTGATCTGGTGGAGGGCTACGGTGCCGACCAGTTGGCCTTTAACCCCGATGTCTTTGTGGTAGGCAATGTGGTTTCGCGCGCCCACTTGGCCGACGGAACACCCAAATACCCCTTGATGGAAGCGATATTAAACGCCGGCCTGCCCTACACCAGCGGCCCGCAGTGGCTTGCAGAACATGTTCTACAAGGTCGTCATGTGCTGGCCGTGGCAGGCACGCATGGTAAAACCACGACGACAGCGATGCTGACCTGGATCCTGGAATGCGCAGGGCTGCAGCCGGGCTTTCTGGTGGGGGGGGTGCCTCTGAATTTTGGTGTTTCAGCCAGGCTGGGAAGTACCTCCACCCCTCTTTCCAAGCATGGGCCTCGGGTCTGGCTTAGCCAGCCCGCAGGCGCAGCGGCCCCCTCGGGGGGCAGCGTCCACACGCAGTGGGAAAGCGTGGGGGCAACCTTTGTGATTGAGGCAGACGAATACGACACCGCGTTTTTCGACAAGCGCAGCAAGTTTGTGCACTATCGCCCGCGCACCGCGATTTTGAACAACCTCGAATTCGACCATGCCGATATTTTTGACAATCTGGCTGCGATTGAGCGGCAGTTTCACCACCTGGTGCGCACGGTGCCGTCATCTGGCCGCGTCGTGGTCAATGCGACCGAAGAAAGCCTGGCGCGCGTCCTGGCCCAAGGCTGCTGGAGTGAGCAGGTACTCTTTGGCAAAGCCTTGGCCAATAAAGCGGGTTTCACTGCCGAAGGCGAACCAGGCGACTTCACCGTGCTCAAAGCAGGCAAGCTTGTAGCGCGCGTTCGATGGGCCGTCAGCGGCGTACACAACCAGCTCAATGCGCTGGCAGCGATTGCCGCTGCCGAGCATGTAGGGGTCGACCCGCAAACCGCAGCGGACGCACTGGCCAGCTTTCAAAACGTCAAACGCCGGATGGAGGTGATTGGCAGGGTCAGCAAGGACGGCGGCAGCATCACCATCTATGACGACTTTGCCCATCACCCGACGGCCATCCACACCACGATTGATGGCCTGCGCCGCCAGCTGAACGCAGCGGGCAAAGCGGCTGACCGAATCCTTGCCGTGTTTGAGCCGCGCAGCAACACCATGAAGCTCGGCACCATGACGGCCCAACTGCCGTGGAGCCTGGAAGCCGCCGACATCGCCTTTTGCCACGCGGGCGGTCTGGACTGGGACGCGCGGGAGGCCCTGGCCCCGATGGTGGACCGGGCCCATGTGGCTGACAACATTGAGCAACTGGTCAACCAAGTCAAAACAGCAGCCAGACCGGGCGACCACATCCTGTGTATGAGCAACGGCGGCTTTGGCGGCGTGCACGGCAAGCTGCTGGCGGCGTTGTCCTAGTTTGCAGTCAACCTGGCTACTACTAATTTAGGAGCGGTTGGCCATTATTTTGCAGAGGCCCGCAGCCCATTCAATAGTCTGGGCGAACATCGTTCAGTGTTCGCGCCGCGCTCCGACAGCCTTTGACAACACCTCCAGGACCTGCAGCGAATCATCCCATGACAGGCAAGCATCGGTGATGCTTTTGCCATATTCGAGCGATGCGGCGTCGTCTTTGCCGGGGGTGAATTTTTGCGCGCCCGCCTTCAGATGGCTTTCAACCATCAGGCCGAACACTTGTTTTGAACCGCCGCTGACCTGCCCTGCGATGTCCCGGGCCACGTCGAGCTGCTTTTCATGCTGTTTGGAGGAGTTGGCATGGCTGCAGTCCACCATCAAGGTGGCGGGCAATTTGGCGGCGGCCAGTTCTTTGCATGCGGCGGTGACGCTGGCTGCGTCGTAATTGGGCGTTTTACCGCCGCGCAAAATCACGTGGCAGTCAGGGTTGCCCTTGGTTTGCACCACCGCCACCTGGCCGTTTTTATGAACTGATAAAAAGTGGTGGCCGCGCGATGCCGATTGAATCGCGTCGGTGGCGATACGGATGTTGCCGTCGGTGCCGTTCTTAAAGCCAATCGGTGCAGACAGGCCAGACGCGAGCTCGCGGTGTACCTGGCTTTCAGTGGTGCGCGCGCCAATCGCGCCCCACGAGATCAAGTCGCCAATGTATTGCGGCGAGATCACGTCCAAAAACTCGCTGCCGGCGGGCAGGCCCATTCGGTTGATGTCGATCAACAACTGGCGCGCCATGCGCAGGCCCTCGTCAATGCGGTAGGTTTCGTCCAGGTAAGGGTCGTTGATCAAGCCCTTCCAGCCGACCGTGGTGCGCGGCTTTTCAAAGTAAACCCGCATCACAATCTCCAGGGTGCCCGCGTACTTTTTGCGCTGCTCGACCAAGCGGCGCGCGTACTCCAATGCGGCTGCCGGGTCGTGTATTGAGCACGGGCCAATCACCACCAGCAACCGGTCGTCGCTGCCGGTCATGATCTTGTGGATGCTTTTGCGGGTCTGGGTGATCAGCGTTTCCACCGGCGTGCCCTGAATGGGGAAAAAGCGGATCAGATGCTCTGGCGGTGGTAACACGGTGATGTCCTCGATGCGTTCGTCGTCGGTCTGGCTGGTTTTGTCAACGGGCGCATACCAGGTGGGCGTTGAGGCGGTCATCACGGGTTTCCTTATAAAAAACTAAAAAACTTGAATTCAAACCAGACAAAAAAGCAAAAAAAAACCGCCGGGTGTCCGGCGGTTTTTGAAAGATTCGTACGTTTATTTGGGGTTACGCAACAGTCTCTCTACCGCCAGAAGCGCTTGAGAACCAAAAATAGTCAAAATAAAACGATGCCTTGTGCATGAGCTTGAATGTAGCACAGCTTAAAACGCATTCCGACTTCAAGCCGTTCCACCGACCGTCAAGCCATCAATCCGCAACGTCGGCTGTCCCACGCCCACCGGCACGCTCTGGCCTTCTTTGCCGCAGGTGCCCACGCCGCTGTCCAGCGCCATGTCGTTGGCAATCATGCTGACTTTTTTCAGGCATTCTGGGCCGCTGCCCACAATGGTCGCGCCTTTGACGGGGTACAAAATCTTGCCGTTTTCAACCCAGTAGGCTTGGCTGGCTGAAAAGACAAACTTGCCGGATGTGATGTCAACCTGCCCGCCAGCAAAGTTGGTGGCGTACAGACCTTTTTTGATGCTGGCGACGATTTCCTGCGGGTCTTTCTGACCACCCAACATGTAGGTATTGGTCATGCGCGGCATGGGCGTGTGAGCGTAGCTTTCGCGGCGGCCATTGCCTGTCGGCTTGACCTTCATCAGCCGGGCATTCAGCGAGTCCTGAATGTAGCCCTTCAAAATACCGTCTTCAATCAGCACATTGCGCTGGCTGGCGTTGCCTTCGTCGTCCACATTCAGGGACCCGCGTCGGTCAGCAATCGTGCCGTCGTCCAGCACCGTCACGCCTTTGGCGGCCACACGCTGGCCAATCTTGCCAGCAAACGCGCTAGAGCCTTTGCGGTTGAAGTCGCCTTCCAGCCCGTGGCCAATCGCTTCGTGCAGCAAAATCCCGGGCCAGCCTGAGCCTAAAACCACCGTCATTTCACCGGCAGGCGCGGGGCGGGCCTCCAGGTTGGTCAACGCCGCTTTGACCGCATCGTCTACATACTGGCCGATTTGCGCATCGTCAAAATAGGCCAGGCCAAAGCGGCCACCGCCACCAGCTGAGCCGGTTTCACGCCGGCCTTTTTGCTCGGCGATCACGGTGACGGATAAACGCACCAGCGGCCGCACATCAGCGGCCAGCGTACCGTCAGCCCGCGCCACCATCACGACGTCGTATTCACTGGCCAGCCCTGCCATCACCTGCACGATGCGCGGGTCTTTGGCCTTGGCGAGTTTTTCAACCTTTTCAAGCAGTTTGACTTTAGCCGTGCTGCCCAACGTCGCGATGGGGTCCTGGCCCTCGTAGAGCGATCGGCTGTTGGCGATCTTGCGGCCGGGCGTTTTGATCTTGGCTGACTTGCCAGCGCCTGAAATGCTGCGGACGGTACGAGCAGCATCCATCAGCGAGGCTTCAGAGATGTCATCGGAATAGGCAAAGGCGGTTTTTTCGCCGCTGACGGCCCGCACGCCCACGCCTTGGTCAATGCTGAAGGAACCGGTCTTGACAATGCCCTCTTCCAGGCTCCAGCCTTCACTGCGGGTGTACTGAAAGTACAAGTCTGCATCGTCTGCGCCTTTGGAGGTGATTTCTGCAAGGGCTTTGGACAGATGAGCCTCGGTCAAACCGAAGGGCGTGAGCAGCAGCTTTTGCGCTATTTCCAGGCGCCCAGATGTTGATGCCGCTGTGGGCCTCGACGTTGACGACGTGATCGAAGCGTTGAGAGTTGGGGCGGAAGAAGAGCGCAGTGTGGTCATGCCATGATTGTAGGTAGTCTGTCCTGAACACGTGGCCTCAACGATATTTTCACCCTCGCCCTGACAGAACCTTGAAAACTGCCGCATCGTCCTCGGCTGCCAGTCCGGCTTCGTGCGCCTGCCGAAAAACACCGCTGGCTGCGGCTCCCAGCGGCCCGTCAAAGCCTGCCGCGGCAGCGCATTCAAGTGCCAGCCGGGTGTCCTTTTCAAGCAGGGTGACATGGGCACGGGGGGCATAGTCACCCGCAATCGCCCGGCGCATCCGGTCTGTGCCTATCCAGCTTTGCCCGCTGGACTGCTCAATCACGCTGAGGGTTTTGGCGACATCCAGGCCCAGCTTTTCAGCCAATGCCAGGGCTTCAGCCGCTCCGACCAGATTGATGCCTGCCAGCAGGTTGTTGACCAGCTTGGTGCGGGCGGCATCACCTGGCTTTTCGCTGATGCTGAACAGCTTGCTTGACAGTGCATTGAGCAACGCTGACTGCTGCACAAAAACGTCTGGCGGGCAAGCCACGAGCAAACTCATGGTGCCGTCAGCAGCTCGTGCGGGCCCGCCAGACATGGGCGCGTCAATGGTGTGAATGCCGCGTTCAGCCAGCCTGCGGGCAAAACCTTCCACGTCTTGCGGCAAGATGGTCGGGCACAGGATGACGGTTTGGCCAGCCTGCAAGCGGTGCGCCAGTCCCTGGCGACCAAACAGCACGTCTTCAGTTTGCACAGCATCCACCACGCAAATGATCGTCGCTATTAAATCAGGAGCTTCTTGCCCAGGTAATACTTGGCCTAGCGCCCCTTTTGACACCCAAAAGTCGACTTTTTTGGCATCTATGTCGCTGACCATGACCCGCCAGCCCTTCGACAGCAAATTGGCGACCATGCCGCCGCCCATATTGCCCACCCCAACAATCAAGACCCCCACGCTTTTGGCTTCGCCGCTCTTCGAGAACACTTCGTGTGATGCGCTGCCCCCCGAGGGGGCTAATTTCTCTTTGGAAGCGTGCCCGTCGAAAAATTGACCGCTCGACGTCACGTCTGCACCAGCCTCTTGGCCTTGGCAATCGACATCAGCATACCCACCGCCAGGCCCAGCGTGACCATGGCCGTACCGCCATAGCTGATGAAAGGCAGCGGCACACCCACCACCGGCAAAATGCCGCTGACCATGCCCATGTTGACAAACGCGTAGGTGAAAAAGATCATCGTGATCGCGCCGGCCAGCAAGCGTGAAAACAGGGTGGGTGCCTCCATGGCAATGAGCATGCCGCGCAAGATCAAAAAGAGAAATCCAGCAATCAGCAGCAGATTGCCGGCAAGGCCAAACTCCTCTGAGAAAGCGGCAAAGATGAAGTCGGTGGTGCGCTCGGGAATAAATTCAAGATGCGTCTGCGTGCCGGCCATGAAGCCCTTGCCAAACAGCCCGCCCGAGCCAATCGCGATCATCCCCTGAATGATGTGAAAGCCCTTGCCCAGCGGGTCGCGCGAGGGGTCAAGCAGGGTACAGATGCGCTGCTGCTGGTAATCATGCAGTATTGGCCAGCGCACGCCATCAGCGCACAAGGCGGGCTCAAACCACACCACCAGAAAGATACCGACCAGTCCCAGCACCACAGGCGGCACGATCAGCTTCCAGCTTAAACCAGCAAAAAAAATCACCGCCAGCCCGGCGGCCAGCACCAAGAGCGCGGTTCCCAGGTCGGGCTGCTTCATGATGAGGGCCACAGGAACGACCAGCAGCAAGGCGGCCACGATGTAGTCCAGCGAGCGAAGTTGGCCTTCCCGCTTTTGAAACCACCAAGCCAGCATCAAGGGCATGGCGATTTTCAAAATTTCGCTGGGCTGAATCACAATGCCGACATTGAGCCAGCGGCGTGCGCCCTTTTTGGTGATGCCAAAGATCGCCGCAGCGACCAGCAGCGCCACGCCAAGAACATACAGCGGCACGGCCAGCGTCATCAGCCGCTGAGGCGGGATTTGCGCCACCACAAACATGATGAAACCCGCAATCAGCATGTTGCGGCCATGGTCCACGAAGCGGCTGCCATGGTCAAAGCCCGACGAATACATGATCAAAAGGCCAGCGCTGGCCAGCAGGAACACCGCAAACGCCAGCGGGCCATCAAAGCCGCTCAGCAGCGGCGCAGCACGCTTGAACAGCGAGGGTTTGTCGAAAACAGCGGCCATGCACGATTATCGGTCACTATCTTGCCTCACAGGGCTGATTACACTTGTCTCATCACCCTATTTCAGCGACGTAAAGGCTCCCATTTTGTTTGTATTGTTTGAAGAAGCCGGTAAGCATCTGGCCGGGCGGATTTTGTCGGAGGCTGACAGCTCGCTGCAAGTGGAGCTGGACTCGGGCAAGCGCATCAAGGTCAAAGCCGTCAATGCGCTTTTGAAGTTCGAAAAGCCCGCACCGGCCGAATTTGTCGCTGCTGCCCAAAAATTAAGCGCTGACATCGAACTGGAACTGGCCTGGGAGTTTGCCAGCGAGGACGAGTTTGGTTTTGCTGACCTGGCGCGCGACTACTTCAGCCCGGACCCGGCCAAACCGGCCACGCTGGAGCAACAGGCGGCGGCACTGCTCAGGCTGTTTGATGCGCCGCATTACTTTCGCCGTGCAGGCAAAGGGCGTTTTAAGAAAGCTCCGCCGGAGATTTTGCAACTGGCGCTCAAGGCGATTGAAAAGAAGCAGCAAATCGCGCTGCAAATCACCGCTTGGGCTGACGAACTGGCCAAAGGCAGCTGCCCCGAGCCGATACGCGAGCAGTTGTACAAAATTCTTTTCAAGCCTGACAAGAACGCCGCCGAATACAAGGCCGTGGTGGAGGCCTCCAAATCCACCCACATCGGCCCGCTGGACCTGCTGCAACAATCGGGCGCCATCTCGTCGCCGTACCAGTTTCATTACCAGCGCTTCTTGTTTGAAAACTTCCCCAAGGGCACAGGCTTTCCGGCAGTTCAGGCGCCGATGCACACGGAAGATTTGCCGCTGGCCAGCGTGCAGGCCTTTTCGATTGATGACTCCGCCACCACCGAGATTGATGACGCCCTGTCGGTACGCGGCATCGGCACAGGCACCGTCACGCTGGGCATTCACATTGCCGCGCCAGGTCTGGCAGTGCAGCCTGGCAGCGCGGTAGATCAGTTGGGCCGGGCGCGTTTGTCCACGGTTTACATGCCGGGCTACAAGCTGACCATGCTGCCCGATGAGGTGGTGCAAAACTACACCCTGATGGCTGGGCGAAACTGCCCGGCCGTCTCGCTGTACGTGACGATGGATGAGGTCACATTCGAGATCAAATCAACCGCGACACAACTGGAACTGGTGCCGATCGCAGCCAACCTGCGGCACGATGTGCTGGACAGTACGTTCAATGAAGAATTTTTTAACGCTACAGAAAATATAGCTGCTCGCCATCAAATAGATTGGGCTACAGAGCTTATTTATCTCCATGAGTTGGCCAAATACCTCAAGTCGCAGCGCGAAGTGGCGCGCGGCAAACCAGAAAACTTCAACCGGCCTGACTACAACTTCAAGCTCGACAACCCCAGCGGGCAGGAGCCCCAAGGCAATGAGCAAGTCACCATCACCACGCGCCAGCGCGGGGCACCGCTGGACCTGATCGTGGCCGAGGCGATGATTCTGGCCAACAGCACCTGGGGCCAATGGCTGGCCGAGCTCGGCGTGCCGGGCATTTACCGCAGCCAGGCCAGCCTGGCACCCGGCGTGAAGGTGCGCATGGGCACCAAGGCACTCGCGCATGCCGGCCTGGGCGTGAAAAGCTACGCCTGGTCTACCTCGCCGCTGCGCCGCTACACCGACCTGGTGAACCAGTGGCAGATCATCGCCTGCGTCAGGCACGGCCGCACCGCTGCACTGGTGGCGCCGTTCAAGCCGAAGGATGCGGAACTGTTTTCAATCATCTCGGGTTTTGATGCCGCCTACGGCGCCTACAACGGCTACCAGAGCGGCATTGAGCGCTACTGGACGCTGAAGTATTTACAGCAAAAGGGCATCACCGAGCTGGTCGCTACCGCCTTCAAAGACAATCTGGTGCGTGCCGACGATCTGCCGCTGGTGCTGCCCGCCTCGGGGGCACTGGGCTTGCCACGCGGCGCCAGAGTGCGCGTCAAACTGGGGGAGATTGACGAGATCACCTTAGACATTAGCAGCGCCGTGATGGAGCGGCTGGATGTGGTGGCCGACACGCCGGATGCGCCCGCCGACATGGACGATGACGAGGATCTCTCTGCGGGTCCGATTGCTATTGCCGTCGATGTCAATGAAGGGCCTGAAGATGTCGCCACACCAGGCCACTGACATACCGCTTTAAGCCTGATAATTGAACCGTGAGAACCTTCAGCAGCCTGCAAATCGCCTTGGGAGCATCCGCTCTGTTGCATGCGGTGGTGCTGACGACCCGCTTTGTTGACCCACAAAGCTTTAACCGGGTCTTCAAAGACACGCCGCTTGAGGTGATCTTGGTCAACGCCAAGTCCAATGAAAAGCCCGACTTTGCCCAGGCCATTGCGCAAAGCAGTCTGGCCGGTGGCGGGCAGCTTGACAAAGGCCGGGCGACATCACCGCTGCCGCCTTCTGCATTGACCGACCTCGGCGATGCGGCAGAACATGCGCAAAAAAAAGTCGAAGCCATGCAGGAGCAGCAAACCCAGTTGCTGGCGCAAATCAAAAAACAGCTGGCCAGTCTGCCACCGCCTGAATCGACAGTGCCGAGCTACGACCTGGCACAGGCCGAGCGGGAAGAAAAGCGCAAGCAGATGATCAAAATTCTGGCGGAAATTGAAAAACGCATCGACGAAGAAAACGCGCGGCCGAAAAAACGCTACATCAGCCCCGCCACGCGTGAGGAGGTCTATGCCATTTACTACGACAGCCTGCGACGCAAGATTGAGGACCGTGGCACAAGCCACTTTCCTGAGCTGGCTGGTAAAAAGCTGTATGGCGAACTGACCATGATCGTGACGGTTAACTTTGACGGACGCATTCTGGCCACCGAGGTGGTGGAGACGTCGGGTAACCTGACGCTGGACCGCCGCGCTCGAGCCATCGTCAAAGGCACCGGGCCGTTTGAAAAGTTCACCGACGCCATGCGGCGCAGGGCCGACCAGATCGTGGTGGTGTCACGCTTTAAGTTCACGCGTGACGAAACGCTTGAAACCAGACTGACCGGTCGCTGAAAATGGCTCTGAGAACCGCATGAAAGCCATCTCTCGCCTGCTCCTTCTGGTTTTTTTGGCAGGCTTGTCATTGCAGCTTTACTTTGTGGGTCGCATTGCCCTGATGGCCCTCGTTGACCCCGAATCGACCGCCTTCGAACGCTCGGCGATCTACAGCGTGACCACCCAAACAGGCAACCTGAAGTGGCGCCAGCAGTGGCGGCCCTACAAGGACATCTCTGACGACCTCAAGCGCGCTGTGATTGCATCTGAAGATGCCAGCTTTACCGAGCATGATGGCGTTGATCTGGAAGCGCTTGAGAAGGCCTGGGATAAAAATGCCAAGGCTGAGAAAAGGGTGCAGCAGACCGCTAAAAAACCCAACGGCAAGCCTGTCAAACCAGCCAAAATTGTGGGTGGCTCCACCATCACGCAGCAGTTGGCAAAAAACCTTTTCCTGTCCGGCGAGCGCACGCTGCTCCGCAAGGGCCAAGAACTGGTGATCACCCTGATGCTTGAAAAGCTGCTCAGCAAAGAACGCATTCTGGAAATCTACCTGAACAGCGTTGAATGGGGCGAAGGCGTTTTTGGCGCTGAAGCCGCCGCGCAGCACTACTACCGCAAAAGCGCAGCGACGCTCAGCACCTACGAGGCCGCCCGCCTGGCCGTGATGTTGCCGCGCCCCAAGTATTTTGAAACCCGCCCGAACTCGGGCTATTTGTCATCGCGTGCCAACACGATTGTTGCGCGCATGAGCGGGGTGGAGCTGCCATGATGGCGAAAATCATGGGCCTGTTCCTTTTAGGCATCACCAACTGGGGCACAGAGGGCAAGTCCGTCACCGGAGGCAGTGGCCTGCTGGGCCGTGTCGATGCGCTGTGCTTTGCTGCACCCGTTTTTTTATTCTGTACGATGGTATTTTGGTCTCTAAATCAGCCTCTAGACCAATGACTACCTGTACAAGCAGCTCCTAAGTCAATAGCAATTAAAGCCATGCGTATTCTTGGTATCGACCCCGGTTTGCAAATCACTGGCTTTGGCCTGGTCGATATGGAAGGCCAGCAACTCAGCTACGTCGCCAGTGGCACGATCAAAACCGCACATCTGGAAAAAAAAGACTTGCCGGGCCGCCTGAAGGTGCTGTTTGACGGCGTGCGTGAAGTCACTGAGCGCTACCAGCCAGATTGCTCATCCGTCGAGATTGTTTTTGTCAACGTCAACCCGCAGTCCACCCTGCTGCTGGGCCAGGCACGAGGGGCCTGCATCACGGCGCTGGTGTCGCTTGATTTGCCAGTCGCGGAGTACACCGCCCTGCAACTCAAGCAGGCCGTAGCAGGTTACGGCAAGGCTGGTAAGGCAGAGGTGCAGCAGATGGTGATGCGTTTGCTTAAGTTACGGACGCTGCCGGGCAAGGATGCGGCGGATGCACTGGGTCTGGCCATCACGCATGCCCACGCGCACGGTGCGCGGGCCATTTTGGCAGCTGCGCTAAAAAGCGCTAGGCGCTGCTAGAGCAGGCGTCTTCCATGAACCTGAAGCACACGCAAGATAAGGTTAAACAGTTGGCGTGCGGCGGATAAACCGCAACCCATACTCAGACAAGTCTGACGCGGGATGCTTTTGCGCGGGGCCTCAGTGGACCGCAGCGCACGTGGGCGCATAGTGGTGCCCACGCCAGACACTCCACTGAGAGAGGTACCAGTGGAGTAATTCGCGCTCGCAGCCGATGTTCAGGCGCTGATAAGCTCGTTTGCGATATGTCTTGACGCTTTCCTCGCCGACACCCAGATCTAGGGAGATGCCTATCGATGACAGGCCATAAAGAATACGCGCGCAGACTTCCAGTTCGCGCCGTGGCAGCTCACTCCGGGCATGAAAGCAGTTCTCGATTTCTTGCAGATCTGTCAACGCTGTAGCAATGTTCGGTCGGGACATGAGCACGCTGACGTGCTTGGCCATCGCCGACAGCAGTGTGTCTGAAAGGTCGGCCAACCGTTCTATGGCACCCGCCTTGAATTCGGGACTCGGATCGCTGCGCACCACGCTCAGCCCGAATTCGATGTTGTTGCGACGTCCACACACCACGACCCGGTCGCGCACCTGTGGGTAGATGTGAGGACGCAGGTCGTCGTAGCCCCGATCGTTGAGATCCACGTGGATCAGGCTGTCGCAGGCTGCGTCCACCCGGATGCGCGCCATGCTGAGAGCTGGATCCTTGCGCCAAAGACCCTCGCACACGTAGCGTTCAACCATACGCATTCGCGATTGCGCAGGATCGAAACTGCTGAAGGCCAGGGCACTGATGGTGTCGCCGCCTAGCTGAAACGCTGCACAGTGGTCAGCGCCGCAAATGTCGTGTAACAGTCCGACAAGGCGTGAGCCGAACTGCTCGGTGCCGATTTCGTCGACCAAACCGGAAAGGCCGGACCTCTGGCGGACGGGATGTGCTCGCTGATGAATGGCCATGCTCATGGTTTGCCTCCAACCCTCCATCTATGAGCGCCCGGAATCGGGCGCGCGTGTGTGTGGGCTCAAGGTCATATTATGCTGAATCGGCGGGCCTCTTGTGCGCCGAAATCCGCTGGTGCAATCTGGTCTTGGGCCTCAGACCAAACGCCCCAGCGAAGGGTGAATCACAACGCCCGCAACGGGTGCCAGCAGGTTCACCTCGGTGCGACCGAACAGCGGTTGTCCGAGACTGTGACGTTGCGTGGAGAAGGCCAGCTGCACCGCGCCAGTTGAGTCCATCGCCAGCCGGCCGCGCTGCCATGCAGCGGCGTCTGGCCATGCGTTGAACATCACTATCTGCGGCATGCCATAGCCGCTGACCATGTCGAAGATGCCCAGGTTGCGCGCGCCCTCTTTTCGCAGCGCGGGCAGCCATGTGCCGCCCAGAAACTCGTTGACTGCAGAATTTCGTCCAGGCGCGATTTGCTGCAAGATGATTTCATGCACTTCGCCGGCACCCGTATCTGGTGCGGCGGTGACCGATTGCCAAGAGGCGTTTGCTTTGAGGAAGAACAGGTCGTGCCGCTCGATCATTTCATGCCCTGCATTCGTCTCAGCTCGCACCTTAGTCCATTGTGGATCTGCATAGAAGCTGGCCCAAGCCGCCTCGCGGTGCGCGAAGTCCCGATAGGCCAGCAGGTAGACGAAGCGCGGTGCACCAGGGCCAGCCAGTGCGTTCCAGGCCCCAACGCATTGCACGCCGTGGCGGGCGAACAGCTCGGGCAACTTACCGGTAAAGCGTGCATTCGCATCTGCTGTGCGGCCGTGCGTTACTGCGTAAAAGCGCATCTCGTAGATCATGCGGGAACTCCAGTTTCCATGTGCATGGTTGTTTCCTGGGCCAGTGGCGTGTGGGGGTCGTGCGCAACCAGATGCTGGGCTGCCACGTAGGCAAAGGTGATGTTGGGCCCGTGCGTGCACCCGGCACTAGGGTAGAAACCACTGAACACGGAATTGATGTCCAGGCCGCACGCGTAAAGCCCAGCAATAGGGTAGCCTTGCCCGTCAAGGACCTGAGCGCTGGTGTTCACCTGTAGGCCAACCAGAGTGCCGATGTCACCGGGGTAGAGCCGTACAGCATAAAACGGTGCCTGCAGAATCTCGCCAAGGCAGGGGTTTGGGCCATGCTCCGCATCGCCCAGAGAACGGTTGTAGGCGTTACCGCCGCGACCGTGGTCCGGGTCGAATCCTAGCTTGGCTAGCTCATTATTGCGGGCCACGGTCTGTGCAAGCCCTTGAGGATCAATCTCCAGCTTGCGCGCGAGTTCGTCCAGAGTTGCTGCTTCGACCAGGTAGCCTGCGTCAACCATCGGCTTTACCGGATATGGAAAAGGCCGTGCCTGACCCATACCGTACCAGCGCAGAAAAGACGTATCAGCGATCAGGTAGGCCGGCACCGCCGAGCAGGTCTGCATCGCCTTGCCCACTTCGTGGTAGCTGGCCGATTCGTTCGTAAATCTAAGGCCATGACCATCTACCATCACCGAGCCAGGCTTGCAACGGTCGAATGCTAGGTGCGGGTACTTGACGACGCTGCCATCGGGCTTTTTCAGAACCGAGACTGGGGTCAGGCATCCATTGGCCACATGCGTCTTGCCCAATTGACCCCCTTGCGCCAGTGCCATGTCCACGCCATCGCCGCTGTTGCCCGGAGGCAGCATGGACACATGCTCCTTCGCGAACGGCATGAGCATCTGGCGGTAGCGCTCGCTGGCCGAGACGCCACCGCTGGCCAGGATGACGCCGAGCCTGACTTGCAACTCCACGCTTTGACCTTCATGCGTGTAGACCACGGCTGCCATGCGCTTGCCGGCGCGCCTGAGTTCGTTGACGGGCGCGTTGCGCACCACCGTGACGCCCAGGTCCAACGCCGAGCGGTACAGGCGGGCGGCCAGCGCATTGCCGCGGATCAGTCGCGTGCCGCGCTTCCAGACCAGACGGTCGATCGCATAGCGGCAGACCAGCCGCACGCTGTGCTTCAGGGACGTCCAGCTCTTAAGCATGCGCTGAAGGTGGTACACGTCGGTCACATCAACCTGCATGCTGCCGAACACGGCCATCTGGGGCAGCGGCAGCTGTAGCTCGGCCAGGTGTGCGCCCAGCTCGCGACCGTCGTAGGGCGGCACCATCACGCCGCGATGCGAAGTGGCCGAAGGGTTGTCGGGGTAGTAGTCCACGCCCGGATAGCTCATCAGGCGCGCGGCGCTGGTTTTCTTGTCGAGAAATTCGAATGCTGCGCTGCAGTTGGCAAGGAACGCATCCACCTTTTCCTGCTCGATATTCTCGCCTAGCACCGAGGCGATGTAGCGCCGGGCTTTCTCAGGGCTGTCGTCGATACCGGCGGCGGCCATCAGGTGATTGTTCGGCACCCAGGCGACACCACCCGACCAGGCCGAAGTTCCGCCAACAAGGCTGGTCTTTTCAAGGAGTACAACGTTCTTGCCTGCAGCCGCTGCCACGATGGCCGCCGTCAGGCCTGCGGCACCGGAGCCCACGACCACGACGTCGGCGCTGGTGGGCAGCGGCTTGTCAGCCTCTTTGTTCATTGTTGTCCCATGTGATGCAACACAACGCACCATAGCGCAGCCCGCAGAGCACGTCTGTCCCCCCTAGGGGGACTGGCGTCGGTACCACTCCGCCGGTCAAGTAGCATGGCGGCCATGGACGGGCTCCAAGTCGATCCAATCCTGGGTGGTGAGGAAATCGGTTGCTACGGACAGAATGTAATTCTCCTCAACGCCGAGATGGCCCAGCACGACGACAATGAAGCGCTTGACCTGCTGGACCAGGGCGGCAGCGTCTGGCGACGCTATCGATGGCGCGCTGTCCAGTGCGGCGACCAGTTCAAGGTACATCGGCGCCAACTGGGCATGTTCCTGCTCGATCCGGGCCAGAACTGGCACGAGCGGAGGGCAGCGCTGTCCGATGCGGGCGAAAAGGCCACGGCTCATACGGATATGGTCCGGCATGTCTACCTGCCGCAACTGTTCCAGTAACCGCCGCATACCAGGGTGGTTCGGCGATCCTCCGTGCGGGGCTGTCTGATAATCCAGATCCCGGCCCAATGCGGTGAGAACATCGCGAAGGCGCGCGTAGTCGAGCAGGAGGGCCGGAAGAACGGTGTGCTGATATGGCATACCCACGTATTTCAGGATTCTTTGGCCATGCAGTCAGCCCCCATTGCGGGGGACAGATGCCCAGGTCGTCCGTTTAGCGATTCGCAGTCCCCCGTGGAGGGGACACTATGGCGCGCCGCATCTGACAGAATAATCTTTACTCCGCAGCCTGCAAGACAAGTCTGCTCTGCGGGCGACTTATCAGAAAGAAGATTCATGCAAGCAAGCGAAGAATCGAAAGTACTGGCCAAGCGTGCCCTGATCCACCTGAAGAACAAGACCACCGATCAGGCGGCAGGTACGCTGGAACTGCCCGCTTCGGCCTACGTCGATGCTGTGCGTTACGAACGCGAGGTAGACCGCGTTTTCCGCCACCTGCCCCTGGCCCTTGCCTTCAGCGTGGAGTTACCGGCACCCAAGACCTACCTGGCGATGAGCGTGGTCGGCGTGCCGGTGGTCATGATTCGCGGCGAAGACGGCGTGGCACGGGCCTTCATCAATGTGTGCCGCCATCGCGGTGCCCAGTTGTGCAAGCCCGGGCACGGCACGGCGCAGCGGCTGGTGTGTCCCTACCATGCCTGGCAGTACGACCTCGAGGGCAAGCTTACCGGCATCTTCGGCGAAGCGACTTTTGGCGACGTGGATCGCCATACGCACTCTCTTACTGAGTTGGGTTGCGCTGAACGTGCTGGCATGATCTGGGTCAACCTTACGCCCGGCGAGCGCTTCGACATTGATGAATGGCTTGGTGACTTCAAGGAACAGCTGGACAAGGTCGAACTGGAAAAATGGCATGTCTACCAGCAAAGCGAGTTCCCGGGTGCTGGCTGGAAGACCACTTGGGACGGCTACCAGGAGTGCTATCACCATGGCGTGTTGCACCCGCAAACAGTTGGTGCGTACACCATCACCAACCTGATCGTGCATGACACCTTCGGCCCACACCAGCGCATGGTGTTCGCGCGTCGCTCGCTCGGCCAGCTCAACGACGAGCCGGAGGCGCAGTGGGATGCTGATCAGCATATCCGCAAGGTCTACCTCGGCTTTCCGAACATTGCGGTCTCGGCCGTGATGGGCGGCTATTGCCTGGTCAACCAGGTGTTTCCCGGCGACACGCTGGAGTCAACCATCACGCGCCAGACCATCCTGGTGCGGGACATTCCGACTACTGACGGGGAAAAGCGCCACGTCGATGAGTTCGCCGACATCGTGCTGCGTGCCATCCGTGACGAAGACACCCCCATCAACCGGGGTATCGTGCAGGGGCTGATGTCCGGGCGCTCGCAGGGCGTCGTCATCGGGCGCAATGAACCCGCGGTGCAGCACTTCCACAAGTCGCTGGAGCGGATCATGGAAAAGTCCACGCGGCCTGCCGGTGCCTGAACTCTTTCGGCACCAGCGGTTCGTCCACCTGCCCGGCGACGCCGGTCTCAGCCTTAGCTGCGTGCAGGCAGCAGCGTCCCCTCGCAAGTCCCAAAGCCAATCCGCGCCTTGCCCGGGCCTTCGCACCAGCCGGTGAGGATGGCGGTGTCGCCATCTTCCAGCCATGTTCGGGATTCGCCCCTAGGCAGGGCGATCGGGTTCTTACCGCCGGCCGTCAACTCGATCAGCGCGGCGGCTTGTTCCAGCACGGGGCCTGACATGGTGCCGCTGCCGAACAGGTCGCCGGGACGCAGATTGCATCCGTTAACGGTGTGGTGAGCCACGAGCTGCGCAATTGTCCAGTAGGAGTATTTGTAGCTGGTGCGCGCCAGGGAGAACGCTGGCGTGCCTTCGCGCAGCATGCGTTCGGTGCGGATCAGCGCTTCCATGCGGATGTCGATGCAGCCACGTTCGCGGTTGCAGGGCGAATCTAGGTAGGGCAAAGGTTCAGGGTCGCCTTCAGCGCGCGTGAACGGCACGCGGTACGGTGCCAATGCTTCCAGCGTCACCACCCATGGCGACAAGGTTGTAGCGAAGTTCTTCGCAAGGAAAGGGCCCAGCGGCTGGTACTCCCAGGCCTGAATGTCGCGCGCGGACCAGTCGTTGAGCAAACACAGGCCAAAGACATGCTGCTCGGCTTGCCCGATTGGGATCGGTGCGCCGCTGTCGTTACCCTGACCGATGAAGATGCCCAGTTCCAGTTCTATGTCCATTCGCTTAGACGCAGCGAGGACCGGCTTCAACACATCAGTTGATTTCAGCTGGCCTGCTGGCCTCGGAAAGCGTTGACCTGACACGCCAATGCTGGAGCACCTGCCATGGTAGCCAATAGGAATCCACTTGAAGTTGGGCAGCAGCGGGTTGTCCGGGCGGAACTGCCGCCCGATGTTGGTGGCGTGGTGGATGGACGTGTAGAAATCGGTGTAGTCACCGATGTGCGCCGGCACGTCGTATTCGGCCTCGCTCTGTGGGGCCAGACAGGCGGCAAGTACCTGCTGTTCGGAGGCCTTCTCACGCAGAGCGCGCGACAGCGCCAGGCGCAGGGCCGACCAGGCGTTGTTGCCCATGGCCATCAACGCGTTAAGGCTTTCTTTCGTGCCTGCGGCTGCGGCTTGCGCGGCGACGCTCTGGAAGACCTGCGCGCGCGAAGCCACGGCAAGGTCAAGGATCTGATCGCCGATGGCAACGCCGCAGCGAAACGGCCCGGCTTTGCCCTTGGGCCTGAACACCGCAAAGGGCAGGTTCTGGATGGGAAAATCCGAGCCCGGGGCATTTGCGGACGCGACCCAGCTGCGCAGTGCCGGGTCGTGCGTTTCATTGATCATGCCGAGGCCTCAGTCAGTTCGGCGGCGTGCATCCAGGCAGCGTGCCGGGGCGCGCGCTTGGTGCGGCTCCACTCTTCCAGCATTTCCCACTTCACCGCCTCAGCCCGGCCCGCCAACTCCGGCGTGCTGGTGTCCAGCGCGAGCTCCAGGCGGTGGCCGTTGGGGTCGAAGAAATAGATGGACTTGAATAGCACATGGTCAGTGATACCGACGACGTCGATGCCGCCAGCTAACAGGCGCGCCTTGGCCTCCTCCAGGTCCTTCAGCTCGGGAACCTCGAAAGCGATATGCTGAACCCAGTCGGGCGTGTTGGGGTCTCGCCCCATCTCAGGCGCGTTGGCCAGCTCGAAAAATGCTAGCACGTTGCCGCCGCCCGCGTCAAGAAAGATGTGCATGTAGGGATCTGGCGCTTTGGTCGAAGGCACAAAGTTTTCCGCAAAGGCGAGTTGGAAGTCCATGTGCAAGAACTTGGCGTACCACTCGACAGTTTCCTTGGCATCCTTGCAGCGGTAGGCGACGTGATGGATTTTGGAGAGTTTCATGCCGTTTCCTTCATGGCGGGCCTGGGTTCTTTGAGATGGTCCGCGACCTCGTCGAGCGTCGCGACCCACACGTTGGCATCAGCCTTCATCCAGCCGATGAATTCGGAGAGCAGGTGGCTGCGGTAGCCGCGGCCCATGACCTCGGGGTGCATGGTGATGGTGACGTGGCGGCCCTCCATGACGGCGTTTTCCACCTCCCGCTTCCAGGTGTTCAGGCACGCCTGCGGATCGCTCATGGTGCCAGCGCCGTCGTAGATATTACCGTTGGAAAAGCGGAAGAAGACCCAGTCGTCCAGGCTCCAGTGCACTGGCATCTCCAAAAGCTTGCGCGAGCCGGACTTCAGGTAGTAGGGTCGGTCATCCCCCATGCAACTGCTGTCGTATCGAAAGCCTTCCTCGAGCAGCAACTCGAGCGTGAAGGGCGTGAGCTCCCAGCCGGGGCATCGATAGCCGGTCGGCCTGATGCCCAGCTTGGCGAGCGCCTTCATTCCGCAGTCCATCTCTTCGCGCTGCTCGATGCTGCGGATGCGGTTGATCGCCAGGTGTATATAGCCGTGGTGGCCGATCTCGTGGCCGTCGTCGGCGATCTCGCAGACCACTTCGGGGTACAGCTCGCAGATCTCACCCGGCACGAAGAAGGTGCTTTTGACCTGGTGGTCGGCCATCACGCCCATCAGGCGCTCCAGGCCCCGGCCGGCACCGAATTTAGCTTCCGACAGCGTGGTCAGGCCGTCCATGTTACGCCACGACTTTCCGACGTCGGCGTCCAGGTCATATGTGAGTGACACCGCAGCCTTGTGTCCCGAAGGCCAGGTGGGCAGAGGCGGACAATCAGTGACTGACTGCTTGAATCTGGAGATTTTCATCTTGCTTTCCTGCCTTTTTTTGCGTGGCAAATATGCCTGTAAAGGGATGCGACTCACTGCTTGACCTGTCCCAGGAACAGGCGGTCGAGCCCGTACAGGCGGTCAAGCACAATAAGGAAAACCGATGTCAGAACGATCAGCACCGCTGACACCGAGGCGATCAGCGGGTCGATGTTGTCCTGCATGTGGATCAGCATGCGTACCGGTAGCGTGGTGGTCTCCGGCGAGGCGATGAACACGGTCATGGTTACCTCGTCGAACGAACTGATAAAGGACAGCATCCAGCCGGACACTACACCCGGCAGGATCAGGAACAGCGTCACCCGGCGAAACACCGCCGCAGGCCCGGCACCCAGGGAAACGGCGGCCTGCTCGACGCGCTGGTCTATTCCAAAGGTCGCCGCCAAAACCAGCCGCAGCGCGAATGGCATTATGACGATTACGTGCGCCAACACCAGTCCTGCGAAGCGGCCGCTCAACCCGATCTCGGAGAAGAAGCGTAGGAATGCGATGCCCAGCACCACGTGCGGAACCATGAGCGGCGACATGAACAGGGCTGCCATTGCATCGCGGCCGGGGAAGCTGTAGCGCGCGATGGCCAGCGCGGCCGGCACCGCCAGCGCGATCGACAGGGTCGATGACAACGCCGCCAGCCACAGGCTGTCGCGAAACGCCGTGATGAATTCCGGGTAGTCAGCGATAGCGCGGAACCAGCGCAGGCTCAAGCCTTTGGTGGGGAGCGAGAGAAAGCTTTCCGGCGTAAACGCGACCACGCAGACTATCAGGATTGGCGCCAGGATAAACACGACGAACAGCGTGTGGAAGGCGAGCGCGAACGGGCCGTTTCTGTTCATTTGAGAATCTCGATGTAGCGCCGCTCGATCACCCGGTTGGCCGTAAGGATGATGACCAGCAGCGTGACCAGCAAAATGACAGCCACCGTAGCGCCGAGGGGCCAGTTCAGCGTGTTGAGGAATTCGTCATAGGCCAGTGTGGACGCGACCTTCAGGCGTCGCCCTCCTATGATCGCTGGCGTGGCGAAGGCGCTCGCAGCCATGGCGAATACGACGACCGCACCCGACAGGATACCGGGTACGATCTGCGGCAGCACAACACGAGCCAGCACCGTCGCCGGCGCAGCGCCCAGCGACAGCGCGGCGTTTTCTACCTGCGGATCAAGCCGCTGTAGCGAGGCCCACACCGACAGAATCATATAAGGCATGAGCACGTGGGTCAGCGCCACGATCACGCCCAGCTCTGTGAACATGAAGGGCAGAGGCGTGTTGATCAGGCCCCAGCGGACCATGGCCTGGTTCAGGATGCCGGTGGAGCCCAGTAGCAAGGCCCACCCCAACGTGCGCGCTACCACCGAGATGAGCAAAGGGCCGAGCACGACCAGCAGGAAGATACCGCGCCACAACGGTCGCATTTTGCTTAGGATGTAGGCCTCGGGCACGCCGAACAGCAGGCACAGCAGCGTAACGGCCCCGGCGATGCGCAGCGTGCGCCAGAGAATTTCGACGAAGTAGCCGTCTGAGGCGATCTCGATCCAGTTCTTCGCCGTGATCGTCTCGACAATGCCTTTGTACTGGTCCCAGCTGTAGAAGGACAGCAGGACCGTCGCGGCCAGCGGAATCAGCAGGAAGCAGACAAAGACGGGCAGCGCTGGTGCCGTCAGCAAGTAGGGCGTGGGGACCACCGGCCACTTTTTCATATGGGGCACCTGCGAATCACCGGCGGTCTCCGGGCGTCATGTCCGGTCGCCGCTAGAGACGACCATGTCCTCCGTCCGCCACGACAGGCGCACCTGCGCGCCTTCGGGCGCCATGACCGAGCCGTCGTTGGACGCGATGACCACGGCGGTGCCTGCTGCGGTCTCAAGCTGGTACAGCCAGCTCGCGCCCTGGAACACCCGGCTGACCACGCGGCCCTTCAGACCGGCGCTGCCGTCAAGGGAAATCCTGATGCGCTCGGGCCGCACCTGCACCGTGACCTGACCAACCGGCGTCGCGACCGCCATGCTCAGGAGTTCGCCGTCGACGAGCAGCGCGTGGTCGCCGCCGCACTCCACCACCTGCCCCAAAAAAATGTTGGTCTTGCCCAGAAAGCTCGCCACGAAAGAGGACGCAGGGCGGGCGTAAACATCTTCTGGCTGGCCGACCTGCTCAACCCGCCCCTCGTTCATCAACACGATGCGGTTGGACAGCGCCATTGCCTCGGATTGGTCATGCGTGACCAGCAGCGTGGTGGTGCCCAGCGTGCGCTGGATGCTGCGCAACTCGATCTGCATTTCCTCGCGAAGCTTGGCGTCCAGGTTGGACAGTGGCTCGTCCAGCAGCAGCACTGCTGGCTTGACTACCAGCGCGCGTGCCAGCGCCACGCGTTGCTGCTGGCCGCCGGACATACGGCGCGGATAGCGGTCGGCTAGGCCTGACAAGCCAACGAGCTTAAGCATCTCGGCGACGCGGCGCGCGCACTCGTCCATGGGCACGCCGCGCATCTGTAGCCCGAAGGCGACGTTCTCAGCCGCCGTGCAGTGTGGAAACAGCGCGTAACTCTGAAAGACGATACCCAGTTCTCGCTTGTTCGGCTTGACGTCTGTGAGGTTGGCACCAGCCAGGAAAATCTTGCCCGCGCACGGCTCGGCGAACCCGGCGATCATCTGCAGTGTCGTCGTCTTGCCGCATCCCGACGGTCCAAGAAGGGTGATGAACTCCCCCTTCGCGATCTTCAGATCTAGGCTGTCTACGACAGTCTGAGTGCCATAGCGCTTTGTGAGGCCCTCCAGAACCAGGAAACTCTTGTTGTTTTCCATGTTTCTTCGTTTGGCGAACCGGTCTTAGCGCTCAACCTCGCGGATCCAGCGCTTGTTCCATTCGGCACGGTTCTTGTTGATTGTTTCCCAGTCCATGATCTTCAGCTTTTCAAGCTGCTCGCCGACCGCCACGCCGCGCGAGTCCTCAGCCGACAGCTTCACGGTCTTGTTCACTGGCGAGAAGCCCACGCCCCTGGCCAGCGAAACCTGCACGTCCGGCGTCATCAGGAACTGGATGAACTCCTGCACCTCTTTGTCGTTCTTGCTCCCCGCTACCGGGCATGCACCGAAGGCCAACGCCACGCCGCCTTCCTTGGGGTAAACGAAGTCGACCGGGAAGCCCGTGTCGGCCAGCGACTTGGTGCGTCCGTTTCCGTAGACTGCAATCACCGCCTGCCCGCTCTGGAATAGCTCGGTAACCTTGGCCGGTGCGGCCTCATAGGCCAGCACGTTCGGACCGATCTCGTCCTTGAAGGCCTTGAAGCCCGGCTCGATGTCGGTCTCGCCGCCACCCTTTTGCTTGGCGGCCATAACTAGAGCGTGCATGCCGTAGGTGCTGTTGAGCGGGAAGATCACCAGCTTCTTGCGGAACTTGGGATCCGAGATGTCGGCCCATGAGGTCGGCGCCGGCCATTTGTTGTCTGCGAAGATCTTCTTGTTGTAGGTGATGCCGGTGGCGACCACGCCGAAGAATATGCCCTTGTTGGACTTGAGCTTCATATGGTCGTAGACATTGCTGTAGATCGCAGCAGGGGCGAGGTTGCCGCAGAAACCGAGGTCGGTTGCCTGGTACATCGGGCCGTCGTCCAGCATGGCGACGTCGATCTGCTGATTGCCTTTTTGTGCCTGCAGCTTGGCGATCAAGTCGGTGGCGCTGGCCACCACATAGTTGACCTTGACGCCTGTCCTGGCCGTGAAGGCCGGGAAGACATCCTTGCGTAGCCACTGCTCGAAAGAGCCGCCCGGCGCCGAGACGGTAATCGTCTTCTCTTGGGCGAAAACATTGCTTCCCACGGCCAGCGCGAGCGCCAGCCCCAAGGACTTGATACATGCTTGTTTCATGATGGATTTTCTTGGTTGGTTAATAAGTTCTTACGGAAATCGTAAGGCTTACAAGCCGTCCCGGCTGTCCCCTCGTTGGGTGACACACAAACCCTAGAAGTCCGGGCGGCAGAAACGAAATTTCTACTTAGTCGCCCCTGAGAAATCCCAAGAATCGAGCATCCATGAGGGTTAGCGAGGGATTTTCGGCGCAAATATTGCATGGATTTTCAGCATTAAAGCTTCAAACCTTGCAAAAGCATGGCACTGCGCGAGACCACCCACACAGCTGATTCTGACCTCTTTCGACAAGAGCTGAGCAACATGATCAACCTGCGACACCCGCTGGTGCAGTTGAGCCAGAAGATCGACTGGCAATCCTGTGAGAGCCGCTTCGGCGGGCTGTATGCAGCTTGCGTTGGGCGTCCGGGGCACCTGATACGCCTGATGGTCGCACTGCAGTTGCTCAAACACACCTGCAATGTCTCTAATGAAGAAGTGATGGCCACCTGGATGGAGAACCCCTAGTGGCAATACTTCTGCGGCGAACAATACTTGTGCCGCGATCTGCCCATAGATTCAAGTCTCATGACAGGGTTTCGCAAGCGAATTGGTCAAACCGTTTGTAAATTCATTCTGGGCTTGACCTTGAGTGCAGGATTGGCCACCAAGACCGTTGCCAAGTCCTCACAGGCCATAGTCAACGTCGACACCACCGTGCAGGACAAGGCGGTCACATTTCCCACGGACGCACGGTTGCTGCATAAAGCCCGCATTGCGCTGGTAAGCGTGGCCCAACGCCAAGGTATCGACCTGCGCCAAAGCTACGAGCGCATTGGCAAGGCCGCGTTTGTGCGCTGCCAGCGTTACGCGCATGCCCGCCAGATCAACCGAGCCAATGCACAGACCAGGAAGTTGCGTACCTACCTGGGCCGGATCATCCGCGACATTGAGCGCAAGAGACCTTGCGATGAACCAACGCCATCGCGCATGACCAAGCTACTGCAGGTTGCCTCTCGGATTCATACCCAGCCCAGAAGGAGGGCCGAGGGCGCCCCCCAAGCTGTACAGCGTGCATGCCCCGAAGTCGAGTGCATTGCCAAGGGCAAGGGGCACAAGCAGTACGAGTTTGGGGTCAAGGTCGGCATCGTCTCCACCAGCCGGGAGAGCTTTGTGCTGGCAGCCAAGTCACTTCCCGGCATTCCGTATGACGGACACACACTGCAAGCCTGTATCGATCAGGCCACACGTGTCACCGGCGTTGTACCCCAGGAGGCTTACGCTGACCGAGGCTACAAAGGGCATGACTGCTACACGAATACGTTCAAGGTGTGGATATCGAGAAGCAAACGGGGCGTGACCGAGGCAATTCAGCGAAAGCTCAAACGGCGTAACGCTGTCGAACCGGTGATCGGTCACCTCAAGTCCGATGGAAGGCTGGCCCGTAACTTCCTCAAAGGCGTTGAAGGTGACGCGATGGATGCGCTGTTGTGTGGAGCCGGGCACAACATCCGCAAGTTCCTCAGAAAGCTGCGGCTTTTTTGCGCCCTTTGTGGGCTCGCGCTACGCCAGATGATTGCACTCTTGTTGCCTCCCGCCATGCTTGCACCGATCAAAGCGCCCCAAATTCAATAGCACCCTCCACTGGGCAATCATGAAAATCGAAAATGGGGTTTCTCAGGGACGACTATTTAATATCTGACAACAAATCAATAGCCCAGCTCGCAGGATGGGCGCGATGCAGCTGGCATGAGAGGAAAAGGCAGCGAAGAGCCATCGATTGCCCGCTACGCGGCCTACTCGAACTATCTCAAAGTGGAAATTGATGGCCCATAGCACAGCAGATCAGAAATAAAATCAAAACCGACCCAAAGCAAAAAACTTAAATTGCTCTGCCGTCCAGACTCCTAGGCAATGCGCTCCAGAATCAGCACCGCAAAAAAACCAAGCCCGGAGATCAATGTCCATTTGAGAATGATCAAGCCATAGCGTTTGAAGCGCGCTTGTCCAGTGCCTGCGTAAAACATGAAGGACACCACAGCGCTCAGCAGCAGCAGCAAAATAAGCCAGCGAAAAAGTAACATGTATGGATCCGGAAAAATCTACCAGGCAGGTGCCAGCGTGGCAAAGCCTTTGGGCGCACGTTTTTCATCTTCAAACGTGACGATCTCATACGCCTCCTTCTGCGCCAGCAGTTCTCGCAGCAGTTTGTTGTTCAAGGCATGACCCGAGCGAAACGCGCTGTAGGACGCTAACAGCGGCTTGCCCAATAAATGCAGGTCGCCCATCGCATCGAGAATTTTGTGCTTCACAAATTCATCGCTGTAGCGCAAGCCCTCGCTGTTGAGCACCTTGTAATCGTCCATCACGATGGCGTTGTCCAGTCCACCGCCCATGGCCAGGCCATTGGCACGCATCATCTCCACATCTTTGGTAAAGCCAAAGGTTCGCGCTCTGGCAATGTCGCGCGTGTACGAACCTGAGCTCATGTCAAACTCCACCCGCTGGCCTGTTGAATCGACCGCTGGATGGTCAAAATCAATTTCAAAACTGAGTTTATAGCCTTCATAGGGGGACAGACGCGCCCACTTGGTGGTGGGGCCTTCGCCTTCACGCACTTCAACCGTTCTCAGGATTCGCACAAAGCGCTTGGGCGCATTTTGCAATTCAATACCGGCAGATTGCAGCAAGAACACAAAGGAGGAGGCAGACCCATCCAGAATGGGCACCTCTTCAGCAGTGATGTCGATATACAGATTGTCCAAGCCCAAGCCAGCACAGGCGGACATCAAATGCTCCACCGTGAACACCTTGGCGTTGCCGTTGGATATGGTCGATGCGAGGCGAGTGTCTGTCACCGCCAATGCCGAAATGGCGATGTCCACAGGCTGCGGCAAATCAACCCGGCGAAAAACAATGCCCGTATCAGGCGCAGCGGGCCGCAAGGTCAACTCAACCCGCTGGCCGCTGTGCAGGCCAACGCCAACGGCTTTGGTGAGAGATTTCAGAGTTCTTTGAGCGAGCATGCCGGCATTTTAATTGACCGATCGCCCATTCAAGCAGGGGCCACGGATCTGGCTTTGCCAGTCCGTAGGCGCAGCGGCCCCCTCGGGGGGCAGGGAGCCACACGCAGTGGGCGACCGTGGGGGCAATATTAATCAGCCTGTTTGCGCAGGAAAGCTGGGATATCAAAATCATCCATGCCACCCGATGCCAGCGCGTCCACTTTGGCAGCCGCCTGCGTACGGTTGGTACGCCAAACGCTTGGCACGGTCATTGTGCCGTAGTCAGGTTGTGCTGAACCCATCGACGGCTGGCTTGCCCCGACCGTGTTGTTCATGCCAGCAACGGTATTCAAAGTAGGCGCATTGAAAGGCACGTTATCAGTACCCGTGCGCAACACATGCAGCGGCGGTGCGTGGCGGCGCACACCCTGGCGGCCGAGGCCGGTAGCGACCACGGTCACGCGAATATCGTCACCGAGTTTGTCGTCGTACGCCGCACCGTAAATCACATGCGCGTCTGCCGAAGCGTAGGCCCGGATGGTGTTCATGGCCAACTTGGATTCGCTCAGTTTGAGCGAGCCCTTGGCGGCTGTGACCAACACCAGTACGCCCTTGGCGCCGGACAGATCGATGCCTTCAAGCAATGGACAAGCGACGGCCTGCTCGGCTGCAATGCGCGCGCGGTCGGGGCCATTGGCCACTGCCGTGCCCATCATGGCTTTGCCGGGTTCGCCCATCACGGTGCGCACGTCTTCAAAGTCGACGTTGACGTTGCCGTACTCGTTGATGATTTCGGCAATACCGCCTACCGCGTTTTTGAGCACGTCGTTGGCGTGGGCGAAAGCCTGGTCCTGGGTCACCTCCTCGCCCAATACTTCCAGCAGCTTTTCGTTCAGCACCACAATCAGTGAGTCGACATTGGCCTCCAGCTCGGCCAGACCCAGGTCAGCATTGGTCATGCGGCGGCCGCCTTCAAACTCAAAGGGCTTGGTCACCACGCCAACCGTCAAAATACCCATCTCCTTGGCTACACGGGCAATCACCGGGGCAGCGCCTGTGCCGGTACCCCCACCCATACCGGCGGTGATGAACAGCATATGCGCACCTTCAATGGCACTGCGAATGTCGTCCACCGCGAGTTCAGCTGCATCGCGGCCCTTGTCAGGCTTGCTGCCCGCACCCAGACCGCTACCGCCGAGCTGGATGGTCTTGTGCGCATTGCCACGGCTAAGCGCCTGAGCGTCGGTGTTGGCGCAGATGAACTCCACACCCTGCACGCCGCATTCAATCATGTGAGCGACAGCGTTTCCGCCCCCGCCACCGACACCAATCACCTTGATTTGTGTGCCCTGGTTGAACTCTTCGATCTCAATCATTTCGATGCTCATGGTGAGCCTCCTGTTTCATTAAATTGCAGTTGCCAAAAATTAGATTCATTGTTGTGAGGATCAAGTTTTCATGAAGGCGGATCTGCGCCTCCTGATCGGTTGTGCGGTGGCGCAGTAGGGATAAAAGCCGGGTAGTGTTTCATTGGGTCAGTTCTAGAAAAAGTGACCATCAGAAGTTCCCCACAAACCAGTCTTTGACCCGGCCGAACGCGTTGTGCACGCTGCCCGCTTTTTGCGAGACCTTGTAGCCGCGCATCCGCGCCATGCGCGCTTCTTCGAGCAAGCCCATGACCGTCGCAGCGCGCGCTTGCGCCACCATGTCGTACAGAGAGCTGGAATAGCGCGGAATACCACGCCGCACGGGTTTCAGAAAAATGTCTTCGCCCAGCTCGACCATGCCCGGCATCACGGCACTGCCGCCAGTAATCACAATGCCGGACGACAGCACTTCCTCGTAGCCGGATTCACGAATGACTTGCTGCACAAGAGAGTAAATTTCTTCGATGCGCGGCTCAATGACGCCTGATAGCGCCTGCTTGCTCAGCATGCGGGGCACACGGTCACCCAGGCCTGGCACTTCAACCTGCGTATCTGGGTCGGCCAGCAACTGCTTGGCGCAGCCGCTTTCAACCTTGATGTCTTCTGCATCCTTGGTGGGCGTGCGCAGCGCCATGGCAATGTCGCTGGTGATCAGGTCGCCCGCAATCGGGATAACGGCTGTGTGGCGAATCGCGCCACCGGTAAAAATGGCCACATCGGTCGTGCCAGCGCCAATGTCCACCAGCGCCACGCCCAGTTCCTGCTCGTCCTGTGTCAAGACGGCCAGGCTTGATGCCAGCGGGTTGAGCATCAACTGATCAACTTCCAGACCGCAGCGGCGCACACACTTGATGATGTTTTCAGCAGCACTTTGCGCACCGGTGACGATGTGCACCTTGGCTTCCAGCCGAATGCCGCTCATACCAATCGGCTCGCGCACGTCCTGCCCGTCAATCACGAACTCCTGGGGTTCCACCAAAAGCAAACGCTGATCGGTCGAAATATTGATGGCCTTGGCGGTTTCAATGACGCGGGCGACGTCTGCTTGCGTGACTTCCTTGTCTTTGACTGCCACCATGCCGCTTGAATTGATGCCGCGTATGTGGCTGCCGGTGATACCTGTGTACACACGGGAGATTTTGCAATCCGCCATCAGCTCAGCTTCTTTCAAGGCCTGCTGGATGCTTTGCACGGTTGCATCGATGTTGACCACCACACCGCGCTTGAGCCCATTGCTTGCAGCAATGCCCAGGCCCGCGAGCTTGAGCTCACCGCCAGGCATCACCTCTGCCACCACCACCATGACCTTGCTGGTCCCAATATCCAGCCCCACCACCAAGTCTTTGTATTCTTTGGCCATCGCTTTACCTTTTCACTTTCTTGTTGTCTTTGTCACCCGGATTGAACGTGGTGACGCCTTTGAGCTTGAGCGCATAGCCGTTGCTGTAACGCAAGTCGGCAGATTCGAGATCACGGCCATAGCGGGATGACACCTGGCTCAAAGTGGCCATGAAACGCTGCGTACGGCTTTCAATATCGCCAGCCGATCCGTGACCCATTTCAATGGTGGCGCCGTTCTCGAAACGCGCACGCCAGCTACCTTGGCCTGTCAGCTCCAGGCGTTCGATCGTCATGTCCAGCTTGTCAAACTGCGCAGACAGCAGGCGGTACATCTGAAGCACCACCAGCGCTTGACCCACCGGGCCATTGAGTTGCGGCAAATCGGCGGACTCAACCTCGGCCTGGTTGGCCTCAAATACCTCGCCAAAGCTGTTCACCAAGCGGGTATCGCCCTCAGGCCCCCAGTACGCAACCGCCTGATGTTCCTGCAAGACCACTTTCAAGCGGTCAGGGAACTGGCGCTGAACAACGGCTTTGCGAACCCAGGGGACGGACTCAAAAACAGCGCGGGTCTGGCTCAGATTGACTGTGAAAAAATTGCCCGCCAAATGGGGGGCCACATTGGCGCGCAGCGTGACGGCATTGTTGTGCGCCACATCACCCTGCACGGCTATGGCACTGAAGCTAAACAGCGGCAGGTGCTGTAGCCAGAACATCGCCATGGCCAGCAGCATCAGCACAAACACCCAGCCAAACGCTGTCGATACCGCGTTCATGAACCGGATATCTGCGGGCATGGCGGTGTTCGCTGGCAGCGGCAAGGCGCGTCTCAAGTGATGGCTCCTTGAGTTGCTGCAGGCTTGGTGTCATAGTCCAGCGCGGCGGACTTCAGAATCTCAATGCAGAGGTCTTCATAAGAGATACCCGCAGCACGCGCCGACATGGGCACCAGCGAATGCCCGGTCATGCCGGGTGACGTGTTGACCTCCAGCAGAAAGGGTTTGCGGGTTCGCTTGTCGATCATCACATCAGCACGCGCCCAGCCCCGGCAATTGAGCGTGCGATAGGTCTGCAGCACCATTTCCTGAATCGCTTTTTCTTCCCCTTCCGGCAGGCCACAGGGCACCAGGTACTGGGTGGTGTCTGTGAAGTATTTGTTCTGGTAATCGTAGTTGCCGTCAACAGCTTCGATACGGATAAGGGGCAAGGCATAAGCCTGACTGCCAGTGCCCAGTACCGGGCAAGTCACTTCATCGCCATCAATGAACTGCTCGCACAAAATATCGGCATCCAGTTGCGCCGCCTGTTCAACGGCCGCCGCCATATGAGATGCCTGCATGACCTTGGTCAGTCCAAGCGACGAGCCTTCGCGTGATGGCTTGACGATCAGCGGCAGACCCAATTGAACAAGTGCTTTTTGGACATCCTGCGCCGTATAGGCACCGCGCCGAAGCAAGACATGTTGCGGCATGGGCACACCAACAGCTACCAGCACCCGCTTCGTCATGACCTTGTCAATGGCCATACTGGAGGCCATCACGCCAGAGCCGGTGTAGGGGATGCCCATCAGTTCAAGTGCGCCCTGCACCGTGCCGTCTTCGCCAAAGCGTCCGTGCAGCGCAATAAAGCAGCGGTCAAAGCGGTCCGTTTTCAGTTCACACATGGGGCGCTGCGCAGGGTCAAACGCATGGGCATCAACACCGCGTGACAACAACGCCGTCAGTACGCCCTGACCCGACATGAGCGAAATGTCACGCTCTGCTGACTGCCCGCCCATCAGAACCGCTACTTTGCCGAAATCAGCGTTATTTTGGGTGTTATTTCGGCTCATAAAGCTCTGCTTTCCTGTGCTGAAAGCTCATTTTTTTGTAGCCTATCCAAAACTTTTTGCGGCACACTGCCAATGGAGCCTGCGCCCATGCAAAGCACCACATCGCCACCCTGCGCGTTGTCGATGATGACCTGCGGCATGGCTTCAATGGCGTCAACGAACAACGGTTCTACCTTGCCGGCCAAACGCAGGGCGCGGCTGAGCGAACGGCCGTCTGCAGCCACGATGGGGGCTTCTCCAGCGGCATACACCTCAGACAGCAACACCACATCAGCCAGACCCATGACCTTGACGAAGTCTTCAAAACAGTCGCGTGTGCGGGTGTAGCGATGCGGCTGAAAGGCCAGTACCAGTCGCCTGCCTGGGAAGGCACCACGGGCTGCCGCTAGAGTTGCGGCCATTTCAACAGGGTGATGGCCATAGTCCTCAATGACCGTGAACATGCCGTCATTGTTGGCGGGCATATCGCCATAGCTTTGAAAACGCCGACCGACGCCTTTGAATTCAGCCAGCGCTTTTTGCACGGCTGAATCAGGCACGTTCAGTTCAACGGCCACGGCAATCGCCGATAAAGCGTTGAGGACGTTGTGCTCGCCCGGCAAATTGAGGATCACTTCCAGATCGGGCAAGGTGATACCGTTGCGTCGCTGGGCGGTGAAGTGCATTTGCGCACCAACAGGTCTGACGTTGACGGCCCGCACCTGGGCATCTGCATTAAAGCCATAACTGGTGATGGGGCAAGTCACCAAGGGCACGATGCTTTGAACCGCGGCGTCATCGGTGCACAAAATGGCGGTGCCGTAAAAAGGCATGCGGTGCAGAAAATCAACAAACGCTTTTTTCAGGTTGCCAAAGTCATGGCCATAAGTTTCCATGTGGTCAGCGTCGATATTCGTCACAACGGCCATCACGGGCAGCAGGTTTAAAAACGATGCGTCTGACTCGTCGGCTTCCACCACGATGTAGTCGCCTGAACCGAGTTTGGCATTGGCGCCTGCGCTATTGAGCCTGCCGCCGATCACATAGGTCGGGTCCAGCCCGCCCTCGGCCAATATGCTGGCAACCAGACTCGTCGTGGTGGTTTTTCCATGCGTCCCAGCAATTGCAATGCCCTGCTTGAGTCGCATCAACTCGGCCAGCATCAAGGCGCGTGGCACCACAGGAATACGCTTGTCACGGGCAGCCAGCACTTCAGGGTTGTCAGCCTGCACGGCCGTTGATGTGACCACCGCGTCTACGCTTTCCAGATTTTTTGCCGCGTGGCCGACAAAGGTTTTGATGCCCAAGCCGGACAAACGCTGTAAGGTAGAACTGTCCGACAGGTCTGAACCTGAAATCACATAACCCAGGTTATGCAGTACCTCGGCAATTCCCGACATACCGGAGCCGCCCAGACCAATGAAGTGAATGTTCTTGATGGCGTGTCTCATGTTGCCAGTTCCTCGCAGGCGGCCACCATCCGTTTCGTAGCGTCTGTTTTTTGCATTTTTTTGGCTTTCAACCCAATACCCAAAAGCGTGACACGCTCTGTTTTTTGCAGCAACTCTGCAAGTGTGGAAGGGGTCAAATCGCGTTGGGCCATCTGCCATCCCGCGCCAGAGGCCACCAAAAACCTGGCGTTGCTGGTTTGGTGGTCATCTACAGCTGACGGGAAAGGCACGAAAAGCGCGGCTGCACCAACAGCAGCAATTTCGGTGACTGTGCTGGCCCCGGCGCGGCAGACAATCAGGTCTGCGTCAGCAAATGCACTTGCTGTGTCGTCGATGAAAGGGGTGAGCGTTGCTTCAACCCCGGCGGCCTGGTAGTTGGCACGCAACTCGTCAATTTGCTTTGCGCCGCTTTGATGAACAACCACAGGACGCGACTCTGGCGCCATGAGTGCCAGCGCCTGCGGTACCACAGCATTCAATGCCTTTGCCCCCAAACTGCCTCCGACCACCACCATGCGCAGTGGTCCGGTACGCCCGGCAAAACGCGCTTCAGGATCCGCCTGACTTGTGAAGGCCGGCCGCAAGGGATTGCCAATCCATTCGGCATTCTTGAGCACATCCGGAAACGCGGTGAAAACCCGATCAGCCAGCTGGGCCAAGACCTTGTTGACCATGCCCGCGACTGAATTCTGTTCATGCAGCACAAGCGGCTTACCCAACAAAACCGCCATCATGCCCGCTGGAAAGGCAATGTAACCACCCAAGCCAATCACCACGTTCGGCTTGACTCGGCGTATCACCTGAATGCTTTGCCAGAAGGCACGGAGCAAACGCAACGGCAGAAAAGCCAGAGTCACAAGACCCTTGCCACGCACACCTGAAAAGTCAATCGTTTCGAACGCGAATCCGCGTGGCGGCACAAGCTGGCTTTCCATACTTGGATTGTTCAGGGTACCTTTTCCGCCCAGCCAATGCACGCGCCAGCCCTTGTCACGCAAGGCTTCGGCAACTGCCAGACCGGGAAAGATATGTCCCCCTGTACCGCCAGCCATCACGAGAGCGCAAGGCTGCGTCATGGGCGACCTCCCCGCATGAGCAATCGATTTTCGTAGTCAATCCGCAGCACGACAGCGAGCGAAATCAAATTCATCAGGATCGCTGAACCGCCATAGCTCATCAGGGGCAATGTCAGGCCCTTGGTAGGCAGCGCGCCCAGATTCACGCCGATATTGATAAAGGTTTGAAAACCAAGCCAGATCGCAATGCCCTGTGCCGTCAGGCCAGCAAACAGCCGATCGAGCGCAATAGACTGGCGGCCAATATGCATGATGCGTCTGACCATCCACATGAACAGGCCAATCACGACCAGCACACCGACCAAACCAAACTCTTCGCCAATGACGGCCATCAAAAAGTCTGTGTGGGCCTCAGGTAACCAGTGCAACTTTTCTACACTTCCACCCAGGCCCACTCCAAAAATCTCGCCGCGTCCAAACGCGATCAAGGAGTGCGTGAGTTGGTAACCCTTTCCTATTGCATTGGTGTCGCTCCAGGGATCCAGGTAAGCAAAAATGCGCGCACGGCGGTAGTCGTTGAATGCGATCATCAAACAGAACGCACCAGCCAAGATCGTCGCAATCAGAAAAAACATACGGGCGTTCACGCCGCCAAGAAAAAGGATACCCATGGCGATCACGGCGATCACCATGAACGCACCCATGTCAGGCTCGGCTAGCAACAAGACCCCGACCACCCCAACGGCCACGCCCATGGGCAACACCGCGCGCCAAAACTTTTCTTTGACGTCCATCTTGCGAACCATGTAATCTGCCGCGTAAAGAAGAACAGCGAATTTGGCAAGTTCGGATGGCTGGAAATTCATGAAGCCGAGTGGTAACCAGCGCCGCGCGCCGTACACCACCTTGCCCACGCCCGGCACCAGTACCAGCATCAGCAAAATCAGCGAGCTTACAAACAGCCAGGGTGCCAGTTTTTCCCAGGTGGCCACCGGCACCTGAAATGCCAGCAAGGCCACCACGAAAGCCACCGCTAGCGAAAACAGATGACGGAACAAATAATGCGTATGCGCGTAACGGGAAAACTTGGGGTTGTCAGGTATCGCCACGGATGCCGAGTACACCATCACTAGCCCAAACATCAAGAGCGCCACTGTGACCCACACCAGAGCCTGGTCAAAGCCTGCCAGGCTGACAGGTGCCGAGCCCGACCCCTGCAGGCTTTGTCTGTTCAACCGCACGGGCAGAGCGTCAGGTGCCGTCTTGTCCGAGCTGCCCCATTGGGGAAGCCAGCGCAAAAGACGCGAACTCATCGTGGCGCTTGTCCTCACAGCATGACCCCCTCTTCAAGGGCCAGTGCCTGCACCGCGTCGCAAAATGCTCTGGCGCGGTGCTCATAGTTGTCAAACATGTCAAAGCTGGCACAGGCGGGGGACATCAGCACAGCGTCTCCGGCCAATGCGTGCCCGAAAGCCAGGCTGACCGCTTCCTGCATGGATCCAGCGTCGAGCAAAACGACGGCACTGTTGCCCAGCGCAGCCTTGATCAATGGCGCGTCGCGTCCTATCAGGATCACGGCCCGCGCATAACGCGACATCGGGCCAGCCAAAGGCGAGAAGTCCTGCTCTTTGCCAACGCCGCCCAAAATCACGACCAGTTTGCGTTGTGCACCCAGGCCAAAAAGCGCAGCAACGGTCGCACCCACGTTGGTGCCTTTGCTGTCATCGAAATATTCAACCCCGTTGATGACGGCCACCGACTCAACACGATGGGGCTCGCCCCGGTACTCGCGCAGACCGTGCAGCATCGGGCTCAAGACGCAGCCTGCGGCAGTGCTGAGTGCCAGTGCTGCCAGCGCGTTGGTGGCATTGTGCAAGCCATGAATGCGCAGCGCCTCCACTGGCATCAGGCGCTGAATGTACAACTGTGCCTCGTCGCTTTTTTCACCCCGTTTGCGTTTGATGGTTTCGTCAAGCTCTGCTGCACGTACCAGCCATGCCATGCCGTTCACATTTTCGATGCCGTAGTCACCGGGCCGCTGCGGCTCATCGTGGCCATAGCTCAGGTAGCTGCGCAGGGGCTTGCCCTTGACCGGAGAAGGAACGGCAGCCATGACCAGCGGGTCGTTGCGATTGAGCACCATCAGGCCAGCTTGGCCATAAATATTATTTTTGGCCGCTGCATAGGCTTCAAAAGTGCCATGCCAGTCCAGATGGTCCTGGGTGATGTTCAGCACTGCCGCCACGGCGGGTTCGAAGTTCTGAATGCCGTCCAGTTGAAAGCTGGACAACTCCAGCACCCACAGGTCAGGCAAGCTGTCGGTGTCGAGTTTTTCGGCCAGCGTATCGAGCAAGGTGGGGCCAATGTTGCCAGCTACTGCCACCGTTTTACCGGCCCGCTCTGCCAATTGGCCAGTCAATGAGGTCACGGTTGTCTTGCCGTTGGTGCCTGTGATGCCAATCACTTGGGGGGCGTAAGCAGTGCCCTCCTTCAAGTCGCTCAATGCCTGTGCAAACAGGCTGAGTTCATTGCCAACATCCAGACCACTTGCAGCGGCAGCAGCAGACACAGCCGCAGTCGATGCAGGACTTAAACCGGGACTTTTGACAACCATGGCAAACGGTGCCAACCCGTCCACTGTGTCTAGTAAGGCCGCCATCATCTCTGCCTGAACAAACCGGGCCGACGGCACACTGACGCGCAGCGCTGCAAGCTGGGGCGGCTCGGCTCTCGTGTCTGCCACAGTGACTTGCGCGCCGCACCTGGCACACCAGCGCGCCAGCGCCAGACCGGAGCTGCCCAAGCCCAGCACAAGAACGTGTTTGTCGGCCAAGTGTTTCATCGAAGCTTCAAGGTTGAAAGGCCCACCAGACACAACAGCATGGTGATGATCCAGAAGCGCACCACGACCTGCGTTTCCTTCCAGCCGCTTTTTTCAAAATGATGGTGCAAAGGCGCCATTTTCAAAATCCGCCGGCCCTCGCCAAAACGCTTTTTGGTGTACTTAAAGTAACTGACTTGAAGCATCACCGACAACGCTTCGACGACGAAAATGCCGCCCATGATGGCCAACACGATTTCCTGGCGAACGATGACTGCAATCGTGCCCAGCGCAGCGCCTAATGCCAGCGCCCCCACATCACCCATGAAGACCTGTGCGGGGTGTGTGTTGAACCATAAAAATGCCAGGCCACTGCCCGCCATCGCCGCGCAAAATATCAACAGTTCCCCCGAGCCTGGTATGTGCGGAAAAAACAGGTACTTTGAGTAGACCGCGCTGCCGGTCACGTAGGCAAACACTCCCAGGGCAGAGCCCACCATCACCACGGGCATGATGGCCAAGCCGTCGAGCCCATCAGTCAGGTTGACGGCATTGCTCGAACCAACAATGACCAGATAAGTCAGGATGACAAAGCCAAACACACCCAGCGGGTAGCTGACCTCTTTGACGAACGGCAGCAAGAGGCCAGCTTTGGGCGGCAGATTCACATCAAACCCGGATTGAACCCAGCTGACAAACAGGCCCATCACCCTCAGGTTGGAGCTTTCAGAAATACTGAACACCAAATACAGCGCCGCGATCAAGCCAATGGCAGATTGCCACAGGTATTTTTCGCGCGAGCGCATGCCCTCGGGGTCTTTGTGAACCACCTTGCGCCAATCGTCAGCCCAGCCGATGGCACCGAATCCCAGGGTGACCAGTAAGACAATCCAGACGAAGCGGTTGGACAAGTCTGCCCACAACAGAGTTGAAATGGCGATACAAAGCAAGATCAAAACACCACCCATGGTGGGCGTTCCTGATTTGCTCAGATGCGTTTGCATGGCGTATTCGCGAATGGGTTGGCCGATTTTCAGGGCTGCCAGCCTGCGGATAACGATCGGCCCGGCCACCAAACCCATCAGCAGCGCGGTCAACGCCGCCATCACAGCACGAAACGTCAGGTACTGAAACACCCGGAAGAATCCAAATTCAGGTGACAGGGTCTGAAGCCATTGGCTCAGGTTGATCAGCATAAGGTGTCCTGTTGTTGTTCTTGTATGGACATGACCACACGTTCCATCTTCATGAAGCGCGACCCCTTGACGAGCACGCTGTTGACATCTGGCAGTTGTGCCAGTACGGCCTGTTTCAGTGCGTCAACATCGTCAAAATGTCTTCCCTTGCCAAAGCTTTGACTGGCCAAACGGGCCTGCGCACCGAGGGTGTAAAGATCGTCGATGCCCTGGGCGTTTGCCAAGCGTCCCGCCTCGGCATGAAACTGCGGACCCTGGTCCCCCACCTCGCCCATATCACCCATCACCAGCAGGCGCGGGCCTGGCAATGCCGCCAGCACGTCAATGGCCGCGTGCATCGAGTCCGGGTTGGCGTTGTAGGTGTCGTCAATCAGCGTGACATACCGGCCTTCAAATCGAATCTGAATCGTGCGCGAACGTCCCTTGACAGGCTCGAAACCACTCAAGCCGCTTGAAATGCATTCCAGCGGCACACCAGCGGCCAATGCGCAGGCTGTTGCAGCCAATGCATTTTTCACGTTGTGCATGCCTGCAACGGCCAGCGTGAAAGCCAGAGGACCTTGTGGTGTTTTTGCCGTCACCTGCCAGCCCGCCCCCATCCAGTGGGCGTCAGCTGTGACGTCAGCATCGCCTGCAAGGGCGAACGTCAGCATCGAACGGGTACCCGCTTTTTTCATCCATAGTGCTGAATAGTCGTCATCTGCCGGGAACACGGCGACACCCTCGGGGCCCAAGGCATCGATCACGGCTGCGTTTTCATGTGCCACCGCTTCAACCGTGCCCATGAACTCCAGGTGTTCACGCTGCGCGTTGTTGACCAGGGCGACAGTGGGCTTGGTGATGTCGGCAAGATAAGCGATTTCGCCGGGGTGGTTCATGCCAAGCTCTACGACACCTATGCGGTGATTTGCCGTCAAGCGCAGCAGCGTTAAGGGCACGCCAACATCGTTGTTCAAGTTACCTTCGGTGGCAAAAGCCTGGGCTGGCTGAAAAGCACGCAAGATCGATGCGATCATTTGCGTCACCGTGGTTTTGCCATTGCTGCCCGTCACAGCAATCAGCGGCAAGTCGAATTGACCGCGCCAGCCAGCTGCCAACTGGCCCAAGGCCTTTCTGGAGTCGTTGACTTGCAGACCTGGCAAGCCAGCCTGCGCCAGACCGTGCTGCGCCAGCGCTGCAACAGCACCCTGCGCTTTGGCCTGAACCAAAAAATCATGCGCGTCAAAGTTGTCACCTTTGAGTGCAACGAAAAAATCACCCGCTTTCAGGCTGCGGGTGTCGGTGTGCACACGCATGATGTCAATATGGCCATCGCCGACCAGCTGGACGGCATCGACCCAGCCTGCTGCCTGTTGCAAGGTCATCATGAGCCGGCTCCCACCCGTTGGCGCGCTTTCAAGGCAGCGCGTGCATGAAGCTGGTCTTCAAATGGGTATTTAACGCCGTCAATGTCCTGGCTGGTTTCATGACCCTTGCCTGCCAGCAACACGACATCCTCAGGTTGTGCATCTGCGATGGCTTGAACAATCGCCTGAGCGCGGTCAGATTGCACATGCACTGATTCATGCTGCGCGTCCCGTCGGGTCAAACCCAGCAAAATCTGGCTGATGATGGCTGAAGGGCTTTCGCTGCGCGGGTTGTCGCTGGTCACGACGATATGGTCTGAATATTTTTGGGCCATCGCTGCCATCAGGGGGCGTTTTGTAGCATCGCGATCACCGCCGCAACCAAACACGCACCACAAGCGCCCGCCCCTGTCATCGGCGACAGGACGAAGCGCCACAAGAACCTTTTCAATGGCATCGGGGGTGTGCGCGTAGTCAATCACCACCAGCGGCGTACCCGCTTCACCCAGGGTATTCAGGCGACCCGGCACAAGGGGTAAAAAGCAGCAGGCTTTGGCGGCGTCTTCCAGGGGCACGCCCAAGGCGCGCATCGCGCCCAGTACCCCCAAAAGATTCGAGACGTTATACAGGCCCACCGCAGGGGTGCTCACTTCCCGCCGCTCCACACCTTCGACAACAATAAATTTCAGGATGCTGCCGCTTTGTTGAATCGCCTCAGCCTGCAAGCGGGCAGGCTGACCGACGGAAACCGTCCACACATCAAGACCTGATGACTTGAGTTTTTCATTTAAAAACTGGCCACGTGCATCGTCTGTATTGATGACGGCAGATGCCAGAGCAGGCCATGCAAAAAGCGACTCCTTGGCCGACCAGTAGTCTTGCATCGACCCGTGATAGTCCAGATGGTCCTGCGTGAAGTTGGTGAACACGGCGACCTGAAACTGCGTTCCATCCAGCCGCTGCTCGGCGATGCCGATGGACGACGCTTCAATCGCGCAGGCCGCAAAACCTTCATCCACAAATCGCCTCAACTGCTGCTGCAGCAAGACCGGGTCTGGTGTGGTCAGGCCATTGAAAACCAGCGTCTCAGGAGCGCCAATACCCAGCGTGCCAACCATCGCGCATTTTCGATGGAGCTTGCCCAGTGCGTGCGCTAACCACCATGCGGTGGATGTTTTGCCGTTGGTTCCCGTGATGGCAACGGTTTGCAGGTGCTTGCTGGGTTCTTCAAAATATGCTGCTGCTATTGGCGCTGCTGCGCTTTTGAGTCCGGCATAAACGGCAATCTTTTCGCTGGAAAAACCATACTTTTCAACCCCATCGGCATCCACCAGGCAAGCATTTGCTCCAACCTTCAGCACATCGTTGACGTATTGACGCGCATCGCTGGCAGCACCAGGCCAGGCCATCAACCCGTCACCCGCCTGAACGCTTCGGCTGTCTGCGTACAGACTACCTGTGACACGCGCACGCAACCAACCGGCGGCCTCAAGTGGCGTATGCAGTTGCGTGATCAAAACGACTCCTCCACCGCATGGGTCACGATTTGCGGCTTGACAGACATATCAGGCTGCACGCCTTTCATGCGCAGCGCCTGCTGTACAAGCTCGCTGAACACGGGCGCGGCAACTTCACCGCCGTAATACTTCCCGGCCCGCGGCTCATCAATCATCACCGCCACAATCACGCGGGGTGTGTCAATCGGTGCCATGCCGACAAACCAGCCCCGGTATCTCCTGTCCTTGTCGGTGCCGTAACTTTTACCAACCTGCTTGTAGGCCGTACCAGATTTTCCGCCGACTGAATAACCCAGCGTCTGCGCCTTTTGCCCGGTACCGCCAGGGCCAGCGGCCATTTGCAGCATGGTGCGAATTTCGGACGCTGTCTTGCTGGAAAAAACCTGCACCCCTGTTGCAGGCTCATCACTTTTGAGCATGGTGGCAGAGATGACTTGCCCATCGTGAGCAAACACGGTGTAAGCCCGCGCCATCTGGAACAACGATGCAGACAAGCCATAGCCATAAGACATGGTGGCCTGCTCAATGGGTCGCCATGTCTTATAAGGCCGCAAGCGGCCCGACACGACGCCTGGAAAGGTGATTTGCGGTTTTTGGCCAAAACCTGCCTGTGAAAATACTTCCCACATTTCACGAGGCTGCATCTGCATCGCCATTTTGACCGTGCCAACATTGCTGGATTTCTGAATCACTTCCTGCACCGTCAGCACGCCATGGGGATGCGCGTCTGAAATTGTCGAGCCGGTGATTTGCATGCGGCCTGGCGCCGTCTGGATGGGGGTTTCAGGTTTGACCCGGCCCGTCTCCAGTGCCAGCCCCACAGTGAAGGCCTTCATCACCGAGCCAGGTTCAAAAGTATCGGTCAGGGCGCGGTTACGCGTCTGGTTGCCTGTCATGTTTTGACGCTTGTCAGGCACATAACTTGGATAGTTGGCCATCGCCAGAACTTCGCCAGTGATGGCATCGAGCATCACCACACTGCCGGCCACCGCCTTGTTGGCAATCACTGCATCACGCAGCTTTTGATAGGCGACAAATTGCATTTTGCTGTCAATGGACAGCTGCAGGTCTTTGCCATCGACTGGCGGCACTTGTTCACGCGTGTCTTCCACCACGCGGCCCAAGCGGTCTTTGATCACACGGCGCGAACCTGGCCTGCCGCCCAACTCCTTATTGAAAGCCAGCTCCATGCCTTCCTGGCCACGGTCTTCAATGTTGGTAAAGCCCACCACGTGCGCAATGGTTTCGCCCTCAGGATACTGACGCTTGTATTCCTTGCGCTGATAAATACCCTTGATACCAAGTGCAGCGATTTTTTGCGCGACGTCATCGTCCACCTGACGCTTTATCCAGACAAAATTCTTGTCCTCGTCAGCCAGTTTTTTATTCAGGTCTGCAAGCGGCAACTCCAGAAGCCGGGCCAGTTCCGTCAGTTGTTCTTTGCTGGCATTGATGTCTTCAGGAATGGCCCAGATGCTGGGCGCAGGAACACTGGAGGCCAGTATCAGCCCATTGCGGTCCAAAATGCGGCCGCGATTGGCGGGCAGCTCCAGCGTTCGTACAAACCGGACCTCGCCCTGCCTTTGAAAGAACTCATTTCCCAGGACCTGCACGTAGGCCGCGCGGCCAGCGAGCCCGGCAAAAGCCAGTGCAATCGCTGCCACAACAAATTTGCTGCGCCAGACAGGCGTCTTGCTGGCCAGCAAAGGGCTGGACGTGTACTGCACACTGCGGCTCATTTTGTGACTCCCGTCACGGTGCCATCTTTTTGCGACACGTACTGCGTGATGGCTGGTGTCACCGTACGCATCTGTAGCTGGTCCTTGGCCAGTTTTTCAACGCGCAGTGGCGTCGCCTGGGCCCGTTTTTCAACTTGCAGACGCTCGTTTTCCGCTTCAAGCACGCGGTTTTTGGTGGTCGCTTTTTCAAGCTCAACAAACAGCCTGCGTGACTCGTACTGGGTACGCACCAGATACAGCGCACTCGCCAAAACTGCGACCAAGAGCACCAGATTGAGCCGCGTCATGCAGGCACCTCCGTGCGTTCGGCAATGCGCATCACGGCACTGCGTGCGCGCGGGTTGGCGGCTATTTCAGCTTCACCCGGTTTGATGCGTCCCAGTGCATTCAGGCGCATCGCCTTGGGAGCCGCAAACGGCGCCCGGCGGTCAAACACTTCGCGCGAGTGCTCGGCGATGAATTGCTTGACGATGCGGTCTTCTAGCGAATGAAAACTGATCACGACCAACCGGCCTCCAGGTTGTAAAACGTTGAGTGACGCCGCTAACGCCTGACTGAGCTCTTCAAGCTCGGCGTTGATGAAAATCCGAAAAGCCTGAAACGTGCGCGTAGCCGGGTCCTTGCCCGGCTCGCGGGTTTTGACCGCGCCAGCCACGATTTGGGCCAACTCATGGGTGCGCTTGATGCTCCCCCGCTCCTGCCTTGCACGATCAATCGCCTTTGCAATCGGCCCAGCAAACCGTTCTTCTCCATAGTCACGAATCACCTCCGTGATGCTTTCTACTGACGCATCGGCAAGCCACTCGGCCACGTTCTGGCCACGGGTGGTGTCCATTCGCATGTCCAGGGGTCCGTCCCCCCGAAACGAAAATCCTCGCGCTGCGTTGTCGATTTGGGGCGAACTGATGCCCAGGTCCATCAGCAGGCCTGCAGCGCTTGACGCTGCCAGGTTGGCGAGCTGATAGAAGCCCTCGTGGCGAATTGAAAATCGCGGGTCGCTGATGGCGGCCGCCTCCAGAACCGCCTCCGGATCCTTGTCGAAAGCCGTCAGCTTTCCATGAGCCGAGAGTTGCGAAAGAATCAGCCGGGAGTGTCCGCCGCGCCCGAAGGTCGCGTCGATGTAGTGTCCGTCTGGCAAGATGCGAAGCGCTGCAACTGCTTCGTTCAACAAGACGGTGCGGTGTGTCCATGGGTCCTGCACCATCATCTTTCTAAAACGAGAAGTCCCTGAAGACGTCAGGCATGTCGCCTTTCATCTGCTCGGATTCTTGTGCTGTGTAGGTTGATGCATCCCAAAGTTCAAAATAGCCGCCCATGCCAAGCAACACGGTGTCTTTGCTAATGCCCGCTGCTGCGCGCAGCTCTGGCGACACCAGTACGCGTCCGGTCGCATCCATGTCGACATCCATCGCGTTGCCCAGAAAGATCCGCTTCCACCACTGCGCCTGCATGGGCAGGGAGGCAATCCGGTCGCGGAATTTTTCCCACTCGTTGCGCGGGAAAATCATCAGGCAGCCGTGTGGGTGCCGGGTGATGGTGAGCTGGCTGCTACTGGTCGCGCTGAGCACGTCACGATGCCGAGTCGGTATTGACAGCCGACCCTTGGTATCGAGAGCTAACGAAGACGCACCTTGAAACACGCTTAAAAGTCCTTGAAAAACAGTTTTCACCACTAAATTGCACTTCTTACCACTTTAGCAGGAAAGATCTGGCAAGTAAGCGGTTTCAAACAAATTTTTTCAATGAAATCAAGGACTTAGAGGCAACATGAAAAATTAATAAAAACGAAAAGTGTTCTAAATTAAGCACTTAGCGCATGTAGTGAAAGTATTTGTTTAAGCCAAGCAGTATGGCGAGTCATTTTTTGAGCGGGTAGAACCGTCAAAAAAAGCCGACTTTAAAAAGCGGGTTTTTATACGCAAGCCCGGGTTTGGCACAAAACTTCATTCAATATCAGCCGGCACTGGGAGATATTCGGTCGTCCTGGATGCACTGGCTGACCCGGCATCAGCTGGGCACCAAAGACAGCGATAGGTGAAATCGCTGCTAGTCGACTCGCTCCACCGCAGGCATGCCCCAAACGCCGTTCAGTGCATCGGGCTTGGGCCAGTAAAGCCGAGCGTTGAGTAAAAATGGCTGCCCCGCTTTGACTGGCAGCCAATTACTGCTTTTGCCAGCGGCCGGCTCGTCGGCCTGGACCCACAAGTCTAGCGAGCCATCGGGGTTGTACACAAGTGAGTCACGGTCGCCGATGGCGTAGCGGCGCAAACGGTTATCAATCAGGAAATTGTCGCTGCCGTACGCTGTAACGGACCAGAACGCTTTGACGGGTGGCAGCTCTGCGGGCGTGAAGTGCAGGCGGTAGCGGTGGCTGCCGCTCAGGGGCTGCCCGGCGGCATCCACGCTGGTGTTGGGGTAGGTTGCGTCTGCCGGCAGATTTGCACCCAGTCCGACCATGGCGACGACGGCGCGGGTGTTGTAGAAGGTGCCATAGTCGCCCAATATGGCTGGCGGCGTGGCCCAGCCGCGCACCAGATCACGTGGCTTTTTAAGTTCTTTGGCGACCTTGAAGTCTGCCAGCCAGCGGCCCAGGCTGATGGCTGCGAGGTCTAGCGCGCCCCAGTTTGGCGGCTGGCCAGGAGCCATGCCTATGCGTGAGAGTTTGACCAGCATCGGACCATCGGCGGCGGCTGGCGGGTTATCCACCATCAGCCGCGCGAGCCGGGTAAAAAATACCTCGGTACGCATGTCCTTCATCTGCTCCACGGGCGGGACAGGCTTGCTGCCCGCCGCTTGCCATGCCGGCTCAGTTGCAGGCTTGCCGGCCTGCCAGTCCGCCAGCAAGCGCAAGCTGATGCCGTCCTGCAGCGCATGCACCAGCGGGTAGTCGGCCGCGCCGTTGGTTTGCGTTCGACCGATCAGCCAAACTATTTGTGTGGGGGAGCGCAGCAGCGTGAGCCCAGCTGGCACCTGGCCGGCCCAATCACGACCGGCCAGTAAAAAGCGCCCGCCTGCAGTCCCTGTGGTGCGCGTGCCGGGTGCAGCGAAAACATGGGTCCAGGCATCCATGAAAGGCATGACTTCGTAGCGTTTGTCATTGGCCGCCATTTCAAACACCCACGGGCCTTTGGCCATGTCGATAAAGCCCGTCGTGTACAGGGTATCGACATTCGGGCGCACCACATCTGTGAATCCCGCGTCAGGAAACTGGCGCACCTTGAGCAGCGTGTTCTCGGGTGCCAATGTCAGAGCGGCGTTGGCACGTGTGACGTCCATGATGACCAGCGGGTAGCCAAAAATATAGGCCTCTGCACCCAAAACGATCTGCTCGGACTTGGCATACAACACAGCGCCAATGACAAGCGTCAGCGCCAGCAGGCCTGAAAAGATGCGCTTCAGTCGGGTCAGCCTGCGCGCAGCAGACAAGACGTGAGCTGTCATGGACCGGGTGCCAGCAGCACGGTGCGAAAGCCCAGATGGCTGGCACCCAGATCGTCGTCCTGCGGCTGGCGCGCACCAGAACGGTAACGCATGCAGTAGTCAGGCGAGCATAAAAATGAGCCGCCTTTGATCACGCGCTGCCTCGCAGAGACAGTGGCCATGCCGCGCGGCACCTGGTCGGGCGGGCCGCTAGCAGACTCGCCGTGGCCAGGCCGGTAGGCGTCTGACGTCAACTCCCACACGTTGCCAATCATGTCAAACAAGCCCAGCGCGTTGGGCGCGTAGCAGCCGACCGGAGCCAGCCCCACAAAGCCGTCTTCGCCCGAGTTGACGACGGGGAAAATGCCTTGCCAAGTGTTGGCCGCCTTGGGTTGCTCGTGGTCCCGGGCGGCTTGCGCCTGGCCTGCGCGCGCAGCCCATTCCCATTGCGCTTCGCTGGGCAGGGACCTACCCTTCCATTGCGCGTAGGCTTTGGCATCGGCAAAGCTCACAGCCACCACGGGAAACGATTCGTGCGCTTCAATACTGGTGGCCGGGCCGCCCGGGTGCCGCCAGTTGGCACCGGCTACATAGCGCCACCACTGCGTGGCGCTGCCCTGGGTGTTGACGTCTTTCGGCATCACAAACACAACGGCGCCTGGCTGGCGCATGTCAGCTGGCAGGCCCGGGTACAGCTTGAGATCAGGGCCACGTTCGGCCTCTGTGATGTAGCCAGCGGCTTTTACAAATTCTGCAAACTCAGCGTTGGTGACTTCAGTGCGGTCCATCCAGAAACCCGCCACGCTGGTTTTGCGAAGGGGCTGCTCTTCCGGGTAAACCGTGTCGCCAAGCTCAAAACTGCCAGCGGGCACCCAGACCATGCCGGGGTGCGGGCTGGCCGCAAGCTGAACGGGCAAAGCGCACGACATCTTTTCGGGCGTAGCGCGTTTTGCGGTGGGTCCCTGTTGATGTTGGGTGGACCACCACAGCCATGCAGCGGCCACCAGCAACAGAGCGACACTCGTCGACCAGAAGATTTTTGTTTTTCGCACAGACATGGGGGGCTACTCCGGAATCACACGCAACCCAGAGCGGCGCAAGCGTGGAATGTTCAGCTCTAAAAAATCGCTTCCCCCCACGCTGCCCAGCCAGTCGCGCACTTGCGCCTGTCCCTGCGCGTTGGTTGCATGGTAAACATCCAGGGTGCGCTGCGCCATCCACAGCGTGTAGGGCATGGCGACCCGGCGAAAGCGGCCTTCGCCCATGGGCATCTCGACATCATCGAGGCCGCGCGGCAGGGCCTTGCCGGGTGTCAAGCCGGGCAGCGCTGCCAAGACCTGCCGGTTGATGCCCTCAAGCATGGGCAAAAATTCCTTGAAGATGATGCAAAAAATCGTCTCCAGCGTGGGCGCGATGCGGTCATCTGCAAGCCACTCGTCGTGGCCCTTGGTTTGGACAGGATGCGCCATCCGGTCTATCCAAGCGCGCAAGTGCGGGCGCGGCGCAATCAGCATGCGTGCGGGCCAGGGGTCGCGTCCCAAGTGGCCGTACATGCTGCCGACCAGACCAAAATCACCGACACCGGGGCGGCCACCGAACAGATACGGCTGCTGCTCAAAATGAGCATCCAGCAAGTCCAGCATCTGTGCCATCCAGCTGTCCATCAACTCATGCTGCTCAGGTCGCACGCCCACCGACGGCAGATAGCCGCGCAGCGTGCTGGCAACATAAGCGGCAGCGCGGCGCTGAACAAAGGCCGGAAACTGCGGCAGTAAAGCATGGCCGGCTTCTTTTTCAAACAAGGCGTAGTTCTCGGGATAGGTCCAGCGGGTGTGCATGGCCATGGGTATCCACCACTCGTCACCCCAGGCTTCCATCAGCGACGACGCAAAGCGCTGCACCGGCGTGGACGGTTCAACCGGGTGATGGGGGTACACGGCCTCCATACGGTCCATGATGATGCTGGAGTCCTGTATCCACTCCCCTTCGGGCGTGCACAACACCGGCATCACCGCTGCGCCAGTTTTGCGTTTGATGCGCCGCATCAGCGTCAGCAAGCTCACCGGCTGGTCTACAAAGGGAATCTGCTTGTAACGCAGATAACAAAGCACCTTGCCCGTGAAGTAGGAAAGGTGCCAGCCGTAAAGCGTTAACTTTTGATGCACGTCGATATCGATTCTTTTGAATGCTTGCCGCCAAAGCGCTTGGTCAAATTGGCAATGTACTGCTTGAGCAACTTCTCGTTTTCGCCAAGCACGATGGGCGCAACGACGCTCTTCATCAGTGCGGGCAGTGGCACCTGCAGCTCGCCGCGGCTGGTCAGCACCAGATGGGTGAAATTCTTTTTGTCAGTGATGGCCCAGCTACCGCCCACCTGGGCGTTGCCCGCGCCGGCAATTGGCGTCCAGACGACGCTGCACTTCTTTTGATCGACCACATAGTGGCACGCATAGACGGTTTGCATCGTCATTTGCGCGGGCCCCACCTTGTCCAGCTCCCAGCGGTAGCAGTTGCCACCCAGATCCACCAGTTTGTGCAGTTTAGGGAAAAAGCTGGCCGATGCCGGCACGTCAGACAGCACGTCAAACACGTCAGCAGCAAGTGCGCTGACTTCAAACTCATAAGCGATCTCAAAAAGAACGGTCATGGCCATGGGATGCTTGTGTGAACATGGTCCGAAAGACCCTAGTTATACCAATAGGTGTACTCGTCTTGCGGCGACTCCTTTTGGTCCAGTGTTTTGTCTATGGTGATCGGCAGCCCAATAAAAGACGGCCACAGCGGCGCTGGCATGTTCGCATGGTGCGCCTGCAGTACGGCTTTTAACTGCGCCAGTTTTTGCGGCTCGGTGGCGGCGAGATTGAGCTTCTCGGTCGGGTCGGCATGGAGGTTAAACAGCCAATCTTTTTTGGGCCTTTCAGACGCGATGAGTTTCCAGCCACCGTCCTGCACCGTGCGGTAAGGGCCATCACGCCAGAACAGCGGGCGCGGCGGCTGGGGTGCTTGCTGCGCGGCATTCTTGCCCAGAAAGGGCAGCAGGTTAACGCCGTCCATCACCCGGTCGGTTGGCAATCTGCCCCCAGCAGCCGCTACCACCGTGGGCAGGATGTCGATGTTGGACACGGGCTGTTTGTACTGCGTTCCCGCAGCGATACGCCCTGGCCACTTGGCCACATAGGGCACATGCAAACCGCCTTCGAATTGCGTCAGCTTCCATCCGCGGTAGGGTTGGTTGACCTCGGGTATGCCAAGGTAGCCGGGTGCTCCGTTGTCACTGGTAAAGATGACGATGGTGTTGTCATCAAGGCCCTCTTCGCGCAGCGTCTGCAGCACGCGGCCTACGCTGCGGTCAACCGACTTGACCATGGCCGCATACACGCGCCGTCTGTGGTCAGGGATGTTGGGCAGCGCGTCGTAGTCGGCCTTGCTGGCCTGCAGTGGCGTGTGCACCCCCCAGTGAGCCAGGTACATGAAAAAGGGCTGGTTCTTGTTACGTTTGATGGCCGTGACCGCCTCGTCGGTAAAGTAGTCGGTCAGGTATTTGGCTGGCTCAAACCACTTGCCGCCGTTGTAGCTCACACCAAAACGCATGTTGGGCCAGAGAAATTTGTCGATCGGGTCAAAGTCCTGTTTGGCATTGACAACCCTGGCGTCTTTCTCGGGCAGGTAAAGACCGCTTTCCATGAACAGGCTCTCGTCAAAACCCTGGTTGTTGGGCCGCATCTCGGGCGTGCTGCCCAAGTGCCATTTGCCGATATGGATGGTGTGGTACGCGCGCGCCTTGAGCAGCTCGGCCACGGTCTGCTCAGACGGCGGCATACCCAGATCACTGAATTTTTTGGCGTCAGCAGCCTGTTGCTTGTCGACAAGCGCCGGGCGAAGCCTGGTGGGGTCGGCATAGAGTTCGCCCGCCACGCGCGCCATGGCACCGGGCGTTGGCGTGAACTCAACCCCAAAGCGCCACGGGTAACGCCCCGTCATCAGCGCGGCGCGCGACACGGTGCACACCGCAGCAGCGGCATAGCCCTGGTCAAAGCGTACACCGTCACGGGCGATCGCATCGATATGGGGCGTGGGTACGCCCTGCGCCCCGTGACCGCCGCCATAAGTGGTGACGTCGTTGAAGCCGAGATCGTCCGCAAGGATGACAATGATGTTGGGGGGGCGCTGCGCCAGCGGCTTGTCGGCCTGCGTCGGTCCGGCCACCCAAGGCACTGGGCGGTTCGCATCACGCGGATTGATGATGTCGGTGTACCAGCCCAGTGAGTACTGCAAGAAATAGATCCGGTTGACATAGGCCACAGCGGCGATGCCGGCCAACACCACGACAGTGGCACCCAGGGTTTTGCGGAAATTCATGAATGGTGCCTAGAGACTCGTGTTTATCTTATTCTTTGCGATGCCACCTGCAGCGCGCAGCATCTTCTGGGCGGTTTCAACACCGGCGTTCTGGTTCTGGCCGGTGACGAGACGACCGTCCACGACCGTGAGGTTGGCAAAGGGCTCCAATGCCGCACTGGCGCTTTCAAACAGCGCGCCTGCTGCGCGCAGCTCGCGCTCGGGATGCTGTGGCGTGATGGTGATACCCAGTTGTTTGACCTGCCGGTTGGTGACTGCGGTGAGGTGTTTGCCTTTGACCAGCGGCTGGCCAGTGACATCCGTGGCCAGCAGCAAGCCCAATGGCCCGTGGCAAACGCCGCCCATGACTTTGCCCGCGGCCCAGGCCTGCGTGATCTTCTGGCCCAGCACGGTCGAGGTACCGAGGTCATAGGCAGCGCCCCAGCCACCGGCCAGAAAGATGATGTCGTACTGCGTGAAGTCAATCGCATCAATCTTCATCGAGGCTTTGACCTGGGCCTGAAAGACCGTATCTTTCAGGTAGCGTTTGTCAGACGGTGCTGCCAGAAACCAGCGAAACGAGTCGGGCTCAATCGGGATGGCACCACCTTGAATGCTGGCCACGTCCACCTTCATGCCGGCCTCAAGAAACTCATAGTAAGGCGCGGTCATCTCTGAGCCAAAGACGCCCGTGGCCTTACCGCCTGCCCCTAGCGTGGCCTGGCTGGTGGTGATGATCAGTGCCTTGCCGCCAGGCAAAGTGTGGAAATCGCCGTGATAGGCCGGATGCAGACCAAACGCCCTGAGGGTGGCCGGCAGTGCCAGCCAGGCAAACAGCGCCAGCACTGTAACGACGATGAAAAAGAGGGTGGTCATGCGTTTATTTGGCAAAGGGTTGAAGGAATACAAGCCAGTTGACTTGCTAGCGCGCCAGCAGATAAATCAAAGCGCCGAAAAAAACCAGCGCAGTGGCCATCAAGCCTCGGACAAAAACAAGACTGACAAGCGGCTTGACCGGAAAGACATGTGTCTTTTCTATGGCCGCCCATTTGTGAACGGTCAGGCCAGCTTTTTGAACCACCAAGGCAAAGCGTAAAAAGTCGCGGCGACTGCGGTAACGCACCATGGCGACGTAATGCCAGGCATCGGCTCCTTCAGGTTCGACGAATTGCCCGCATCGCTTCGCCACAAAAACCGGATGGTTGCCGAATCTCAGCAAGGGCCATAAGATCGCCTTTCCCCAACGCATGTCGGCCTTGCGGGCGTCGTCATCGTAGGCACCAGCTGGTGGATAGGCTGGTGGATAAGCCGCTCTGGGTCGATGCCGAACCAGGTTCTGCATGACAAACTCCTTACCGTCATCGTTGGCCAGCAGCAGCCGAACCTCAGCGACCGCCGCGCTGTCCCTTTCACTTCGGGCGTGGGCATTGAGCTCAGCCAAGAAGTGCTCGATCTCAGCAGGTGACAGGGGCCGGCCACTACCACCATACCAAGCCAAAAACAGGCCGTAGATCACGGCCAGCGGGATAGCGATGGACAGCAGCAGTGTCATGGCCTAGGCCTGCTGCCCAACGATGAAGAACAGCTCGCCCACAGGACAGCTTATAGACACGACATTGACGAACGCTGACTTCAAAGCGTCACCACCACACCAGCGCTTTTCAAAAGGCGTGGTGAGGTCAACCCATAGCTTTCTAACTGCAAGTTCGGACATGAAAATATTTTTAGAGGACCGAGGGTTTTGGATAGCTTCTCGACACTTAAGTATTTTGCTATATTTTCCATACATGAATGTATGTTTTTATGTCATTCTTGTTTTTAAAGTGTTTTTTCTGATTTGGAGCAAAAGTCTGGGGTCTTACCATCCAAGCTTCTGAAACCCGCCTCTATGGGCCACCTATGCTGAAGAAAATTGTCATTGCTTTTGGATTGTTGATTTCAGCCGTCGTGTTGGTGGTTGGCGGGCTTTATGTCAAAGGCGGGCAAGCAGAGGTGCTTTTGTGGGTGGTCAAACTCTTCATCAGACAAGAGCATGCGCCCAACAGGGAAGTCACTTGGGCCATTCCAAAAGGCAAGTCGGCAAGTCCTGAAGCCAGTACCGGCATCAAACCACCCAATATCATTTTGATTGTGGCCGATGACTTGGGCTACAACGACATCAGTTTGAACGGTGGCGGCCTTGCCAAAGGCAGCGTGCCCACCCCCTTTATCAACAGCTTGGCGCAGCAAGGTGCCAATTTTGAAACCAGCTATTCGGGCAATGCCACCTGTGCACCTTCACGTGCCGCCATGATGACCGGACGCTATCCCACTCGCTTTGGCTATGAGTTCACGCCAACGCCCAAGCAGTTCATGAAAGTCGTTGGCCACTACAAGGGCCCCAACCAAGTGCATGACACCATTTATCACGCTGATCGTGAAAAAGACCTCATCCCCTACGAAACCATGGGGCTGCCGCGTTCAGAAATCACGATGGCCAAGTTGCTCAAGGGGCAAGGTTATAGAACGCTGCATGTGGGCAAGTGGCATTTGGGCGATGCACCAGAATTTAGAGCCTATGCGCATGGCTTTGACGAGTCTTTGTCCTTTCCGCATGCCAGCTCTCTTTTCTTGCCAGAGAAAGATCCCAATGTGGTGAACGCTCAGCAATCTTTTGACATCATTGATAAATTTCAATGGGCCGCAGGCAGTTTTGGCATGCGCTTTAACAGCAGCGAACTCTTCAAGCCTAAGCGTTATGTGACAGATTACCTCACTGACGAAGCCGAAAAAGCCATTGATGCCAATCGCAATCAGCCCTTCTTTCTTTACCTGGCTTACACCGCGCCGCATACGCCATTGCAAGCCACCAAAGAAGACTACGCGGCACTGTCGCACATTGAAGACCACACATTGCGTGTGTATGCCGCCATGGTTCGCAACCTAGACCGCAACATTGGCCGTGTGCTGCAAACACTGAAAGACAAAGGCTTGGACGACAACACCATTGTGATTTTTACCAGCGACAACGGCGGTGCACATTACGTCGGCCTTGATGGTTTGAACAGTCCGTACCGCGGTTGGAAGGCCACGTTTTTTGAAGGCGGTATTCGGGTTCCCTTGTTCATGCGTTGGCCTGCAGGCATTCCCAAAGGTGTGAAGCCGCAACTGCCAGTCAACCACATGGACATCTTCACCACGGTGGCCGCTGCCACCGGCGCCAAGTTGCCCACTGACAGGCCGATGGATGGCATTAACTTGTTACCCCAAATCGCCAAGCCCACTGACAAAGGACCCGACCGCTCTTTGTTCTGGCGAACCGACACGTATCGGGTGATTCGAAAAGGCGACTGGAAATTGCAGGTGACGCAAAACCCCAAAAAAGACTGGCTCTACCACCTGGCCGCAGACCCGACCGAAAAAGTCAATTTGGCAACCCAAGAACCCGCCAGAGTGGCCAGCATGAAGAAAGAGTTAGAAGCCTTCAATGCCACGCAAGTCAAGCCTAACTGGCCTTCCATGGCCGAGGCTGCCATCAGCATTGATAAAAATCTTCGGCAAACATCGCTGCCAACTGATGAGTACATTTACTACGGTAACTGAGCGCATGCGCGAGCCACCCATTTCGGTGTCATTGCCAGTCCTACGCCCCTTCAGCTTCGACGAATTTTCCCTCGGTTTGAGCAGGCGCTAGGGGCTGGCCACTGCCACGATACCAAGCCAAAAACAGGCCTTAGATCACTGCCCGCAGGATAGCGATGGACAGCAGCAGGTCATGGCCTAGGCCTGCTGCCCAACCAGGGAGAACTGCGCGGCGTTGTCCCGTAGCCATTGTTTTGAAAGCGCCCCATCATGCTGGCTAGGGTGAAAGGTGGGCGAAAAATAGTCGCGCCACAAACCGTAGTTGCTGCGCACCAAGCCGTCTTTGGCGAACAGCAGCCTGGCGCCGCTGCGCCAGCTACGCCAGCTCAACAGGCTGCCGTCATGCCAGAGATTGCGCACGGTTTGGCGTATCACGTCTGTCAGGAACACAAACGTGATGTAGCGAAAGATTCGCACACGCCAAGCATGATTGCCACTGACCGCTTGGTAAATATCAAAGGCGGTGCAGCGATGCTCGGACTCTTCCGCACTGTGCCAAAGCCACATGGTTTTCAGCCTTGGATCGGCACCGGCCAGCGCCTCAGGGTGACGCAACATCCAGTCGGCAAAAATAGCCGTGAAGTGCTCCGTGGCAGCGGTGGCGGCAACATGCATGCGTAGATCACGATGGGCGTTGGCCTTGAGTCGCCTCAAGGCGCGCCGCTCAATTTCGTTGCGATAGCCCAGGTTTTCCAAATGGCTGTTGAACAAAAAGTGAATCCTTCTGTGCGTGGCCTCTTGTCCGGCAAAGCCCTTGACCTCGGCCGCGTACTTGTCCTGCTCTGACGCCGGCAGGGCCTTCAAGCCATTGCGCACCGAGTCAATAAAGTACTGCTCGCCCACTGGAAAGCTCATCGACAGAGCGTTGAAGAAGGCAGAGCGGAACGCATCACCGCCGTTCCACCGACCGGGAAAAGGTGTGCTCAGGTCAACCAACAGGCGGCGTACTACTAAATCGGTCATGGTCATTGTCTCAACAGTCGGTTCATGGTTTTGAAGGCTTCATGAAATTTCAACATTTTTGCGGGCGAGCGACCTCGCTCAGACCCGCTCGCGCAGCTCGCGCCGCAAAATCTTACCCACATTGCTTTTCGGCAACTCGTCCATGAACTCAATTTCACGTGGCATTTTGTAAGCGGTCAGATTTTCGCGGCAATGCCGGATGAGATCTTCTTTCGTCAAGTCAGCTGTTTTCTTGACCACATAAATCAGCACCGACTCACCCGAATGTTGGCTCGGCTTGCCAACAGCCGCCACTTCCAAAACGCCCGGGTGCATCATCACGACATCTTCGATTTCATTCGGGTAGACATTAAAGCCGGACACCAGAATCACGTCTTTGAGGCGGTCGACCAACTTGAGGAAACCATTGCCATCCATCACCGCGACATCACCGGTGCGTAAAAAGCCATCCGCCGTCATCACCGCAGCGGTTTCAAGAGGCCGCTGCCAGTAGCCCTGCATCACTTGGGGACCGCGCACGCAGAGCTCTCCGGCTTCACCCACAGGCAGTTCTTTGCCATCTGCGTTGCGAATGGACACCTCGGTAGAGGGAACCGGCAGGCCAATGCTGCCGTTGAAGGCTTTCAGGTCTAGCGGGTTCACGGTGACGGTGGGTGAGCACTCGGTCAGCCCATAACCTTCAATCAGCGGGGTGTGGGTAATGTGCTGCCAGCGCTCTGCAACAGCGCGCTGCACTGCCGCACCGCCGCCGATGGCAACGCGCAGCTGGCTGAAATTTACTTTTGCGAAGTCTGGGTTATTGACCAGGCCATTGAACAGCGTGTTCACAGCAGGCAACGAGACAAAGCGGTAGCGGCTCAATACTTTGACAAAGGCCGGAATGTTGCGAGGGTCGGCCACCAGCACGTTGGTGCCGCCCATACCAACAAAGCCCAGGCACGTCCCCAGCGCGAAGATGTGGTACAGCGGAATGGCCGTGATGCTGATCAGGTCGGCGTTTTTATCCAAAAAGGGCTCAAACCAGACCTGGCCCTGTTTGGCATTGGCAAGGATGTTGAGGTGGGTCAGCATCGCGCCCTTTGATACGCCCGTGGTTCCGCCGGTGTACTGCAAAAAAGCAAGGTCGTTGGGCTGGATATCGACCGGTTTAAATGCAGCCACCGCGCCACGTGCCAACATGCCTAGATACGTCACGCTGCCCGGCAAGCTGTACGCGGGCACCATTTTTTTAACCTTGCGGACCAGAAAGTTGCCCAGCACCCGTTTAGGCCACGGCATCATGTCGGCCAGGCCTGTGACCACCACATGTTTAACGGCGGTGTTTTTGATGACCTTGGCCAGCGTGTGCGCAAAAACGTCAACGATGACCATCGCCTCTGCGCCTGAATCCCTGAGCTGGTGCTCCAGTTCGCGGGCGGTGTACATCGGATTCACGTTGACCACCACATAACCCGCACGCAACAGGCCGAACAGGCAGACCGGATATTGCAGCAAATTGGGCATCATCAAGGCAACGCGTGCGCCTTGGGCCAGCTTGAGTTCGGACTGAAAATAGGCGGCCACCCGTTCCGAGAGCTTGTCCAGCTGGCTGTAAGTCATCGCTACACCGGTGGATCCGCTGATAAACGCGTCACGATCTGCGTACTGTCTGGTGGCATCAGCGAAATATTGCGCAATGGAATGCAGCGCACCCAGGTCAATGTTTTCAGGGACTCCCGCAGAGTAGCTTTTGAGCCAGATTTTTTCCATGCTTTAGTTCTGGGTGACTGGTTGACCACTTCGCCTCAACATCTCTAGAAAGCGATCAGGTCTGACGACGATAGGTTTTAAGTTGACCCGCTTCAATACATTAGTGTATTGTAAAAATAGACGAGGTTGACATCAATTTTTAGGAGCTGACGCACACGTTACAAGGCGCCTATTGACAGGCTACTTGGCGTTCAATACAGTGATGTACTGTGCAGCTTTTAGCTGGACGCTTAAACGTGTTTTTCATGCCAACGCGCGTCACGATCGTCATCCCTCCAACAAGACCTACGATGCAAACACAAACTGTGCAACTGTTGGCTGTTTTTTCTGTGCTGGGCAGCTTCGCGCTGGCCGAGCTTGTGCAAAGGCGCTTCTTTGCACCGGAAGCCACACGTGAAGACAACCGACTCGACATCGCTGTCACGCTGATCTTTCCGCTGATCGCCGGGGCTGTGGTGGCTGCCGCCAACGCTTTGTGCGTCTGGTTGATGCCAGAGCAACGCGACGCCCTGGCTGGCTGGCCGGTATGGCAAATGGTGCTGGTGTTGTTGCTGGCAGACGACCTGACCCAGTACTTTTGGCACCGACTGAGTCACACCTCCTTCATGTGGCCCCTGCACCGCGCCCACCACTCCGCCGCTTATATGAGTGTGCGTATCGTCTACCGCAACAATGCCTTTTACTACGCGCTGATGCCGGGCCTGTGGCTGTCGGGTGTGCTCATTTACCTTGGGTTTGGTTGGGTCTACGTGGTCTATTCCATCGTCAAGCTGTCCGTGATCATTGGCGCGCATTCTGCCGTGCGCTGGGACCAGTGGCTGTACCGTTACCGCGTGCTGCGCCCGCTGGCCTGGGTGGTCGAGCGAACCATTTCGACTCCCGCTACCCACTATGCGCACCATGCCTTGGTGCAGGACGACGGCGTGGGTCACTACACCGGCAATTACGGCAATTTGCTTTTTTTCTGGGACGTGCTGTTTGGTACCGCACACATCACGCGGCGCTACCCGCCGGCCTATGGCCTGACGGATGACCGGGCGCACGGGCCAGAGTCCTGGCTAACGCAGCTTGTGTACCCGCTCAAGCGTTCACGCCGCGCTGAAACCGTGCTTGGCAACGCCTCACACCAGCCACCGAAATAGCCTCTGGCATCAAACTTTCAGGAAATTTCGCATGACATGGCTGACTGGCAAGACGGTGGTGATCACCGGCGCTGCATCCGGCATAGGCGAGGCGCTGGCCCACGCGCTGGCCGGTCAGGGCGCGCGGCTGCTGCTGGCCGATGTGGACGCAGACCGCCTCGAAGCGGTGGCCAGCAGCGTCCGGCTGACAGGGGCGACATGCCTGACTCAGCTTTGCGATGTGTCACAGGTCTCGGCATTAGAAGCGCTGGCCGAGCTTGCGCTGCGCGAGCTGGGCGGCGCGGACGTGCTCATCAACAATGCGGGCGTGGCGCTGGTCGCGCCGGTGCAAAGCCTGTCGCTGACCGACGCGCACTGGCTGATGGACATCAACTTTTGGGGCGTGGTGCATGGCTGCCGCGCCTTCACCCCGCAATTGCAGGCGCGCCCAGACGGCACCATCGTCAACCTGTCGAGTGTCTTTGCCATGGTGTCGCTACCCACCCAGTCGATCTACAACGCCAGCAAGGCGGCCGTGCGCGCATTCTCGGATGCGTTGCGCGAAGAGTTGCGCAAAAAGCCAGGCAATGCTCACAACGCGGAAAGCGCACATGGCGTACGCGTGCTGTGCGTGCATCCCGGCGGCATCCGCACACGGCTGGTGACGCAGGCGCGGCTAGGTGACATCTCCTCCGTCGCCGAGAGCCCACAAGCCCTGCAGGCGCAGTTTAAGGGGGTGGCCCGTACCAGCGCCGACCAAGCCGCCGCCGCCATCGTCCAGGCACTGCGCGATGGCAGAACACGCCTGCTCATAGGCGCAGATGCGCGTCTGGGTGACTGGCTGTTTCGCCTGGCACCGGGCCGGGCTTCGGCCTGGTTTTCAGCGCTGGCGCTATGGGGTCAGCACCAGATCAAGCGGCGCATGGCTCAAAAACCTACCTGAGGCGCTGGTTTTTACAGCTCCATGAACGGCCAGTAGATATCGCGATCATGCAGTTTTTGCGCCCAGGCGCCGCTTTGCAGGCGATACGGGCAAAGTCTGGCCCTGCTGATGAATCAGGTAGATGGCGATGATGCCCGAGAGGTAGCTGCTGACTTGCGGCGGGTTCCCGGGCCGGCTCATGGCCTGGTAACTGCCGACGATCGCCAGATAAAACAGGGCCGCCAGTTCGGTCGATTTTTTCTTGTCGCCTGTCAGGCGCAAAAACTTTTGCTCAAACAGGTCCATGCGCGCCTGGTCGACCTCTGCCAGCATTTTGGCGACTCGGTCATCGCGCCGGCCCAGACCGCGCAAGGCCAGCTCAAAACGGATGTTCTCCAAATCAGCGCCGGCATGGGCCAGGGCGACCTCCAGCAGATGCTCCAGGTCAGCCTTGGGGTCGGCTGTAGTCTGGGCAACGGCGCCCAGCTGATCACCGAGTGCGATTTCGCGCTGCAGCCAGCGGGCCAGCAAAGCGGCAATCAGGTCGGCATGGTCGGCGAAGTGCCAGTAAAAGCTGCCGCGCGTCACGCCCAGCGTCTCGGCAATCATCAGCACCTTGGCCTTGTCAAAGCCACCCTCGACCACTGCATTAAAGGCAGCGTCGAGCCAGTCATCGCGGGTCAGGCGGGGGGCGTCAGCTCGCTTGCCTGATTTTTTCTTTGCTGTCATGAAATTATTGTCTGTTGATTGAACAACCAGATGGGTGCCAATGGAAAATAAAAATCGATCCGTACACTCATGTATTGTTATGATACATTCGGATTTTTCAAAACAGCAGTGTATTGATGGCACAAAAATAAAAGTGTGATGTCGCTTAAAAGTCTGCTCATGCCTGCCGTCAGCCAATGGTTCCTCTCACGGGACCGATTGATGAAGCAGCGTGCGCGCGCCGAACGGGCGCGGGTGAACCGGGGCGAAGCGCACCAGGTCCACTACTTTCACCAGGTTGACGACCCCTACAGCGCGCTGGCCGCAGCCTGCCTGCCACGCTTGCTGGAACGCTATGACATCGCCATCACCGCGCATGTGGTCGGCCCGCCACCCGACAGCGCAGCGGCTGAGCGTGACAAGCTGATCGCCTACAGCCGCAAGGACGCGCAGCTGCTGGCCAGTCGCTGGGGCATGACGTTTGAAGACCACGGCGCGCAACCCGCGCCGGATGATGTGAGCCTGGCCACGCGCCTGCTGGTCGCCAGCATCCAGAACGGGCGCTTCGTTGAAGTGGCGGGGCAAATCTCGTCAGACCTTTGGCACCACCCGGCCGCATTGGCTGAGGGCGGCGCAGCCGTTGAGCTGGCCGATGCGGATCGGCATGTGACCGAGTCCAACACACTGCGCCAGCACTTGGGCCACTACCTGGGTGCAACTTTTTTTTATGGCGGTGAATGGTATTGGGGCATTGACCGACTGCACCACCTGGAGCTCAGGCTGAAAGCGCTGGGCGCTCAACACGCTGGTGCGCTCGATGTGATGTTTCCGCCGAGCACGGACTTGCAAGATTCAGTGCCGATCAATCGTCCACCGGCCATCGATTTTTATGTCTCGCTGCGTAGCCCCTACTCTGCCATCGCCGCGCCAAGGGTGTTCGAGCTAGGCCGGCGCACTGGGGCAAAAGTGCGGCTGCGCTTTGTGCTGCCGATGGTCATGCGCGGCCTGCCGGTGCCGCGCAACAAACGCCTGTACATCAGCCAGGACGCAGCGCGCGAAGCCTGGGTGCGCCGCGTTGACTTTGGCCGATTGAATGACCCGATCGGTAAGCCCACAGCGCGTGGCCTGGCCCTGATACCTTTTGCCGAGCGTCATGGCAAGGGCGAAAGCTTCCTGCTGTCATTCATGCGTGGGGTCTGGGCCGAAGGCATCAATGCGGGCAGCGACAGCGGCTTGCGCAACATCGTTGAGCGCGCCGACCTTGACTGGAGCCAGGCCCGCCTGGCCTTGAAAGACCAGGGCTGGCGCAAGACAGCGGAGCAAAACCGTCAAGACCTGTTCAGCCTGGGTTTATGGGGCGTGCCCTCGTTTCACGTCGGCGACGTGGCAGTCTGGGGCCAGGATCGTTTGTGGGCCGTGGAAGACGAATTATTAAAAGGAAGTCAAGCATGTTCTTTGTCCTGAAAGCCGTGTGCCTGGGTATTTATGCGCTCGCCATGGCAGGTTTGGCAGGCCTGCTGCCCAGTGGTCTTGCGGGCAGCATGCAGACGATTGCGCTGGTGATGTTGGCGGTCCATGTTGTCGAGCTGGCGGTCATGTTCAAGCATGTCAAGCGCTACCCCGGCCCGCTCGCCATCAGCATTGTGCTGGCCATGCTGTTTGGCCTGTTGCACTGGAAGCCGCTGGCTGACGCCGCCAAGAAAGGCTAGCGCCATGCGCCGCCGGATAGACACACAGTTGCTGATCATGGCGTTGGCCTTTTGCGGGTTTTCCTTCGCTGGCAGCGCCCTTGCTGACGAAAAAAAGCGGCCCAACATCGTCGTGCTGCTGGCAGACGACTGGGGCTTTAGCGATGTGGGTGCGTTTGGCGGCGAAATTGCCACGCCCCACCTGGATGACCTGGCACGGCGCGGGATGCGGTTTTCAAATTTTCACGTGAGCGCGTCGTGCTCGCCGACCCGCGCCATGCTGCTGACCGGGGTCGACAACCACCGCAATGGCGTGGGCAATATGCGGGAGACGATTCCCCGGTCGCATGTGGGCAAGCCCGGCTACCTGAGCGTGCTGGACACCAATGTCGTCACCATTGCCAGCCTGCTCAAAGACAGCGGTTACCGCACCTACGTGGCTGGCAAGTGGCATGTCGGCAAGGAAGCGCACAACCTGCCGCCGGCGCGCGGCTTTGAGCGCTCCATCATTCAGGGGGACAGTGGCTCGGACAACTGGGAAACCGGCAAGCGCTACCTGGACCTGGCCGACACGGTGAGTTGGTTTGAAGACGGCAAGACAGCCGTCATGCCGACGGATTACTACTCATCGAAGTTCTTTGTCGACAAGATGCTGGCGTACATCCAGTCCGGCGCGAAAGACAAGAAGCCTTTTTTTGCCTATGTTGCGTTTCAGGCCAATCACATTCCACTGCAGGCACCCAAAGAGTTTGTTGACAAATACAAAGGGAAATATGACAAGGGCTGGACGGCACTGCGCCAGGCGCGGCGCGACAAGGCCATCGAACTGGGGCTGATACCCAAAGACGCCCCCATGGTGACCATGAGCACCACCGCCAACTGGGACGCGCTGAGCGACAAGGACAAGCAATACCAGGCCAGACGAATGGAGGTCTACGCCGCCATGGCCGATGCGATGGACGCTCAGGTTGGCCGCTTGGTTGCTTACCTGAAGGATGTTGGCGAGTATGACAACACGGTGTTTGTCTTCATGTCCGACAACGGTGCTGAAGCGTCTGACCCCTACGCCGTCCTTGCCGGTCGGCTTTGGTTGGACTGGAAGTACAACAAGTCCATCGAACAGCTGGGTGCCAAAGGGGCTTACAGCATCATTGGGCCAAGCTGGGCCAGCGCTGCGGCATCACCGCTGAGCACCTACAAGTTTTATTCAGGCGAAGGCGGTATCCGCGTGCCGCTGATCATCTCGGGCGCGGCCAACATGCAGCGCAACCAGATTTTCAGCGGTCTGGCGCACATCAACGACATCGCGCCTACCTTGCTGGAACTGGCGCAGGTGGCCCGGCCGAACGGGAATTACAAAGGCCAAGCCGTCGAGCCCATGACAGGCAGCAGCCTGCTGCCGGTGCTCAAAGGACAAGCGCAGCAGGTCCACGCCGCAGATAAGGCCATTGGCTATGAACTGTCAGGCAACCAGGCCGTCTTCAAGGGCGATCTCAAGCTGATTAAGAATATTCCTCCCGTCGGTGATGGGCTATGGCATCTTTACGATATTCGCAACGATCCGGGCGAGACCAAGGACCTACAAAGCCAAATGCCCGACATCTTCGCAGCGATGCAGGCCGACTACGCGGCTTACGCCAAAGCCAATGGCGTGCTGCCTATGCCTGAGAACTATGACCCGATACAGCAAGTACTGATCAACGCCCTCGTTAACGTTTACCTGCCACGCTTTGAACGCATCGGGCTGCCCATTCTGGCTGCTGGGCTTTTACTCGTGGCCGCTTTTGTGCTGGTACGCCGACGTCGCCGGATGCAGGCCCCGTGAACGCAGCCGGTTACCTGGCAAGCCCCTGGCCCTGTGAAGACGGCGGCCCAGCGCGGCTGCAGACGCCACGCAGTGGTGCCGGACTGGCCCTGCGCGCCGGACAGGCGCTGGCCTGCGTCACCCGCAACACCTTGATGTCCACCATGACCGTGCTGGGCGCGCCAGGCGAGGTCTACCTGCTGACGCATTCGGTGATACGGGCCAAGCTGGGTCTGCCGACCACGGCGCGCGTGGAGCGGATTGATCCGCACAGCCTGAAGACTGTTTGCCGTTCACCGCGTCTGGCTGGTGGCCCGATGTGGCCGGGCGGCATGGCGATTCACCGCAACGGTGATATTTACGTGGTGTATGGCCGTTACGCGCATCGCCTGAACCGGGCCTGCGAGCCCCTGGCGTCGCTACAACTGCCGGTCAATCAGCCCTACAACTCTTTCGTCATCCTGGACAACGGCCTGATCATTACCAAGAATCTGTCGGATTCGACCAATGCTTTGCTGACGGTTATTGACGCCGAGTCCATGACACTGGCCTGCCCCGACACCGAATGCGACCAGCCCTCGATTGCGCGCCTGAGCGCGACCGGAAACACGGTTTACGTGGTCGGCGTTCACGCCATTTTTCGCTACCACTGGGATGAGCCATCGCGTCGTTTGCTGCTCGACGCAAACTGGCGCTTCGACTACATCGCCGCCAGCCAGCAGAGCTACGGATGGGACGTGGTGCTGGACGGTCAACATGCCTGGTTCATGGACAACGGTAAACACAGTTATGTCGTCAAGATGGTGGGCGCTGGCGTCAGTGCCACTGCGAACCGGCTGATACGCGTGTCCATGCAGGACGCCAGCGACCACCAGACGCTGCTGGTCAGCGGCCTGCCGGGCGGCAGTATCACGAACCCGCCGCTTTATGACCTGAAACGTCATATCGTCATCGGCTACGACTCGGCCAATTGCCATCTACAGGCCTGGCGTTTTGACACCGACTCCTTAGCCCTGACACCGCTGTGGCACAAGCAACCCTTCGGCTGCGCCAGTCACATGATTCTTTACCCGGACACGGGCGAGCTGCTGATCAACGACTACCGCAGACATGGCGAAGAAGTCGTGGTGCTGAAGATTGAATCGGGCGACGAAATTGCTCGCGTTCGCAGCGGCGGCATTACCCAAGGCGTGGTGTTTCCATCCGTCGGCTGGGGTCGCGATTTTTACTGGTCCTCCATGGGACGACTGGCCCGTATTTTTGTGCGCGAATAACTCTTCATCACTCTGACTACACGAACGACCAGAAATGCCCGTATGACCATTGAACACTTTGACGTCCTGATCGTTGGCGCAGGCCTGTCCGGCATAGGCGCAGCCGCGCAGATTAAAAAGAATTGCCCCGAGCGCAGCTTTGCGATTGTCGAAGGGCGCCAGACGCTAGGCGGCACCTGGGACCTGTTTCGCTATCCGGGCATACGCTCTGACTCGGACATGTACACGCTGGGCTATGCCTTCAAGCCCTGGACAGAAGACAAATCGATTGCCGACGGTGCGACCATCCTCAAGTACATTGACGACACAGCGCGTGACTACGGCATTGCCCCGCACATCCACTATGGACACAGGGTAAAAAAGGCATCCTGGTCCACGCCAGATGCCCGCTGGACTCTTGAGATCGAAAAAGGCACCGACGGTTCACCACAAGAATGCGTGACGCTCAGCTGCAATTTCTTGTATGTCTGCAGCGGCTACTACAACTACGAGCAGGGCTACACGCCGGCCTTCCCCGGCGCAGAGCTGTTTGCCGGTCGCATGGTGCATCCCCAACAATGGAAAGCTGATATTGACTACACCAACAAGCAGGTGATCGTGATTGGCAGCGGTGCCACGGCCGTCACGTTGGTGCCGTCGATGGCAGAAAAGGCCGCGCACGTCACCATGCTGCAGCGATCACCGAGCTATGTGGTGGCGCGTCCCGCGAAAGACCGCATGGCCCAACGAATGAACCAGTATTTGCCAGCCCGCTTGGCCTATGGCATCACGCGCTGGAAAAACGTTTTGCTGGGCACGCTGTTTTTCAGGCTTTCCAAACGCCATCCCGAGTTCATCAAAAAAATGATCCTTGAAGGCGTCAAAAAGTTCGTTGGGCCCAACTGTGATGTGGAAAAACACTTCACACCCAGCTACAAGCCCTGGGATCAGCGCCTGTGCCTGGTGCCCAACGCCGACCTGTTCAAGGCCATACGCAAGGGCACGGCCTCGGTAGTCACAGACCATATCGAGAGCTTCACTGAACAAGGTATCAAGCTGCGCTCTGGTCAGGAGCTGAAGGCCGATGTGATCGTCACCGCCACCGGTCTGGATTTGCTCGCAATGGGCGGCATGATGCTGATGGTGGACAACCAGCCCATCGCGCTGAACAAGACCATGAGCTACAAGGGCATGATGCTCAACGGCGTGCCCAACCTCGTTTACGTTACGGGTTATACCAATGCGTCATGGACCTTGAAGGCGGACCTGGTGGGCGACTATGCTTGCCGCCTGCTCAACACCATGTCCCGCAAGGGCTGGCGGCAATGCACACCGATCCTCAATGATCCGCGTGTGAAGGAAGAAAGCTGGATTGATTTCACCTCCGGCTACATTCAGCGCTCGCTGCATAAGTTCCCGACCCAGGGCAATCGCAAACCCTGGCGGCTGCATCAAAACTATGCTCTGGACCTGTTCACACTGCGCTTTGGTGCTGTTGAAGACGGCACCCTGGTTTTTTCAAAAGGTGCTTGACATGAAAAAGTCCTCTCGTTCTTTTATCCTTTCTATCTTGGCGCTGGTGGTCATGGCGCTCGCTGCGGCCTTTGCATTTCGCGTGCCCATCAGCATGGCGATCGCTGGAAAAGTGGCCGCCTACCGCTTAGGTATTGACGCCATGAACGACCTGCCGGATGGTTTGCACGTTGGCCTGTGCGGCGCAGGCTCGCCCTTCCCCGACGACAAGCGCAGTGGCCCCTGTACGCTGGTGGTGGCGGGCAAACAGCTGTTTGTGGTGGATACAGGCAGCGGCAGCGCGCGCAACATTGGCAAAATGGGTTTTCAGCATGGACGCATCAATGCCATCTTGCTGACGCACTTTCATTCCGACCATATTGACGGTCTGGGTGAGTTGTTGTTGCAACGCTGGGGCTCGGCTGCCAATACCGCACCTGTCCCGGTGTACGGAGCGAGCGGTGTTGAAACCGTGCTGGCCGGCTTCATGCAAGCCTACAGCCAGGACCGGGACTATCGGGTGGCGCACCACGGCGATGCCACCGTGCCCGCCAGCGGCTTTGGCGGCAAGGCTGTGCCTTTCGTCCCAGGTGCCGATGGCAGGGTCGTGCTGCTGAAGGACGCGAACCTGGAAATCACCGCCTTCACGGTCGACCACGGCCCGGTACACCCAGCCGTCGGCTACCGGTTTGTCTACAAGGGCCGCAGCGTGGTCATCAGTGGTGACACCAAAAAATCAGCCGCGGTGCAGCGCGAAGCAGCCGGTGTGGACCTGCTCATACATGAAGCGCTGTCCGGGCCGCTCACAGCCCTGCTGAAAGACGGCGCTGCCAAAGCTGGGCGTGTGAACCTGGTCAAAATATTTGCTGACATCCCGAACTACCACGCCTCACCCGAAGAAGCCGCTGAGACAGCGCGCGACGCAAAGGTGGGCTACTTGCTGCTCAACCACATCGCGCCGCCACTGCCGCTGCCTGGCCTTGAGAAAGCGTTTCTGGGTGCGGCTTCTGACATTTACAGTGGCCCCATTCGCATCGGCGCTGACGGCGACTTTGTGAGCCTGCCTGCCGCGTCCACCGACATCAAAGTGAGCCGACGCTTTTGACCATGCAAAACCTGCCCCGTGTGACCCAAGTGCTGCGCACCCCTGAAGCGCGCTTTGCCAACCTGCCCGACTTTGCCTACACGCCCCACTACACCGAGGTCGGCGGCGTGCGCATCGCTCACATCGATGAAGGTCCACGCGACGCGCCCACCGTGCTGCTGATGCATGGTGAGCCGACCTGGTCGTTTTTGTACCGCAAGATGATTCCGGTGCTGCTGGACGCTGGCATGCGGGTGGTGGCGCCTGACCTGGTGGGTTTTGGCCGCTCTGACAAACCCGCCCACAAGTCTGACTACTCGTACCTGTTCCACGTGCAATGGATGAGCGCTTGGCTGCAAGCCAATGACTTGCAGAATGTCACGCTGTTTTGCCAGGACTGGGGCTCGCTGATAGGCTTGCGCATGGTGGCCGAAGCGCCCGAGCGATTCGCGCGCATTGTGCTGGCCAACGGCGGGTTGCCCACCGGTATGGAAGAAGTGCCGCGCGCCTTCAAGATCTGGCGTGCATTTTCAAGGTACAGCCCGTGGTTTCCCATCGGCCGCATCGTCAAGACTGGCTGCGTGGCTGGCTTGAGTCCAGAGGAGGTGGCGGCCTACGACGCGCCCTTCCCGTCGCGCCGCTACAAAGTCGCGGCCCGGCTGTTTCCGGGTTTTGTTCCCACCACCCCGCAAGACCCTGAGCGGCAAAACAATGAGCGCGCCTGGGAGCTGTTCAAGCGCTGGGATAAGCCCTTTCTGACATTGTTCAGTAGCCGTGACCCGGTGACGCGCGGTGGCCATCAAGTCTGGCAAGAATTGGTGCCAGGCGCACAAGGCCAAGCGCACGCTATCACGCGTCAAGCTGGACATTTTTTACAGGAAGACAAAGGCGTTGAAGTGGCCCATGCCATCGTCAGTTTTATGAAAGTTGGGCCGAAGGACTAGTCATGCCGGGTCATCACTTTGGCGTGTTCAGTGATGCCTATCACGTTGAAAAAGGCCGCAACCAGCCGGTTCACGTCGGAAAACTGCACGGCTCGACCTTCCGATTGGCGAGCCGATACCCAGTTGAGCAGCGCGCCAGCCGCTGAAAAATCGACACGAATCAGCCTGGCACAGGAAATCACCATGATGTCCGCACCCATCAGTTTGGTTTCCAGTTTTTCCAGAGTCGTTAGGGCATCGCCTTCGATCTGGCCCGACAGATCAATCGACATCAGCTTGGCCGTTTGCGATGACAAAGCATCCATGTGCGTGTCGCCGTCTTGGAAGCTCAGGCTTGACGGCGCGAAGTCGCGCGACACCTCACCGATGATGGTATTGCCAAAAATGGGCAGCCCCTGCTTGTCCACGGATTTGTAGTCGCAGCGCGCTGTTTCCCACGAGGGCGGAGAGACTTCGTAGGTGACACAAAAGTCCAGCGCAGCCAGCTCAAACTCGTCAGGGCGGTGCGCTAGCCGCAGCGCCTCCATGCGCAATTGCCACCAAGCCTGTTGTGTGTCGCGCTGACCCGAGGGCGTTGCCTGCTGAAGAACCTTTTGCAATTGGTCAGCACCGATAAAACGCAGTTGTACAGGCTGTGCCGACCAACCGACGAAAACTTGGGTCAACGCCTCCACCGCAAGTGGTTCAATGGTTTTGAGATGGCTCCAGTCAAGATGCCATGGCATCGGCGCTTTGGCCAGTGCGGCCTTCAATGCGGCGGTTGTGTGAATGCCGACAGAGGACGGACAAATCCAGTCAGCGACGGACCCATTTCCGGCGACGGAGATGGCTGGCACTGACATGGCCTTGACCATGTCCGGCATCGAAAACCAGTGCGGTGCCGAGCGGTCAAACTTCTGTACAAACTTCAGTGCGGCGTTTTCAAATTTTTCTTGTTGATCCGTCGCGCGATAAAGGTCAAATAGGGCCATCCAGGCTTCTGACTGGCCTGCCCGCGAGCCGCCGGGAGCCAGCATTTCCTGCAGGCCCGCCTCGGCACCGATGTCATCGCCATTGGCAAAACGGATGGAGGCTTCTTCGAGTTCTGCATCGTGGGCAATCTCTGACACATCGATGGCCATGATGTTGCTGTAACCAAAACCAGATGCACCGCCTTCGTAGTTTTGGCCTAACAAGCCTCCAATGACCAGCGGCTTGAGCCGCTTGACCGTCGAGTCAGCGGCGATCACAGCCTGTTTGGCTGGAACAGCAGGTGTTTCGCTCTGGGGTAGCAAGCCAATAGGCTCAGTGGGCAGGTAATCTTGCTGCAAAAGCGGCAAGGTATTGCCCAGCATCGGTATCTGCAATGGGGGTGGCCTGGCTCCATGAGATGGGGCGGTCGAGCCTGCAAGACCCGCCCCATCCAGTAAGTTGGTCGAGGCGGCAGCCTTTGCAGAGGGGAGTGACGATAACTTGTCCGGCTTGGTTTTCCACCACTGCATGGACATCTGGGCTTCGATTTCATCGATCTTTTTCAGCGTCTTGGCACGGTCATCCTGCTTGGACGGCATGCTGCTATGAAAAAAAGAAGGCTCCGCAGATGGGTCCTGGCCCATCATGGCCTCGCGCTTGCGCATTTTGCGCAACATGTCGAATTCCCGCTTGCGCACAAAATCATTTCTTTGCCTGCGCTCAATCATCTCCTTGAGCAGCTGCCTGCTGACGGCTTCGTCACGGTCGGTTTCTTTGGCGTCCAGATCAGTCCAGCTGGTTGCAGGATTGCGGACAAACTTCACCATCTTGGCAAGCAAACCCGGTGAGGTGTCTTGTTTTGCCATGATGTGATCGTTAGAAGGTGCTTACTCGATGGGCAGGGTCAACGCGTCAATCACCAAACATTTTCTGCTTCAGCTCGCGTCTTTGCTGAGCCTCCAGCGACAGGCTGGCAGTAGGCCGAGCCATGAGCCGACCGACGCCGATCGGCTCGCCGGTTTCATCACAGTAGCCATAGTCACCAGAATCAATGCGGGCAATCGACTGCTCGATTTTTTTCAACAGCTTGCGCTCCCGGTCACGGGTACGCAGTTCGAGGGCGTGTTCTTCCTCAATCGTGGCGCGGTCGGCCGGGTCTGGCACCACGACCGTGTCTTCACGCAGGTGTTCTGTTGTGGCACCGGCACTGTTGTGAATATCCTGTTTCAGGATGGACAGCTTATGGCGGAAAAAGGCCATTTGCGTATCGTTCATGTACTCCGCATCAGGCATGGCGTTGACTTCTTCTTCGGTCAGCGTCTCAGGGGTCTTGGTCTTCCAGTTGTTCGCTAGTTTGGGGTCTTTTTTGGCGGCCACATAGGGGTGCGGCGCGATCACGCGTTCGGTCATTGTTGAGTAACTGGCTTTTGCTGCGTCTGGCGCATGGGTAGGCACCATGGGTGCGGGGGGAGGCATATGAGCCAGCGCGCGCGACGAACTTCGGCGGCCTGGCTTCAGAGGTGGCGGGGGCGGCAAACCGTTGCTGACGGGAGCCGGTTTGGGGGCTGCCAGAGGGACAGCAGCGACTACAGGGATGGTTTTGGCCTTGGCGGTTGCGGCACTCTGAGCAGTTTTAGCTGCCGGCTTGGCAAGCACTTGGGGTACGGTGAGAGGCAGCTTTTGCTTGGCCGCTTGGGCGGCTGGCTTGGCAGCCGCCTTGACAACAGATTGTGCTTTGGGCAACGGCTTTTTGGCCACTGACTTGTTGGCGACTTTGGCGACCGGCTTTTTGGCGACTGGCTTGATGGCAGCTTTAACGGCTGGCTTTTTGGCAGTTGGCTTGGCCTTCAGAGGCGGCTTGGCGACTTTTTTGGCTACTGATTTGACAGGAGGTTTGACGGTTTTTGTGGGCTTCACGGCAACTTTGGGGGCGGGTTTGGCGCCCGGCTTGACCACCTTCGAGGGTGTTTTGGGTTTGGCTTTGACGGTGGCTTTCACGTTGGCTTTCACGTTGGTTTTAGCCGCCGTTTTGCCTGCGGATGAGGTCGGCTTTGCTGGCTTTGCTGACTTTGCCGGTTTGACTGATTTCGCTGGTTTTGCTTTCATTGTCTGTCTCCTCTGAGAAGCCGCCTCTGGGTGAGCCCCGGCAAGTGCGCGCGGCTGGGTATTTTGATCGGCGCGCGATTATAGCGGCTGCCCGAGCTCTCGGGCGACCTCAAAACCAAACCACTGAAGAATCAAGACGAACATGGCTTGTCATCAAGAAATGAGCGGTCTTTACAAATGGCCTGCAGACTCACTCAAACTTGGCTCAAACCAGGCACTGTTCCAAGCCTTGCATGAAAATATCTTTCGGCAGATCAATGCCAATAAACACCATTTTGCTGGTCTTGGTCTCGCCATCTGCCCAGGCGGGTCCCAAGTCGCTGCCCATCAGCTGGTGCACCCCCTGAAAAATCACCTTGCGCTCGGTGCCTTCCATGTTGAGCACCCCTTTGTAGCGCAGCATACGCGGGCCGTAAATATTGACAATCGCGCCCAGAAAGTCTTCCAGTCTGGCCGGGCTGAAGGCCTTGTCTGAACGGAAGACAAAGCTTTTGACATCGTCATCATGCACATGGTGATGGCCCTGTTCAGCGGCATGGGAAGGATGGTCGCAATGCTCGCCATGAACGTGGTCATGGCCTTCGTGATTGTGGCCTTCGTGGTTGTGGCCATGGTCGTCGGCCTTCAGAAAGTCCGGGTCAATGTCAAGCTTGGCATTCAAATTGAAGCCGCGCAGGTCAAACACATCGGCGATCGCCACATCGCCAAAATGCACGGCTTTTTGTGGCGCACGCGGGTTCATGTGGGTCAGTCGGTGGGTCAATGCTTTGACCTCATCGGCTGTCGCCAGGTCGGTTTTACTGATGAATATCTGGTCGGCAAAGCCAATCTGGCGGCGTGCCTCCTGACGGTCATTGAGCTGGGCGTCGGCGTGTTTGGCATCGACCAGGGTCAGAATCGAGTCCAGCAGGTACTGTTCGGCAATTTCTTCGTCCATAAAAAACGTTTGCGCCACCGGGCCGGGGTCGGCCAGGCCGGTGGTCTCAATCACGACCCGGTCAAATACCAGCTCGCCCTTGCGCTTTTTTTCGGCCAGCGTTTGGAGCGTGTCCCTCAGGTCTTCGCGAATCGAACAGCAAATGCAGCCGTTGTTCATCTGGATGATGTTTTCCTGCGTGTCGTTGACCAGAATCTCGTTGTCGATGTTTTCTTCGCCAAACTCGTTTTCGATCACGGCAATTTTTTGGCCGTGGGCTTCGGTCAAAACGCGCTTCAAAAGCGTGGTTTTGCCTGAACCCAGAAAGCCGGTGAGGATGGTGACGGGAATCAAACTCATGGTGTGCGCCTAAAAATCAGAAAATGAATCAAGCCCAGAGTTTAGCGACCACGGCAAATGCCGGCGCGGCACCGGGCATTGCGGCAAAGCAGTCGAAGTGTTCCTGATTTAGGAACTACCCGAGCATGAAATCATTGGTCTAGAGGCTGATTTGGCACCTGAAAATGACCTTTTTAGCCCGTTGAGGCCTGTTTTCAAGATGCGGGGCGGGCAAAACAGTCTTGTCAGTCCGGCAGGTTCAAGGGGCTTGCCAGCACCTTGTCAATGCGTTTGCCGTCCAGGTCAACCACCTCAAAGCGCCAACCCGCGCAATCGACCCGATCGGCCGTCGCCAGCAAGCGGCCAGACACGGCCTGCAGCAACCCCGCCACGGTGTTGTAGCGACCCTTGTCTTCGGCAGGCAGGTCCTTGATGTCCAGCCGGGCCTTGAGCTCGGATACCGGCATCACCCCGTCAATGAGCCAACTTCCGTCATCCCGCCGGGTAGCCCAGGCATCTATTTGGGCACCAGGCTGCAGTTCACCCGTGATGGCCTCCAACATGTCCAACGGCGTGACCAGGCCCTGCACCACACCGTATTCATCGACCACAAACACCATGCGGCTGGACTTGGCGCGAAACTGCTCCAGCAGCTCCATGCCCGTCAGCGTTTCAGGCACAAACACGGCCGCAGTTGCATGCCCGCCGATACGTTCGCCCTGTGGCTGCGCATCCGCGCCACGCAAAGCCAGCAATCTGGCCACGCTGATCACACCCACCACCTCGTCAAGGCTACCCCGGCACACGGGGTACCACGAGTGACCCGTGACGCCGGCCTTTTGAATCGCTTCGTCTGCGGTGTCGGCGGCGTCCAGCCACTCGATGTCCGAGCGCGGCAACATCAGCGACGTGAGTAACCGGTCGTCCAGCAAAAACACGTTTTGCACCATCTGATGTTCATGCTCTTCAATCAGTCCCGCGTCAACGCCTTCCTCCAGGCTGGCGGTGATTTCTTCTTCGGTCACGCCGCGGCCTGCCGTGTTGTCGACTCGCAGCAGCTTGAGCACAGCGTGGGTGCTGAAGGACAGCAGTTTGACAAACGGCTTGGCCGCGCTGGCCACCCACATCATGGGGCGGGCCACCAGCCGGGCAGCTGTTTCGGGGTACAGCTGGCCGATGCGCTTGGGCACCAGCTCGCCAAACACAATCGTGATGTAAGTGATGATGGCCACGACCAAGGCCGTCGCGGTGATGTCTGAGGCGCGCAGGGGCATGCCCAAGCTCTGCATCCACACCGACAGGTTGCCACTGAACGCCGCCTCGCCAATGATGCCGTTGAGCATGCCAATCGAGGTGATGCCCACCTGAACCGATGACAAGAATTGGGTCGGGTTGTCCATCAGGCCCAGCGCTGCCTCGGCCCCTTTGTCGCCCGACTCGGCCATGGCTGCCAGCCTGGCCTTGCGGCTTGACGACAGGGCCATCTCCGACATGGCAAACACGCCGTTGAGCAATGTCAAAAAGGCAATCAGCAAAAAGTCCATGCGTCTTCAAGCAAAATAAACACATGTCAATGTACCTGATTGGCGACCTGCAAGGTTGCGATGTGCCATTTCAGCGTCTGCTGGAGTCGGTCAACTTTTCGCCCAGCCGCGACACCCTCTATATGCTGGGTGATCTGGTCAACCGGGGGCCAGATTCATTGGCCGTGCTGCGCCGGCTGAGCGCGCTGGGCGATGCGGCGCAATGCCTGCTGGGCAACCATGACCTGCATTTGCTGGGCGTGTGGCAAGGCGTTCGTGCTGGCAGCAAGGGCGACACACTGGCGCAACTGCTGGCCGCGCCTGACTGCGCCGATCTGCTGCACTGGCTGCGGCACCGGCCCCTGGCGATCGCGTCGCACGGCTGGCTGATGGTGCATGCCGGCGTGCTGCCGCAGTGGACAAGGGCGCAAACGCTGGCCCTGGCCGGCGAGCTGGAGCAGCAGTTGCGTGCGGATGACTTCAAATACTTTTTAACCCAGCTGTTTGGCAACCAGCCCGGGCCATGGCACGACGGCTTGCAGGGCGCTGAACGCTGGCGGGTCATCGTCAACGCCCTGACCCGCCTGCGCTTTTGCACGAACGCGGGCGAGATGGAGTTCAGCATCAAGGGCGGCCAGGCAGACGCACCGCCGGGCTATTCACGCTGGTTTGAGGTGCCGGGTCGGGCAACACTTGACCAGCCGATTGCTTTTGGCCATTGGTCAACCCTGAACGCTGGGCAAACCCTGCACCGCAACACACTGGCGCTGGACACAGGCTGCGTATGGGGCGGTTGCCTGACAGCAGCCCGACTGGGGCCTCGCGCTGGCGAATTTGAACTGATGCAGGTCCCCTGCGAGCAGCAGCAGCGGCCTGGCTAGCTTGCGGGGCAGGTCAATACATCGCTGCGCTCATGCGCAGGCTGTCGGCATCTAGCCATTGAAGAACGGCGACACCAAGGGGGACGTCAACACGACGGGTGAATCGTTGGCGCATTCACGCAGATGAAGAGAAAAAAGCGCCACACACTGCCAGACGGCGGGCAAAGCATGTGTCGGTAAGCGCTGACGGATCGCGCCCCAGGAGACTTATCCGACGAGCTTGAACAACGCGGCGACTTTTTTCTTGGGCTTGATGTTGGCAGACAGACTGCGCGTCGGGTTGGCTTTGGCGGCGGCCTCCCAGGCGGGCTGGGCATCAGTGGCAACAGTGCTCTCGTAGGGCTGGTCAAAAAACGGGTCGCGCGGTGCGGCGGCCTGACGGTGCGGTGGCGCTTCACGCCGCTCTCTAAATTCTCTGGGCTCGCGGCGCTCTGGCCGTTCACGCGGCGCTGCATCGTCGGCTTGGCGGTACATGCGTCTGCCATCGTTGATGCGCTGGTGCTCGCCAGGCGCCTCGTCAAAGGCAAAAGGCTCCAGCTCGATTTTGGTTTTGATGAGCTTTTCAATGTCTGTCACCAGCCGCTGGTCGCTGCTGGCCACAAAACTGACGGCCAAGCCAGAGGCCCCAGCCCGACCAGTGCGGCCAATGCGGTGCACATAGTCTTCGGCATTGAAAGGCACGTCAAAGTTGAACACCGCTGGCACATCTTTGATGTCCAGCCCGCGCGCTGCCACATCGGTACACACCAGCAAGTCAACTTCGCCGCTTTTGAAGGCTTCGAGGGCTTTCAGGCGTTCCTCCTGGCTTTTGTCGCCATGCAGGGCGGTGGTTTTCAGGCCTTCTTTCTCAAGCGAGCGTGCCAGGCGGGCGCAACCCAGCTTGCTGTTGACGAACACAAAAGCCTGCTTCATGCCGCGGGTTTTTAACACCTGGTGCAAGGCACGTCGCTTGTCGTCTGCGCCCACGCTGTAAAAATGCTGCTCCACCGTCGATGCGGTGGCGTTTGAGCGTGCCACTTCAATCGTCACCGGGTCTTGCAGATAGCTGGACGCCAGGCGCTTGATTTCAGGGGAGAAGGTGGCCGAAAACAGCAGCGTGATGCGCTGCTTGGGCAGGTAACTCAAAATGCGCTGCAAGTCGGGCAAAAAGCCAATGTCGAGCATGCGGTCGGCTTCATCGAGCACCACATATTCAACCTGGTTTAACACCGCGTTTTTGGCTTCAATGTGGTCCAGCAAGCGGCCTGGCGTAGCGACCAGCACTTCGACGCCTTTTTTCAGCTCGGCGGTTTGGCCCTTCATGTCCATGCCGCCAAAAACCACCGCGCTGTTCAAGTGGGTGTATTTGGCGTAAAGCTTGACCTGCTCGGCCACCTGCACCGCCAGCTCACGGGTGGGCAGCAACACCAAGGCGCGCACCGGGTGCCGCGCTGGCGAGGTGGACGCGTTTTCGTGCTTCATCATGCGCTGCAGCAGCGGCAAGGCAAAAGCGGCCGTTTTACCGGTCCCGGTTTGCGCTGCGCCCATCACGTCACGCCCCTCCAGAACCACCGGAATGGCCTGCTCCTGGATGGGGGTCATGGTTTCGTAGCCCATCTCGGCAACGGCGCGGGCCAGCTGGGGAGCGAGCGAAAGATTGGAAAAGTTAGAGGTCATGTAGCCTGCTATTGTCGCATTTTGGGCGTTTTACCAGCTTTCGCCTGTCCAAACGCTGTCAACAGCTTGTTCAGGCTGCTTTTTGCAGCCATCAGCATCTTTCAGCAGGGACTTGACGACAAAGCTGTGATGTTGAAAAAATGGCTGTGCAATCACTATTATTTTAATAGCTTTTGACCCAAGTATTCATTGGCCTACAGCCTTATTTGATACCTGAGCACGACGCATTTTGTCGTGCCGGCCTTTGGAGGCCAATGTCAAGCCTGCATTTTGACCAGAACCATCCCTTTGAGGTACTCCCCCTCAGGAAAGGTCACCGTCATCGGATGGTCTGGCGCGCCTCCCATGCGTTCGGTGATGTAAGCATCCACACCCGCATCCAAGCCTGCCCCGGCGACGATCTTGTGAAACAAATCGGCGCTGATGCCGCCTGAACAGGAATAGGTGAACAGTGCACCGCCAGGCTCGAGCAGCATCAGGGCCAGGCGGTTGATGTCTTTGTAGGCCCGGGCGGCGCGCTCGGCATGAAAGGCGGTGGGGGCAAATTTGGGCGGGTCGAGCACGATGGCGTCAAAGGTCACCCCGTCCTTTAAAAACTGGCGCAACGCGGCGTTGACGTCGGCATCCATCATGGTGGTGCGGCTGGCGTCAAAACCGTTCAGCGCGACGTTGGCCACCGCACGCTCGATCGCCGGGCCAGACGAGTCAATCGACGTGACGTGCGCTGCGCCGCCACTCAAAGCTGCCACCGTGAAGCCGCCTGTGTAGCTGTAGCAATTCAACACACGCTTGAAAGCCATGCGGCGGGCGTACTGGCTGAACTTGTGGCGGCTGTCCCGCTGGTCCAGATAAAACCCGGTTTTGTGGCCACTGGCCACGTCCAGGCTGAGCTTCCAGTCGTGTTCCGTCAGGATGATGTCGGTGCTGCCAGACCCCGCGAGCCAACCGGTCGCTTCGGGCAGGCCTTCAAGTGAGCGAACACCTGCGTCTGAGCGCTCATACAGCCTGGTCAAGCCGGTTTGCTTGAGCAATGCGTCCACAATCACGCCCTTGAAGCGCTCTGACCCGCAGCTGGAGAACTGCGCCACCAGCGTATCGCCATACCTGTCCACCACCAGACCAGGCAGGCCGTCAGATTCGCCATGGATCAGCCTGATGCCATCGCTTTTGATGTCAAAAAGGCTTCTAGCCCTTATGGTTCTTGCACAAGCAGCTATAAAAAACGAAGCGTCGATGCGCTGTGCCTCGTCAAAGCTCCAGACCCGTGCGCGGATTTTGGACTGCGGGCTGTAAGCCGCCCAGCCCAAAAACTGGCCCTCATGGCTTTCAATGCGCACTGTCTCGCCCGCCTCGGCCAAGCCCACACCACCCCCGCCCGTCGCCAGGGCGCCGTCAAACACCCAGGGGTGGCGGCGCAGCAGGGATTTTTCTTTTCCGGGTTTCAGACGCAGTGATTTCATGGCCTTATTCATGGCCTTATTGTCAGGCTGACCCTGACCCTGAATGGGTACCGCTCAAAGATAAGTTATTCAGGCCAGTGCCGAGTCGTCGTTAAACGCTGTTCTTGCCAAACTGCCGCGCTGCGCTACTTGTCGGGCGTGGTTCTGGTCGCTCTGGGGTGTGCCGCGTCGTAGACACGGGCCAGATGCTGAAAATCAAGCCGTGTATACACCTGCGTGGTGGTGATGTTGGCGTGGCCCAGCAGCTCCTGTACGGCCCGCAAGTCGCCGCTGGACTGCAGCACATGGCTGGCAAAAGAGTGGCGCAGCATGTGCGGGTGCACCGGCGTGGCCAAACCCGCCTGCAAGGAACGCTGTTTGAGCCGTACCCGGATGTGTTGTGGGCTCAGACGCTGGCCGCGCTCATTGATGAACAGGGCGGCGTCAGTTTTAGCCCACTGCGCGCGCTGGCTGACCCATTCAGCCAAGGCAGCCAGCGCCTTGCTGCCCACTGGCACGCTGCGCTTTTTGCTGCCTTTGCCCAGCACATGCGCCTCAGCGTTTTGGCGGTCAACCCAGCCGCGGGCATCCTTGCCATCCTGCACATCCAGCCCCACCAGTTCGCCAATCCGCAAGCCGCAACCGTAGAGCAGTTCAGTGATGCAGTGGTCACGCGCCTCCCGGATCGGGTGGCTGTCTTCAGACCTGAAGCTGGCCAGTTGCACCGCCTCTTCGACGCCCAGCGCCTTGGGCAGCGGCTTGGGCACCTTGGGGGCGCGCACATCCTGCACCGGGTTGCTGGGCACCAGGCCCTCGCGCCCCAACCAGCTATAGAAACCGCGCCAGCCCGACAGAATCAGCGCGATGCCGCGCGCCGTGCGGCCGGCGCTGTGCATGTGGGCCACCCAGCGGCGAATATGTGTGTTTTGTACCGATTGCAGCGACACACCGGCAGCCAGCGCGCTGGTTTGAAGTTTTTGCAGGTCGGCGGCATACAGCGCCACGGTGCGCTGGGCCAGACGCTTTTCAACCCGCACATGCGCCAGGTAACGCACGGCGAGCGGGTCAAACTCAAAGACGCTGCCCTGATCGGTGTGATCTGCCTGCGCTTGGGCGGCCATGGGGGCTAAGCGGCGGTGGTTTGTGGCAGCAAACGGGTCAGGGCCGCGCCGGCCAGATCGCCAATTTGCGCCAGGAAATCGGTCCCCATCGCAGCATGAAAGCGCTGCGGGTCGGTAGAGGCCATCACCAGCATGCCAAAGGCTTCCTGCGCACCGTCTTCACGCAGGGGAATCATGGCGATCGACATCGCCATGGCCGGTTCAGGCAGCCAGTTGGCCGCCTCAAAACTTGAATTCATGCCGCAATACGGCGCGCCGAGTGAGGACGCAAAAGTCTGCGCATCGCTGCTCGCGCCGGAGGCAAATGGCTCGCCGGTGAACACGCCATTGACACGCCAGAGCTTGATGGCCGCCTGCGGAATGGCAAACTGGCCCTTGAGTTCATGCACGATGGTGTCGGGCAAGTCACGCGCATGCGCCGTGAGCAGCAGGTTGCGCGTGCAGCGCTGCAGCTTGCCAGCAATGGCCACGTTTTCCTGCCCGTGGCGAATCATGTCGACCATCCTGGCTTCAAGGATTTTGATCTTGTCACGCAGCAGCTCTGCCTGACGCTCCTGCAAGCTCACCGCGCGGCTACCGTGGCCGCTGGACAATTGCACCGTGCCAAGCAGTTCAGCGTGACGCTCGAAAAAGTCCGGCGTATTGGCCAGGAAATTGGCGATATCGTCTTCCGTGATGGGATTGTTATGGTCAGTTGGGTTCATGGTGGGATTGTGATGGTTTTGCTGGGGAAACTATATAACGAGCCCAGCGAAGGGCCGCCCCTGGCAAGGTCAGCCCCCTGGTGGGGCAGCGCTGTACGCGAGGCAACAAGCGTGGGGACATCATTTATGGAATATCAATCTCAGACTCAAAAACGGTGATTGCGGGCCCCGTCATCGTGACGGACTGGTCCAGCTCGCCAGACCACTCGATCGTCAGCACGCCGCCGCGCGTTTGCACGTCGACCACGCTGCCCAGCAGCCCAAGGCGAATGCCCGCCACCACCGCCGCGCAAGCCCCTGTGCCGCAGGCCAGCGTCTCGCCCGCACCGCGCTCGTAGACGCGCAGGCGGACGGTATGGCGATTGACGATCTGCATGAAGCCAGCGTTGACGCGCTTGGCAAAGCGCGCATGGCCTTCAATCAGGGGGCCCAGCTCGCGCACTGGCGCGGTCTCGACATCGTCGACCAGCAGCACGGCATGCGGGTTTCCCATCGACAAGACTGCTATGAATACAGGAGCTTCTGGTGCTTGAATTGAGGGCGCTAAAGCCACATTCAATGGCCACTTTTGCCAGGAATGGATGGTTTGCGGGCTGAGTCCCGCCGCATCAAACGGCACTTGGGCCAAGTCGAAGACCGGTGCGCCCATATCGACTGTCACACGGCCATCGCTTTGCAGGGTCAGGGTCAAAACGCGGTTCATGGTTTGCACCCGCAGCGTCGACTTGTCGGTCAAGCCCTGCTCACGCGCAAAGCGCACAAAGCAGCGCGCGCCGTTGCCGCAATGCTCCACTTCACCACCATCGGCATTGTGAATCACGTACGCAAAATCAACCGCAGGCGTTGGGGCGGGCCGTACCGACAAAATCTGGTCTGCACCCACACCGAAGTGACGGTCAGCCAAAAACCGGTACTGCGCTGGCGTCAAACCCAGCAGGCCGCGCGTTTCATCAAGCACCACAAAGTCGTTGCCCGCGCCCTGCATTTTTGTGAATTTCACTTTCATGGCCGGATTATCGCGCTACGCTATGGTTTTAAACACTCTTTGAAGACAAGCCATGCGCATACCCGACTGGACCCCCTCAGCCAAACCCCAACCCAACGACCTGGTGCAAGCTATTTTGAAACGCCGTGGCGGCGAACTGCTCAACCTCGACAAAGCCCTGCTGTGGAGCGAACCGCTGGCACGCGGCTGGAACGTGTACCTCAAAGCCGTGCGCACCGACCTGCCCACCAGTTGGAAGCTGCGCGAGCTGGGCATTTGCACCGTTGCGCTGCTGACAGGCGCAGCGTACGAATACCACCACCACGCACCCGATTTTTTAAAGGCTGGCGGCACGGAGGCTGAACTCGATGCCTTGGAGCAGATTTGCAAGGCAGATCCGCGTTTGGCCGCATCACATCAAGCGCTGGGTGCTGTTGAAAGCATCGTGGTTCAATACGCCGCGCAAATGACGCTGGATGTCAAAGTCACAGACGCCGTGTTTGGGCAGCTCAAGCAGCATTTCGACACGACGCAAATCGTCGAGCTGACCGCCGCCATTGCCACCTACAACATGGTGGCCCGGTTTTTGGTGGCGATGGGGGTGTCGCCAGAGGTGTGATCAGTCGGCCTTGATGTTGTTGTCCTTGACCACCTTGGCCCAGATGTCCATCTGCTTGTCAATGAAAACGCGCGCTGCCTCAGGGGTGCCACCAATCACATCAATGCCCTGTGCATCGAGCTTTTTAGCGATGTCCGGGTTTTTTAAAACGGTGTTCAGCGCGTCGTTCATGCGTTTCAAAATATCTGGCGGGGTTTTGGCTGGGGCCAGCACGGCCCACCAGGCAGGGGCTTCAAAACCGGGGTAGCCACTTTCGGCCACCGTGGGCACATTGGGCAAGTCGGGGCTGCGCTTGCTGCTGGTCACGACCAGCGGGCGCATGCGGCCACTGTCAATGTGCGGCTTGGTCACAAACACCGAGCCAATCGATAAGGGGACGTGGCCAGCCACCGCATCGTTCATCAGCGGGCCACCGCCTTTGTACGGGATGTGGGCCCAGTCGATGCCGCCGTTTTTACCCAGCAGCGTCATGGCCACATGGCCCAGGCTGCCCGAGCCAATGCTGCCGTAGCTGACGTTCTTTTTGGCTTTGGTGGCTGCCACCACGTCAGCAAAGGTTTTGTACTCGCTACCGGCAAAGGTGGCCAGCACCATCGGTGATGTGCCCACCAGCACGATGGGCGACAAGTCTTTTTTGCTGTCAAACGGCATGTTGGGAATGAGCGCCGGATTGACGCCGTGGGTGTCAAACACCACCGCGAAGGTGTAGCCGTCTGGCGGGGCTGCGGCTACTGCGGCAGCGCCGATGGAGCCGGATGCGCCGCCCTTGTTTTCAACAATCACGGTTTGGCCCAGGGCGGTTTGCAAGGGCACCTGCAAAATGCGCGCGACCTGATCCACCGAGCCGCCCGGCGGGAACACCGCCACCAATTTGATCGGGCCGCGTGTCGGCCAGGCAGGCGTTGTTTGCGCTACGGCAGTTGTCGACAACACGGCAGTCGTCCCGATCAGGCAGGCCCAAAAAGAAAAGCGCTTTATCAACATGGTCATCTCCGTGATTAAATGATGTCATGGTAAGACCAAATCAACTACTCCAACCTACGCGAGAACCCGTAGCGCTGCGCCCCGCCGCCACCGTTTTGCTGCTGCGCGATGGCGAGCACGGCATCGAAGTGCTGATGACGCGCCGTTCCATGACAGCCAGCTTTGCGCCGGGCGCTTACGTGTTTCCGGGCGGCGGCATTGATGCCGCAGACAGTGCGGCACACCGCCAATCCACCCGCAGGCCGACCCAAAGTGACCTGCACCTGACGCAAGCCATTGCTGCCATTCGGGAAAGTTTTGAAGAACTTGGCGTGCTGCTGGCGCGCCGTGCTGATGGAAGCCACATCACCACCGCCGACATTGCCGCATTGGACCGAAAAGCGCCGTTTGCCGCGCAGTGCCAGGCGCGCGGCTTGACCTTGGCCGGCGCTGACGTTTTTGTGCTCGCCCATTGGATCACCGACCGCGACTTGCCGCGGCGCTTTGACGTGCCGTTTCTGGTCGCCCGTATGCCAGAAGGCCAAGAGCCTGTGGCTGACGAGTCAGAGCAATTCGAGCCCGAATGGATACGCCCAGCCGATGCGCTTGCCAAGCACGCAGCGGGCAACTTTTTAATGATCTTCCCGACCATTCGCACGCTGGAGCGCTTGCAACACTACGCCAGCGTGGACGCCGTTTTAAATGCTTGCAAAGGTGAAAAGCCGCTGTGGACATCCTGTCCACGGGCCGGCTTTCTGAAAGGCCAGACGGCACGCTACATGGAGCATGAATCGCCCTTCGGTGAGCTGGCGCTGACCAGCCCGGACGGACAGGTCGTGCACACGCTGGACTGGCAAAGCGATGCGCCCGTCAAGCTGCTCAAAAACCTCATGCGCCTGACCGCCCCCAACCCGGGCGTGATGACCGGGCCCGGCACCAACAGCTATCTGGTGGGCGATGCGCTGTCCGGCTATATCGCCATCGACCCCGGTCCGGCCGATGCCGACCACCTACAGCGGCTCTATCAGGCCGCTGGCGGCGACATCCGCCTGATTGTGTGCACCCACTCTCACCCCGACCATTCACCCGGTGCGCGGCCATTGCAAGCGCTGTGCGAGGCGGCAGGCAGGCGGCCGCTGATCGCAGGCTTGCCATCCGCCGACACCGCGCGTGCAGACAGCGCCTTCACACCAGACTGGACGCTATCGAATAATGAGCTGCTCAACCACATATCTCAGGGTCAAAAGCCCGATTTGATACCTGAAAACAGCCAAAACGGGCACACGTTGAAGGTTTTATTCACCCCAGGCCATGCGGCCAACCACCTGTGCCTGGTGTTGCTTGAAGACGGCCTGCTGTTCAGTGGCGACCATATTCTGAACGGCAGCACCACGGTCATCAATCCGCCAGATGGCAACATGAATGCCTACTTGGATTCTTTGGACTTGTTGAGCCAGGCCTGCGATGAAAACGCGATCGAATTCATCCTGCCCGCCCATGGCTACGCGATTGGCCAGGCCAAAACCGCGATTGCACAACTCAAGGCGCATCGCCTGAAACGCGAAGCCAAAATCATCGGTGTGATGCAAGCGCTGCCTGATGGCACGCTGGATGACTGGGTCCCGCTGGCCTACGACGATGTGGATCAGCGCCTCTGGCCGGTGGCCAAGCGTTCATTGCTGGCGCATGTGGAGCGACTTCAATCGACGCCCCTGTCGGGAAAAATAAAAGTGTGAAGCCCGCCGATAAGCCGGATTTTGTGCGCTGAGGCGTTTTTCAACGCCGCAGTGTGACCGCCATTAATCTGGGCCGGGAGTCGCCTACCCGGCTCGGTGCTACCTACCCGCCAGCTCAGCGGACCGCCTCAATGCTGGCCTATTTGGTATTGCTGCGCGTAGAGATTGCCCGTTTCACCCGGCAGTCAAGTTGCCCTGACTGCCGACTCGTCTCTGTTGCTCTGATCCTCACCTCACGGTGGAGAGGTGTTACCTCCTACGCTGTCCTGTGCAGTCCGGACGTTCCTCCAGTGCGGGGTTTCCCCCACAACAACTTTCGTTGCTGTCCCTTGCAAATTGCTCGAGTTGCACCAGCGGCGGTCTGGCGTGCTTCACGGCGTGATTATCGGCGCAACTTAAAATGCAGCTTGATCCGAAAAACAGATCCACGAAAGTTGCCATGATCCGCATCACCGAACTCAAGCTGCCGCTTGACCACGACGAGCACGCGCTGCCTGCGCTGATCGTCAAAACGCTGGGTATCGCCCCTAGCGATCTCATCAGCCACACCGTCTACAAACGCAGTTACGACGCGCGCAAGCAAAAGCTGCTGCTGGTGTACATCTGTGATGTAGAGCTGGCCGCCTCGCTCGAAGCGCCGCTGCTCAAACGGTTTGAAACGCATCCGCACATTCGCCCCACGCCCGACCAGAACTACTACCCGGTGGTGCAAATCAATGCAGCGCCTGCATTGAGACCGGTTGTCGTCGGCTTTGGCCCCTGCGGTATTTTTGCAGCGCTACTGCTGGCGCAAATGGGCTTCAAGCCGATCGTGCTGGAGCGGGGTAAAAAAGTGCGTGAACGCACGCAAGACACCTGGGGACTGTGGCGCAAAAGTACCTTGAACCCGGAATCGAACGTGCAATTTGGCGAAGGCGGCGCGGGCACGTTTTCCGACGGCAAGTTGTGGAGCCAGATCAAGGACCCGCGGCACCTGGGACGCAAGGTCATGATGGAATTCGTCAAAGCCGGCGCACCGCCCGAGATTTTGCTGGTCAGCAAGCCGCACATTGGTACCTTCAAACTGGTCAAGGTGGTCGAGCACATGCGTGAGCAAATCATTGCGCTGGGCGGCGAGGTGCGATTTGAGCAGCGTGTCAGTGATGTGCTGATTGAAAACGGCTGCATTCGCGGGCTGACGGTGCAAAACCTGAATGACAGCACGCAATACGAGATGCACGCAGACCACGTTGTGCTGGCACTCGGCCACAGCTCGCGCGACACGGTGGCCATGCTGCATCAGCGCGGCGTTTACATGGAGGCCAAACCGTTTTCCATCGGCTTTCGCATTGAGCACCCGCAAGGCGTGATTGACCGCGCGCGGCTTGGCCAGCATGCCGGCCACCCGCTGCTGGGCGCGGCAGACTACAAGCTGGTGCACCACGCCGCCAATGGTCGCAGCGTTTATAGCTTTTGCATGTGCCCCGGCGGCACGGTGGTGGCCGCCACATCGGAGCCAGGCCGGGTAGTGACCAACGGCATGAGCCAGTACTCGCGCAATGAGCGCAACGCCAATGCCGGTATCGTGGTGGGCATATCGCCGGCTGACTACCCCGGCAGTCCGCTGGCCGGCATTGAATTTCAACGCCAGTTGGAGACCCATGCCTACGCCCTGGGCGGCAGCAACTACCAGGCCCCCGGCCAGTTGGTCGGCGACTTTATTGCCGGCAAGCCGTCTACCCAACTCGGCAGCGTTGAACCGTCTTACAAACCGGGCGTGTTGTTGGGCGATTTACATAGCGCCCTGCCCGCTTACGCCATTGCCGCCGTGCGCGAGGCGCTGCCCGTATTCGGCAAAAAGATTCGCGGTTTTGACATGCATGACGCTGTGCTGACGGGCGTTGAGACCCGAACCTCGTCACCCGTCAAAATCAACCGTGGCGACGACTTTCAAAGCTTGAACGTCAAGGGCCTGTACCCGGCCGGTGAAGGCGCCAGTTATGCGGGCGGTATCTTGTCGGCTGGCGTCGATGGCATTGAAGTGGCTGAGGCTGTGGCCATCAGCATCACAAGGCCGCGATAATGCAGGCCATGCAAAATACCGCCCCTGAACAGATGCTTGACGCCAGCGCCACCGCCGTGCCTGCCGAACCAAAACGAAAACAACACGCTCCGCGCCAAGCGCGCGAGGTGAACCCGGTGCTAGAAAAGTTGTTTGAGCTCTACCCCAATCTCTTCGGTGCGAAGTTTTTGCCGCTCAAACTCGGCATCTTTCACGACCTGCTGGCACGCCACCCGGAGGTGTTCAAGAAAGACGAGCTCAAGCTGGCGATGGGCCAGCACGCCCGGTCGACCCGTTACCTCGAATGCGTCGCCGCCGGACTGGCGCGGCATGACCTGGACGGCGTGGCGGTCGAGCCTGTGGCACCCGAGCATGTGCATCACGCGATTCTGGAGGTCTTTCGCCGGCGACAAGCCCGGTCCAAAGACGACTTGCGGCCACGCCTGCGCGTACTGCTCAAGCAGGCGATTGAAAACTCAGGCCTGGCGCTGGACGATTACGCGGCACGGGTACGGGTTCAGGACGAGGCGACCAATGCGCTGCTGGACGACGCCATGGCCGAGCTGAAGGCCGAGGCCGCCAAACGCGAAGCGCTGATGACAACCTTCAAAGCCAGCGGCAAAACCGAGGCCGAATTTGCCGACATGTACGGCATGGACTTGAAGCTGGTCAGCAGCGTGCTGGCCAGAGTACGGGCAGAAGAAGCCAGCAAAAACCATCCGTCCACTGACGCGTTGACATGAAAAAAGGCCTGGAAAGGCCTTTTTTACATAACATCGAGCGCAAGCCCAACAGATCTATGGGCTAGCAGCTCCTGATTCAGGAGCGCTCCTGCACCTGATCAGACGCGGCCAGACTGCGCATTTTGCAGCGCCGCAATGCGCTCTTCAATCGGTGGATGGGTTGAGAACAGCTTGCCAATGCCGCCGGTGATACCCATGGCCGCCACCGACTTGGGCAACTCACCAGGCACCATGCCGCCCAGACGGGCCAGCGCATTCATCATGGGTTGAGTTTTGCCCATCAATTGCGCGGCACCTGCATCGGCGCGAAACTCGCGATGCCGCGAGAACCACGACACCACCATGTGAGCGGCCACACCCAGGATGATGTCCATCACGATGGTCGTGATGTAGTAACCCATGCCGGGGCCATCGTTGGTATTTTTCAGGATAACCTTGTCAACAAAGTAGCCCACGACGCGGCTGATAAACACCACAAAGGTGTTCATCACACCCTGAATCAGGGTCATGGTGACCATGTCGCCGTTGGCAATGTGGGCGACTTCGTGGCCAATAACCGCTTCAATTTCTTCCCGCGTCATGCCTTGCAGCAAGCCGGTCGACACAGCAACCAGGGCAGAGTTTTTGAATGCGCCTGTGGCGAATGCGTTGGGCTCACCTTCAAAAATACCCACTTCAGGCATGCCAATATTGGCTTTGTCGGCAAACTTTTTGACGGTATCCACAATCCAGGCTTCGTCGGCATTTTGCGGCTCGTTGATAACGCGCACACCCGAACTCCACTTGGCGACGGGCTTGCTGATCAGCAGCGAAATAAATGCGCCGCCAAAACCCATGATCAGGGAAAAACCCAGCAGCGAGGTGAGGTTCAGGCCTTGCCCCGTGATGAACCGATTCAGACCCAATACGTTGACAATGATGCCAAGCACCAACACAACGGCGAGGTTGGTCAATACAAATAGAAAAATACGTTTCATAAAATCTCCGAATGGAAGTGGACTCTGCAAATGACGATGTCGGAAGCGGTCACCCAGACCCAAGGGCTATCAAGAACTGCTGACCGTCAAGAACCTGGAGTTCTCGTTATTTTGCTGATTTTCTGTTTTTCCGGGCGAAATACAAGTATGTCCCCGTAAAAACAAGGGTTCTCGTTGTCTGGCCACCAGCCGGGCACCCCCAAAACGGGAAGTGCTGTGAACGGTTTACTCGCCAGTTTGTCGGCAGTGATATCGCCTGCCATCCAGGCATCCAAGTCTGCTATTGACTTTATAGCTGGTTGAGCAATATATACGTGGGCCGTGATAGGTTTTCTTGGGTAAACAAGCTTTTCAAGAAGCGCGTGGCCAAACAACAGCACCTGCGCCTGAAGCCACATTGGCCGCAACTCAACAAACAGCCGCTGCCAGTCTCTGGCGATCAGCGCGTCCCACAGCGGTTGCGGCGCCAGCAAAAAAGCGGCGTTTTCGTCAAACAGAGTCAGTGCGTCGCGTACCGGGCCGCGCACTTGTTGCACACCATCGATGGCCAGTTGCGCCGCTTGCAACTGGTTGAGCTTTTTTTTCGTCTGGGGAAAGGTCAACCAGACCAACCCATTGAAAAAGTCGTGCAGGTTGTCGCGTGTGGGGACGGTTTGGGTGTCAAAGATAAATTGCTCGTAGGCTTGGCCGTCTGGCAACGCAGATTGACTGACGAAGCGAACGGGTGACGGGGCTGCTGAGTTCAGTGCCTGTGCAACGCCACTGTCTGGCACGACCAAAGCGTTGGCCGCATAAGGCGCAAGCCAAGGCGCAGCCCAATCAATCACAGGCCGGGTCACACCATGCGCCAGGCAAGGCTTTCCCCGCTGCGCAGCGGCTTGAGCTGGCCTTCTCCAAACGCAAAACTCTCGGGCGGTGTCCAGCTTTCTTTCTTCAAAGTCACGGTGCCGGTGTTGCGCGGCAAGCCGTAAAAGTCAGCGCCATTGAAGCTGGCAAAAGCCTCCAGCTTGTGCAGTGCGCCGGCCGCTTCAAAAGCCTCGGCGTACATCTCCATGGCAGCATGGGAGGTATAGCAGCCTGCGCAGCCGCTGGCGTGCTCTTTCAAATGCGCAGGGTGCGGCGCGCTGTCGGTGCCAAGGAAAAATCGTGTGTTCTCGCTCACCGCCGCTTCAACCAGCGCCAGCCGATGCGTTTCGCGTTTGAGTACCGGCAAACAGTAGTAGTGAGGCCTGATACCCCCTATAAATATAGCGTTGCGGTTGTACAGCAAGTGGTGGGCGGTGATGGTGGCGCCGGTGTATGGACCGGCATCACGCACATAGTGCGCAGCGTCCTTGGTGGTGATGTGCTCGAACACGATCTTGAGTTCCGGAAAGTCGCGGCGCAGCGGAATCAGCTGCGTGTCAATAAACACGGCTTCCCGGTCAAACAGGTCAATGTCAGGCGACGTCACCTCCCCATGCACCAGCAGCAGCAGGCCTTCCGTTTGCATCGCCTCCAGCGTTTTGTAGGTTTTACGCAGGTCGGTCACACCGGCATCGCTGTTGGTGGTGGCGCCTGCCGGATACAGCTTGGCCGCCACGACCCCTGCGTCTTTGGCGCGCCTGATTTCGTCGGTCGGCAAGTTGTCGGTCAGGTACAGCGTCATCAATGCCTCGAAAGACACTCCGGCCGGCACGGCAGCCTGAATGCGGCTTTTGTAGGCCAGCGCCTGTGCTGCGGTCGTCACGGGCGGACGCAGGTTGGGCATGATGATGGCTCTGGCAAATTGCGCGGCCGTGTGCGGCACGACAGTGTGCAGCGCATCGCCGTCGCGGACATGCAGGTGCCAGTCGTCGGGGCGGGTGATGGTGAGGGATTCAATAGCGGTGGGTGTCATGGTTCAAATTGTCGCATCGCTACCCCCTCTCCGAAAAAACCAGATCATGGCAATGAAACAGGCATCAAATATGCCTCACATCATTAGTTGTGCACAATAACTGTACAAATGTGCACAATAATGGTTCGTGCCAGCCGGGGCTACCGGTGCTTTGACTCCAAATAGGTGCTTTGATGACCACTTTTAACCTCCGCCGTCTGGCCTTGACGAGCACTTGCATCGCCTGCGCGGCTTTGGCAACCCTGTGGGTGCCTGCCGCCCACGCGCAGACCGCTGCCTACCCCGACAAACCCGTCCGCATCATCGTGCCCTTCCCGCCGGGCGGCGCAGCCGATATTTTTGCGCGCCTGATCGGGCAAAAGTATGGCGAACTGTGGGCTGGCAAACAGGCCGTGGTGATTGATAACCGCGCTGGGGCCAGCGGCATCATTGGCAGTGAGGCGGCGGCCAAGTCTGCGCCTGATGGCTACACCCTGCTGATGGTGACCATCGGCCACGCAGTCAATCCCTTCATGTTCAACAAACTGCCTTACGACACCAAAAAGGACTTCGTCCCTATCGGCATCATCGCCAATGTGCCCAGCATTGTGGTGGTCGGCCCGTCAGCTGAAGGCAAAACTTTCAAGGACTTTATGGCCAATGCCAAAGCCAAGCCGGGCGTGGTGAAGTTCGCCAGCTCGGGTGCGGGCACCACCAGCCACATTGGTGCGGCATTGATGGAGTCGATGGCCAACGTAGACATGCTGCATGTGCCGTACAAGGGTGCCGCGCCAGCCCTGCAAGACGTGATGGGCGGGCGCGTGGACATGTCGGTAGACATTATTTTGTCTTCATTGCAGCTGGTACAAGGCAGCAAATTACGCGCGCTAGCCATCACCAGTGCCAAGCGCTCACCACTGCTGCCTGATGTGCCCACGGTGGCTGAATCTGGCTTGCCAGGCTATGACTTCACGGCCTGGTACATGTTGCTGGCACCCAGCGGTACGCCTGCGCCTATTCTTACCAAACTCAATGAAGACCTGCGTCGCATGGCGGCCATGCCAGACGTACGCAGCAAAATTGAAGGCATGGGCGGCGTGGTGGTCAGCCCGACATTAAAAGAAACCAATGATCTGCTCAATGGTGATTTTGACCGCTGGAGCAAGGTCGCCAAAGAACGCAACATCAAGGCTGAGTGAATGCAAAGCATCTCCATGCGGGACTTGAAAGGCTACGGCCAAAACCTGCCCAAGCTACGCTGGCCGCAGCATGAGCGGGTAGCGGTTTCTTTTGTGCTGAACTTTGAAGAAGGCGCGGAGTTTTCAATCAGCGATGGCGATGACCGCAACGAAGCCGTCTACGAGGTGACTGACAGGCAAGGGGTGGCCGATGCCTGCATTGACTCGCATTTTGAGTACGGTACGCGCGTCGGTTACTGGCGCATTGCCGATCTGTTTGAGCGGTTTGGTGTGCCCTTTACCTTGAGCGCCTGCGGCAGAGCGGTGGAGCGCTCACCATGGCTGGCGCTTGATGCCACACAGCGCGGCCATGAAGTATCAGCCCACGGCTACCGCTGGGAAAAGCATCTTGAGATGGACGAAGCCACAGAACGCGCCAGCATTCAGGCGACTGTCAAAGCCGTTCTTGAAGCGACTGGCAACCCGCCCGTGGGCTGGCACACCCGTTCCAGCCCCAGCCCGAACACGCGCAGGCTGCTGGCAGAAAGTGGTTTTTTGTACGACAGCGATGCGTACAACGACGACACGCCCTACTTTGTGCCGGTCAACGGTAAGCGCCACCTCGTGTTGCCGTATGCGTTTGACACCAACGACATGCACTTTCAGCACACCGACCGCTTTGGAACGGGCCGCGACTTCAGCCAGTATGTGTGCGATGCGTACGATTGGCTGGCGCGCGAAGGCGAACACAAGCCGCGTATGCTGTCGGTGGGTTTGCACCTTCGCATGATTGCCCGGCCAGGACGCATAGGGGCGCTAGAACACATCTTGCAGCACATCACGCAGTGCAAAACAGCATGGGTCACAACACGCAGAGCCATTGCTGAACACTGGATTCATACCAACCCGGTTTAAAGTTGGTGGCATGAAAAAACCCAGTGACACTGTTTATGCCACCCTCAGCCAAGCGCTGCTGACGGGCGCATTACCCGCCGGCACCCAACTGATAGAAACACGCGTGGCAGCCATTTTTGGTGTCAGTCGTGAACGGGTGCGAAAGGCCTTGCACCAGCTGGGCCACGAGCGACTCTTGGAGCTGGTGCCCAACAAAGGGGCTTTTGTCAAAGCGCCCACACTTGAGCAGGCGCGCGACATCTACGAAGCACGTCGGGTGTTAGAGGGCGGCATTGTGGCTCGGCTGGCGGGCCGCATGTCGTTACAACAGCTTGATGGTTTGCGTGCTCACCTGGCGGCCGAGCAAGCTGCATCCACCAGAGGCGACAGGGCAGCCAGCATCCGGCTGTCAGGTGAGTTTCATTTGCTGCTGGCCGAGGCTACCGGTAGCGATGCGGTCATCCACGATTTGCGTGAACTTGTCAGCCGCACATCCATGCTGGTCGCGCTCTTTGAAGAAAGCCATGCATCACACTGCGGCTGTGAGGAGCACGAAGCGATTTTGAAACAGCTGGCGCTGGGCGATGTCAATGGCGTGCTCAACGCCACCTACGCGCACTTGTCCCTGATTGAAACGCGCCTGCAATACCGCAAGCCCGCTGCACCAGTAGAAGCCGAAGAAGTCCTCAAGCGCGCGTGGCTGAGCGCTGCCGTGCACAGCCAGGGCGACTAACGCATGCGTATTTTGGTCATCAACCCCAACAGCACAGCTGCCATGACGACACACGTGGCGAAGCAACTGAAAATACATTTAGAGCCGCAAGCGCACATCCTGCAACGCACCGCCACAAATGGCCCGCCGGTGATAGCCACGCAGCAGGCGTTTGATGAGGCCGCGCAACTGGCAAGTGCTGTTTTGAAAAAGACGCAACATGAAGGCGAGCTGTTTGACAAAGTACTGCTCGCCTGCTTTGGCGACCCCGGCATCGAGGCCATGGGCTTGATAACAAAGCAGCCCGTTGTCGGGCTGGCGCGCGCATCCATGGAAGTCGCAGAACACATGAACAAGCCCTATTCAGTGGTGACCGCAGGCACGGCCTGGGAAGCCATTCTTGTGCAATGTTTCAAGCAATGGGGTGCGAGCGGTTTGTTTCGCGGCGTGCAGGTGATGGGCGGAACGGGGCTGGATGTTTTTAATAACCCGCTAGCGGCCCTGCCCGCCGTGCAACGCGCCATCACCACAGCACGTCTGGCGGGTGCTGAAAACATTATTTTGGGGGGTGCGGTGTTTGCAGGCTACAAGTCCTTGATGCAAGACAGCAGTATCGACACACATGGTTTGCTGGACTGCGTTGAGTGCGCGGCTGAAGCGCTGATGCGTTGATCGCGCACGGCCCGGCAACCATTCTTTCAAAAGCCCCGCGAGCGGGGCTTTTGAACCGGGTGAGCAGCTTCAGTGCGCCAGAATTTTGTTCAAAAAATCCTTGGTGCGCGGCTGGCGGTTTTCAGGATGCTGGAAGAACTCATCGGTTGAGCAATCCTCTAAAATTTTGCCGCCGACGTCCATGAAAATCACGCGGCTGCCAACCTTTTTGGCAAAACCCATTTCGTGCGTGACCACCAGCATGGTCATGCCTTCTTTGGCCAGGTCCATCATGCAGTCGAGCACCTCGCCGACCATTTCAGGGTCGAGTGCCGAGGTGGGCTCGTCAAACAGCATGGCAATCGGGTCCATGCTGAGGGCTCTGGCAATGGCCACACGCTGCTGCTGGCCGCCTGACAACTGGCCAGGAAACTTGTCTTTGTGCAGCATCAGGCCCACACGGTCAAGGTACTTCAGGCCATGTGCTTTGGCTTCCTCGGGCTTGCGGCCCAGTACCTTCATTTGCGCCAGGGTGAGGTTTTCCGTCACGTTCAAGTGCGGAAACAGTTCAAAGTTTTGAAACACCATACCGACCCGGCTGCGTAGTTTGGGCAGATCGGTCTTCGGGTCATGCACAGCCTGGCCGTCTACAAAAATCTGACCTTTCTGAAACGGCTCCAGCGCATTGATGGTTTTGATCAGTGTTGATTTGCCCGAGCCCGACGGCCCGCAAACCACCACCACTTCGCCCTTGTTGATGCTGGTGGTGCAATTGTTCAAAACCTGCACCGTGCCGTACCACTTGGACACTTCTTTCATTTCAATCATCGCCATCTTTTTCTCCAATACGTATTTGTTTGTGTTGCCAGTTGGTTCAACAGATCAACGGATGATCGCAATTTTGGTTTGCAGGCGTTTGACCATGTAAGACAGGCCAAAGCACATCACAAAGTAAACCACAGCGGCCAGCAGATAGGCCTCTTCGGGCCGGCCGTAAATTTTGCCGGCGGTGCTGAAACCCTTGAGCAGGTCATACGCGCCAATAGCGTACACCAGTGAGGTGTCCTGAAACAAGATGATGGTCTGCGTCAGCAAAATTGGCACCATGTTGCGAAAGGCTTGCGGCAAGATGATGAGCTTCATGTTTTGCGAATAGGTCATGCCGAGCGCCCGACCGGCGTTGACTTGTCCCTGCGAAATGGACTGGATGCCGGCTCGCATGATCTCGCTGAAATAAGCGGCCTCGAACGCCACAAAAGTGATGATGGCCGAAATCTCGGCCCGGTTGTTGGCACCGCCCGGTATGGCTGCATAAAAACCGGCGGGTACCAGCAAGAAGAACCACAAGATCACCATCACCAGCGGCACAGAACGCATGCCGTTGACGTAAATGGCGGCAGGCACCGTCAAAAACCGCTTTCCTGACAACCGCATCAAGGCCAGGATGGTGCCCAGAACAATGCCGCCAATGGTGGCAATGATGGTCAGCTGAATGCTGAACCAAAAGCCCTTGATGACGAACTTCGAAATGATGTCCCAGCTTAAAAAGGAAAGGTCAAGTCCAAACATGTCAATGCCCCCCGCCGCTTGCGCCAGCAATCACCATGCCCGGGATTTGAACCCGCTTTTCAACAAAGGCGCAGATCCGGTTGACGGCAAATGCAGAGACGGCATAGGCCAGCGTGACTGCCAGGTAAATTTCAATGCCGCGCGATGTCTCTTCCTGCGCCTGCATGGCAAACATGGTCAACTCGGCAATGGACACTGCAAAAGCGACAGATGAGTTTTTCAGCAAGTTCATAGACTCGCTGGTCAGTGGCGGAATGATGATGCGAAAAGCCATCGGCAGGAGCACATAGCGGTAAGTTTGCGCCGTGCTAAACCCCATGGCCATACCGGCATAACGCTGGCCGCGCGGCAGCGCCTGAATACCCGCCCGAAATTGCTCAGCGATTCGGGCTGATGTGAAAAAGCCGAGCGCGAAAACCACCAGAATAAAGCTGGGCAGCCCTTTCATCAGTGGAAAGATCTTGGGCACAACAAAGTACCAGATGAAGATCTGTACCAACAGCGGAATGTTGCGAAACAACTCTACCCACGCATTGGCCAGCTTGACCAGCCATGGACTGTTGGGCAGCGTGCGCAACGTACCGACCAGTGCGCCCACCACCATGGCCACAACCCAGGAAGCACCTGCCACCGACAGCGTCCAGCCCCAGGCGTCAAACATCCACTGCAGATAGGTACGGCCACCGCCATCATCGTTTAAAAATACTCTCCAGTCCCAATTCATGAACGCTCCATGGTGTTGTTATTGCGTGGCCAGCCGAGGGCTCGCATTCAAATTCAGGCGGCTTGAAACGACAAACCCCGCCGGTTGAATCCAATGGCGGGGTTCGTGCTCAAACCTTCAACCAGACAGAAAATTACTTCTTGGCGTAATCTTCCATGGGCTTGTCGTTGGGATTGGCCCAGGCAGCCTTGGTGCTTTCGCTGGCGGCGTAACCGACGCGTGTGTTTTTAGGTGGAATGGGCTGCAAGAACCACTTGTCCCACAATTTGGCCATCTCGCCGGACTTCATCATCTCCTTGACGGTGTCATCGCCAATTTTCTTGAACGCCGTATCGTCCTTGCGAATCATGATGGCAATCGGCTCGACGCTCAGCACTTCACCAACCAGTTTGAAATCAGCCGGGTTTTTGGCGATCGCAATATTGCCAGCCAGAATGGCGCCGTCCATCACGAAGGCTTCAGCACGGCCAGACTCAAGCAACAGGAAGCTGTCTGAATGGTCTTTGCCAAAAACTTCCTTGAAGTCGATGTTGCTGGCTCGCTCGTTTTTGCGCAAGGTCTGAACTGATGTGGTGCCGGTGGTGGTGGCCACGTTTTTGCCGTTCAACTGGGTGATCGAGGTGATTCCTGAGTTGGCTTTCACGGCGATGCGCACTTCTTCAACAAAAGTGGTGGGCAGGAAAGCCACGTCTTTTTGGCGGGTGGCGTTATTGGTGGTGGAGCCACATTCGACGTCAACCGTGCCGTTTTGCACCAGCGGAATGCGGTTTTGTGACGTCACAGGCTGATATTTGACTTCCAGCTTGCGGCCGGCAGCTTTCTCAAGGTTGGCGATGATCTTGTTGCACACCTCAATGTGATATCCAGCATATTTGCCGTCACCCAGCGTGTACGACAACGCACCAGACGAATCACGAACACCCATCGTGATCACGCCTGAGGCTTTGACTTTGGCCACTGTGTCGGTGGCCTGAGCAAAGACGCCACAGGTAGCGAACATGGCAAATGTTAGGGCAGCGAGTTTTAATTTCATATGAGATCCTATAAAAGAAAGGTAACAACTGAGCATTTTAGGGAGCAGGTTCAGGGTTTGCCCAAAGGTTTACCCGAGCTTGATGCACCATTGTGTGCGCCCTGCGGCATCCATCACCGATATAGTGCGCACCTGAATTTTTGCCGAATCAAGTTAACAGTCAAGCAGTCTTTGTGCCAGAAACGAGCACGGGGGCCAGCATGCGAAATCAATGTTCTCTCAAAAATCCAGAGGTGCCTAACTGTAAGTTTGAAGCGCTTGCAAAGCAAATGCCAAATCTCAAATGGTTTATGCGTTTTTTTTATAGGCGATCAGGGTTGCTACTTAGACGCCGTTTTTGGACGGGTTTGAGATTCGAGGTAAGTCCACAGCGCCTGGGCAGAGCTTTTGGCGGCCGAGCTCAGTGCTGGGCGTTCCCGGTAAACGCGAATGTCCATGGCCATGTCCAGCCCGGTATGTGACGGCTGGGCCGCACTGACCAGCTTTTTGGCACGCAGCTCCTTTTTAACGGCACTGAAAGGCAAAAACGCAATGCCGTGCCCTTCCAGTGCCATGGCCTTCAGACCCTCCGCCATGTCGGTCTCGTACACCCGGTCCAGGTGAATGGCGGTGCTGGATTGCTTCAAAATCAGATCCACCACGCGGCCCAGATACGCGCCCGGTGCATACCCCAAATACGGCAAAGGCTGCCCGGCCCGGCCCGGCAGTTTGTACAGCGGCTCGCCTTCTGCATTGGGTTTAACGTAAGGTGCCAGCACTTCTTGCCCGAGCGTGACCATTTCATAACGGTTCGGGTCAAGCTGAAAAGGCTGGGAGTCGTGATGATAGGCAATCAGCAGGTCGCAGCTGCCCTCCACCAGACGCAGCACCGCGTCGTGCACATTCAGCGCAATCAGTCGGCTTTTGAGGGGGCCAAACTTTTCACTCAAGGAGCTGACCCAGGCTGGGAAAAAGGTAAAGGCCATCGTATGCGGTACCGCAAATTCAATCACGTCCTGCCCAGCGGATGCATGGCCGCGCAACATGGCCCGGGTGGACTGCAAGGCCTGCAACATTTCAAGCGACTGGTTGTACAGCGTTTCGCCAGCCGGCGTGAGCCGCGTCGGGTACGAGGAGCGGTCTACCAAGTCAGTGCCAGCCCACGCCTCCAGCGCCTGAATTCGGCGCGAAAAAGCCGGCTGGGTGACATGCCGCAACGTCGCCGAACGGCTGAAACTGCGGGTTTCAGCCAGGCTGACAAAGTCTTCTAGCCATTTGGTTTCCATGACCTGATTATGCGACTTTTCCAGCGCCTCAAGACCACTGAAATTCCTATAGTCACACCCCAATTCGCTATGCTTTTAAGAGCTATTTATCAAGGTATTTACTGGCTTTTAGCCTCATTCGACACCAATTAATTTTGCGTGTTTTGCACGTGTTTCTGCCAATCACGCCACGGCCCAATTGCTCATGTAGCACAGGCGTGCTACAGTTCCAGTCAATCTACGAAAGTACCTGTGTCCACCACCACCATCCGCCTGCCTGTTGACATCAAAGCCCGTATCGCCCAAGTGGCTTCAATGGCTGACACCAATGCGCACAGCTTCATTTTGCAAGCCATTACCGACAAGCTGGCAGTGGCTGAGCAGCAGGCTGAATTTCAGTCAGTGGCTCAACAACGTTACGCCAAAATTGCCAATAGCGGTCAAGCCATTGCCTGGGCAGACATGCGCCACTACCTGCAAGAGCGAGCATCTGGCACACCAATAGCGAAACCCAAGGCCCGCAGGCTGGGCGTTTGACCGCCGTGGCCACCCTGGAGCTGGCACCGGAAATCACGGAAGACTTTGACCGGATTTTTGAACATTTCGCAGATTACAACCCCGACAGCGCCCTTGAGAGAATCACGGAGATCATCGAAGGTCTGGATTTCTTGAGCCGCCACCCGATGATTGGACGGCCTGTTGCAGGCGGCCTGCGTGAGTTGGTATTGGGTACTAAAAAACGGGGTTATCTGGCGCTGTACAGATACTCGCAAGAGCTGGAAATGGTGTTCATACTGGCCATTCGCAGCCAACGCGAAGCTGGGTATGTAAGGCAAGACTCAATGTAAGCGCGAGTGCGCATCACTCCGCACTCTGTTGCAAGTTCCACATCCTGGCGTATTTTTGGTCCTGAGCCAGCAGTTCGGCATGCGTACCGCGCTCCACAATGCAGCCGTCCTCCATCACCAAAATCTCATGCGCATCCACCACCGTGGACAGGCGATGGGCAATGACCAGCGTGGTCTTGTTTTGCGCTGCGGCCCGCAACTCGCCCTGAATGGCACGCTCGTTGGCTGAATCAAGCGCCGAGGTGGCTTCGTCGAAGATCACCACCGGCGGGTTTTTCAGCAGCGTGCGGGCGATGGCCACGCGCTGCTTTTCACCGCCTGACAGCTTTAACCCGCGCTCGCCCACCATGGTCTGGTAGCCCTTTGGCGTGCTGGTGATGAAGTCGTGAATCCGGGCAGACCTGGCGGCCTCTTCAACCTGCTGCCTTGATGCACCCGTTTGTCCATAGGCGATGTTGTATTCGACCGTGTCGTTGAACAGCACGGTGTCTTGCGGCACGATACCAATGGCTTGCCGCACGCTGGCCTGGGTGACCTGCTTGATGTCTTGCCCGGCAATGGTGATGCGGCCCTGCTGCACGTCATAAAACCTGAACAGCAACCGTGCCAGCGTCGATTTACCTGCGCCCGATGACCCCACCACGGCAACCGTTTTACCGGGCGGGATCTCAAAGCTCACCTCCTTCAAAATGGGCCTGGCCGCGTCGTAGGAAAAGCTGACATTTTCAAACTTAACCGCCGGCGAAGTGCTGATCTGTATCGGCTGCGCACCGGGCACATCGGCAATCTCCCGTTCTTTTTCCATCAGCGTGAACATCTTGTCCAGGTCGGTCAGGCTTTGCTTGATCTCGCGGTAAATCACACCCAAAAATCCGAGTGGAATATAAAGCTGGATCATGAAAGCGTTGACCATGACCAGGTCGCCCAGCGTCATGCGGCCATCCACCACGCCCTGTGTAGCGCGCCACAGCATGGCCACCAGGCCCACAGCAATGATGAGCTGCTGGCCGGTGTTGAGCATGCTGAGCGTGCGCTGGCTCTTGATGGCGGCTTTGCGGTAGCGCTCCAGGTTTTCGTCATAGCGCCTGGCTTCAAAGTCTTCGTTGTTGAAGTACTTGACGGTTTCGTAATTCAACAGCGAGTCAATCGCCCGGCTGTGCGCTGACGAGTCGAGCTCGTTCATCTGCTTGCGAAACTTGCTGCGCCACTCGGTCACGGTGACGGTAAAGGTGACGTAGCAGGCCAGTGCGGCCAGGGTGATCCAGGCAAACCACACGTCAAACTTGACAGCCAGAATGCTGAGCACCAGGCCCACTTCAATCAGCGTGGGGATGATGCTGTACAGAGAATACGAGATCAGCGACTGCACGCCGCGTGTGCCGCGTTCGATGTCCCGTGTCATGCCGCCGGTCTGACGCTCCAGATGAAAGCGCAAGCTGAGCGCATGCAGGTGCCGAAAGACCTGTAGCGAGATCTTGCGCGACGCACCCTCGGTTGCTTTTGCAAAAACCAGCTCACGCAGCTCGGTGAACAACGATGTTGACAAGCGCAGCAGGCCGTAGCCCAGCAGCAGCGCGGCAGGCACCACCAGCAGCGCCTGTGTGTCGCCGGGCTTGATGTTCATGGTGTCGACCAAATTCTTCAGCAACAACGGCACACCCACATTGCCCAGCTTGGCACCCACCATGAAGGTCAGGGCGGCGAGCACGCGCCATTTGTAGTCCCAGAGATAGGGGAACAAGCGTTTTAGCGTGTCCCAGTCAGAACGGGCAGGGGCGGCAGGGCCAGTGGTTGTGAGCGTTGGATCTGGTGTATGAGGGGCGCTTGGAGCCATGGAACGCATAAGGGACAATCTCAATCTTTGTTAGTTTTGCCATAGATTGTGCCTATGAACCCCGAATCAAGCCGTCACTCAAGTTCTCATGCCCCAGAGTTGCTGACGACGCCCACCGTGGCGCTGCCGGTTGACAAGGAGCTGGTGCTCAAGGTCATTCCCATGCCAGCGGATTGCAACGCCAACGGCGATATTTTTGGTGGCTGGGTCATGGCCCAGGTCGACTTGGCCGGCGCTGTGGTGCCCGCCCGCTACGTCAATGGCCGGATGGCCACCGTTGCGGTGAACCAGTTTATTTTCAAGCAGCCTGTCCGGGTTGGCGATATTTTGAGCTTTTTTGCCGAGGTCACCCGCATCGGCAACACCTCTGTGACGGTACAGGTCGAGGTGTATGCAGAGCGTTTTCACAGCCAGAAAAAGTATGTGAAAGTGACCGAGGCCAGTCTGACCTACGTCGCCATCGACGATGCGGGCCGGCCGCGCAAAATTGAGAACAGAGTCGAAAAAACTCAGGAAACGATGTAAACCCCGTTGCCGGTCGCCAGCAGCTTGCCGTCAGCGCCCAAAAATTCCATGCGCGTGTTGGCAATGCGTGCACCCAGGCGGATGACCTGTGCACGGATTTCAAAATGTGTGCTGATGCCAGGCCGCAGGTAGTCAATTCGCAGGTCAATCGTTCCCAATTTTGAAAACCGCACCGCGTGCTGCTCCACGCTTTCGCCGTTGTAGCGGGCACACAGCGCGGCCGTAACCGCGAAGCCACCCGTGGTGTCCAGCGCAGCGCTGATCACACCGCCATGCAGCCGCCCTTGGCTAAAGTTACCTACCAGCTCGTTTCGCATGGCCATGCTGGCAGACACATGCGTCCCGGTCACCACATTCATCTTGAGGCCCAACAGCTTATTAAAGACGATTTTTTCTTCATAGAGGTGTTTCAGGCTGGCAAGAATTTCAGCTTCAAATTCATGGGCTTTATTCATCGGAGCGGGCGGTGATTCAATCATGGGGTGATTGTCACCCAGCAACGCCGTATGCTTGCTTGTACGCAAACCGTTGATCCATGAATATCGCAGAGTGCTCCTGCGCGACCCAAAATTGCCCCGCGCCCTGCTGCCCGCTGACTGGCAGGGCTCTCGTGCACGCCATTTGTGCGAAGCGTTTTAGGCGCGCAGGCTGACAGGTACAAAGGCATGTCTGCTGGCACAGGTTTAAACACTTGATCAAAAACTGGGCAAAATGAGCCGCTAGAAGTCAGGCGGCTGACTCACGATCACACTAAAACCAACCAGACACTGTCATGACAACCCATTCATCAAGCCAACCGGTCGCCATCATCACTGGGGCTGCGCGCGGCATTGGCCTGGCTTGCGCCAAATGGTTCTTAGCGCGTGGCTACCGGGTTGCGTTGCTCGACATTGACAACGCGGAGCTCCAACAGGCGGGCGCAGCCTTGCGCGAATCCGCACGCGTCTTGGCGCTGCACTGTGATGTGGCCAGTCCAGCCTCGGTCACAACGGCAATCGACCGGGTCAGCAGCACATTTGGCCGCATCGATGCGCTGGTCAACAATGCAGGTGTCGCGGTTTTCAAGCCGCTGCTGGAGCACACCTTTGAAGAATGGCGGCAGGTGATGTCGGTCAACCTCGATGGTGCCTTTTTATGCACCCAAGCCTGTGCGCCAGTGATGCTCAGAAATGCCGGCGATCAGGCCAAAGCTGCTGGTGGCTGTGGCGCCGTTGTCAATATCGCGTCCATTTCAGGCTTGCGGGCCAGCACGCTGCGGGTGGCCTACGGCACCAGCAAGGCGGCCATCATTCATTTGACAAAACAGCAAGCCGTCGAGCTGGGCAACATGGGAATTCGCGTCAACGCCATTGCACCCGGCCCGGTCGATACCGACATGGCCAAGAAGGTGCATAGCGCAGCCATACGGGCCGACTACGCTGATGCCATTCCGTTGGTGCGCTACGGCACGCCCGAAGAAATTGCAGAAGGGGTGGGCTTTTTATGCAGCCCGGCGGCCAGCTACATCAATGGCCAGACGCTGGCGGTGGATGGCGGATTTGACGCCGCTGGCATTGGTTTGCCGTCGCTGCGTTAGCCCCAGTTCGCTACATTCTTAGTAGCTGATAGCATAGATATTCATTGACCCAGAAGGCCTTTTTCTAATGGATTTGGCTGTTGATTTAAATCTGTGAAAAATCAGGCTTGCGCTTTTGCATGAACGCTGTAAAAGCCTCGCGCGCAGCGGGCTCGCTGAGCATTCGCCCAAAGCTCAGACTTTCATCATGAATACGTTGTTTGACGGCACTGGCGTTGGCCTGCTTCATCAGGCGCTTGGTTTCGATGACGGATGACAGCGGCTTGGCGGCCAGCTTTTTGGCTTGTTGATGCGCCAGAGCGCTCGCCTCGGCAGGCGGCACGATGCGGTTGATCAGGCCCATCTCCAGTGCCGTTTCAGCCGTAAAGGGCTCACCCAGCAGCAGCGCCTCGGCGGCGCGCGGGTAGCCCATCAGCTGCGGCACCAGCAGACTGGAGCCCGCTTCCGGGCACAGCCCCAAGTTGACAAACGGCATCGAGAAGGCCGCGTTGTCGCCTGCGTAAATCAGATCGCAATGCAGCAGCAGCGTGGTGCCAATGCCCACGGCCGGGCCACAGACAGCGGCCACGATAGGCTTTGTAAAAGCGCTGATGGCGTGCAGAAAACGAAACACCGGCGCGTCTTGCGTCGAGGGCGGTTTGTTTAAAAAATCGCCAATGTCATTGCCCGCTGAAAAAATCGTTTCATGGCCCTGAATGACCAGAACGCGCACAGCATCATTGCTTTCAGCCGCAATCAGCACATCAGCCATGGCCGCGTACATGACGGCAGTGATCGAATTTTTTCTATCCAGGCGGTTGATGGTCAGGCTCAAGACGCCCGCGTCCAGGTGGGTGAGAATTTCGGGGATGGGGGAAGTCGTCATGGGTGTCTCAGGTTGTGCAACAGGTGAAATGTCATGAGTTTAAAGCGCCCGGCCGATCAATCCAGGCCGCCGCTATTCCTTGTAATAAACCAGCTGCGTACTGGTCGCCAGCAGGGTGCCATCTTCAGACCACAACTGCGCCGTCTGGTCAAAAAACCCGTGGCGAAAAGCCTGTGCCTGGGCCTGGCCCAGCAGGTAGCCGGTGCCCACATCTGACAGCTGGGCCTGGCTCGCATGAAAGTAGGTGGTCATCGACACGGTGCCAGCGGCGACCCGTTTGGCACGGCGCAGCCAGACTCTAGGGTAAAACACATCGGCCATGGCGGTCAGGGAGGCAAAGTCCAGCGGGCGCGGTGGCTCGTCGCGCATCCACAGCTGCGTCACACTGCTGGCCTCGCGGCCATCAAATTGCGCAGGACTCCTGCCATGAACGAAGCGCATATCGTATCGGTCAAACCAGACAGGCGCACCGTCGCGGCGGTCTTTCGTCGCCGCGTTCACTGGCGTCACCACCGGCATGGGCATGTCATTGGCATGCCAGGTATCGCGCTTGAGTGCCGTCATGATGGTGGCTGTCATGGCGACTTCTGGCTGGCCTGTGGGATCGGTTTGACTCAAGGCAATCACCCAGTGCTGGGTCGAGCGACTGGTGCGGGCAGGCGTGGCCGTGACGGTGAACGGGCCTTGCGTCGTGGCGCCCGCGTAGTTGACCGTCAAGGCCACGGGCTCGCCCAACAATGCCGGGTGCTGCATGACGGCCCGCACTGCCAAGGCTGCCGTGTAGCCGCCGAACGGGCCCACCATGTTCCAGTAATCAGGGGCGGTGGCGCCGGCGAAAGTGTTGGCAGCTTGGCCTGGCATCAGCTGCAGGGCCTGGTCAAACGGGTGATGGCTCATTTTTCAAATGCTCTATTCTTGATAGCTACTTGCGCTTGTATTCATTGGCCTGGAGGCCTACGACATATCCTACAACATACCGTAATGCGATCTTTTGAGTTTTTTTCAGCCCATTTCTGACTACACCCGCTCAAAAATACCCGCAGCGCCCTGCCCCATGCCCACGCACATCGTCACCATGCCGTACTTGAGCTGGTGGCGTTGCAAGGCATGAATCACGGTTGCCGCACGAATGGCACCCGTCGCGCCCAGCGGATGGCCAAGGGCAATCGCGCCGCCCATCGGATTGACCTTGGCGGGGTCCAGCCGCAGCGTGTTGATGACGGCCAGCGACTGCGCGGCAAAAGCCTCGTTCAGTTCAAACCAGTCAATGTCGTCCTGCGTCAAGCCGGCATAGCGCAGCGCAGCCGGAATCGCCTCAATCGGGCCAATGCCCATGATGTGCGGCGGCACGCCCTTGGCGGCGAAGCTGACAAAGCGTGCCAGCGGCTTGAGGCCAAACTGCTTGACGGCTTTTTCACTGGCCAGAATCAGCGCACCGGCGCCATCCGACGTTTGCGAGCTGTTGCCCGCCGTGACCGAGCCACGCGCTGCAAAAACCGTTTTGAGTTTTGCCAGGCCTTCGACGGTGGTGTCAGGCCGTGCGCCTTCGTCCATGTTCACGGTGCGGGTGGTGGTGATGACTTCTCCGGTTGCCAGATTCGCGCTGCGGTCGGTGACTTCAACTGGCGTGATTTCGTTTGTGAACTCACCAGCCTGCTGCGCCTTGAGAGCCTTGATATGTGAGGCGTAGGCAAACTCGTCTTGCGCGGTACGCGAGACTTTCCATTGCTGCGCGACCTTCTCGGCGGTCAGGCCCATGCCGTACGCAATGCCGATGTTTTCATCGTTTGCGAACATGGCGGGCGACAGTGACGGCGAGTTGCCCGACATGGGCACCATGCTCATACTTTCAACACCCGCTGCAATCATGACGTCAGCCTCACCGACACGAATGCGGTCCGCCGCCATTTGCACGGCCGACAGACCCGACGCGCAGAAACGGTTCACCGTGATGCCGCCCACGCTGGTGGGCAGGCCGGCCAGCACCGCGCCAATACGCGCAATGTTCAGGCCCTGCGGGCCTTCAGGAATGGCGCAGCCGCAAATGATGTCTTCAATCGCTTTTGGGTCCAGCGTGGGCACCTGGGCCAGGGCTGCTTGCAAGGCCTTGACCAACAAGTCATCCGGTCGGGTGTTGCGGAAAAACCCGCGATGCGAACGGCCAATCGGCGTGCGGGTCGCGGCAACAATGTAGGCTTCTTGAATTTTTTTGCTCATGGTGAGTCCTTGTGCCTGCAGGGGCATTAAATATCGTTTTTGGTGGTTTCAGTTTTGGGTGGGGCGTTGAGAAGGAACCCAGGCCCAGATGAATTCACACTCGATGGGCTGGTTGCCCGATTCGTCAGTCACCGTCACAGCCACCGTGACTTCGCCTTTGGTGGTGCTGCGGATCAGCTCGCGCTGCACATCGCTGAGCGTGGCCACCGCGCGCATGGCGCCCTGGCCGCGCTTTTTGAACTGCACGCGCATGTCTTTGACCACCGGAATGCAGTCATCACGCACGTTCATGCCAATCACCATCCCTGTGGCGGTTTCAGCAGCCAGCGTGCTGGCCACGGCATGGACGCCGCCGATATGGTTCTGTACCTTGTGGTTATTGGCCACCAAGATTTGCACGCTGCTGGCAGACATTTCTTCGTAGCGCAGCTTGGCTGTGCCGGTAAATGGCACGGCACGCCCCATCACCACGCTGCGAAACCAGAGGCGAGCAAAAGCTGGCACTTCATTGAGGCGCTCAAGCTGGCGCTCCAGCCGATTGGGGGTGTGCGTCATACTCAGTTGCGTACCGGCTTGCCAGTGGACATCATGCCCATGATGCGTTCTTGCGTTTTTGGATGCTCAAGCAGCGAGCAAAATGCCTTGCGTTCCAACGTCATCAAATACGCTTCAGTGACCAGCGTGCCGTTGTCAACATCGCCGCCGCACACCACGCCGGCAATCAGGCTGGCGATGTGAAAGTCATGCGCGCTGATAAAGCCGCCATCGCGCATGTTGACGAGCTGGCCCTTGATGGTGGCCAGACCGTTGCGGCCCACCACAGGAAAGCTGCGTTTGACAGGCGCACGGTAGCCTGAGTCAAACATGGCCCGCGCTTCATTGATCGCCACAAACAGCAGCTCATTGACATGCGGCACGATGACATCGCTGTCAAGCAAATAACCCAGCTTGCGGCTTTCAATGGCGCTGGTGCCTACTGTGGCCATGGCTGCGGCGGTGAAGCCTTCAAGCAAAAACGGCAGCATGTCTTTGTGGGTCGATTTGGCGGCGTTTTCTGCCGCGCGACGGGCAATATAGGCCAGGCCGCCCGCACCGGGTACCAGGCCCACGCCGACTTCTACCAGGCCAATATAGCTTTCCATCGCCACCACCCGCTTGGCAGAGTACACAGCCATCTCGCAACCACCGCCCAGGGCCAGGCCGCGAATGGCGGACACCACGGGCACAGTCGAATAACGCATTTTCAGCATCACGTTTTGCAGCTCTGCCTCGACCTCATCAATGGCAGCGACGCCACTCATCATGAAGGCAGGCAGCATGGCTTGCAGGTCAGCGCCAACCGAGAACATCTCGTCGTTTGACCAGATCACCATGCCCTTGTAGGCTTTTTCGGCCATGTCGATGCCAAGCGCCAAGCCTTCAGCCACGTCGGGGCTGATGGCGTGCATTTTGGTTTTGATACTGGCGATCAGCACCTCATCGTCCAAGGTCCACAGCCGAACCGCATCGTCTTCATGCAAGGTCGTGCCTGCCGTCGTGAACGAAGTCGCTGTCGCGCCCAGCACGTCCTCAGGGAAATGCTGACGCGCATACACCGGCAGCTCGCGCTTGAGGATGAATTGTTGAGCCGATGCGGACCACGAACCTTGCGGCGTATGCACGCCACCTGTCCCATTGTTCGATTCGGCGACCGGCCCTGTGAACACCCAGTCAGGCAGCGGCGCGCTGGACAGCGTTTTGCCGGTGTCAATGTCTTCCTTGATCCAGTTCGCCACTTGCAACCAGCCCGCTTGCTGCCACAGCTCAAACGGGCCTTGCTTGGCACCGAAGCCCCAGCGCATCGCCAGGTCAATATCGCGTGCGGTTTCGGCAATGGTTTGCAGGTGCACCGCAGCGTAATGGAACTGGTCGCGCAAGATGGCCCACAAAAAGCGCGCCTCGGCACCTTCTGCATGGCGCAGCAAGGCCAAGCGTTCACCGGCAGGCTTTTTCAGCATGCGGCCCACCACGTCGTTGGCCTTGGCGCCACCGGCCACGTATTCCATGCTTTCAGGGTCAAGCCGCAGGATGTCGCGGCCCACTTTTTTGTAGAAACCGGCGCCTGTTTTTTGACCGAGGCTTTTTGCCTCGAGCAGCTTGGCCAGCACAGTCGGTGTGCCGTAGATGCCTGAGAACGGGTCAGGTGTTTGTTTACCCTCGCCGAGGTTGTCTTGCAGCGTTTTGATCACATGCGCCATGGTGTCCAGGCCGACAACATCCGCCGTACGGTAGGTGCCTGAGCTGGCACGGCCGAGTTTTTTACCCGTCAAGTCATCGACCACGTCATAGGTCAAACCGAAGGCTTCGGTTTGCTTGATGATCGCCAGCATGCCAGCAATACCGATGCGGTTGGCAATAAAGTTGGGGGTGTCATGGGCGCGAATCACGTTTTTGCCCAGGCCGCTGGTCACGAAGGCTTCCAGGTTGTCGAGCACATTCGCACCGGTGGTTGGCGTGTTGATCAGCTCAACCAGCGTCATGTAGCGCGGCGGGTTGAAAAAGTGAATGCCGCAAAAGCGCGGCTTGATCGTTTCAGGCAAGGCCTCACTCAGTTGGGTGATCGACAGGCCAGACGTGTTGCTGGCCACAATCGACTCTTTGGCAATGTACGGGGCAATCTTGTGATACAGGTCGGTTTTCCAGTCCATGCGCTCGGCAATGGCTTCGATGATCAGGTCGCACTCTTTGAGCACGTCCATGTGCTCTTCGTAGTTGGCCGGCTGAATCAGCGCTGCGTCATCGGCGACACCGAGCGGCGCGGGTTTGAGCTTTTTTAAACCCTCCACCGCGCGGGTCACGATACTGTTTTTTGGCCCCTCCTTGGCTGCCAAATCAAACAACACGACCGGGATTTTGCAATTGGCCAGATGGGCAGCGATTTGCGCGCCCATCACGCCAGCGCCTAAAACGGCCACTTTTTTAACCATGAATCTTGACATGTGTTTCTTTCGTATGAAGTCAATACGCAGCGTTTTTACTGAACACGCACCCAGGTTTGTGTTCGTCCAAACGGCCCGATGGCGCCACGCACCTCTAACTTGCTGCCGCCCTCAATAGGCGTGAGGCGCAGCGCGTAGTTTTTGCCGCTGTCGGGCTCCAAAATTTGGCCCTTTTCCCAGACGTCTTTGCCTTCCGCTTTGACCGCGCCGCGAATGATCTCCATGCCCAGCTTGGGCTTGTCCTTGCGGTCATCGGTGCACATGCTGCAATTGAGCTCAACAGCCTTGATCAAGGGTTTTTCAATCACGCCCGTCAGCACGCCAGCAGCGTTGGCAGTGATGCGAATCTCCGCCTTGGCCTGACCGGTTTTGTCGTCAATATTGCGCCACAAGCCGACGGGCGTGGCACTGGTTGAGACTGTTGACTGGGCACCAGCTGGTGCCGAAAAAAAGCCAAACGCTACAATAACCATAGCGGCTTGCGCCGTATTTATAAGGGTTATAGTCATTTTTTCCTCTAATCATCAAGCCAGCGCTTCGTCAGTTTCCATCAGCGACCTGGCACCGCTGCGCGCGGTGCGCATCAGTGTGGCTGTCTCAGGGTAGAGCTTGGCAAAGTAAAAGCGGGCGGTTTGCAGCTTGGCGATGTAAAACTTATCCGTCGGCTTGCCTTGTGATTGCGCGGCAGCAATTTCACGCAGCGCGACCTGCGCCATGCGCGCCCAAAAGTAGCCAAATACCAGATGACCGGCCACACGCAAATAGTCCACCGCAGCGGCGCCCACTTCGTCGGCATTTTGAAAGCCCTTAAAACCCAGCTCGGTGGTGAACTTGGTCATCTGCTCAGCCAGCACGGCCAGCGGGTTGATGAACTCGGCCATCTTTTCGTTCACCCCTTCTTCCTGCACCAGCGCAGCAATCAGCTTGCCGAATTTTTTCAGCGTTGCGCCGTTGTTGCTCAAAATTTTTCGGCCCAGCAAGTCCAGTGACTGGATGGTGTTGGTACCTTCATAAATCATGTTGATGCGGTTGTCGCGCACAAACTGCTCCATGCCCCACTCTTTGACATAGCCGTGGCCGCCAAACACCTGCAGGCAGGCGCTGGTGGCGATATGGCCGTTGTCGGTCAGGAAGGCCTTGACGATAGGTGTGAGCAGCGACAGCAACTCACCACTTTCCTTGCGCACCGCTTCGTCGGGGTGCTGATGCTCTTTGTCAAGCAGCACCGCGCAGTAGGTCGCCAAGGCGCGGCCACCTTCGGCGTAGGCTTTGGCGGTCAACAGCATTTTGCGCACGTCGGGGTGCACGATGATCGGGTCGGCGGGCATGTCTTTGGCTTTGGTGCCAGACAAGGAGCGCATTTGAATGCGGTCTTTGGCGTAGGCCAAGGCGTTTTGATACGCCACTTCGGTCAGGCCGAGTGACTGGTTGCCCACACCCAGGCGGGCAGCATTCATCATCACAAACATGCCCTGCATGCCTTTGTTGGGCGCGCCGACCATGGTGCCGATTGCACCGTCTAAAACGATTTGCGCTGTTGCGTTGCCGTGGATGCCCATTTTGTGCTCCAGCCCACCGCAGTAAATGCCGTTGCGTTCGCCCAAAGACCCATCTGCCTTGACGTGAAACTTGGGCACGATGAACAGGCTGACGCCTTTGATGCCCGCAGGCGCATCAACCACGCGTGCCAGCACCAGATGAATGATGTTGCCAGCCATGTCGTGCTCGCCAGCGCTGATGAAAATTTTGTTGCCGGTGATTTTGTAAGTGCCGTCAGGCAAGGCTTCGGCCTTGGTGCGCATCAGGCCCAGGTCGGTGCCGCAATGCGGTTCGGTCAGGCACATGGTGCCGGTCCATTCGCCGCTGGTCATTTTGTGCAGGTAGGTCTGCTTTTGTTCTTCAGTGCCGTGGCTGTGCAGCGCGGCGTGCGCGCCATGCGTGAGGCCGGGGTACATGGTCCAGGCCTGGTTGGCGCTGTTGAGCATTTCATAAAAGCACTGGTTGATGACCAGCGGCAAGCCCTGACCACCAAAGGCCGGGTCACCACTCAATGCGGGCCAGCCGCCTTCTACGTACTTGGCGTAGGCTTCTTTGAAGCCCTTTGGCGTCGTCACGGCGTGGGTGGTGATGTCCAGTTTGCAGCCTTCTTCATCACCGCTGATATTGAGCGGAAACACGACCTCGGACGCGAATTTTGCGCCTTCTTCGAGCACGGCATTGATGGTGTCAACGTCTGCATCAGCGTACTTGGTGATTGGCTTGAGTTCTTCTGTGACTTTGAGCACTTCGTGCATCACAAATTGCATGTCGCGCAGGGGTGGGTTGTAAACAGGCACGGGTCGGCTCCTAAAAATGAAAGTAAACAAGTGAAGTCATGGGGCTGTTGCGCTTCGGTAGCGGGTAAGAATGCTGGCGAACCCGGTATTGGCACGATGGACAGAACTGGGCGTTTTTAAAAACCGGGCTTCATAGTGCAGCGCCAGGATCAGGCCATGAATTTCAAACGCGATCTGGTGCTCATCGGCGTCTGGCGCCAGGTGCCCGGCCTCCTTGGCCTGCACCACCGCGCGGTGCATGGCAGCCAGCCAGGACTGCACAGAGCCGACCAGCGCGTCGCGCACCGGACCGGGCCGGTCGTCAAACTCGACCGCGCCGCTGATGTACAGGCAACCTGAATCAAGCTCGACCGAGGTGCGGTTCATCCAGTTTTGAAACAGTGCCTTCAGGCGTGGCAGGCCTTTGGGCTTTTCCAGTGCGGGGTAAAACACTTCTTCTTCAAAGCGGGCGTGGTACTCGCGAATCACCGAGATTTGCAGCTCTTCGCGGGAGCCAAAATGCGCAAACACGCCCGACTTGCTCATGCGCATGACCTCAGCCAACGCACCGATGCTCAGGCCTTCCAGGCCGATCTGCGTGGCCAGACCCAATGCCGCATCCACGATGGCTGATTTGGTCTGCTGGCCCTTGTGGATGACGGAGCCACCTGCTTGGGACGATGCAGGGCGAGCGACTTTGACAGGGAGTTCAACGACGGCCATGGTGTGCAAATGGGTTGAAAAATAAAACGAACGGTCGTTCTATTTTGCAGCAAATTGCGCCCACGCGTACAAAACCAACTTGTTTTTGGGGGAAATACCGCTTTATCGACGCGGCTGCCAAAGCAAATCAAGGCTGAACCCTTGATTTGCTTCTGATGCGAACTTCAGCCTTTTAAAGCTTGAAGGGAACCACCAACTGTCGCTGCTCACCCAGGCCTTCGATGCCCAAGGTCATGACATCGCCCTTGCGCAGGAACACCGCGTTGGGCTTGGCGCCCATGCCTACGCCGGGAGGCGTGCCGGTACAGATCACGTCGCCGGGCATCAGCGTGAAAAACTGGCTGCAATAGCTGACGATTTTGGCGGCACTGAAGATCATGGTCTTGGTGTTGCCGGTCTGGCGGCGTGTGCCGTTCACGTCCAGCCACATGTCGAGTTTCTGCGGATTGGTGATCTCATCCGTCGTCACCAGCCAGGGGCCGATCGGGCCAAAGGTGTCGCAACCCTTGCCCTTGTCCCACTGCGGGCCACGCTCGATCTGGAACTCGCGCTCGCTCACGTCGTTGCACAGGGTGTAGCCGGCAACGTAGGTCAGTGCGTCTTTTTGCGACACATAGCGCGCGCGCGCGCCAATCACAATGCCCAGTTCAATCTCCCAGTCACCCTTGACCGAGCCCTTGGGCAGCATCACGTCGTCGTTCGGCCCCTGGATGCAGCTGTTGGCCTTCATGAAAATGATCGGCTCTTTGGGGATCGGCATGCCGGCCTCGGCAGCGTGGTCTCGGTAGTTCAAACCGATGGCGACATACTTGCCGACATCGGCCACCGGGCAGCCCATGCGCGGCGAGCCTTTGACCAGCGGCAGCTTGCCGGTTTTGAGTTTGCGCAGCTTGGCCAGCGTCGCTTCGCCCAGCTGGTCGCCACTGAAATCCTTGACGACGGCGCTCAGGTCACGCAGCTTGCCTTCAGCATCTATCAGGCCTGGCTTTTCTTTGCCGGGCTTGCCATAACGAACGAGTTTCATGAAGCTTCCTTTTTTTATTCAGGTGGTAAAAATCAATAAGTAGCGCGGCCGCCGGACAGGTCAAACACGGCCCCTGTAGAGAACGAACACTCTTCAGTGCACAGCCAAGCCACCATCGCGGCAATTTCTTCAGGCTCGCCAAAACGGCCCATAGGAATCTTGGAGAGCATAAACGCAATATGCGCTTCGCTCATCTGGTCGAAGATGGCGGTTTTCACAGCGGCCGGTGTGACGCAATTTACCCGTACCCCGGTATCCGCCAGTTCTTTGCCCAGTGATTTGGTCAAGGCGATCACCCCTGCTTTGCTGGCGCTGTAAGCACTGGCGTTGGGGTTGCCCTCTTTGCCTGCGACCGACGCGATGTTGACGATACGGCCGTAGTTTTGCGCACGCATCAGCGGCACAACTTCACGGCAGCAATAAAACACGCCATTCAAGTTGACCTGCATGACTTGCTGCCATGCCTCTGCCGGGTAGTCCCACAGTTTCGCATTCGGGCCGGTGATGCCCGCGCAATTGACCAACGCATCGATGGCCGGATGCAGCGTGGCCGTGTGCGCTGCCGCACGGGCCACGCTGGCCGGGTCAGCCACATCGACCACCACGGCGGATACACCGGCACCCAATTGCTGCCTTGCATGTTCAAGCGCAACAGCATTCACATCCCATAGCGTGACCACAGCCTGCGACGCCAGCATGCGCCGGGCAATCGCAAAACCAAGACCCGTTGCACCGCCAGTGATGACAGCATGCCGACCTGCCAGATCCAGCCGGTTCATATGGTCATACCGCCGTCAATGCCATACGACTGGCCGGTGACAAAGGCAGACTCGTCGCTGGCCAAAAAAACAATCAGTGGTGCAATCTCATGGGCCTGCGCCAGCCTGCCCATGGGCTGGCGGGCGATGAAGTTTTTGCGTGCCTCGACCGGGTCTTCGTACACATTGATGCGGTCGGTCAGCGACGGCGTGTCGACCGTGCCGGGGCAAATGGCATTGCAGCGCACGCCTTGCATGACGAAATCTGCAGCCACGCTTTTGGTCAAGCCAATCACCGCCGCCTTGGACGCGCCATAGACAAACCGGTTGGGGAGCCCCTTGATGCTGACCACGCTGGCCATGTTGATGATGCTGCCTTTTTGACGGGCCAACATATGAGGCAACGCGGCTTGGATGGTCCAGAACTGGGAACGCACGTTCAAATCGAATGCAAAGTCCCACTGCTCGTCGGTGGCATCGAGTGCCGTGCCTGCATGCACAAAGCCGGCGCAGTTGAACAGCACGTCAATGGCGGGCATGGCGCCAATGCGTTTTTGAATCGCGGATTTGTCCATCACGTCGAGCACCGCCGTATGAATGTTTGGCGCGCCGGCATAACTGGCCAGCAGCTTTTCATTCACGTCGGTCGCCCACACGATCGCGCCTTCTGCCGCCAACGCCAGCGCGCTGGCTTTTCCAATGCCTTGGCCGGCCGCGGTAACGAGCGCGGTCTTTCCTGTCAGTCGCATAGTGAGTCCTTCAAATTGTCGAGGGTTTTGCCGGATGTTGGCCAAAAGGTTTTGTGTGATTATGAATTGGTCTGACCACTTGTCCAGTTCTGGCTAACCCTTAACCATCGATCTCAACGTGCCTTTGCAACCGCTTGAACCCAAACGCCTCTATCGGCACATCGCTGAGCAATTGCGTGGGCTGATGGAGGCCGGGGAATTTGCCATTGGTCAGCGCCTGCCCGCCGAGCGCGACCTGGCCGTGCAGATGGGCGTGAGCCGCCCCTCCGTGCGCGAGGCCCTGATTGCGCTTGAGGTAGAAGGCTGGGTGGAGGTACGCAGCGGTTCAGGTGTGTACGTCCAGAGAAACACGCCGCCAGTTGCTGACGCGAAAGCTACTTATGACGAATGGGGACCGCTCGAGCTCATCATGGCGCGCGGCCTGATCGAGGGCGAGGCGGCAGCCATGGCCGCCCAGCAAGCAAACCAAGAACAAATTGACCGCATCGCTGACGCGCTGGCACAAATGAAACTTGCCTTGAAAGAGGACAAAGACCCGCTGGTGGGCGATGAGCTATTTCACCGGGCGATTGCACAGGCCTGCGGTAATGAAGTGCTGGCCGATACCGTCAGCCGCTACTGGCAAGCACGCCGAAGCCCTCTGTACCTGCGCCTGGCCGACTACTTTGAACGGCCTGCATCCTGGCGGGCGGTGATGTCTGAACACAGCGCCGTGCTGAACGCGATTAAAAACCGCAAGCCGAACGCCGCACGCGAGGCGATGCAAAACCACATGTCCAAAGCCCTGACGCGCTTTTCGGCGAGCTGGAAGCTGGCCAACCCGCCCGCGCCTTGCGCCGTCAAAGTTTCAGTCGCCCCTTCAAAAGTAAGTTCAAAACCAACCAGGAGACATCATGAAAAGCAAATCGTCAAAGTTTAACGCTACTATTAAATTCATAGCTGCTTGCGCCCTGATAACAGGGTCTACAGGCCAATTCAGTATTGCCAATGCGCAAACCAAGCTGAAATGGGCACACGTGTACGAAACCAGCGAGCCCTACCACAAGTGGTCGGTTTGGGCGGGCGAAGAGTTTAAAAAGCGCACCAACGGCAAATTTGAAATCCAGGTCTTTCCTGCCTCCAGCCTGGGCAAAGAAAGCGACATCAACCAGGGCTTGCAATTGGGCACTGTCGATATTATTTTGACGGGTGCATCGTTTGCGTCCAATTCATTCCCGCGGCTGGGCGTGAGCTACTACCCGTTTACTTTTCGGGATGCTGATCACGTCATCAAATACGGCAAAAGCGATGTCTTCAAAGAGCTCACCGACGGCTACAAGAAAGCCACCGGCAACACCGTCACGGCACTGACCTACTACGGCGCACGCCATGCCACCAGCAACAAGCTGTTTAAAAACTGCGACGAAATGAAGGGCATCAAAATGCGGGTGCCTGATTCACCGGTTTACACCGCCTTGCCGCGTGCCTGCGGTGCCAACCCCACGCCCATTGCCTTTGCCGAGGTCTACCTGGCGCTGCAAAACGGCACGGTCGATGCGCAAGAAAATCCGCTGCCCACCATCGAGGCCAAAAAGTTTTTTGAGGTACAGAAAAACATTATTTTGACCGGCCATATCTCAGACGCGCTGCTCACCGTCATATCGCCCAGCACCATGGGTAAGATGAACGCAGCAGAGCAAAAACTGCTGGCAGACATCACGCAGGAAGCGGCTGTCAGCGCGACAAACGAGATTCGCAAACGCGAAGGCGAGCTGGTCGATGAGTTCAAGAAAAAAGGAATCAACGTGGTGACGGTTGACCGCAATGACTTTCAGCAACGGGTGCTCAAGGCCATTACTTTTGAGTCCATGAAGATGGACAAAAAGGACTGGGATCGTATTGTGATGATCAAGTAAGCCTGCAGCATGTCCATCATTGACGACATGGCCCCAGTGATGGGGCCGGACGGGCAGTTCCACGCGCAGGATGAGGCTGTGGACTTGTCCGGCACCTCCTTGGAGGCCTGGGTCGCACTGGGCTTTTTCTGGCTTTTGGGCATCACGGTTTTTTACCAGTTTTTTACCCGCTACGCGCTCAATAACTCCGCCTCCTGGACCGAAGAAATTGCCCGTTATTTGTTGATTGCAACGGTGTTTACTGGAGCGACGATTGGGGTGATTAAAAACAACCACATCCAGGTTGATTTTTTCTACCGCTTCATGCCCAAAAAGCTGGCCCGGGTGAGCGCCAGCCTGGTGGACGTGATGCGGATTGGCTTTTTTGCAGCCGCTACCGTGCTGTGCGGGTTGATGATGCTCAAGCTGGGCAGCACATCCCGCATGACCATGGTGGACTTGCCGATGAACTGGGTCTACGGCGTGTGTTTGCTGGCGTTTGCCGCCATGGCGTGCCGCTCAGTTCAGGTCGCGTTGCTGCACAGGAGGCGGGGCTACACGGTGCTGGAACAGCCTGAATCGACCATGCAAGATCGCTAGAAACAAACATTGACATGCTGAAAATTATCTTTTTGATCTTGATGAGTGGCGGTATCCCGGTCGCCGTTGCCATGGCGGGCTCGGCGCTGATCTACATCTGGTGGACGGGCGGGCTACCGGCTTTTGTGGTGATTCACCGCATGGTGTCGGGCATCGACAGCTTTCCGCTGCTCGCTGTGCCGTTTTTCATTCTGGCTGGCAATTTGATGAATAACGCCGGCATCACCAACCGCATTTACAACTACGCTTTGGCACTCGTCGGCTGGATGAAGGGCGGCTTAGGCCATGTGAACGTGGTGGGCTCAGTGATTTTTGCAGGCATGAGCGGCACGGCCATTGCCGACGCAGCCGGGCTGGGCACGATTGAAATCAAGGCCATGAAAGACCATGGCTACAGCACCGAGTTTGCGGTCGGCGTCACCGCTGCATCAGCCACGCTGGGCCCCATCATTCCGCCGAGCTTGCCGTTTGTGATCTACGGCATGATGGCCAACGTCAGTGTCGGTTCACTGTTTTTGGCGGGCATTTTGCCGGGCGTGCTGATGGCTATTTTGATGATGGTGACAGTCGCCTACTTTGCCCATAAAAACGGCTGGGGCGCAGATGTCAAGTTTGAATGGCCCCGCGTTATCAAGGCGCTCACAGAAACACTGGTGGTGATCGCTTGGCCAGTCACGCTGTGGCTGCTGATTGTCAAAGGCGGGCTGCCTGCGCAAGTCACGGTGTTTGGCGGTTTGATCGTGCTGTTTGCGATGGACAAGCTGTTCAAGTTTCAAGCCGCCCTGCCCATCATGACACCGGTGCTGCTGATTGGCGGCATGACCACCGGCATTTTTACCCCGACGGAAGGCGCCATCGCCGCCTGCTTGTGGGCCATGGTGCTGGGCTTTGCCTGGTACCAAACATTGAATTTCAAGATGTTTGTGAAGGTCTGCCTGGACACGGTGGAGACTACCGCCACCGTCTTGTTTATCGTGGCTGCAGCGAGTATTTTTGGCTGGATGCTGACGGCCACTGGCGTGACGGCAGCCATCAGCGAATGGGTGCTGGGCTTTACCCAGAACCCCTATGTGTTTTTGCTGCTGGCCAATTTGCTGATGCTGTTTGTGGGCTGCTTTTTAGAGCCGACCGCTGCCATCACGATTCTGGTGCCTATCCTGGTGCCAATTTGCCAGAAGCTGGGCATTGACCTGGTTCACTTTGGGCTGGTGATGGTGCTGAACCTCATGATTGGCCTGCTGCACCCGCCGATGGGGATGGTGCTGTTTGTGCTGGCTCGGGTGGCGAAACTGTCTGTTGAGCGAACGACGGTTGCGATATTGCCCTGGCTGGTTCCGCTGCTGGGCTCACTTGTGATCATTACTTACTTTCCTAAGTTGGTTCTGTGGCTTCCAAAGATGTTCTATTGATGAGACTTGGGCTGGATCATGCCGACACGGTACTTGGCTCCGCGGCTGTCCCCCGCGTCGCCTATGGCGACAGCTCCTCCTTGATGCCGCTGCGCCAAGCACCGCATCGGCATGATCTTGTAAGCAGTGTGCAAGTTCGAGCCATGCAGATAGGCACTGCTAAACAGCCTGGGAGGCTGGGGTGAGTAGCGCAGCGAAATCAAGGAGGAGCTGCGGCCCTAGGCCGCGCGGGGGACATTCGCGGAGCTACTCACCCCAGCCTCACAGGCCAGCACATAACCCACCCCTATCCTGAATTTAAAAACTCAACACCATGACACCTTTTATAAGACTCCACACAGCAGACGACGTCGTCATAGCACGGACACAACTCATCAGCGGCACAAAAATAGAAGACTTCACCACCAAAGGCCTGATTCCCCCAGGCCACAAAGTCGCCACCAAAGCGCTCAACACAGGCGATGCTGTTCGCCGCTACAACCAGATCATCGGCTTTGCCAGCAAGCCGATTGCAGCGGGTGAGCATGTGCACACCCATAACCTGGATATGGGTGACAACAAAGGCGACTTTGCACGCGACTACGCCGTGGGTGCAGATGTCAAACCTGAGCCTGCCAAGTTAGAAGCCAGCTTCATGGGTATCAAGCGGGCTGATGGCCGGGTGGCCACCCGCAACTACATCGGTATTTTGTCGAGCGTCAATTGCTCGGCCACGGCTGCAAGGGCGATTGCTGACCACTTTTCACGCCACAACAACCCATCTGCACTCAAAGACTTCCCCAACGTCGACGGCGTGGTGGCCCTGACGCACGGCACCGGCTGCGGCATGGACACCGACGGTCTGGGCATGCAGATCTTGCAACGCACCCTGACGGGTTACGCCACCCACCCCAACTTTGCGGGCGTGCTGGTGGTGGGGCTCGGTTGCGAGTCCAACCAGATCAACGCCTGGCTGGCGCATGGCAGCTTGACCGAGGGCGAGAACCTGCGCGTCTTCAGCATTCAAGACACAGGCGGCACCGCCCAAACCGTGGCCAAAGGCATAGCGCTGATCAAGGACATGCTGCCGCGTGCCAACGCTGTGCAGCGCGAGCCGTGCAGCGCGGCGCACATCACCATTGGGCTGCAGTGCGGCGGCTCTGACGGCTACTCGGGCATCAGCGCCAACCCGGCACTGGGCGCAGCGGTCGACTTGCTGGTGGCGCATGGCGGCACGGCGATATTGAGCGAGACCCCAGAGATTTATGGGGCCGAGCATTTGCTGACCCGCCGGGCCGTGCGCCCCGAGATTGCCAGCAAGCTCATCGCACGCATCAAGTGGTGGGAGCACTACACCGACATCAATGGCGGTGAGATGAACAACAACCCGTCACCCGGCAACAAGGCGGGCGGCTTGACGACGATTTTAGAAAAATCACTGGGCGCCGTGGCAAAAGGCGGCACCAGCAATTTGCAGGCGGTGTGTGAGTACGCCGAGCCCGTCAAAGCGCATGGCTTTGTGTACATGGACACGCCAGGCTATGACCCGGTCAGTGCCACCGGCCAGGTGGCCGGAGGCGCCAACCTGATTTGTTTTACCACCGGCCGGGGTTCCGCCTACGGCTGCGCGCCATCACCCTCGCTGAAGCTGGCCACCAACACCGCTTTGTGGAAAAAGCAAGAAGAAGACATGGACATCAACTGCGGCGAGATCATTGACGGCGGCGCCACGGTGGCAGAAATGGGCCAGCGTATTTTTGAGATGGTGCTGGCCACGGCGTCAGGGCAGATGAGCAAGAGCGAAAAGCATGGCTACGGGCAAAACGAGTTCGTTCCGTGGCAAGTCGGCGCCGTGATGTGATTTTTTTCTTAAAACAAACCCATTGAATATGCCCAACACATTTGAAGCCGCCTCTCTTCGTACGCAAGCAACTGCTGTATTCATCGCTTGTGGCTCCTCCACACAAGAAGCTGAAACCGTCGCCAGCAACCTGGTCATGGCCAACCTGAGCGGTCATGACTCCCACGGCATCGGCATGCTGCCGCGCTATGTGGATGCCGTGCTGGAAGGCGGCTTGGTGCCCAATGCCGCAGTTGCGACACAAGTGGATATCGGCAGCATGCTGACGCTGAACGGCCAGCGCGGCTTTGGTCAGGTGGTGGGCACCCAAGCCATGGCGCTCGGCATGGCCCGCGCCAAAACGCACGGCAGTTGCATCATGGCCCTGAGCAACGCACACCACCTGGGCCGTATCGGCCACTTTGCTGAAATGGCAGTTGCCCAAGGGCTGGTGTCGATTCATTTTGTCAATGTGCTGTCACGCCCGGTGGTTGCGCCTTGGGGCGGCAGCGATGGGCGCTTTGGCACCAACCCGTTTTGTGTCGGCATCCCGATGGCGGGACGTGACCGCGAACGCAGCGGGGGGGCGCATTTCATTCTCGACTTTGCGACCAGCGTGGTGGCACACGGCAAAATGCGTGTCGCCCACAACCAGGGCCAGCAAGTCAAGCCGGGCTTGCTCATTGATGAGCAAGGCAAACCCAGCACCAACCCAGCCGTTGTGGTCGTGCCGCAGCCGGGCGGACTGATGGGGGCGCTGATGACTTTTGGTGAGCACAAGGGCTACGGCATGGCGGTGGCCTGCGAGCTGATGGGCGGCGCGCTAACAGGCGGCGGTACCTGGCGCGGGCCAGACAGCGGCAAGCGAGCCGTCGTCAACGGCATGCTGACCATCCTGATCGACCCGGCCAAGTTGGGCACGCAGGCCGCGTTTGACAAAGAAGCTGCCGCGTTTATTGACTGGGTCAAGCAAAGCCCTGCCGCCAGCGGCTTTGACGCGGTACAAATGTCTGGTGACGCTGAACGCCTGGCGCGCATCGAGCGCGAGGCCGATGGCATTCAGGTCGATGAGCAGACCTGGCAAGAAATCGTTGCAGCGGGTGGAAAGGTCGGGGTTCGACTGTGACACCGACAGCCTGGCGAGGCTAAGCTGGTTTTGACTTTTTTGAGGCCTTTTTAAGCCATTCAGGTTAAAAATAACCCTCTAGCCCTTACTTTGCTTGGGTTTTATGCTCCTGGAAAAATAGCAGCTATGCTATTTTTTTGAGTTCTCTGAGCTGCTCGTCTTGCTGTTTACTTGGTCGAGCTATCCAGCATAAAGCCGGCGAAGAATTGGGTCAGTGCTTGGGCATCGCCAAGCGGCAAGACCTGCGCGACGTACTGGTCTGGCCGCAGCACCACCAGGCAGCCCTGCTGGCGGTCGATGCCGCGCATGCAGTAGATGTTTTGGCTCTCATCATCCATGGCGCAAAAAGCTTTTTCATAGTCACGCTGGCCGAGTCGGCCCTTGTGTGGGAACAGCAGCTCAGGCAAAGCCGTCACAGCCAGCGTGTGGTGGCTTTGCTGAAACACGGCGCGTACATCAATCACTGAGTCGACGTCTGCACCCGCAGGGGTAAAACGCTTGAGGGGGGAATCGGGCGACGCCAGCAGAAATTTGCACAGGCGGTGGATGGGTGAATCGGGCTCAGCGGCATCGCCCTGGCCCGCAAAAGCCAGTACGCGCCAGCGACCGTCAGCCAAAAAAGCTGCGCCCATTTGCATCTGCTTGCCGTCCCCCATGCGCACCACAGGTGCGGAGTGAAAGCGCTTGCCAATCTGCAGGCCTGTCGCCAAAGCCTGATGCGACCCCGAGCCTGTCAGCAAGGCAGGCTTGTAATGCGTTGCCGTGCCCGCTGTGTAGCGGCCGTGCTGGACAAAATACTTTTGCACCGCAGCGGCGTCGTTGCTGGCACGGTCACTCAGCATGGCGGCCCATTCGCGGTCAAACTCAATCAGCTCCTTGGCCACGGCTTGTCGCTCTGCCGAGTAGGTGTGCAGCAAGCTGGCCGGACTCCGCCCTTGCAGCACCGCTGCCAGCTTCCAGCCAATGTTGAAAGCATCCTGCATGGACACATTCATGCCCTGCCCGGCTTTGGGGCTGTGCGTGTGACAGGCATCGCCAGCAATGAAGATGTGCGGCAAGCGGGTGGCCACTTCTTCAGGCTTTAAGTCGTCAAACCGATCGGTCAGGCGCTGACCAATTTCATACACCGACCACCACGGCACCTCTTTGACGTCCAGCTTGTACGGGTGAAAGATGCGCTGCGCTGCGGCAATCAATTGTTCAAGCGTGATGTTGCGTCCGGCAACCCGCTCGTTCTCGGCAAGTTTGTCCATCTCCACATAGATCCGGGCCATATAACCGCCCTCGCGCGGAATGATCAACAGACTGCCTTCGGTGCTCGACTGGACCAGCGACTTGAAGCGCAGATCGGGGAAGTCGGTGTTGACCAGCACGTCCATCACGCCCCAGGCGTGGTTGGCAGACTCGCCCTTGAGCGACAAGCCCATAGCTTGGCGCACACCGCTGCGTGCGCCGTCGCAGCCCACGACATATTTGGCACGAATGGTTTCCAGCTCGCCCTGGTGACCCTCGTCCTGCCGCTCGAACTGTGCGGCAACCGGATAAGGGCTGGCGTCATCCGCATCGCGCACCAGCGATGCCAGGCGGCGACTGTAATGCGGCGTCAGGCGCGCGGCTGATTTTTGCATCTTCTCCAGATAAAAATCATGAACCCGCGCCTGATTCAGAATGACATGCGGCATGTGTGACAGGCCCTCTTCCACATCAGGCACGCGCCCGCTGCGCACAATGCAACGGCTATCTGCATCGCTGGGTTTCCAGAAGGTGGTTTCATTGACCCAATAGGCTTCTTCGAGAACTTTGTGCGCAAAGCCAAATGCCTCGAACATCTCCATCGTGCGGCAGGCCACGCCGTCTGCCTGGCCCAGCTGCAAAGGGCCGGGCTTTTGCTCAACGATGACGGTTCGAATGTCCGGAAAAGCCGCCAGTTGCGCGGCCAGCGTCAGTCCGGCCGGGCCGCAGCCGACGATCAGGACATCCGCCTCAAGCGGCAAGCTGGCGCCATTTTCTTGCGCTGAAGCGGTCGGCTCCAAAACGGTGGGGTCGCCGGTTCTGAACCCGTTGAGATGAAACTGCATACCTGACTCCTGAGTTTGATGGGAGCAACTGTCGCAGGCTAAGACTATTTCGTCAAAGCCCTGATTCAAATATTCGGTATATTGTTTTGATATACGTCGATACACTCACTCGATGGCAAAGCTTGATCTGGACTGGCTCGGCGTATTCGTTGAAGTCTACAAAACCCAAAGCGTCTCGCGCGCGGCGCAAACCCTTGGCATGGAGCAAGCCAGTGCCAGCATGGTTTTAACCAAGCTGCGGCGGCATTTTGATGACCCGCTTTTTTGTCGCACAGCCACCGGCATGGCGCCCACGCCCAGAGCCCAAGCCATCTACCCCGATGTGGTTGAAGCGCTTGGCAGGCTGAACAAAGCGCGCGGCGCGGCCCAGGCTTTCTTGCCCCGGCAGGCCACACGCGAGTTCAGAATCTGCATGACCGACATCAGCGAAATCGTGCTGCTGCCCCGGCTTGTCAACCATCTTCAGGCCACAGCGCCCAGTCTGGTCATCGAAGCCGAAAAAACGACCCCCGACAGCCGCCGCAGACTGGAGTCTGGCGATGTGGATCTGGCGGTGGGCTTCACGCCCGACCTGGAAGCCGGCTTTTACCAGCAGGCCCTGTTTGCACAGGACTTTGTCTGCCTTGCCGCCAGCGAGCACCCACGCATTGGCGCAACACTGACGCGCAAGGCTTTCTCGGGCGAGAGTCACATTCTGGTCGTTGCCTCAGGCACAGGCCATTCGATTGTGGACAAGGTGCTGGCCAGCAACAAAGTCGAGCGCCGCGTTGTGCTGCGCGTGCCAAGCTACCTGGGCGTGGCACGCATCGTGGCACAAACCGAGTTTTTGGTGATCGTGCCGCGCCAGCTGGGCCAGGCTCTGGCCGAGCAGGAAAAGGTCAAGGTGCTGGAGCCGCCCCTGCCGCTGCCCACCTACAAGGTCAAGCAGCACTGGCATGAACGTTTCAACCTGGACGCAGGCAACATCTGGCTGCGCCAGACGATGGCCGAGCTGTTTTCAGAAAACGTTGCTGGCCGTTAGAGGCCACCTTCAGATATTAAATTGGCTTCCAGGCCAATAAATACTTAGGCTATCAGCTATAAATTAAATAGCGGTTAAATTTCTGGCGACACGCGGGTTAACCGAGGATCGTCGCCAGACTGGCATCCAGATGCTCGGACGGCAGGCGCTTGAAGCCTGAGCGGGCAAAGCGCTGCAAGCGGCCCACCATGAAGGCCAACGCTACCGATGCCCGGACTTGCGCATCCACCGTGGGGGTGGCAGCGCCGCTGGCCGTGGCTGCGTCGCGCAGGCTTTGCTTGAGGCTGGATTCGAGCTTGTCAAAAAACTGGTTCATGCGCTCTTGCAAGCGGTCGTTTTCAAACACCAGAGCGTCGCCCACCATCACGCGGGTCATGCCGGGGTTTTTCTCGGCAAATTGCAGCACCATCGTCACAAGACGGCGAGCTCGTATTGCGGGGTCAGCCTCGCGTTCGGCAATCTGGTTAACAAGGGTAAAAACGCTTTGCTCGATGAACTCGATCAGGCCTTCAAACATCTGCGCCTTGCTGGCGAAGTGGCGATAAAGTGCGGCCTCGCTTACTTGCAGTCTGGCGGCCAGGGCAGACGTGGTGATGCGCTCGGCACCGGGCTGCTCCAGCATGGTGGCCAGCGCCTGCAGAATCTGCACGCGGCGCTCGCCGGGCTTGAGCCGTTTGCGCGCGGCGCTCAAGTCAGTTAAATCCGGCTGGGGGGCGTCGGCATCAAGCGCTAGGTCGGACATGGTGGTGGGAGAAGTAAGAATGTGTCAAACAGCTAAAGGCGTGTGCAAATGATTCTCTCACAGGCCCAAGACGCTTTTCAGGTCGGGCGATGCAAGTTTTCCGGCGGCTAAACCAGCCGCACCGGCCGGCCAGCGGGTCTGTTTTGCAACGCCGCTCAATGAGACCGGATCATGGTGCCAAAAGCCTGCTCGGTCAGAATCTCCAGCAGCATGGCATGCGGCACCCGGCCATCAATGATGTGAACCGAGTTGACGCCGCTTTTGGCTGCATCCAGCGCCCCTGCAATTTTGGGCAGCATGCCGCCCGAAATCGTGCCATCGGCAAACAGCTCGTCAATCTCGCGCGCAGTCAGGTCTGTTAGCAGCTTGCCCGCCTTGTCGAGAACGCCGGGTGTGTTGGTCAGCAGCACCAGCTTTTCAGCTTTGAGCACCGTGGCCAGCTTGCCTGCCACCACATCGGCATTGATGTTGTAGCTCTCGTTGTCTTCACCAAAACCGATCGGGCTGATGACCGGAATAAAAGCGTCGTCTTGCAGCGCCTTGACCACGCTCGGGTCAATGCTGACGATGTCGCCCACAAAACCCACATCGTGTTCTTGGTTCGGGTCTTTGTGGTCCGTCATCTTGAGCTTTTTCGCGCGAATCAAACCCCCATCGCGCCCCGTCAAGCCCACCGCTTTGCCGCCCGCTTGGTTGATCAAACCCACGATGTCTTGTTGCACCTGGCCGGCCAGCACCCATTCAACCACTTCCATCGTTTCTTCGTCCGTCACCCGCATGCCCTGAATAAACTCGCCTTTTTTGCCCAGGCGGTTCAGGGCGGCTTCAATCTGCGGGCCGCCACCGTGCACTACCACCGGGTTCATGCCCACCAGCTTGAGCAGCACCACATCTTCAGCAAAATCCGCCTGCAAGCCTGGGTCGGTCATGGCATTGCCACCGTATTTGATGACCATGGTTTTGCCGTGAAACTTGCGGATGTAGGGCAGCGCTTGGGCCAGAATTTCGGCTTTGTCGCGCGGACTGATGTGGGACAGGTCGGGGTCAGTCATGGCATTTCGGTCCTCGGCGGGGCAATATACAAAATCGGTATCGGCGAATTGTGCCGCAAACCACCATCAGGCGGCTGCGAGCAAGCCACGATAAATGGCCAAGTGTGTCTCCACCACCATTTCAATGGAGAACTCCCGCTCCGCCAGATTCCTTCCGGCGCGGCCCATCTGCTCGCGAAGCGGGGCATCCCGCAGCAAGCGCTCCATCGCGTCGGCGAGAGCAAGCGCATCGCGTGGCGGAACCAGGATGCCCGTTACACCTGCCTCTATTGCATCACGGCAACCGGGCACGTCGGAAGTCACAATCGCCCGCCCGCAAGCGGCAGCTTCCAGCAGCACTTTAGGTAGCCCTTCCCGATAGGAAGGCAAAACCACGATGTGCGATTGTGCAAAAATCTGCGCAATGTCTTCACGATGACCCAGCAATTCGATCGCGCCTGAGGCGCGCCACTGCCTGAGTTCCGTCTCGTCAACGCTGGTCGGGTTACCTGGGTCGGGATCCCCCACAAGCCAGAAACGCGCCTGCAGGCCGCGCTGCTTCAACAGCATCGCAGCCTCTACAAATTCGTTGACTCCCTTGTCCCGCAACAGCCGCGCAGCCATCACAACGACGGGAGTCCCCGGCAGGAATGGCTCGGCGACGAATTTTGACAAATCGACACCCGAACCCCGGATCATCACCACTTTGCTAGCCTCTAGGTTAGTGGCTTTCATGATGGTTTTACAGTCATCGGGGTTTTGAAAAATAACCTTGAGATTGCGCTTGCCAAAGGCCAGCCGGTAGACCCGCACAGCGAGCATGCGGACAAGCGCAACCTTGACGCCCGTATTCATGAATACAAAACCCAGCCCCGATATGGCCGCAACGACGCCAGGCACTCCCGCAGCCCGTGCGGCGATGCCTCCATAAAGTACTGGCTTGATCGTCACAAGGTGGACGACATCTGGCTTCACACGCCTGAACAGGAGAAAAAGCGCAAACAGGGTCCTGAACTCAGCGAGGAGGTTCATACCGCTTCGCGACAGCGGAATGCAATGGTGTCTCAGTCCGCGCGAAACAATCTGGTCAACACCGGAACCCGGCGAGGTTGAAATATGTACCTCATAGCCTTCGTTCTTTGCCGCAAGCGCCAGCGGCAAGCGGTGTGAGAGCAGGCTGGCCGCACTGTTGACCACGATCAAAAGCTTCTTTGTTGGTGAAAGAGTTGCGCGATAAAAAACAGCGAAAGATTTTTTTACTTGTTCGGCGGAGAACCTGGCGATCGCCCTATCCCGTGCAGCTCTGGCCATCTGCAAACGCATGCGTTCATCAGAACCCAGCAGCAGCATCGCATCAGCGATCTCTGACTCCGCTCCTGGCAAATGCAGGATTCCTGTCAAATCCTCTTCCACGGCATCGGTGATGCCGTAGATGCGGGAGGCGATGGCCGGCAGCCCGGCAGCTGCAGCCTCGATCAGCACCATACCAAAACCTTCGCGATAGCTGGGCAGGCAGATGACATCCGCAGCAGCCATATAACTTTCAGGCTGGTCGGTAAAACCCGCACGGTGCACCCGGCCAGGAAACTGCCGGGCAAGCGCCGCGAGATCGGTATCAAGGCCCTCTTCATCAGGACCAACAGCCAGCAAATGGTGTTCCATGTTGCGCGCCGCCACCACTTCAAAGGCACGGATCAGATCCAGCACGCCCTTGTCCCGGTTCAGCCGGCCGAGGAACAGGAAGACGACACTGGTTGCAGGAATGCCATGCAGCGCGCGAAGTCGCCCACGCTCGCCTGCGTCAGGCCTGAACCGGTTTTCATTGACGCCAGTGATGGACCCGTTGGCCACCACATCCATACGGCCCGCGCGAACAATACCGCTCTCGACAAGGAAATCACGCTGCGAAGGACTCACGGCGAGCAACTTCGTAGCGCAAGCCACAATCATCCGATCGGTGAACTTGAGCAGCTGACGCATGAAGCCGCGGTCATTGGCCCACACTTCACCGTTGAAGATATTCAGGCGAATCGGTACGCCAGCAAATCGCGCGGCCAGCATGCCCACCAGTCCCGACTTCGGCAAAAGAGAAATGACCGCATCAAACTTTTCGGCACGAAAAAAAAGCCAGAGTCTGAGCAGCGCGATCAGGTCCTTTTTGAGGGCGATCTTGCGCTCTATGGGCATGTGTATGAAACGCACGTGATCGTCGAGCAAGCCGCTCAATTCGTGCGCCGTCCCGTTGGCCACCAGCGTCACGTCGTAGTCGGCTTTCAACAGGTCAACGTGCGAACGCATGAACACATTGAAAGCAAATGGCACAGTTGCCACCATACATATCCGGCGACGCACGCCTGGCGTGACGCTGGCCGAAGCATCATGCGTCACAGGCGAAGGTCCGTCTCTGCTGCAGGAAACACATATTTGAGATCATAGAGAATGTGTTCGGCCTTGCCGAGGGCATGGATTCCCGCGGCGCCCATGCTGGCGAATTGGTGATGCGCCACGCCCAAGATGATGCTGTCGTACACGCCCTGCTCCAGTTCCGCGATGGGCCTGATGCCGTATTCCTCGTCAGCCTCTTCAGCAGATACCCACGGGTCGTAAACATCCACCTCGCAGTTGTACTCACGCAGTTCATTGACCACATCCACCAGCCTAGTGTTGCGCAGGTCGGGGCAGTTCTCCTTGAAGGCCAGCCCCATCACCAGCACACGTGCACCATTGATCTGTATGCATTTCCTGGTCATGGCCTTCACCAGTTGGGCGACAACGTAACTGCCCATGGCGTCATTGATGCGGCGACCGGCGAGGATGATTTCCGGGTGGTAACCAATCGCCTGCGCCTTGTGCGTCAAGTAGTAAGGATCAACGCCAATGCAATGACCGCCGACAAGCCCCGGACGGAAAGGAAGGAAGTTCCACTTGGTGCCCGCAGCTTTCAGCACAGCCTCGGTATCAATGTTCATCCTGTTGAAAATCATCGCAAGCTCGTTGATCAGTGCGATATTGAGGTCGCGCTGCGTGTTCTCGATAACCTTCGCGGCCTCCGCGACGCGGATGCTGGGGGCCAAGTGTGTGCCAGCCACAATAATTTCGCGATAGAGACCGTCAACGGTGGCTGCAACTACAGGGGTCGATCCGGAAGTGACTTTCACGATGGTGGTCACGCGATGTGACTTGTCTCCGGGATTGATACGCTCCGGGCTGTAACCTGCATAAAAATCACGATTGAATTTCAGGCCGGAATATTTTTCGAGTACGGGCACGCAATCTTCCTCCGTGGCGCCTGGATAAACCGTAGATTCATAAATGACGATGTCACCAACCTTGAGCACCTTGCCTATGGTTTCGCTGGCCTTGATCAACGGTGTCAGATCGGGGCGCTTGTATTCGTCGATAGGCGTCGGCACGGTAACGATAAAGACGTTGCAGGCACGCAGGTCTTCTGCATTGTCAGTAAACGTCAGCAACCCCGCAGCATGCAGTTCTTCAGGTTCCGTTTCAAGCGTATGGTCGTGGCCAGCCCGCAGTTCTTTGATGCGCCTGGCGTTGATGTCGAAACCGGTGACGGGACGCTTTTTACCAAACTCAACAGCGAGTGGCAGGCCGACGTATCCGAGGCCGATGATGGCAAGTTTGATGTTAGACATACTATTTTGTGAGGGCTGAAGTCAAATCGCGCACATACCAGTCCATGGCTTCGGCCATGCCCTGCCCGATCGTGTGGGTCGGCTGATAACCCAGCAGGGCGCTGGCCTTATCAATGCTGGCCAGTGAGTGCCGAACGTCGGCAACGCGAAAGTCACGGTATTCTGGTGCCGCCACCTGCAACTGCGGCAACCGCTTTTGCAGTTCGCTTTTGATCAGTGCATGCACGTCATTCAGCGTCGTTCGGTCCCCCACAGCCACGTTATAAACCTGATTTAACGCTGCGGGGTTTTCAGCGGTTGCGGCAAGCAAGTTAGCCTGGATGATGTTCCCGACAAAGCAGAAATCGCGGCTTGTTTCCCCGTCGCCATTGATAAAAAGCGGCTCCCCCTTGAGCATCGCCGAAATCCATTTCGGAATTACCGCGGCATAAGCGCCATCGGGGTTTTGGTGTGGGCCGAAAACATTGAAATAACGCAAGCCAATGCTTTGAAAGTCATAGGTACGGGCAAACACCTCAGCATACAACTCGTTGACGTACTTTGTCACCGCATAGGGTGACAAGGGTTTGCCAATACGGTCCTCGACCTTTGGCAGCGCCGGATGGTCTCCGTAGGTGGAACTGCTGGCCGCATATACAAACCGCTTGACCTTGGCATCGCGCGAAGCGACGAGCATGTTGAGAAAGCCATTGATGTTCGCCTGATTGGTCGCGATCGGGTCCGCAATGGAACGCGGCACGGATCCCAGCGCCGCCTCATGCAGCACGTAATCAACGCCCTGAACGGCCTCGACGCAATCAGCCAATTCGCGGATATCACCTTCGACAAACCGAAAGTTAGCCCAACGTGCGGGACCCACTGTATGCCTGACCTGATCGAAGTTGATACGTCGACCTGTCGCGAAATTGTCGATGCCGATGACCCGTTGGTCCAGTTTGAGCAATGCCTCCAGCAGATTGCAGCCGATGAAGCCAGCAGCTCCCGTGACCAGCCAGGTACGCGCGGAGGTATGGAGCTCACTTTGCAGGATTTGGTAGGGGCTCATCAGCTTTCCAGAGAAACTTCTCGTTCATACATTTAAATCTTGCGCTCCATTGTGCTGGGATTCAAGCCAGGCCTGAAACATCAGCACGTCCCAAAGCTGGTGCTGCCAATTGCGCTGGCCTGAAAGGTGCTGATGCCACTTCAGTCGAATCGGAGCCGGATGGAAGTAACCCTCGCGTTTGAGGCGTGACTCGTCGAGCAGTGCTTCGGCCCATGGCCGCAGTGGCCCGCGTAGCCAACTGTCGAGAGGCACACCGAAACCCATTTTCGGCCGCTCGATCAAAGCTTGCGGTACATGGCGATATAAAACCTGCCTCAGAGCCCATTTAGTCTGACCGTCACGCAATTTAAAGTCGAGCGGCAACCGCCATGCGAATTCTACGACCCGGTGATCAAGAAACGGTACCCGCGACTCCAACGACACAGCCATGGACGCTCTATCTACCTTGGCGAGAATGTCGTCGGGAAGGTAAGTGAGCAGGTCCAGCGCCATCATGCGCTCCACATTGCCAAGACCAGCCAGTGAGGGCATGTTGCCGGTCAGCAGGGTAGGCGGCTCCAGGCCGCCAACGACCACGGAAGCGGGATCATCCCAGTGCGAGACGAGTCGGAGATACAGCTCGTCCGCGGAGGTACTGGCCAGCACACCTGCACCTTTGTGAATTTTCTCGCCTGCATTTGAAAACTTCAGCGCTGCCGGCAAAAGACCGTCCACAGCCCCCGCGATATGTGTCCAGTTTGTCGGCGACACCTGCGTCAATGCCGCCGCGCCCAGCTTCCGCAGGGAATGCGGCACACGACTAATCTTTCCCCAAAGCTGGTCTGTGACCTGATAGCGGTTGTAGCCGCCAAACAACTCATCTCCTGCGTCTCCCGACAGCGACACCGTGACCTGCTGTCTGGCCAGTTGCGAAACAAGATAAGTCGGGATTTGGGAAGAGTCCGAAAACGGCTCGTCATAAAGTGAAGGCAACAAGGGAATCACCGCCATGGCCTGCTCGGCGCTCACGTAAAGTTCAGTGTGATCGGTGCCCAGATGGCGTGCCACGGCCTTGGCGTGTTCGGCCTCGTTGTAGCCAGCTTCCTGAAAACCTATCGTGAAGGTCTTGACGGGTCGCGTTGATTGGGCCTGCATCAGGGCAACCACAGTGGAAGAGTCAACCCCGCCGGACAAGAACGCGCCAAGAGGAACGTCCGCCATCATTTGCTTGCCGATAACGTCCTTTAGCAGGATTTCAAGCTCGTCAACGGCCTGGTGTGCACTTCCGCCGAATCGGTTTGCAACCCCAGCCATGGCAACCCGGGCACCCGACCAGTAAGTTTTCAGATTGACTTCAGGTTGTTCAAGCGAGATGCTCAAAAGGGTACCGGGCAGCAGCTTGAAAATGTTTTTGTAAATCGAATACGGCGCAGAAATTGCGTTGTGGCGCAACAGCAGGCTTAGCGCGCCACGATCAACTTCTCCTGAAAAGGCAGGATGCACACGCAGCGCCTTCAACTCTGAGCCGAAGAGAAATACGCGTTGTGCGCCCTGCCCCTGCCAACCGTAATAAAGTGGTTTCTCGCCAAGCCTGTCCCTGGCCAGCAGCAGCGTATTTGTTTGGCGGTCCCAGCAAGCCAGCGCAAACATGCCGTTGGCGCGCTGAAGCGTGGGCTCTATTCCCCACGCGTCAAATCCGGCCAGCAGTGTTTCAGTGTCTGAGTGCCCCCTCCAGCGCAGATTCAAACCCTCATGTTTGAGCTCTTCCCGGATATCCAGATGGTTATAAATTTCGCCATTGAAAACCAAGACGAAGCGCTCGCCCGGGGATGCCATCGGTTGATGCCCTGCGGCACTTAAATCTACAATCGCGAGACGCCGATGACTAAAACCAATACGCTGGTCAACGTCCTGCCAGACACCAAAGTCATCCGGGCCGCGATGCGCAATGGCTTGGCCCATGCGCCGCAACAAAGGTGCATAACCGGCAGCCTCCGTGCCACCACCAAGAAACCCTGTCAGGCCGCACATGTCATTTCACCGACACAAAAAGGGCAACGCAAAGACGTGTCACGACTTGTACTCGGACGGAACGTCCACAGCAAAACCAAGAGATGCGAACACGGCGTCCCAGCGCGCCAGCAGGCTCGCTTCTGAAAATGCACGTTCTGTATAGGCCTTGCCCAGAGTGCCCGCTTCCATGCGGGCAGTTTCGTCCACGACAAGACGCTCTATCGCGCTTACCCAGCCAGCCTCAGTGCTGAAAGTGAGTTCCATGCCCGCAGCCTTCATGGCCCGCACATAAGCCGGAGAAGCCGAAGTAACGACGGGCATGGCCATGCGCCAGAACAGCAGCAACTTGTTTTCGGGTTTGCCCGCGGCAAAAGGATCTGTGAGTGCAAGAGGTATGACGGCAAGGTCGCAGGAGCAAATAATGTCAGCGCAATCTGATTCCTTCCACTCATGGAAATGTACATCCGGCAGAATCTTTTTTACCATTTCAACTGTGCTTGCCCGGCCAAACTGCCCCATGTAACGGAAATACCCGGGGTCGGTGACGATGTGCACCTCAATCGGGAAACGGTCCTGAAGCTTTTCCAGCACAGGCCGAATCAGGGCCAGCGAGCCAAGGGTCTGCGGAAGACCCTCCCACACCAGCCTGAACGGCTGGTGTGCGCTGTAGTCGGTTTTCACAGTGCGCGATACGCCCATATGGGCGTCGAGAATGACATGAACGTTGCTGCAGAAAGCCTTGATGTCCAAGCCTTGCTCCTCGGTAGAGCAAATCACCGCGTCGGCCCTCGAACACATGTCACCGATGGCCTTCCAGTGGTCCAGCTGCAAATAACGGCTCTGGCGCGCAAGAAACTTGAACAGCCCGCGCAAGCGACCTTTGGGGTCGGTACGGGGAATGGCCAGGTAGGAATCGATCAAGTCATACACCAGCTTTGCCTTGGGATACCTGGCCCATGCGCTGATGTCTGCGCGTGCGGAAAGGATGACGAGGTCATAGTCTTGCTCCGGACTGGCAATTTCAAAACGTATACCCCGCTTACCTGCATAGTAGGCAAACCGGCGCCTATCGCCGGGTTTATCGAGGGCGGCGCTGTAAGGCACATAGCCGACACGCACCTCGCGAAGGTCCCGCAGGGGCGGTGCTGTCGTCATTTGGCGCGTGAGGGGGTCCGCTGGGCGAGCCACTCGTCGAACTGGCGAATGTCCATCACGCCTTCAAGCGGCCTCAGTGAGTGCCACTGTGCTTCAGCACCACTCTTATTGGAGCCCTGGAACGCCACCCTCAGCAGCCGCGCCCAACTGGCCCTGTCAAATACGGTTGCGGCAAGACCGAGCCAATCCCCAACACCAAGCAAGCCAAGATTGCGCAATAGATCGGCAATGGAAATCGCGCCGAGCTTGCGCTGCATGAACCAGGCGTAGAACTGGCGCCTTACATAGCCGGCTCGGTCAATTGACACAGCTTCCAGCAGTTGCGGATAGTTCTGCTTCAAGGCGTCCAGCCAAACATGCATCCCGTTGAGCAATTCGTTACCCGGCAGCCGCCCCTTAAAGTCTGCGTCAATACCCAGATAGCTCAGGCCGCTGTTCTGCTTGTTGCTGTAGACATAATGGCCGAAAGATTTTGGCGAAACGCCAACCACCAAGAGTTTTTCGGGTGAAAACACCCAGTTTGGCGCGGTAAGAAGCAGGGAATTAAGTGCGTAATGATCCGGGAAAGGTTTCTGGAACACCCCGCCACCCACCTTGCTGAACGCCTTGCGCGCTACCAGCGTAGTCTGCATGTTCAGCGGTATGCGCACCTTGAAGTCAAACATGTCATGCACGATACCGGACCGCTGCTGCGGCGTGAGCAGGCCTTCTTCGGTCATGTCTTGGCCAAACTGGAAATGCGATTCGCTGTAAAAGCTGTGCTGGTTGTCGGCAATTGAACCGGGCGCAACGTAGGAATAAGCGTTATGCACAACGCAGTCGGGCTGGTGGTATTTATCCAGTAGTTTTTCCATGCGCAGGAAATAACCTGGCAACAGGTAGTCGTCGTCACCCATCATGAGTATGTAATCACCTGACGAGGCATGGAGTGCGTTGTTCCAGTTGTCCGTTACGGACACCGGCGATTCAAGGCGCAGGATTTTCACGCGCCGGTCACCGGAAAACCGATGAATGACTTCAGGGGTGTTGTCCGTATTGGCGTTGTCAGAAATGACAAGCTCCATATCGTCATAGCCCTGTTCAAGAATGGAGCGGATGCAGTTCTCGAGGAAGGGGCCACCATTGCGCGTAGGGAGAAGCACGGAAAATTTCATGGGGACTTATTTTTTTCTAAATACAACGGTGTACGCACTTCCACTGAAATTCCTGCGGTCCAGAGGTGCCATCAACAAGCTCAGGCCATATCCAAAAACGAACATGACCCTTTGAAGGAATTTCCCCCGTGCCCGGTTCATCAGCAGACGCTGCCAACCAAAACGATTCCAGCTTCGGGCATCACTGTCGTCGCTTGTCAGGTATACCTTTTCAAGCCCGAACTCCGCGGCCTGGCGCTCCAGCCAGCGGGCAGGAATAAGCGTCAGATGCCGTGGTGCATCAAGGTGCGGCCAGCGCTTTCCCATGACGCCAAATTGCCATGCGTCGGGATTGGGCATGGCGATGACAAGAGTACCACCAGGCAAGAGATTTTCGGCAGCCTCACGCAGGAAAGCCAAAGGGTCGGGGAGGTGCTCAAGCACGTGCCAGATAGCAATGACATCATGCGCTGGCAAGCGCGTAATGGCTGCCGGGGGATTGTCGCTTTGGGTGACATTGACGCCAAGGGTGTCCCTCAGGTATTCACAGCAGCGCGTGTCCATTTCGATCACGTCGACCATCAAGCCTGCCTGCTTCGCCTGCCACGCAAACACACCAAAAGCTGGTCCGACTTCCAGCAACCGTCCGCGCGGCGAAAAACTGAGCACCAGCTCAATCTTGTTGCGATCCTTTTCGGCTACCTGCTGCAGCCGATCAAGGCTGGGTATCTCGTAATACTCGGCCTTGTAGTAACGCCCGAGGTCGGCAGGGCTATCTTTAAGAAATACACAGCCACATTCCTCACACTTCAGGTAGGTAAAGGTGTCGTCGGAAATCCGGTGGTTTTCATCGGTAGCAGTAAACAGTACTGCAGCACTACCATTGCACAGTGGACAGTGGAGACGCATCAAACCAGGCAGTTCCTTGACCAGCACGTCAAATACCCCCAAGCGGCTTGCTGCTTGCGTGCCTTGAAAACCGCGTTTTAATTTTTATTCCCAGCCAGCGAAAATCCCAATTGATACGCCTGTGCCACAGGTAAGCTGTGGCAAGCGCGCTCTCCGTGAGGACAAACGTTTTGAACAAGATGAAGAAAAGGTAGTCTCCTGGGCTTTGGCTTGTGCGCAACAATCGCAGGCGATTCAGCAGGGCCATTTGACTTCGGCTTATCAGGCGCAAGGTGCGGACTTCAATGTCATACCAGCCTCTTTGCTCCAGCACGCGTACGAATTTCTCCGAGAAGAGCGGTGCATATTTCGCAGAGCGCATGAGCTCCAGCAAACGCGTAAAGGTGCTCCTGGACAGTTCTTCATTATCAAAAGCAGTCTCTGCATACCCAGACGCAAGAATCCGGTAGGTGGCGAGCACCTCCGGTATGAAGCACGCGCCATGCTTGGCCGCGACCACGTAGTCGACAAAATGATCCGTACGATGCGCAAGCTCCTGTAAAAATCCATCCGTGTCCCGCACAATGGCATCACGGCGATAAATAACGGTCTGGCCGGCAAACCAGAAGCCATAAGAGGTCAGATTAGAAATGACCTTTGCAGGCGGTAGAAAGCAGGGCTCACTGGAGATGACCGGCGTTGATATCCAGCCTCTGTCTTGGCCTTCAGCTCCAATCAATTGCAGCAAGGCAGAACAAAGCCCCGCCTGCGGATGCTGATTCAGCAAGCCCATCGATTTCTCAAAAAACCCAGGGCAAATGCGGTCATCCGCAGCACCAAAATAAACATAGTCCCCGGACGCCAGATCAAGACCACGGTTGGTCGAAAAAATCACGCCCCTGTTTTTCTCGTTTCGATAAAGGCGCACGATTGCATCGCGCTGGGCGAATTTCTCAATGACTTCAACACTGTTGTCGGTTGAACAATCGTCAATGACAATGACTTCCATGGGGCGGCATGACTGGCTCAATATAGCTTCAAGCGCCTCGGGCAAATAGTGTGCGTGGTTGTAGTTTGAAATGACAACTGACAGGTTTGAGGTGGTGTGCATAGCTGGATGCCCCTCGTTCGATTTTGACGTTTTTGAATAGGGCTGTGTCATTTTTTTTGCCCTGCCATGAATGATTCAATCGTGCGTTCAATACCTTTTTGCAATGGGTATTGCGGCACAAAGCCAACTTCATCGCGCAACCGGCTGACATCAGCGACCAGCGCTGCAGGATCGGCAGGATTCGCGGGAATGGCTCCCAGTTCAACCAGGTCACGCCGACCCAGTTGGTCGGCAATCGCATACACAATATCCTTTAACAAGGCAGGATGCCCCGAAGCAATATTGACATTGCCTTCGACATCGCTGTCCAGCAGTGCAACAAACGCCGCAGCGACGTCTTCGACGTACATGAAATCACGACTCTGCTCACCGTGCGTGCAGCGCGCAGGCTTGCCGTCCACTATCGAGCTGATCACCGATGGAACGAGCCTGGCAGGATACTCATCCGGACCATAGAGAAAAAAGATTCTTCCCCACGCGCTGGACATTCCGGTTTGCCTCGCCCAGGCCTCAAGCAGCAGCCGGGTTGCGTGCTTAGCCACGCCGTAGAGGGTCGCCGGCTGACAAGGGGTGGAAGCCTCGGAACATTGCGCATAAGACCAGTCGTATTCCGCACAGGTACCAGCCATGACCACACGCCGCCCGCCTTCCCCATGAAAAGCCTGCATGAGCGAGAGGCTGGCATTGACCCATTGCAGGTTCTCGGGCGCAGCCCAGAACTTTCCAGGGACAGCATACCAAGCCAGGTGAAGCAGGTGGGATGGCTTGACAGTCCGGACAACTGCGGCGACTTTAGCCGGATCAAGAAGGTCGGCCTGATGCCACTTAAACGTCGCCGTCTCCAGTTGTGCGGGCGAAGCGGCAGTCGATACTGCATGAACTTCATAACCGGCAGCTTCGAGAAAAGCGGTCGTGTGTTTCCCGATGAAGCCGCTGGCGCCTGTAACCAGCACTCTTTTCACAAAATAAAATCCGGATAATCGCGATCCCGTTCAGAGATCACCCTGTGATCTTCATGCGGCCACTCTATGGCGAACTGAGGATCGTTCCATCGCACGCTACGGGAGAACTCCGGATGATAGGGTACGGAAACCATATAAAAAACTTCTGTATCTTCAACCAAGGATTGAAACCCATGTGCAAACCCAACAGGAACATAAATCATGCGCCGATTCACAGCACTTAATTCCACCGAGATCCATTGCCTGAAAGTATCTGAATCGGGCCGCACGTCGACTATGACATCGTAAATGGATCCTACAGTGCATCTGACAACCTTGGTCTCCGCGTGTGGAGCCCCCTGATAGTGCATACCGCGCAATGTCCCACGCTTTTTGTTAAAAGAAAAGCTGCATTGCGCAAGACGGGGATCTAGGCCGTGCTTTATAAACTCATCAGCACACCAACTGCGGGCAAAAAAACCGCGTTCGTCTTCCATTGGCTCCACATCAATGATGAAGGCGCCTTTCAGTCGAGTTTCTATGAATTTCACGCAAGCACCTGTACGCTGGGAATCGGGATGACAAACTTGGCACCCCACTCACGCACATAAGCCATCTGGTCCATGATTTCCTTCTTCAGATTCCACGGCAGTATGAGTATGTAATCGGGCTTGGTTTCCCGAATTTTCTCAGGAGAATAAATCGGCAACCGCGTACCTGGCAAATACAGGCCTTGCTTGTACAGACTGTTGTCCACCACGTAATCGAGAAAGTCCGAGCGAATGCCGCAGTAATTGAGCAAGGTGTTTCCCTTGGCCGCCGCGCCATAGCCAACAACACTCTTGTTGTCGCGCTTGGCTTTGATCAGAAACTCGAGCAAGGCTTGCTTGGTTTCGCAAACCTTATGAGCGAACCCTGTGTAGGTTTCAAGCTGGCCCAGTCCAAAGTCAGCCTCTTGCGTGCGCATCGCTGGCACACGGGGCGACACGGCCTGCTTGCCGGTCTCGGGGTGCTGGGCATAAATTCGGATGGAACCCCCATGCGTCGGTAATTCCTCGACGTCAAACATCGTGAGGCCATGATGCGCAAATACCTTTTCGACCGTCTGAAACGACAAGTATGAAAAATGCTCGTGGTAAATCGTGTCAAACTGGTTGTCTTCGATCATCCGCAACAGATGCGGAAACTCCATCGTGATCACGCCTTCGGGCTTGAGCAAGATCTTCATGCCGCGCACAAAGTCATTGAGGTCAGGCACATGGGCCAGTACGTTATTTCCGAGCAAAAGGTCGGCGCGGGTACCGCTGGCCGCAAGTTCTGTGGCAGTTTGGGTACCGAAAAACTTCACCAGCGTATCAACGCCTGCGGCCTGGGCGACCTTGGCCACGTTGTCTGCCGGTTCTATGCCAAGCACCGGAACGCCTGCCGCCTTAAAGTATTTCAGCAGATAGCCATCATTACTGGCAATTTCAACGACCTGATGCTGGGAGCCCAACCCAAACCGCTTGGTCATCTGACCTGTATAGGCCTCGCAGTGACGCAGCCACGACTGCGAATAAGACGAAAAGTAGGCGTAGTCGTCAAATATCTCCTGCGGACTCGCGAACTGCTCTAACTGCACAAGATAGCAAGCCTCGCACACATAAGCATGCAGCGGATAAAACCTTTCCATCCGATCAAGCGCCTCGGGCTTGACGAACGCATTGGATAGCGGCGACATACCCAAATCGCTAAAAGTGCGAGTCAGTGGGGTAGCGCAAAAACGGCATGGTCTTGTACGAATCATCGCGGTCATTTTAGATCAGGCTTTCGAGGGAAGAGTATTGTGAAAAGAATGACGAAAGTCACGCCACGCAGCAAGCGCTCCAGCCACCCCAAGGGTAACCAGCAGCATCAAGAAACCATAGCGCAGGCGGTATAAAGATCCGATATTCGGCGTGGCATAGCTATAGATCAACAGCAAAATGCCACCAAATGAAGCACAAAGCCAGAGTTCTACTTTAAAGCGCCAGCGCCACAAAGCGTAGGGCAGGAACAGCAATGCGAAATAGACCCCGACCATTTCAACACCTGCCACACGTCGCATGATCGTCCCCCCGCTGCTATGCCCTGTGTTCACCCAGTCGGACGGAAACGGCGCAAACAACCCCAACTGAATGGCGCGCGGAAAGTAGCTTATAAAATCCGTGGCGCTCAGCAACTCCCGCTTACGGTCAGTCATGCTTCCTGCAGCGTCGTAACCAGGGGTCACGAAATAGCCATTTCGGAGCACGGCGATACGAAGAAAACTGTTTTCAATGAATCGCGGCAAACCCTCTGTGGGCCGCCATCGTTCCTTGGCGAAATCTGCACCATGCCATGAGAAACCATCAGTCTGAGCGTTGAGCTGCGGCACTTCTGCAGTGCCTCGGGTTTCAACCGGGGCAAATTTCAGAGCCAACGGAATTGCACCCAAGGCGACGATTGCAAAAATGCATGTCTTCCACGGAAGCACGCGTTTTACGCCTCTGGCAATAAACAATAGCGTCAGCCCGGCAGCAAAAATCGCCCCCATCCCCTGCATCAGCTGGAAAGCATACGTACGCACACTGCCCATAAGTATCAAACCCACGCCCAGCCAGAACAGCCCCGTCAAGACGGCCCGCCAACCCGAGCACCAGGTCTGCACTCTGGCCAATAAAACCCAACCGTAAAGACACAGAAAGGCACCAGCGAAATAAAATCCGTCCTTTTGGATCTGCGCGTACCAAGCCATGGCGGAGGGAAAAAAAACAAAAGGCAATGCGGCGCAAAAAGCGATGCCATCATCGTTGCCCAATAAACGGATCATCTGCATCAGAACCGTGCCCGCGGTGGCATGAAGCGCCGCATTGAGCGGTATCAAAACATAAGGTTCAGGAACAGTCAGCGCATAAAACGCCGCAGCCATTCCTGCCGGGGGATGCCCATAGGGACTAAGTTGCCAGGCGGCCCACCCCTGGGCATGGATCTTCTGGCTTAGTGCAACGCCTATCTTGTGAAACCCAACCCAGTCACCGCCCATCAGTAGACCGTTTCCCGCATGCAAAGCAGGTAGCCACAATGGCAGCACCACCCATTGAAGAAGCAAAGCTGAAAGTGCCGCGCAAATAAAAAATAGTAGCCATGCAGCCATCAAAGGGCGCTGACTTATCCCAGCAAAGAACAGTTTGTGACGCCTCATCAGGATTGAACGGAATTTTTTTGCAGTGAAACTTTGCCATCCAGACGGTGCCATATAGACACAGCACCGGCAAGACCCATTGCGGCAAACATCATGAGGTAGCCGTACCGAGACCGATAAAGACTGCCAATGTTTGGCGTGATATAGGTGTAAAGCAAAAGTAACGTGCTACAGAAAATGAAGATGATCCAGACCTCGATTTTTCTGCGCCAAAGCCAAAGGGAATATGGCAAAAAAGCCAGCGCGCCATAGACAACGATCATTTCCATTGCAGCGATGGTGCGCATAGACCCCGATGTCTGACTACTCCCTCGCGCAAACCAGTCCACAGGGAACGGGGCAGTAAAACCGATCTGGACGGCCCGCGGC
>CANJWZ010000002.1 GCA_947478725.1 Comamonadaceae bacterium
GGGCATTTTTGATCTCATGCTTGAGCTTCTGGACGAGCGCTATCTGGCAGAGCTTGGCAAGGATCAAAGCGGCCCAGCCACCGAGTGACGCAGAGAGTTTTCATATTTTTTCTTCTCTCTGAGAGTGCGATTTGCGAGGTTGTGATTTCCACGCGCCTGCCAATGCTGAAATCAAACAGCTCGATTCGTCCACCCGTAAGTCGTTGATTTCATTGGCCCCATTGCACGATCCTTGTGGACTTCGGTGTGTTGCCGGGGGGCAGCCCCACTGAGAGAAATCGGGCTATCTGAGAGAACCGAGCGCAGAACCGGCCCGATGACCTTGAGGGCGAAGTCCGCAAGATTCCGCATCAACCCTCAACAAACACCGGGCAATACGCACGATCGCCCAAGAAAAAACCCCAACTCAGACGAGTTGGGGTTTTGAGTATGGTGGAGCTGGGGGGATTTGAACCCCCGTCCGCAAGCCTTGTTCGGGCAGATCTACATGTTTAGCGGTCTGATTTGAGTCTCGCCACTTGTGTCGCGCAGTCGCACGCTACACAAGACGCCAGCACCCTATTGTCTTGCCCCGAGTTAAGGTACCCAGCCCGGAGCCAGCCGATAAAATTATCTTTACAGCCTGGAATCTTTAACTTGCGCTAGAGACCCCTTGCCCAGCCCATCGGCCTGCTGTTGTAAAGCTCACAGGCAATTAAGCTGCGAGTGCGAAACGTTCGTCGTTTGCAGTTAGTTTGTTTGAATCAGTTTTACGAGCACACTCAGCTCGACATGCACCACACCGCGTCCGAACCCACGTCGAAACCAATGCAGCCCCAAGCCTGTAGTTTAAGGCATTGCGGGCAATTGCAAGAGGGACAGCAAGGCAGACGGTGTGGCGATGGTGGCGTCGGCTTTCCAATGGTCTGTTGCAGCGGTGGCACCCAGGTAACCATAAGCAGCGGCCACGGTGGGCATCGCTGCGGCTCGACCTGCGATGATGTCGCGCTCGTCGTCTCCCACGTACAAGCATCTTTCTGGGGCAATGCCGATTTGGCGGGCGGCCTCCAGTAACGGTGCCGGGTGCGGCTTGGCGTGCGGGGTGGTGTCGCCGCCGACAATGGTTTGCGCTGATTGAAACAAGGGGATGGCGCGGGTCAGGGGCAGGGCAAATCGCTCTGACTTGTTGGTCACCACGCCCCATTTGAGGCCGGCCCGGTCAAGCTGCGCGATCAGGTCTGCAACACCGTCGAAGGCATAGGTACGCTCGGTCATGCAGGCTTCGTAGTTTTTAAAAAATTCTTCTTTTAAATTTTCAAAATCTGCGTGTCCGGGGGCGATGCCAAAGGCCACGCCAAGCATGCCACGTGCGCCGGCACCGGCCATGGGCCTGTAGTCGGCCAGAGGCAATGAGGCCAAACCGCGGTCGGTGCGCATTTTGTCTGCCGCGGCACCGAGGTCTGGTGCGCTGTCGATCAGCGTGCCATCGAGGTCAAACAATACGGCTTGAATATGTTGAAACATCTCAGGCTTTGACAGTTGCACACATATAGTTGACGCTGGTGTCGCCATCCAGCCAATAATGTTTGGTTAGCGGGTTGTATTGCAAACCTTTGGCGTGCGTCTGGTTCAGGTCTGCACTGCGGCAATACGCAGCCAGCTCGCTGGGTTTGATCAGCTTGGCGTATTCGTGCGTGCCGCGTGGTAGCAAATTAAGCACATATTCAGCCCCAACAATCGCAAACAGAAAAGCCTTTGCGTTGCGGTTGATGGTGGAAAAGAACACGTGCCCGCCAGGTTTGACAAGCAAGGCGCAGGCTTTGACCACAAGCGATGGATCGGGCACATGCTCCAGCATTTCCATGCAGGTCACCACATCAAAACTGCCTGGTTGCTCTGCAGCCAAGGCTTCGGCACTGATTTCTCGGTACTGCACGCCTTCGGTTTGGGCCTCCAGTGCATGTAATTGCGCGACTTTTAATGCTTTGCTGGCTAAGTCAATGCCCAACACATCTGCGCCTTTGCGCGCCATGGCATCAGCCAAAATTCCGCCACCGCAGCCCACGTCAAGCACACGCAAGCCTTTGAGTGGGATCAGATTTTCAATCCAGTCCAGCCGCAATGGGTTGATCTGATGAAGTGGCCGGAACTCGCTTTCTTTGTCCCACCAGCGGTGTGCGAGGTCAGAAAATTTGGCCAGTTCAGCCGGGTCGAAGTTGTCTTGTGTTTGCATGTTCTTATTATCGTTCGGGCATAAAAAAACCGCGCTTGAGCGCGGTTTTTTAGGGCAATCCTGAAGGATTACTTGTTCGAGCGTGTACCCACGACTTCGATTTCGACGCGGCGGTTTTTGGCGCGGCCTTCGGCTGTCTTGTTGTCAGCGACTGGCTGCTTCTCGCCTTTGCCTTCGGTGTAAACACGGTTTTTCTCAATGCCTTTGGACACGAGATACGCTTTTACAGCTTCAGAACGTTTGACAGACAATTTTTGGTTGTAAGCATCGCCGCCGACAGCGTCGGTATGACCCACTGCAATGATGACTTCGAGGTTGATGCCTTTGATTTTTCCAACCAGATCGTCAAGTTTTGCTTTGCCGTCTGGCTTGACAACGGACTTGTTGAAGTCAAAGAAAGCATCAGCCGCATAAGTGACTTTGGTGGCAACAGTTGCAGGAGCAGCTGGAGCTGGAGCTGGAGCCGGCGCCGGAGCAGCCCTAGGAGCAGGAGCAGGAGCAGGAGCAGGAGCAGGAGCAGCGGCTGCCGGAGCAGGAGCAGGAGCAGCCCGTGGAGCGACGACGGGAGCAATGGCTCCATCGCAACCGGCGAAGGCCGTTGCGGGTGTCCAATTGGCATCGCGCCAGCACAGTTCGTTGCTGCCGTTTTTCCAACCCAGCTCGTTTGAACCGTTTTTCCAGTTGTCGACAGTTTGTGCGCCAGCGGCGGTAGCAAGCGCTGCGGAAGCAAACAACATTGCCACTTTGTTGAGTTTCTTCATGGTTCTCCTCTAGAGAAAAGCCGCAGACTGGCTGCGATTGATAAGTTTTACGCTGTGAATGACCATCACTCACCGCGCTACCCACATTGTGCCATAGCCTGAGGCCGCTACAAGCGCATAGACGGTCTTGTCTTACAGCGAGACCGATATCTTTATAGTTCGTTGCTGTACCGCCACAGCCAAAAAGCCCTGGTTTCAGGCCTTAAAATCTCTCATTCGCCCTTGACGGCGAACCGAAAACTTTATCCAGGCCGTTCATGACCCAGTTTGCAAAAGAAACCCTGCCCATCAGTCTTGAAGAAGAAATGAGGCGCAGCTACCTCGATTACGCGATGAGCGTGATCGTGGGTCGGGCGCTGCCCGATGCCCGAGACGGGCTCAAGCCGGTTCACAGGCGCGTGCTGTTTGCCATGCATGAGCTGAGCAATGACTGGAACAAACCATACAAAAAATCAGCCCGTATTGTGGGTGACGTGATTGGTAAATACCACCCCCATGGCGATCAGTCGGTGTATGACACGATCGTGAGGATGGCGCAGGATTTCTCGATGCGTCACCTGCTGGTCGATGGTCAGGGCAACTTCGGCTCCGTGGATGGCGACAACGCTGCAGCGATGCGCTATACCGAAATCCGCCTGGCCAAAATTGCGCATGAACTGTTGGCCGACTTGGACAAAGAAACCGTCGACTTTGGCCCCAACTATGACGGCAGCGAGCAGGAGCCACTGGTCATGCCGACCCGGTTGCCCAATCTGCTGGTCAATGGCTCTGGCGGCATTGCTGTGGGCATGGCCACCAACATTCCGCCTCACAACTTGAACGAAGTCGTTGATGCCTGCCTGCATCTGTTGAAACATCCAGAGGCCACGATTGATGACTTGATGGACATCATTCCGGCGCCAGACTTTCCCACAGCCGGCATTATTTACGGCATCAACGGTGTCAAGGACGGCTACCGCACCGGGCGCGGCAAAGTCGTCATGCGGGCCAAGTGCCACTTTGAAGATATTGACAAGGGCCAGCGCCAGTCCATCATCGTTGACGAGCTGCCGTACCAGGTCAACAAAAAGACCTTGCAAGAGCGCATGGCCGAGCTGGTGCATGAAAAGAAAATTGAAGGCATCAGCCATATTCAGGACGAAAGCGACAAGTCAGGCATGCGCCTGGTGATTGAGCTCAAGCGCGGTGAAGTACCAGAGGTGGTTCTTAACAACCTGTACAAGCAAACGCAGCTACAGGACACGTTTGGCATCAACATGGTGGCGCTGATCAACGGCCAGCCAAAGCTCTGCAATCTGAAAGATTTGATTGCCGTATTTTTGTCACACCGCAGGGAAGTGGTTACCCGCCGTACTGTTTTCACTTTGCGCAAGGCGCGAGAACGTGGCCACGTGCTCGAAGGTCTGGCAGTAGCGCTGGCCAACATTGATGAGTTCATTGCCATCATCCGCAATGCGCCTACGCCGCCTGTCGCCAAGGCTGAACTGATGGTCAGGCCGTGGGATAGCAAGCTGGTGCGTGAAATGCTCACCCGAACGCGTGCTGACGGCGGCGGCGTCAACGCCGACGACTACCGGCCCGATGGCCTGGAAAAACTTTACGGCATGGGCCAGGATGGCCTGTATCGGCTTTCGGAAACCCAGGCACAAGAGATCTTGCAAATGCGTTTGCAGCGCCTGACCGGCCTGGAGCAGGACAAGATCGTTGCCGAATACAAAGAAGTCATGGCCGAAATTGATGACTTGCTGGACATTTTGGCCAGGCCTGAGCGAGTATCCGTCATCATTGGTGAAGAGCTGGCCACCATCAAACAGGAGTTCGGCCAAACCAAGCTTGGCGCACGTCGCAGCCAGATAGAGCACAGCTCGTTTGACCTGAGCACGGAAGACCTGATCACACCGACCGATATGGTGGTGACGCTCTCGCATACGGGTTACATCAAAAGCCAGCCCCTGTCAGAGTACCGCTCGCAAAAACGTGGCGGGCGCGGCAAGCAGGCCACTGCCACCAAAGAAGACGACTGGGTTGACCAGCTTTTCATTGCCAATACGCATGACTACATTTTGTGTTTTTCCAACCGTGGCCGACTCTATTGGCTCAAGGTGTGGGAGGTGCCAGCCGGCTCACGTGGCTCGCGGGGTCGGCCGATCGTCAACATGTTTCCGCTGCAAGAAGGCGAAAAAATCAACGTGGTGCTTGCGCTGACAGGGGACAAACGCAGTTTCCCGGCAAACCAATATGTCTTCATGGCGACCAGCATGGGCACGGTTAAAAAAACCGCTCTTGACGAGTTCAACAACCCGCGCAAAGGCGGCATCATTGCCGTTAATCTCGATGATGGCGACTACCTGATCGGCGCGGCTTTGACGGACGGCAAGCACGACGTGATGCTGTTCAGTGATGGTGGTAAAGCCGTTCGTTTTGATGAAGATGATGTCAGGCCCCTGGGTCGAAATGCGCGAGGTGTGCGCGGCATGGCGCTTGATGTGGGACAAAGCGTGATTGCCATGCTGGTGGCTGAAGACGAGCAGCAAAGCGTATTGACTGCCACCCAGAACGGTTACGGCAAGCGCACATCGATCACCGAATACACGCGACACGGGCGCGGCACCAAAGGCATGATTGCCATTCAGCAAAGCGAGCGCAACGGCAAGGTTGTTGCCGCCACACTGGTGCACGCAGATGACGAAATCATGCTGATCACTGACAAAGGCGTGCTGGTGCGCACCCGTGTCAGCGAAATTCGCGAGATGGGCCGGGCCACGCAAGGCGTCATCCTGATTGGTCTGGATGAAGGTTCACAACTGAGCGGTTTGCAACGCATTGTCGAAAACGATGCTGCGCTGGATGAATCATCAGACACGGCAGACACCCCTCCTGCCAACCTCAACACTGAAGAATAAAACCCAGCATGAAAATACGCATCGCAACATTAGCCATGGCCATCCTGGCATTTTCAGCAGCGGTCAATGCACAGACAGCCGACCCCAAACTGGAATGGGCAACCAAAGTTGTCGCCCTTCAGCAAGGCCCGGAACTCGAGCGCCTGGTTGGCCAGTTGGCTGATTCCGCCACGCAAGACATTCTTCAAAATTGGGGGCCCAAGCTGAAGTCAAATGTGCCTCCAGCAAAAATGGAGCAAGCCAAAGAAGGACTGAATACAGAGCTCAAAATGTATTTTGATGACGTGTCCAAAACCATCAACGGCAAAGTCAGCAAAGTCAGTAGCAGCGCATTGATTCCAGCCTACATGGAGCGTTTTTCCCTGGACGAACTCAAGCAGCTGGCCGCTTTTTTCGAGTCCCCAGCCATCAAGAAATACCAGTCTGCCGCGCCTGAACTCGGCAGTCTTTTTGTCAAGCAATTGATAGAAGAAACAAATGCCGACGTGATGGCTCGTACGCGGCAATTTGACGATGTAGCCATAAAAATCGTTGGTGCCGGGCCCGCAAATAAAGCACCGACAGCAGCTCCAAACGCGGACAAAAGCAAGCCGCCCGCCAAGAAATGAACCTGACACTCGCGGAACTTCGCGTTCAAATCGACGCTTTAGACAACGAACTGCTGGTCCTGCTAAACAGGCGTGCGCAAGTTGCTGAGCAGGTTGGCGAAGTCAAGAAAAGAGAAGGCAGTCCCTTCTTCAGGCCTGATCGTGTCGCCAAGGTCATTGAACACATCCAGCACGCCAACCAGGGGCCGCTCAAAAACGAGCATGTAGCCGCCGTGTGGCGAGAAATCATGTCGGCCTGTCTGGCGCTCGAGTCACCCGTGCGGGTGGCTTATCTCGGACCCGCGGGAACATTCAGCGAACAAGCCGCCTTGCAATTTTTCGGCAGCAGCATCGAGCACGTCCCCTGCGCCAGCATTGACGAAGTGTTCCGTGCAACTGCATCGGGTAGCGCTGGTTACGGCGTCGTGCCGGTTGAAAATTCTACCGAGGGCGTTGTATCGCGCTCGTTAGATTTGTTTTTGAATTCTCCCCTGCACATTGTGGGTGAAACCAGTCTGATGGTACGACACAACCTGCTACGCCTGAGTGCCAGCATGCAGGGTTTAGAGGCGGTTTATGCCCATCCCCAGGCCTTGGCGCAGTGTCAGGAGTGGCTCACAACGCATCTCCCAAATGCAGCGCGACATGCCGCCGCAAGCAACGCAGAAGGGGCCCGTCTGGCGTCTACCAATCCAGCGTGGGCAGGCATTGCCAGCGAGCGGGCAGGCACTCAATTTGGCTTGCACACAGTGGCTCATGGCATCCAGGACGATGCCTTTAACCGCACAAGATTTGCAGTAGTTTGCCTGCCTCAGACCTTGCCCGCTCCGCCCGCGTCTGGCAAGGACTGCATCAGTCTGGTGGTTTCTGTGGCCAATCGCCCTGGTGCGGTGCACGACCTGCTCGTGCCCCTGAAAGACCATGGTGTTTCCATGACGCGCTTTGAGTCGCGTCCAGCACGGTCTGGTCAGTGGGACTATTACTTTTACATCGATCTGCAAGGTCACCCTGCTCAAGCGCATGTCCAGACGGCCTTGGCCGAACTGCAAAAACTTTGCGCCTTCTACAAAGTTCTGGGTACGTATCCAGTCAGCGACTGATGAACCATAAAAACCAGGTTTTATGTGATGTTTGAACAACTGGGTCTGATTGGTTGCGGCTTGATGGGAGGTTCATTTGCGCTGGCGCTCAAGCGCGCCGGACTTGTCAAACGTGTTGTGGGTTACAGCAAATCACCTTCCACAACAGAGCGTGCCCGGCAATTGGGGGTGATTGATGTGGAGGCGCCATCAGCACTGCTGGCCGTTTCGGGCGCAGACATTGTGTTGCTTGCCGTACCCGTTTCTGCAACAGAAGCCACCTTCAAGGCAATTCGCCACCTTTTGACACCCCATACACTGGTGATGGATGTGGGCTCCACGAAAAGGGATGTGGTTGATGCAGCACGGAGCGTTCTGCATGATCAAGTGGGCTGTTTTGTGCCCGCCCACCCGATTACTGGCAAAGAGGTGTCTGGCGTTGAGCATGCCGACGCCAATTTGTACAACGGCAAGCAGGTCATCTTGACGCCAATTGAGCGCACACTCACCGCACAACTGAGCAAAGCAACCAGTCTATGGACAGCCCTGGGTTGCCATGTTCTGCAGATGTCACCGCAAGCCCACGATGCGGCGTATGCGGCTGTCAGCCATCTGCCACACTTGCTTGCCTTTGCTTTGATGAACAGCATTTCAGGTCAGTCGCACGGTGCCGACTATCTGTCCCTCGCAGGACCTGGCTTTCGGGACTTCACCCGCATTGCCGCCAGTGACCCCAAAGTATGGCGTGACATTTTGGTTTCCAATCGCGAGGAGTTGCTAGCGCAGTCGAAGATCTTTCAGCAGTCCCTTCATACGCTTGAAAATCTGATGATCAACAATGACGGCGACAGTCTAGAGCGTCTGATTGAGCAGGCAAGCGACACACGCGCAAGCTGGCGCATCAGCTCACAACACCCGCACAAATAATTTTTTGCATGTTTGATATTGCGTACCTGGACATACCGGCGCTGACACGGACCGGAGGACAGGTTCGCTTGCCAGGCTCCAAAAGCATTTCCAACCGCGTATTGCTGCTGGCGGCCTTGAGCCATGGCAAAACCCGAGTTCACGACCTGCTGGCCTCCGACGACACTGCCGTGATGTTGACGGCGCTGAGGCAGTTGGGCTGTTCGATTGAACAAAGCGGTGACAGCGTGACCATTGATGGCTTGGGCGGCCATCTGCCCTGCAACACGGCCAAACTCTTCCTGGGCAATGCGGGTACCGCCATGCGACCACTGGCAGCGGCGCTTGCCATGCTTGGCGGCGAGTTTGAGCTGTCTGGCGTTGCGCGCATGCATGAACGTCCGATTGGCGATCTGGTCGATGCCCTCAGGCAGCTCGGCTGCAGTATTGACTATTTGGGAAACGACGGGTTTCCGCCATTGCAGTTGCACGCCCGACCGCCAGGTCAACTGCTGCTGGACGCACCCATTCGGGTTCGCGGTGACGTGTCCAGTCAGTTTTTAACCGCCCTGCTGATGGCGCTGCCGCTGGTAGCCACACGCGACATTCATATTGACGTGGTGGGCGAGCTGATCTCTACGCCCTACATTGACATCACCCTTAATCTGCTCAAGCGCTTTGGGATTCATGTGGCGCGAGATGGCTGGCAGCGCTTTACGATTCCTGCAGGCAGCCAGTACCAGTCGCCGGGTGACATACATGTTGAAGGCGATGCATCGTCTGCTAGTTATTTCATAGCTGCTGGCGCTTTATTTCATTGGTCCGCAGATCAAACCTGTCTTGAAATTCAGGGTTTGGGAACAGATTCCATTCAGGGAGACATCCGTTTTGTGGAGGCCGCCCGAATGATGGGCGCGCAGATTGAAAGCACGCCCAACTCGCTAAAAATTTCACCCTCACGGCCCCGCAAAGGAGCCAGCCATTGGCCGCTGAAGGCGATTGATCTGGATTGCAATCACATCCCTGACGCAGCGATGACTCTGGCGGTGATGGCGCTGTATGCGGAAGGTACGACCGTACTGCGCAACATTGCCAGCTGGCGCGTCAAAGAAACCGACCGCATTGCAGCCATGGCCTGCGAGTTGCGCAAGCTGGGGGCAACCGTGGAAGAAGGTCACGACTTTCTTAAGATAACGCCCCCTGCCAGCGCTCAAGAGTGGAAAACAGCGGCCATTCACACCTACGACGACCACCGCGTTGCCATGTGTTTTTCCCTCGCCGCCTTTAACCCGGCGCAATTGCCGGTTCGCATTCTGGATCCCAAATGTGTCGGTAAAACCTTCCCGGATTATTTTGAAACGCTGTTTTCAGTGGCCCACGCAGACAGCGCGACTATTCCAGTGATATGCGTTGATGGCCCTACCGCATCAGGCAAAGGCACTCTGGCATCCACTGTTGCGCAAGCGCTGGGTTACCACTATCTTGATTCAGGTGCCCTTTACCGATTGAGCGCCCTGGCGGCCAGCCGCTCTGGTGTGCCGCTGGATGATGCCGCCGGCGTCGCCGCTATTGCCCAAAATTTACCAGTACGCTTTGAGGGCGACAAAATTTTTCTGGGCCATGAGGACGTGTCAGATGCCGTCCGCACGGAAGCTGCTGGCATGGCCGCCTCTCAAGTTTCTGTTCATCCTGAGGTACGAACCGCTTTGTTGCTGCTTCAGCGCAGTTTTCGCAAGCTGCCGGGCCTGGTGGCCGATGGCCGAGACATGGGAACAGTGATTTTTCCGGATGCAACGCTCAAAATCTATCTCACGGCCAGCAGCCTCCATCGAGCCGAGCGCCGTCATAAGCAGTTGATTTCAAAAGGAAATTCGGTTACACTCGCGACCATTCAGCAAGATTTAGAGGCTCGCGACAAGCGCGACACATCGCGAACCACAGCGCCTTTGAAGCCTGCTGATAACGCCAAGTTACTGGACAACTCTGAGCTGTCGGTTGAAAAATCGGTGGCTCAGGTGCTTGATTGGTGGCAAGGCACCCGGCCCTTTTGACCCCTCGCATGTGAATGAATGCACCGCTGGTGCATCGGTCAAAAGAATCATTAACTAAACCCGCCGTCTAAAAATATCCAATTTAGGACAGCAACAATATTCCCCAAGCAGATTTGAAAACCTTTCAGCAATTGTGCTGATTGAACCCTGTGTTGTGGACAAGGAAACTAAATGTCTGAATCTTTTGCCGACCTATTTAACGAATCGCTCAAGCGCTCTGAAATGCGCACAGGTGAAGTCATCACCGCTGAAGTCGTTCGCATCGACCACAACCACGTCGTTGTCAACGCCGGACTCAAATCCGAGGCCTATGTGCCGCTCGAAGAATTCAAAAACGACCAGGGTGAGCTAGAAGTTCAAGTCGGCGACTTTGTGTCGGTGGCCATCGACTCGGTCGAAAACGGCTATGGCGACACCCTGCTGTCGCGCGACAAAGCCAAGCGCCTGGCCTCATGGATGAGCCTGGAAAAAGCGCTGGAATCCGGCGAGTTTGTCACGGGCCAGACCAGCGGCAAGGTCAAAGGCGGCCTGACGGTTCTGGTCAACGGCATCCGCGCTTTCCTGCCCGGTTCACTCATCGACACCCGCCCGATCAAAGACTTGTCTCCGTACGAAAACAAGACCATGGAGTTCAAGGTCATCAAGCTGGACCGCAAGCGCAACAACGTCGTGCTGTCACGCCGTGCGGTGGTTGAAGCGTCGATGGGCGAAGAACGCGCCAAATTGATGGAAACCCTCAAAGAAGGTTCATCGGTCAAAGGCGTGGTCAAGAACATCACCGAATACGGTGCATTCGTTGACCTGGGCGGTATTGACGGCCTGCTGCACATCACCGACATGGCATGGCGCCGCGTGCGTCACCCAAGCGAAGTGGTGACAGCGGGTCAGGAAATCGTGGCCAAGATTCTCAAGTTCGACACCGAGAAAAACCGCGTGTCGCTGGGTCTGAAACAAATGGGCGACGACCCATGGATGGGCGTGAACCGGCGCTACCCGCAAAGCACCCGCCTGTTTGGCAAGATCACCAACATCGCCGACTACGGCGCATTTGTTGAACTCGAGCCAGGCATTGAAGGCCTCGTGCACGTGTCCGAGATGGACTGGACCAACAAAAACGTGGCGCCTAACAAGCTTGTCGCACTTGGCGATGAAGTTGAAGTGATGGTTCTGGAAATCGACGAAGACAAGCGCCGTATCAGCCTGGGCATGAAACAGTGCAAGGCCAACCCATGGCAAGAGTTTGCTGTGGACACCAAGCGCGGTGACCGCGTCAAGGGTCCGATCAAATCCATCACCGACTTCGGCGTGTTCGTCGGCTTGGCGGCGGGTATTGACGGTCTGGTGCATTTGTCTGACCTGTCATGGAACGAGCCAGGTGAAACCGCAGTGCGCAACTACAAAAAGGGCCAGGAAGTCGAAGCGATTGTGCTGGCCGTTGACGTTGACCGCGAGCGTATTTCCCTTGGTATCAAGCAGCTCGACTCCGATCCGTTCACCACATTTGTGTCAATCAACGACAAAGGCGCGATTGTGACGGGCAAGGTCAAGACGGTGGACGCCAAAGGTGCTGAGATTGACCTCGGTGAAGACATCATCGGTTACCTGCGCGCCAGCGAGATCAGCCGTGACCGCGTTGAAGACGCGCGCAACGTGCTCAAAGAGGGCGACGAAGTCTCTGCTGTTGTGGTGAATGTGGATCGCAAGACCCGCAACATCCAGCTGTCAGTCAAAGCCAAGGACAACGCTGACCAGCAAGAAGCCATGGCCTCCCTGAGCCAGCAGTCTGCCAAAGAAAGCTCCGGCTTGACCAACCTTGGCGCTCTGTTGCGCGCCAAGATGGACAGCTCAGAAAAGTAAAAAGTGTTGTGGGACTGACCAGACGACGCAGCAAAGCTGCCCGTCTGATCTTTCCCCGAACTTATCAATCCCCGACTTCATGACCAGAAGCGACCTTGTTGAAGAGCTGGCCAACCGGTTTGACCAGCTCACACACCGTGATGCCGAATACGCCGCCAAGACGATCCTTGATGCCGTCAGTGATGCACTCGTGCGTGGTCACAGAATAGAGATTCGGGGCTTTGGCAGTTTTTCGGTCAACCGCCGACCGCCGCGCATGGGGCGTAATCCCCGTTCCGGTGAAAGCGTTGCGATTCCTGAAAAACGGGTTCCTCACTTCAAGCCTGGAAAAGCATTGCGCGAGGCTGTTGATGCCCATACGCAAATGCTGGCGTCACAAGCCAACGAGAAAATTTCAAGATCTTGAACCCCTTTTTTGGCTGACTACAATTCATTGTTAACCCCCGAAAGCGGTACCCCGTGAAATACCTGATGTGGCTGCTCAAAGCAGCCATTTTTTTTACCCTTTTTGCTTTTGCGCTGAATAACCAGCAGCTTGTCGCTGTCAATTTTTTCTTTGGAACATACTGGAAAGCCAACCTCGTGCTGGTGGTGTTGACAGCTTTCGGTATTGGCCTGCTACTCGGTGTCTTGCTGATGATGCCGCGCTGGTGGAGAAGCCGGAAAAACAGTTCGGCGCAAGTTGCCCCTCCAGCCGTGGTAGCACCCGCCAAAACGACCCCCGACACAGCTTCGGTCACGGCAAACACCCTCATGATGGCGCGCGATGGACTTTGATATCAGCTGGATTTTGTTGGGCCTGCCGGTGGCGTTTACCTTAGGGTGGCTGGCCTCACGCGTAGATTTGCGCCATTTGCGTTTTGAAAACCGACAGGCGCCGAAGGCCTACTTTCGCGGGCTGAATTTTCTGCTCAATGAGCAGCAAGACCAGGCCATTGACGCCTTCATCGAGGCGGTACAAAGTGATCCGGACACATCAGAACTGCACTTTGCGCTTGGCAATCTGTTTCGCCGCCGGGGTGAGTACGAGCGTGCGGTGCGGGTACACGAACATCTCTTGCAACGCGGTGACCTGCCGCAGCCCGATCGTGATCGTGCCCAGCACGCGCTGGCCCTTGACTACCTCAAGGCAGGTTTGCTGGACCGTGCAGAAAATGCATTGCGCAAGCTTGAGGGCACCGCCTTTGAAGAAGAGGCCAGATTGGCCTTGCTTTCCATCTATGAACGCTCACGCGACTGGGCGCATGCCAGCCAGATTGCCAGCAAGCTGGGCGGTGCCGGGCATGGCAGCTTTACCGGCAGACAAGCCCATTACCTGTGCGAGCAGGCCAGCGCACTGGTGGCTGCGGGTCAGGCAGACGCGGCCATTGGCCTGCTTGAGCAAGCGTGCCGGCTCTCACCCACCGTGGCAAGGCCATTGATTGATCTGGCAAGACTCCACTACCAAAGCGGGCAGACGCAAGCCGCAATGGACAATTTGCTGACCCTGGAACGTACAGCGCCACACAGTTTTCCGCTGGCCACCAGCATGATGGTCAGCATGGCAGAGCAAAAAAATGCGTTTGCCGCCCCCATCGTCAAGCTGCTCAAAACCCACTACCAGCACACCCCGTCTGTGGACGTCATGCAGGCCTTGGCAACGCTTGAAAAAGACCCGATCGAAAGCCGTCAAACCTACATTAACCACCTGGAAAGCGAAGCGTCGCTGGTTGCTGCGACACGCTGGATAGCGGGCGAAAATCTGGGCACCGCACACCAGAACAAGCTGCTAAAACGCGCCCTTGACGTGGCCGTCCAACCACTGATGCGCTACCGCTGCGCGGCCTGTGGGTTTGAAGCGAGCCAGCACTTTTGGCACTGCCCCGGTTGCCAAGCCTGGGACAGCTACCCGGCACGGCGTATCGAAGAACTATGACGAACATGCCTGTACACATCACTGAAGAAAAAATCAACGCCGCCCGCGTCCTGGTTGTCGGCGACGCGATGCTTGACCGTTACTGGTACGGCGCAGTCGACCGAATCTCGCCCGAGGCGCCCGTACCAGTGGTACGCGTCACACGTGTCGAGGAGCGTGTCGGTGGCGCGGCCAACGTGGCCAGCAACATTGTGGCGCTGGGTGCGCAATCGTCATTGCTGAGCGTGGTGGGTGACGACGAAGCCAGTCACCAGCTCGAAGCGTTGGTGGCCAAAACCGGTATCACCCCCTACTTTGGCCGTGACCCGAAGCTCAAGACCACCGTCAAGCTGCGCGTCATTGGGCGGCAGCAGCAGTTGCTTCGGCTGGACTTTGAGAACATCCCTGAAAACGAAGTCCTGGCCTCCCAGTCGAGCACCTTCGACAAACTTTTGCCGCAGCATGATGCTGTGCTGTTTTCAGACTACGGCAAGGGCGGTCTGGCGCACATCACCTTCATGATTGATCAGGCCAGAGCCGCTGGCAAAACGGTCCTGGTAGACCCCAAAGGCTCAGACTACACGCGCTACAAAAACGCGACCATCATCACCCCCAATCGCGCTGAACTGGAGCAGGTCATTGGCGCCTGGACCAACGAAGCTGATTTGACAGCAAAAGCCCACGCGCTGCGTCAATCGCTCAAGCTCCAGGCCCTGCTGCTGACCCGCAGTGAGGCGGGCATGACGCTGTTTGATGCACAGGGGGAACTGCATGTGCCCGCAGTAGCGCGCGAGGTATTTGACGTCACAGGCGCGGGCGATACGGTCATTGCCACGCTAGCAGCATTGATGGCCGCTGGCGTCACGCTGCGCGATGCTGTGCGGGTTGCCAACCTGGCAGGGGGCATCGTTGTGGGCAAATTCGGCACCGCCACCGTGAGCTACAACGAGCTGTTCAATACGCGTCCATGAACGAAAGCACACCATGAAAATCATCGTCACAGGCGCTGCCGGCTTTATTGGCAGCAACATCATCAAAGGCCTGAATGCGCGCGGCATTGACGACATCATTGCGGTAGACGATCTGACCATGGGCGACAAGTTTAAAAACCTGGCAGACCTGCAAATTGCCGACTATGTGGATGCCGACGATTTTTACGAGCTGTTTGCTGAAGGTGCATTCGGCCAGGTCGAAGCAGTGTTTCATGAAGGTGCGTGCAGCGACACCATGGAGTCCGACGGCAAATACATGATGGACAACAACTACACGTTGTCGTGCGAGTTGTTTCAAGCCTGCCAGGATCAGGGCACACGCTTGCTGTACGCCTCATCAGCCGCAACTTATGGCGGTTCGGACACCTTCAGCGAGTCACCTGAATTTGAAAAGCCGCTCAATGTTTACGGCTACTCCAAGCTGCTGTTTGACCAGCGCCTGCGCCGCGAACTCGGCCAGAGGTTTGAAAATACCAGCACCCAGCTGGCAGGCTTTCGGTACTTCAATGTGTATGGCCCGCGTGAGCAGCACAAAGGCCGCATGGCCAGTGTGGCGTTTCATCAGTTCAACCAGTATCAGGCGGACGGCAAGGTCAAGTTGTTTGGTGAATATGGCGGTTATGGCCCAGGCGGCCAAATGCGTGACTTCGTATTTATCGACGACGTGGTGGCCGTCAATTTGTGGTTTTTGGATCATCCGGGCAAATCAGGTATCTTCAACCTGGGTACCGGCAAGGCGCAGCCGTTCAATGACGTGGCCATCGCCGTGGTCAACACCTTGCGCAAAAGCCAAGGTCAAGCCCCGCTCAGCATCGAAGAAGCGGCGCGCGGCGGCTTGATCGACTACATCGCCTTTCCGCCCACTCTGGTGGGCAAGTACCAAAGCTACACCCAGGCTGATTTGAGTGCCCTGCGCGCCGTGGGCTGCGACCATGCGTTTGCCGATGTACAGACAGGTGTCGCGTCCTACATGCAGTGGCTGGGCCAGCCGGTTTAGGGTTTTTACCCGAGGTTCGGGCTGTTTCAGGTCAACCCTCTGCTGCCTTGACCGTTGGAGGAAGTGGCATGCTTCATTTTGAAGGATAGCCCTGAGTTACCCGTTCAAACCACCACATCAAGGAGTTTTCTCATGTTCAAAAAATTGCTGGCATTTTTAGCCGCCATGACCGTCGCCGTTGCTTTTGCAGCGGTTGACGTTAACAAAGCCACCCCTGCAGAACTCGACAGCATCAAGGGTATTGGCCCAGCGATCTCGGGCAGGATTCTTGACGAGCGCAAAAAAGGCAACTTCAAGAGCTGGGAAGACCTGATTGAACGCGTCAAAGGTTTGGGTGTCGGTAACGCCGCCAAACTCTCGGCCGAGGGGCTGACTGTTGGTGGTGCTGGCTTCAAGGGCGCGGCAGCTGCCCCTGCCAAAGCTGATGTGAAAGCCGATGCCAAGCCTGCCGCGGCCCCAGCAAAAGCCGATGCCAAGCCTCAAGCCAAGGCCGACGCTGCCAAAGCTGCTGCCAGTGCACCGAAAAAGTAATCTCCAGGCCAGCGATTCGATTCGCTCACTGAAAAACCCGCCAGTAGCGGGTTTTTTTCGTTTTAAAGTCATGTTTACCTGATGGCCCAGACACCCCCATAATCGTGTCATGCGACTACTACACACCATGCTCCGCGTTGGCAACCTTGAACGCTCCATCCACTTTTACACCCAGGTGCTCGGCATGCAGTTGCTGCGCCGGTCTGAAAACCCGGAATACAAATACTCGCTGGCCTTTGTCGGCTATGAAGGCAACCCCGCGCAGGCTGAAATTGAGCTGACCTATAACCATGGCACCGACCGCTACGACATGGGCACCGCCTATGGCCATATTGCGCTTGGCGTTCCTGACGCCTATTTGGCAGTTGACAACATCAAGGCAGCCGGTGGCAACGTGACGCGAGAAGCGGGCCCCGTCAAAGGCGGCAGTACAGTGATTGCTTTTGTCACCGACCCTGACGGTTACAAAATTGAGCTGATACAGCGCAAGGAAAATGGCCAAGAATAGCCCAGAGCAGCTCAATCTGCCTTGACGTTCAAGCGGCTGGCCTGAAACGCCAGCGCGGTGATTTGAGCCCAGTTGCCGCGCGCCAGTGCATCTGCCGGTGCCAGCCACGAACCGCCGACACAGACCACATTGGGCAGGCTCAAGAAGTCCATCGCATTGGCTGCGGTGACGCCGCCCGTGGGGCAAAAGCGCACATCACCGAATGGCCCGTTCCAGGCTTTGAGCATGGCCGGGCCACCGGTCTGCATGGCCGGGAAAAATTTCAACTCACTCAGACTATCGGCCTGGGCCATCATGATTTCGCTGGCCGTGGCAACACCAGGCAGCAGCGGCAGGCGTACGTCGCGGCAGGCTTGAGCCAGCGCCTGTGTGTAGCCTGGACTGACAATAAAACGGGCCCCCGCCATGGCACTGGCTTGTGCGTCTTGCGCGTTGCGCACCGTGCCTGCGCCCACCACGGCCTCAGGCACATCACGGGCAATCGCTTCAATACAAGCCAGCGCCTGGGGTGTTCGCAGTGTCACTTCCAGCATGCGGATGCCGCCGGCCAGAAGTGCACGCGCCATCAGCACGGCCTGGGCGACATCGGTGAGCACAATCACGGGAATGACAGGTGAGTCCTGCATGACTTGCAGGGCGGTCAACTCACCCGAAACGTTCAAATTCAAATCCATGACAAAGCACCTTCTTCTGCGCTCAATGCACTGCGGCGCATGTTGCTAAACAGTTCGCGGCCCATACCCTGGCTGTCATTTTGGCGCAAAGCCAGCGGCATGATGTCTATCGTTCGCGCAGCCCATTGATCGGCTGCCACCAGCACGTTCAATTCTCCGGTGAGCGCATCCAGCCGAATCAGATCGCCGTCACGCACTCTGGCCAGCGGGCCGCCCGCTGCGGCTTCAGGCGACACATGAATGGCGGCTGGCACCTTGCCTGACGCGCCGCTCATGCGGCCGTCAGTCACCAGTGCCACCCGATAGCCCTTGCCTTGTAGCACCGCCAGCGGTGGCGTGAGCTTGTGCAGCTCGGGCATGCCGTTGGCCTGCGGGCCTTGCCAGCGCACCACGCAAATGACATCCGTTTCAAGCTCGCCAGCGTCAAAAGCATCGAGCAGACCCTGCTGTGAATCAAAGACGCGTGCTGGCGCTTCAATCACGTGGCGGTCATCTGGCACGCTGGACACCTTGATCACGCTGCGGCCGAGGTTACCTTGCAGCAGCTTGAGGCCACCGCTGGCGTTGAACGGTTTGGCGACGCCGCGCACAATCGATTCGTCTTTTGAATCGCCCGCATCAGCCCATGCCAGTGCCGCGCCACTCAAATACGGTTCTCGCGTGTACTCACGAATGCCGCCAGCGCGCACCGTCAGCACATCGGCGTGCATCAAACCCGCATCCAGCAGTTCCCTGATAACCAGCCCCGTGCCGCCTGCAGCCTGAAACTGGTTCACATCAGCGCTGCCGGTGGGGTACACATGCGTCAGCGTGGGCACGACGTCTGACAAATCTGAAAAATCGTTCCAGTCGATGGTGATGCCCGCTGAATGCGCAACCGCCACCCAGTGAATCAGGTGGTTGGTAGAGCCGCCCGTAGCCAGCAGCGCGACCATCGCATTGACTATCGCGCGCTCATCAACCATGTGGCCAATCGGCGGACACTTTACCCCCGCGCTTTTCGCTGCGCGTGATGCGCTGCCCCCCGAGGGGGCTGATTTTTCCAGGGGCGGCCCGTCGAAAAATGGCGTTTGCAGGCCCAAAACGGTACGCGCTGACTCGCGCGTCAGCTCGTCCCGCAAGTCGCCACCCGGGGCAACAAAGGCTGTGCCGGGCACCTGCAGGCCCATCGCTTCGAGCAGCATCTGGTTGCTGTTGGCCGTTCCGTAAAAGGTACAAGTGCCGGGCGCGTGGTAGGACTTCATCTCAGACGCCAGCAGCTCGGCCCGCCCGACCAGACCCTGCGCGGCCAGCTCGCGGGTTTTGGCTTTTTCTTTGTTCGACAGGCCAGACGGCATCGGCCCAGCCGGCACAAACACGGTGGGCAGATGGCCAAAATGCAGCGCACCTATCAGCAGTCCCGGCACAATTTTGTCGCACACGCCCAGCAGCAAGGCAGCATCAAACATGTCATGCGACAGCGCCACAGCAGTCGACATGGCAATCACGTCACGGCTGAACAAACTGAGCTCCATGCCCGTTGTGCCTTGCGTCACGCCGTCGCACATGGCCGGCACGCCGCCTGCGACCTGCGCGGTAGCGCCGTGCTTGCGCGCTTCTTCCTTGATCAGGTCGGGGTAGTTTTTCATTGGTGTATGCGCTGACAGCATGTCGTTGTAGGCCGTCACGATGCCAATGTTGGGCGCGCGCTCGGCCACAATTTTGAAGCGGTCATCTAACGGGCTGCCCGCCACCGCATGTGCCAGATTGGCGCAACCCATCCGGTCGGCGCCTCTGGCGCGGGTGGCAGCTGTGTTGACCAGCGCCAGGTAGGCACTGCGCCGCTGGCGGCTGCGCTCGATGATGCGCGCTGTGATGCGGGCGACCTCAAGGTGTAAGCGTGGTTGGGTCATGGGATGAAATTAAAAAAGAGACCACCAATGAATTGGTAACTTAATGACAACTCTGATGGTAACGGGCAACAGCCCGATGGGGCATTGTCCAGGTTACCAAGAAGGTACAGAAAAACGCGCTGTCCGTTGTAAAGTGATGACGTGACACCGCACCCGCCAACTCCTGCCACTTGTACTGCGCGTGACCCAGCCCGCATGCTACAAACCGTTGTCCGTGAATGGGGCGGCGCCAGCGACCTGTGGATTTTTGGCTATGCCTCGCTGATCTGGCGGCCCGAGTTTGACTTTGACGAAGAGCGTTTTGCTACGATTCACGGCTATCACCGCGCCCTGAAGATGTGGAGCCGCCTGAACCGGGGCACGCCTGAGCGGCCCGGCCTGGTGTTTGGCCTGCTGCATGGCGGCAGCTGCAAGGGGGTGGCATTTCGCATCCCGCGCGCCAGGGTCGAAGCGCAACTGCCCGCCCTTTGGGACCGTGAAATGCCCAACGGCGTTTACGACCCGAAATGGCTGCGCTGCCACACCGCTCAGGGGCCTGTCACCGCCCTGGCTTTCACCCTGTCAAAGCACAGTCCCAACCACACCGGCGTGCTGCCAGACGACACCTACCGGCAGATTTTTTCAAGCTCGTGCGGCCGCTACGGCACCACCCGCGACTACGCCCAGCTGACCTACGACAAGCTCAAAGCGCTGGGCATTGAAGACCATGCACTGGGCAAGCTGCTCGGGCTGGCTGGGCGCTAAAAAAGGCGTTGTGTGAAAAGCTTTTCCGCCCGCTGCAGGTCGTCCAGCGTGTCCACGTCGGTGATGCAGCCGACATCATCCAGCGCCATGAATGCTACTGAATCAGTAGCTTCTCGACCTCGTATCAAGTGAGCTGCACCCTGATTCCCTTGAAAATTGAGCAGCTCCTCGGCACATTCCGGGCCAAAACGCACCGGGTGGCCACGCTGGCCACTGACCACAGGCACCGTCACGGCGCGCGGCGCTGCCAAGGCCATCGCTTTCAAGCTGGCGCTGGTGATCAGCGGCAAATCAGCCGGCAGAATCAGCCAGCCGTTGGCGTCCAGCGTGGCCCGCACACCCGCGGCAATCGAGTCGCCCATACCCGGCCGTGCGGGGTCGGCAGTGACCACGTGGTAGGGCAAGCCACTGGCCTTGACAGCATCCAGGACATGGTCGATTACGCGTTTGCCTGCGAGCAGCGCTTGCAGCTTGTGCGTTGTACCGCCAGAGGCAATAAAACGCTCGCCACGGCCAGCTGCAAGGATGAGTACCACGGGCATGGTTTGGGGAAGGGTCGGATTCGGCATGCAATCTTTATACTTCAGGAATGCCAAACCAAGACCTCCCCATCGCCGACCTGCGCAAAAGCTACGAGCTGGCTGAGCTTGTTGAATCAGCTGCGCTGGACGACCCGCTCCCACAATTCGAGCGGTGGCTGGCTGAGGCGATAGCCGCCAAAGTGCCCGAACCCAACGCCATGACGCTGGCCACCGTTGCCCATGATTTGCGGCCCTCCACCCGCATCGTGCTGATCAAGGGACTCGACGCGCGTGGGCCCGTATGGTTTACCAATTACCAGAGCCGCAAAGGCCTTGAGGTGGCGGGCAACCCCTATGCGGCGCTGCAATTTCACTGGGTGGAGATGGAACGCAGCGTGCGTATTGAAGGCGTGGTCGAGAAAATTTCGCCAGAAGAAAGCGACGCCTACTACCATTCACGTCCGCTGGGTTCGCGCATCGGTGCCTGGGCCAGCCCGCAAAGCGAGGTGGTGGCCTCCCGCAGCGTACTGGAAGCCAACGAAGCTGAGTACAAAGCAAAGTTTGGCGACAACCCGCCCCGCCCACCACACTGGGGCGGCTACCGCCTCAAACCCGATAACTGGCAGTTCTGGCAAGGTCGGCGAAGCCGCTTGCATGACCGGCTTCGCTACACGCTGCAAGGCGATGGCGGCTGGCTGCGAGAGCGGCTGGCGCCGTGAGGACCACCCAATCCCCACTATTTTCATTTTTCATCGGCTATTCATCCTTGTATATTCATCAATTCGTGCGTAAAATACAAGGATGTTTTTACGCGTCAACCAAGCGGTCGTTGCTGATTTCTTAAGCTGGAGCCCCGCAGTTGGCATACTGGGGGCGCGTCAGGTTGGTAAAACCACATTGGCGAAAGCCTTTGCCAGCCATCCTGAAACAGGCATCTATCTAGACCTCGACACCCCTCAAGCTCTGGCAAAGCTGGCCAACGCCAGCGCGTTTTTTGGGTCAAATCGCCACCGCCTGGTGGTGTTGGACGAGATTCAGAATCAGCCAGAAATACTGCAACAGCTGCGCGGTGAGATTGACGCTGACCGGCGTCCAGGCAGATTTTTGATTCTGGGTTCGGCCTCTTTCAAGCTTCTCAAACAATCTCAGTCACTGGCCGGACGCCTGGCCCTGGTTGACATGGCACCGCTGCTGCTGTCTGAGGTGCACAGCACCTTCACAGACACACAAACACTGTGGCTGCGCGGCGGCTTTCCCAACAGTTACACCGCCAAAACAAACAAGGCCTCCTGGGCCTGGCGTGACGCCTTGATCAGGCATTTTTTAAATACCGACTTGCCCGCATTGGGCATCAATGTTGACCCACAGCTGATGCACCGATATTGGCGCATGCTGGCACATTTGCAAGGCCAGCTTTTCAATGCGTCAACCATTGCAAACTCTCTGGGCATATCGGCATCCAGCAGCACGCGCTATCTTGACCACTTGTGTGACACGCTGATGGTGCGCAAGTTAGAGCCGCATTTTGTCAATCTGGGCAAGCGGCTGGTCAAATCACCCAAAATTTATGTACGTGACAGCGGCTTGCTGCACAGCCTGCTGTCGATTTATGAGGTGAACGATTTGCTGGGTCACCCCAGCACGGGTGCATCGTGGGAGGGTTTTGTGGTCGAGCAAATTGCCAGCCAGTTGCCCAGCGGCGCAAGCCTGTCTTTTTACCGCACCATCGCAGGCACAGAGATGGATGTGGTGGTTGAAATAGGTCAACGAAAAATTGGTTTTGAGGCCAAGTTCTCCAGCGCGCCGACAGTCACCAAAGGCTTCTGGCATGCCTGCGATGACTTGCAACTCGATGCTGCTTATGTGGTGGCGCCGGTGGCTGAAGGCTGGGCCATGAAAGCGCCTGCAAGTGTGATCTCCGTCATGGACATTGTGCACAAGCTACAACATTGAAACCGTCTGCCCTTGCACGGCTGTCAATGCATCTTGCGACACAAGCGCCGGTGCTATCTCAGCCAACGGCAGCAGCACAAAAGCGCGCTGCCACATGCGCGGATGCGGTACGGTGAGCTGCGGTGAATCAATGCGGCCGTCGCCATACAACAGCAGGTCCAGGTCCAGTGTTCGCGGTGCGTTGACGTAAGGGCGCTCGCGGCCAGCTGCTTGTTCTATCTGCTGCAAATGTTGTAGCAGTATCGGCGCGGGCAGCTGGGTTTCAATGCCAAGTACAGCGTTGATGTAGTCACCACCCGGCGCATGGCCAGGCAGCATTTGAAGCGGCGCTGTTTTGTAAAAGCTTGAGGTTTTTTTAACCACACACAGCGGCAAGGCGTTGATGGAGACCACAGCCTGCCTGAGTGCAGCAACTGCATCGCCAAGGTTTGCACCCAGCGCGATGAAGGCCGTCACCATGGACTAAACCTCGGTCGCAGGTCCAACTGCACCGCCTGCGCCGCCTTCGCCGCCTTCACCGCGATGGGCTGGCTTGCGGCGGCGACGACGTTTTTTGGCAGGTGCAGCATCGCCTGGCTCCAGAGTTAAATCAGGTGCTGAATCAGGAGGCTCTGCAAAACGCACATCGGCTGGGGCCGCATCGGGCTTTTTGACCCGCACCCTGGCCTGCTGCGGCTTTTGCAGCTGCGACTGGCGCTGCGTTTCAATCATCTGGTGGCGCTCGTCGTCGTAAGCGGTGCTGAACTTTTCCCACCACTCGGCGAGCTCCATGTCAATCTCGCCTGTTTGAGCACGCAAACGCAAAAAGTCAAAGCCGGCGCGAAAGCGCGGTTGCTCGAGCATCGAATAAGGCGACGCGCCGACACGCTTGTCAAAGCGTATTTGCATCGCCCAGATGTCGCGCATATCGCCGCCCAGCTTGCCACGACCCGAGACGTCGCCAATCTTGGCATTGAAGGTGTCGTCAATCGCGTCGTGCAGTGCAGGCAAGGTGTGCTCGCCGCGGTTCAAGCGTTGATGCCAGCCGTCACGCACGTCGGCCCACAACACACACGACAGCAAAAAACTGGGCGCCACCGGTTTGCCCTCGCCCACCCGGCGGTCGGTGTCTTGCAAGGCCAGATTTAAAAACGGCTGGTGCGCGTTGTTGACAACCACATCGAGCAGCGGGTAAATGCCGGTCAAGCCCAGAGTTTTCAGCTGCTCGATGCTGGCCAGTGCATGGCCGGTTTGCAGCAGCTTGAGCATTTCGTCAAACAGGCGTGACTGCGGCACGTCCAGCAACAGCTTGACGCTGGCTTTCAGTGGCTGCACGGTCTTGTCTTCAAACTTGAAACCCAGCGCATTGAGCTTGGCTGCAAAGCGCACCGCACGAATGATGCGCACCGGGTCTTCCCGGTAGCGCAGCGCCGGGTTACCAATCATGCGGAGGATTTTTTTCTTCGCGTCCTTGATGCCGTTGTGATAGTCCACCACCACCTGCGTTTGAGGGTCGTAGTACATCGCGTTGATGGTGAAGTCGCGCCGGGCGGCATCTTCTTCCATCGGGCCCCAGACGTTGTCACGCAGCACCCGGCCCGAGCTGTCAACTGCATGCGTCATGCCGGCCAGTTCGCTCTTGCTGGTGCGCTCATTACCACCAACCTGTTCGGCCTGGCTGCTGTCCAGATAAGCGCGGAAGGTCGACACCTCGATGACTTCGTGCTCGCGGCCACGGCCGTAGATGACGTGAACAATTCGAAAGCGCCTGCCAATGATGAAGGCGCGGCGAAACAGGCGTTTGACCTCTTCTGGCGTGGCATCGGTGGCCACATCAAAGTCTTTGGGTTTGAGCCCCACCAGCAAGTCGCGCACCGCGCCGCCAACGATATAGGCCAGAAAGCCTGCATCCTTGAGGGTCAGCACCACGTCCATCGCACGTTCGTCCACCAGCTTGGGGTTGATGCCATGCTCTGTCGCAGGGATATCGTGACGGGTGCCAAACGGGGATTTTTTGACTTTTGAAGACCCTGATGTGCCTGCATCAGATTTGCCAAACAGTTTGTCGATGAATTTTTTAATCATGAAGTCATGGGTTTCAGGAGCTCACATGCCACTTTGGCTCGCAAGCTCGACCGAAAAGGTTAAAACAGGTCAAGTATGCGCCATCCGCGCTCGGTCGCCAGTTGGCGCAGGCGTTCATCAGGATTGGTGGCAACGGGGTGGGTCGCCCGGTCCAGCAGCGGCAGATCGTTCATCGAGTCACTGTAAAAAGTGGTTTCAACGTCTTGCCATTTCATGTTGCGCGCGGCCAGCCAGTCTTGAACCCGCGTGACTTTTCCTTCACGAAATGACGGTGTGCCCAAAATATCGCCCGTATATTCGCCCCGCGCGTCACGCACCAGCTCAATGGCGATCAGTTCGCGCACGCCAAAGGCATCGGCAATCGGGCGGGTCACGAACTCGTTGGTCGCGGTGACGATCACCACCGCATCACCCGCCTGTTGATGGCTCTGTACCAGTTCGAGAGCCTGTTTTTGTAGGCCTTTTAGCACCACGGCCTCCATGAAACGTGCGTGAGCAGCTATCGATTCAGTAGCACCTTGATCCCGAATGGCTTGGGTGGCAAAACGCACGTAGTCATGGATATTGAGGGTGCCGTCACGGTACTGGGCAAAAAAGGCATCGTTGGCACGGCGAAACTCCCCGCCGTCACGCCAGCCTAACGCAATGGTGAATTCGTTCCACTCGTAGTCAGAATCAAAGGGGATCAGCGTGTGATCCAGATCAAACAGGGCAATTTTCTTTTTCATTGGCTGTCTTTATTCGCTCTTGTTATTCGCTCTCTAGCATGGCCTTGACCAAGGGCACCGTGATGGCCCGCTGCGTTTGCAGGGCGTAGCCATCGAGCTGGTCAAGCAGTTGCATCAGACTGCTCAGGTCGCGTGAAAAGCGGCTGAGCACAAAGCTGATGACCTCGTCACTTAAAAAAATACCCCGCGCATCGGCCTCCACGCGCAGCACCGCACGACGTTCGGCTTCGCTTAAAAGATGCAACTCATACACATGACCCCAGCCCAGACGGCTGCGCAGGTCGTCGCGCAGCAACAGGTCCGAAGGCGGCACGCTACCGGCTGCCAGCACCCCGCGCGGGTGACCATCCGGGCTGCTGACGGCGTTCACAAACCAGTTGAAGGCAGCTTGCTGCTGCACAGCGGTGTACAGATGGCAGTCGTCCAGAACCACCGCAACCCAGGCTTCATTGAACTCGGGTGGCTCGCTCATCGATGCGTCGAGCCAGCCCACGCGCGCGCCCTGCTGCTGCAAGACGCCTACCGCCGCCTTGAGCAAATGGGTTTTGCCGCTGCCGGGCTCACCCCACAAATAAGTAGGCACTGGCGAAAGCAAAGGGCTGCCCGACCAAAGCTGCAAGTGCGACAAGGTCGCATGGTTGGGTCCGGCAAAAAAATTGCTGAAAGCAGGCGCAGTGGCCAGGCCAATGTCTAAAGCGATTTGCTTCATGCCGGTAGTGTCACTGCCCTTTGTAGAGCTGGCTGGTGATGTAGCGCTCTTTGATGCGGCGTATCGCCACCAGCAGCACAGCACTGGCAGGCAGCGCTATCAACACACCGACAAAACCAAACACCTGGCCAAACGCCAGCAGCGCAAAAATAACCGCCAGCGGGTGCAGGCCGATGCGCTCACCCACCAGGCGCGGTGTGAAATAAAGGCTTTCAACGATCTGGCCTATGCCGTACACCACCGCCACCATCACGATGGCCTTGATCGAGGCAAATTGCAGCAAGCCGGCCAGGATGGCCAGGATCAGGCCAATGCCAAAGCCAATGTAAGGGATAAACATCGCCAGCCCGGTAAAGATGCCAATCGGCAAAGCCAGGTCCAGGCCAAACAGGGCCAGGCCAGTCGCATAAAAAGCCGCCATGATCAGCATCACCAGCAGTTGGCCGCGCAGGTATTGGCCCAGGACTGAATCGGCCTCGCTGGTGAAACTGTCAAAAGCACTGCGCATGGGCGGGGGCACCAGCTCCAGCAGGCGGGCCACAAACCTGTCCCAATCCATCAGCAGATAAAACAGCGCGACGGGGATCAGCACCGCGTTGCCAAGTATGGCCAGCGCCACGCTGCCGCCCAAGCGCAGCGACGACAACACCGAGCCAAACATGTCTTCGTAATTGGCGTTCAGGTATTTGAGTGCCACCGCTTTCAGGCTGCCCACATCAAGCGATGCCTTGATGCCAAATTGCGCCAGCCAGGGCGTCAATCCGGTGCTCAGCTTGTCAAACACCAGCGGCACCTGTTCGCGCATCAAGGGGATTTCTTTGGCCACGATGGGCACAATCAGCAGGAGCAGGCTCAAGGCCAGCAAGATGAACAGCAACTCGACCAGGATCACCGCCACCACACGAGGCAGCCGCCCCCGGCCCATGTCGTCTAGCCTGTTGACCAGCGGCGTGAGCGCATAGGCCAGCACGGCTGCCACCACAAAAGGCGTCAGCACCGGGCCCAGCAGCCAGAGCGCCAGCAGCACCAGCGCGGCAATCAGGCACCAGGCGGCAGCGCGTTTTTGGGTCGGGGTAAATTGCATAAGGCCTTTAGAATGTGCAGGCTGATTCTATCGGGGTCAAGCGACACGACTCCTCACCGTACCCTCAACATCCATGACGACCCCCAACACCCCTACTCCCATCAGCTACAAAGACGCTGGCGTTGACATTGACGCGGGCGACGCGCTGATTGAGCGCATCAAGCCGCTGGCCAAAAAAACCATGCGTGAAGGCGTGCTGGCAGGTATTGGCGGCTTTGGTGCAATGTTTGAGGTATCGAAAAAATTCAAGGAACCGGTACTGGTCAGCGGCACCGACGGCGTCGGCACCAAGCTCAGATTGGCATTTGAATGGCAAATGCACGACACGGTGGGCATTGATCTGGTGGCCATGAGCGTGAACGACGTGCTGGTGCAAGGCGCCGAGCCGCTGTTTTTCCTGGACTACTTTGCCTGCGGCAAGCTGGATGTAGATGTTGCCGCGGCGGTGGTGGGCGGCATCGCCAAAGGCTGCGAGCTGAGCAACTGCGCCTTGATAGGCGGCGAAACCGCCGAGATGCCCGGCATGTATCCGGCCGGCGAGTACGACCTGGCAGGCTTTTGCGTGGGTGCGGTTGAAAAATCAAAAATTTTGACTGGCGCTGGCGTGACCCCGGGTGACGTGGTGCTCGGCCTGGCCAGCAGTGGCGTGCATTCCAACGGCTTTAGCCTGGTGCGCAAATGTATTGACCGTGCTGGCAGCACGCTGCCTGACAAGCTCGACGGCAAGCCCTTCAAGCAAGCCGTGATGGCGCCGACACGGCTCTACGTGAAAAACGTGTTGGCGGCTCTGGCCGTTCACCCCATCAAGGCGCTGGCCCACATCACTGGTGGCGGCTTGCTGGAAAACATTCCCCGCGTGCTGCCTGAGGGCACCGCCGCGCATCTGGTCAAAGGCAGCTGGCCGCAAACCGAGCTGTTTGCCTGGCTGCAAAAAACGGCCGGAATTGACGACATCGAGATGAACCGGACCTTCAACAACGGCATCGGCATGGTGGTGGTGGTGGACGCCGCAAATGCTCTAGCGACCGCCAAAACCCTGCGCGATTCGGGTGAGCAGGTTTACCAGATTGGCGTGATAGCCGCCAAAGGTGCTGGCGCCAGCGTGGTGGTCAGCTAAGCATGGTTTGACGGCACTCGGGCTCGCGCTGGCGGCAGCACCACATTGAACTCCGCTGACAGGTAAGGCTGGCTCAAACCAAGCCGGGCCATGTCGGCAGCGTTATTTTGGGGCTGGTAGGCGGTGACCAAGGCCTGCCGCACACCAAACACGGCGTCGCTGTCCAGGTAAGGGTCTTCTGGGTCAAACAGCTCGGTCACCAGCGTCTGGTAACCCGCAGCTTCGACAATGATGTGAAAGTGCGCGGGCCGCCACTGTGAGCGCCCGGATACCCTGAACAGCTCGCCAATCGGTCCGTCTGTGGGGATCGAATACGGCTTGGGCCGGATCGTCAACAGCTCAAAACACCCGGACGCATCGACCTTGAACTGGCAGCGCAAATTGTCTTGTGACTGCTCCGGGTCTTGCTGCCAATACAGGCCGTTGTCGGCGTTTTGCCAGAAGTCAATCGTGGCATTTGTGATCGGCTGGCCGGCCTCGTCTTTGACGCTCCCGTGCAGCAACACCACCTCGCCAGGGTTGTCTGCCAGCAGATTGACAGGGGTGGTCATCCACGGCGAGCCACGGGCATGAAACGGCCCCAACACACTGCCTGGCGTGGTGCCTGGCCGGGAGGACATCAAATCCACCAGAGACGACAGGCCAAACACATCGGACATCAATGAAAACTCACTGCGTGAATCGGTGGTGATGTGCGCCGCCTCATGCAAAAAACCAAGCCCGGCGCGCCACTCATCGTGGGTCAGCGTCGTCTGCAGTGCAAACGCATGCAGGTGACCGACCAGTTGCTCCAGCAGATGGCGGGTGCGCTCGTCGCCGATGCCCGCAAAGCTGTGCTGCACCACAGCGGTCAGATTGTCACGATGGATATTTTTCATGGGTTACCCTCAAAGTCACGTTAAAATCTATTGATAATCGATTAAAAATCAAAAAAACAAACCTGTATGGCACGCAAATCTGCTCTTTCTGTTGTCTCGCCCAGCACGGGCATTGCGCAAAGCGGCCTGTCACGCACCTCGGTGGTGTACGAGCGCCTGCGGCAAGACCTGCTGCATGGCGATCTGAAGGCGGGCGAGAAGCTGGCCGTCGCCAGCCTGAGCATTCGCTACGCCTTTGGGGCCAGCCCGGTGCGCGAGGCGCTCAGCCGCCTGTCGGCCGAAGGGCTGGTCGAACAAATTGACCAGCGCGGTTTTCGTGCCGCAGCGCTGGACTTTTCCGAGCTGCCCGTGCTGACCCAAACCCGCTGCGAACTTGAAAGCCTGGCGCTGCGCGAATCGATCGCCCTGCGGAGCAAAGCTTGGGAAGACGCGCTGGTGGTGATCGTGCATCACCTGGCCAAAACACCCCGTTCGCTGTCTGACGAGAGTTATGTGCGCAACCCGGTCTGGGAAGACTTGCATGCCCAGTTTCACACCACCCTGATTGCCAATTGCCCATCGCGCTGGCTGAAGCAGTTTTGCAGCACCCTGACCGGAGAGGCGTTTCGCTTCAGGCAAGTGGCCGCCTTTAAAAGCTATGCCAAACGCGATGAACATACAGAACATATGGCGCTGTTTCAGGCCAGCATTGACGGCAATGCAGACCTGGCAGTGGCACTGCTACAGGCGCACTACCAGCGCACGTCGGTATTGACCAGCCAGGCTGCGGGATAGCATCAGGCAGCAGCGGCAAGCGCCTCATTGGCAACCGTGTTTCTCAGCACGCCAATGCCCTCAATATCAATTTCAATCACGTCGCCATTGACCATCCAGACGGGCGGTTTACGCGCATAGCCCACCCCGGCAGGTGTGCCCATCACGATCACGTCGCCGGGCTCCAGCGTCATGCAGGCCGACATCATGGCAATCGTGGGTGCCACATGAAACACCATGTCGGTGGTCGATGCGCTTTGCATCACGCGGCCATTCAGGCGTGACTCAATGTGCAGCCCGACACAGCCGGGCGGCAACTCGTCGGCGGTGACCAGGTACGGGCCAAAACCGCCGGTCTGGTCAAAGTTTTTGCCGACAGTCCATTGCGTGGTTTTGCGCTGGTAGTCGCGAAAGGTCGCATCGTTAAAGCAGGCGTAGGCAAACACATGTTTTAGCGCATCTGCCTCTGACACATGGCGGGCAGTTTTGCCAATCACCAGCGCCAGCTCGGCCTCGTAGTCCAGCGAGGTTGAAATCGCAGGAATGGGGATGGCGTCGCCATGCGCCGCCAGCGATGAGGGGCCCCTGAAAAAGATCGTCGGGTAGTCCGCCACCGTGTTGCCGCCTTCGGCCGCGTGGTCATGGTAGTTGACACCCAGGCAAATGATTTTGCTGGGGCGCGGAATGCAAGGCAGCAGTTGCACCTGCGCCAGCGGCAGCGCTGCCGCGCTGGCAGCACGCGCTGCAATCGATGCCAGCAAACCCGCCTGGGTACTTGCAAGCGCTACAAAATCGTTGATGCTGGCAGGCGCGTCGTTCATGCAGTGGCGCATATCGGCGACCTTGTTGCCTAGCAGCACGCCGTAGCGCACGGCATTGTCATGTTGGTAGCTGATGAGTTTCACGATCCATACTTTCTTCAATTAAAAATCAATCCACCGTGGCGCCAATTTGCTTGACGACCTTGTCCCACTTCTGGGACTCCAGCAGGATGTAGTTTTTCACGGCGAGGCGGTCCATGCTGGCGCTTTCGAGTGACTGGGCTGAAAAGACCTCTTGAACACTTTTGTAAAGCGCGATTTTGTTGATTTCGTTGTTCAGCTTGTCCAGCACATCGGTGGGCGTGCCGGGCGGCGCAAACAAGGCAAACCAGGTGTTGGCCTCAAAGTCCTTAAAGCCCAGCTCGGCCACGGTGGGCACGTCTGGCAAGGCGCTGCTGCGCTTTGAGCTGGTCACGGCCAGGGCCCGCACCTTGCCACTTTTAGCCAGTTGCACCACAGGCGGCACAGACGTGCTGCCCACCGGCACCTGGCCGCTCAAGACCGCCGTTACCGCGGTAGCCGGGGCGTAGGGCACATGCTGGATGTCTGACTTGACCAGATTGCGAAAGAAAATCTCGGCGCCCAAGTGGGTGGTGGTGCCATTGCCCGACGAGGCGTAGCTGAGCTTTTCCTTTTTGCTCAGTGCCACCAGCTCGGCCAGCGTTTTGGCCTTGACATCTGGGTGCACAAAAAAGATGTTGGGAGACACGCCAGTGATGGCCACCGCTTCCAGGTCCTTGTTCACGTCGTAGCCGGCTTTGGCATACAGGCTGGGGTTGACGGCAATCGCCACGCTGTGCATGAGCAGCGTGTAGCCATCGCCCGGCAGCTTGCTGACAAAGGTGGTGGCAATGTTGCCGCTGGCGCCAGGCCGGTTTTCAACCACCACCGCCTGCCCGAACGCCACCGACATCTGCTGGGCCATCAGGCGCGCCACCGTGTCGGTGGAACTGCCAGGCGGAAACGCCACAATGATTTTGACCGGCTTGTCCGGGTAAGCCGCCTGAGCACCCGTGCTAAGTGCTGTGAGGCCCAGCGACATATTCAGGGCCACAAGAATCTTCAGCAAGCGGTTTTTTGTCTCCATCATGGCTTTTCCTTGGATGTGTGAAATGCTCTCAGGCGTTGAAAATACAGACCCCAATATAATCGATAAAAAGTATTTATTAAAATATTAATATACGGTACTTACCCGAAGGTCCGATGTAAATGCTACTTTTTTCATAGCTGATCGCGCCGATGCGTATGGGGTGCCTTGCGCGAAACCCAGCTCTATGTGCGCAGGCTGGAACGCAGCATGACGGTTTTTGACTTGCCGCCCAACAAGCTACTGCGTCTGCTGCCTCAGCAGCGCCACCCGCTGCGCCACCACGTCCGAGTCAGCCGCATCACTGGCATGGGCCAGATACTTTTCCAGGTCAGGAACCGCCCGCGCGGCCTGCCCCTGCACGGCCCAAGCCAAGCCACGGTCGCGGTACTCTGGCCAGGCGTCAGGGTGCAGCACGATGAGGCGGTCGGCAACCGCCACCATGCGCGGCCAGTCTTCCTGCGTTTTATGAATTTCTTTCAGGTTGCGCAGCATGCGGCTGATGATGTCGCGCGGCGACGCTGACTGCAGGTAAAAGCCAATCGGTGTGTCGTGGCTGTTATCCGCCGGATTCGTCACATCCACCAGATTTCGCTGACGAAACGGCTCCAGCCGTTCAGACAGCTCTTCACGGCTGAGCGACTGACCGGTGAAAGGGTCAATCACCACCTGGCCCTTGGGCAGACTGACCTTGACCATGAAGTGCCCCGGAAAAGCCACGCCAAGCGCATTCAAGCCTAGGCCGTTGGCCAACTCAAGCCACAGCACGGCCAAACTGATGGGAATACCGCGCCGGGTTTTCAGCACCACGTTCAGGTAGCTGTTGTCAGGGTCGTAGTAGTTGTTGACATTGCCGCCGAAACCCAGATCACGAAAAAAGAACTGACTCAGCAGCCGCAGCTTTTGAAGGGCTGAGGCATCGGCTGGCAAGCGGCGTTTGAGCCGTGCCTGAAGCTGGTCAACATCGCTGAGGATTTGCTGGACATCCAGGTCGGGGTATTCGTCCTGGGCCAGGCTGATGGCGGCCTCCAGCAGCGGGAAATGCGCGTCGCTTTGCACCAGACTGGCAAAGTATTGCAGGGGGGAAGGCACTGCCAGATTTAATTGCATGACCCTACTTTCTCACAAATTGCCCGTCAAGTCATGCCGACGTTTTTAACGCTGCATCAGCTGACGGAGTTTCAGGCCAAAGACCCGAATAGCTACAAAATAAATAGCACCAGATGCAAACAAGACAGCAGCTAGCAGCCCGATACGTTGCATATAAGCGGTTTTCAGGCCAGTCCAGCTAACAGCACTGGCGGCCCATAGCAAAAACGCCCCCAGCAGGGCGCTGGCAGCCACAGCCTGCAGCGCAAACACAGCCCAGCCCGGCGCAGGCCTGTAGCTGCCGCGCCTGATCAGTCCTACCAGCAGCCACAGCGCATTGACCAGCGCGCCAATGCCAATGGCCAGTGCCAGCCCGGCATGCTGCAAGTACGGCACAAACACCATGTTCAGAAGCTGCGTGAGGACCAGCACCACGATGGCGATGCGCACAGGTGTTTTGATGTCCTGGCTGGCGTAAAAGCCAGGCGCCAGCACCTTGATGGCGACCAGGCCTATCAGGCCCGCGCCGTAGCCCATCAGAGCCGTTGTCGTCTGCGCAACATCGCGGTCAGTAAAGGCGCCATAGTGGTACAGCGTGGCCACCAGCGGCTGGGCAAATGTCAGCAGCGCCACGGCACACGGCAGGCCCAGCAGCACCACAACCCGCAGGCCCCAGTCGAGCATGTTGGAATACTTGTCAGCATCGTTGGCCGCCTTGGCCGCGGCCAGTTGCGGCATCAGCACCACGCCAATCGCGACACCCAGCATGGCGGTGGGAAATTCCATCAGGCGGTCAGCATAGGTCAGCCAGCTCACACTTCCGGGGGTCAGGTGCGAGGCGATTTGCGTGTTGATGAGCAGTGAGATTTGCGCCACGCTGACGCCCAGCAGCGCAGGCAGCATCAGCTTGGCGATATTGCGGGTCGCCGGGTCCGCCCAGGCCAGCCTGGCCGCCGCCCAGTTGAAGGATATTTTGGGCAGCAACCCCAGTTTGAGCAGCGCAGGCACCTGCACCGCCAGTTGCAACACGCCACCGAGCATCACGCCAGCGGCCAACGCATAAATCGGCTCAATGCCGCGCGCCTTGAACCACGGCGCGCCCAGCCATGCCGCCGCAATCATCGCCACATTCAGCAGCACCGGCGTGGCCGCAGGCACCGCAAAGCGCCGCCATGTGTTGAGCACCCCCGACGACAGCGCCACCAGCGACATCAAGCCGATGTACGGAAACATCCAGCGCGTCATGAACACCGCGGCGTCAAAACCACGCGGGTCCTGCTTCAGGCCACTGGCCATCGCGTAGACCAGAAACGGTGCAGCAGCGACACCTGCCGCGCACGTCAGCAGCAGCGCCCAGCTCAACAGCGTGGCCACCCGGTCAATCAGCAGCTTGGTCTGCTCGTCGCCGTTTTGCGTTTTGCTGGCCGCCAGCACCGGCACAAAGGCCTGGCTGAAAGCCCCTTCAGCAAACAGGCGGCGAAACAGGTTGGGGATGCGAAACGCCACATTGAAGGCGTCAGTCATCGCGCTGGCGCCAAAGGTCGCGGCAATGAGCAGTTCACGTACCAGCCCGGTGATGCGGGACACCAGTGTGAGGGCCGAAACCGTAGAGGCGGATTTGAAGAGTGACACGGCTGGAGTTTAGTCTGCGCAGTTGCGCTTTTCGTGTGCCTCTTTGCAAGCAGCGGCCCGCCGGACCGGCTTTGCCAGACCGCAGGCGCAGCGGCTCCTGGGTTGGCGTGAAGCGACACCACATGCACGACCGTGGGGGCGATATATAATCATGGGCTTCGCTTGCAACATCCGCAGACCATTTTCAGACTTGTCTGAACCTCAAGGAGTTAAATTATGGCAACCGCCAAACCCAAGAAAAAGAACCCCCGCCTGGCATCCGGCCGCAAACGCGTCCGCCAGGACACCAAACTCAATGCCGCGAACACCTCGCTGCGCTCCAAATACCGCACCGCTGTGAAAAACGTCGAAAAAGCCGTTGCAGCAGGCGACAAAGAAAAAGCCAAAGACGCTTTCGCCAAAGCCCAGAGCATTGTCGACACCGTGGCCGACAAAGGCATTTTTCACAAAAACAAGGCATCGCGCGACAAGTCCCGCCTGTCTGCCAAGGTCAAAGCCCTGGCCTTATCCGCATCAACAGCCGCTTAAGACATTAAGCAAAAAGCCCGGAAAACCCATCAAAAAGTTTTCCGCCGTTTTGCAGGGTGCGCTGCAAGTGAAGTCAAAAAAGCCGTCGAAAGACGGCTTTTTTGTTGTCGCTTGAAGATATTAATTTTTAGGCAAGTCCGGTATCAAACAAGCCTCAGCGATTTGCAAATCATTGTCTTTGGCAAAGTTGATGGCAAAGTCCCAGGCCATCGGCTCATGCTCACGTAGCTCGGCATTGACCACGACACAACGCACCCCGTTGATCAGCGTGGGAATGCACCAGGGTGAATACGTCAGGTGGCTGCCGGGTTGCGGGCCGCCCGGCCTGAAAGGACTCATCACGCCGCACAGGCGGTCAGCCCAGTCGCTGGGCCGGAAGGTTTTGCCATCCCGGGTGATGCCCTGAATGAAAACTTCTTTGGCAGAGCTAGAGACCATGTAAAACCATCGGAAGGATCATTGGTGGGTGGTTTTGGGGCCGTGCCTTGCATTGAATTTAGCGCCATGCTGCACTGCACCATGATTGTATCTTATAGAAGACTACCGTCCCACGTCTGGCCAAGCCCTGCACCGCATTGCAGTGATGCAACATCGTCACGAAAGCAAGCTGGGTCTAAGCCTAGAATCCAGACTTGTTTGCACACATTCCAAGCCCGGAGTCCCCATGACCGCTGCCCTGCCCCACCACATCGAAGCCGCCTCACCCCACGTGATGAACACTTATGGACGCCTGCCGATTGCGCTGTCGCATGGCCAGGGCTGCCGCGTATGGGACGTGAACGGCAAGTGCTATCTTGACGCGCTGGGCGGCATTGCCGTCAACACCCTGGGCCACAACCATCCCCGGCTGGTGCCCGCGCTGCAAGACCAAATCGGCAAGCTCATCCACTGCTCCAACTATTACCACGTACCGCTGCAAGAAGCACTGGCGGCCAAGCTGGTCGAATTGTCGGGACTGGAAAATGTCTTTTTCTGCTCCACCGGCCTAGAAGCAAACGAAGCCGCGCTGAAACTGGCGCGCAAATATGGTCACGACAAAGGCATTGAACGCCCTGAAGTGGTGGTCTATGAAAAAGCCTTCCATGGCCGCAGCATTGCCACCCTGAGCGCCACCGGCAACGCCAAAGTTCAAGCGGGTTTTGGTCCGCTGGTTGAAGGTTTCATACGGGTGCCCATGAATGACATTGAAGCGATTAAAAAAGCCACAGCGGGCAACGCCAACGTGACCGCCGTATTTTTTGAAGCTATTCAAGGCGAAGGCGGCGTGCACCCTATGAACGACCAATACATGCGCGATATTCGCAAGCTGTGCGACGAGCGCGATTGGCTGCTCATGATTGACGAAGTGCAGTGCGGCATGGGACGCACTGGCAAGTGGTTTGCCCACCAGTGGTCAGGCGTCAAGCCCGATGTGATGCCGCTGGCCAAAGGCTTGGGCTCTGGCGTGCCGATTGGCGCGGTCGTGTGCGGGCCCAAAGCGGCGCAGATCTTCAAGGTCGGCAACCACGGCACGACGTTTGGCGGCAACCCGCTGGCGATGCGGGCCGGTGTGGAGACGATTCGCATCATGGAAGACGACAACATCATCGCCAATGCGATCCATACCGGCGGTCATTTGCGGGCTGCGCTGGAGCGCGAGTTGTCCGGCCTTGCCGGCGTGGTCAATATTCGCGGCCGCGGACTCATGCTGGGCATTGAGCTGGCGCTGCCTTGCGGCGAGCTGCTCAAACAGGCCGCCGATGAGGGTTTGCTGATCAGCGTGACGGCTGACTCTGTCATTCGACTGGTTCCGCCGCTCATCATGACCACGGCTGAAGCCGACCAGGTGGTGGCTATTTTGGTGCCGCTCATCAAACAATTTTTGCACGGCAAAACACATGCTGACAGCGTGCCTGTTGCATCGCTGATCAATGAATAAAGCGATCAAACATTACCTGCAATTCAGCGATCTGGATGCAGCCGACTATGCGTACCTGTTTGAGCGCGCGGCGCTGATCAAAAAGAAGTTCAAGGCCTACGAAAAACACCAACCGCTGGTAGACCGCACGCTGGTGATGATTTTTGAAAAAGCCTCCACCCGCACCCGGGTGAGCTTTGAAGCCGGCATGTACCAGCTCGGCGGCACGGTGGTGAACCTGACGACTGAAGGCAGTCAGTTGGGCCGCGCCGAGCCGATTGAAGACAGCGCCAAGGTGATCAGCCGGATGGTGGACCTGGTGATGATTCGCACCTACGAGCAAGACAAAATCAACCGCTTTGCCGAGCATTCACGCGTGCCGGTGATCAACGGCCTGACGAACGAGTTTCACCCCTGCCAGATTCTGGCCGACATCTTTACCTACATTGAACACCGCGGCAGCATCAAGGGCAAAACCGTCGCCTGGATTGGCGACGGCAACAACATGGCCAACACCTGGCTGCAGGCCAGTGAAATTTTGGGCTTCAAGGTGCACCTGAGCACACCAGGCGGCTACGAGGTAGACCAGTCGCTGGCGGGCATACGCTCAGCTGAAAGCTATCAGGTGTTCAAAGACCCGCACGCGGCCTGTGCAGGCGCAGACCTGGTCACAACCGACGTCTGGACGTCCATGGGCTACGAAGCTGAAAACGAAGCCCGCAAAAAGGCATTCGCGCATTGGTGCGTCGACGAAAACATGATGCGCGCGGCCAAGCCCGACGCCCTGTTCATGCACTGCCTGCCCGCGCATCGCGGCGAAGAAGTATCAGCCGAAGTGATTGACGGCCCGCAATCGGTGGTGTGGGACGAAGCAGAAAACCGGATGCATGTGCAAAAGGCGCTGATGGAATTCCTTTTGCTTGGGCGACTCGCATAAATTGCGCCCTGCAGCGGCTTGACACAACACCAAAAAGACACCACAATGGTTTCTTTTTGGTGTACTCATCATGCCCACAACTCTGACGCTAAAAAATATCCCGGATGCGATTTATGACCGGCTCAAGGCAGCGGCACAAACGCATCGCCGCAGTATGAACAGCGAAGTCATCGTGTGCCTGGAGTCGGTATTGCTACCCATCAAAGTCACACCCTCGGAGCGACTGGCGCGCGCACAAGAACTGCGCGCTGCTTTGCCTCAAGTCAAGTTTAAGACCAGTGATATCGATGGGCTCAAACGCCAAGGTCGTCCGTGATTGTGGTGGACACCAATGTGTTGGCGTACTTGTACTTGCCAAGCGAGTACACCGCACATGCAGAAGCCCTGCTGAAACAAGATTCGCAATGGGCAGCTCCCCTGCTTTGGCGCAGCGAGTTCCGCAATATTCTGGCCGGCTTCATCAGAAGAGGAACATTGACGTTTGAGCAGGCCTTGGGTTTGCAGAGCGAAGCCGAGAGTCTGCTGACAGGGTCGGAATTCGAGGTAGATTCACGCGCAGTACTTGACCTGGTTCGCGGCAGCGATTGCTCAGCCTATGACTGCGAGTTCATTGCATTGGCAATGCGGCTGGAAACCAAATTGGTGACGATGGATGGCAAGTTGCTACGGGCTTTTCCTGATCGGGCTGTGGCTTTAAATACGGCACGAGAAGCCTGACTTCAAACAAGTAAGCTGAGCCTTCTTGGGCGGGTTCACAAAGCAAGCGAAGCCATACAAGCAATACAAAAAAACCAAAGCGCGACTCAAACCTCGCTTGCAAACCACGATTGTTTAGCCAGCCAAATCAACCCCGTCCTACAAACGGCATCTTTGTCGCCATGATGGTCATGAACTGCACGTTGGTCGACAGGGGCAGGCCGGCCATGTGCACCACGGCATCGGCCACTTCATTCGCATCCATCATCGGCTCAATCGCTATCTCGCCATTGGCCTGCGGCACACCTTTGGCCATGCAGGCCGCCATCTCGGTCATGGCGTTGCCAATATCAATTTGACCGCAGGCAATGTTGTACTTGCGGCCATCGAGCGAGATCGACTTGGTCAGGCCGGTGATCGCGTGTTTGGTCGATGTGTAGGGTGCAGAATTCGGCCGGGGTGCGTGGGCAGAAATCGAGCCGTTGTTGATGATGCGGCCGCCCTGCGGGCTTTGGTCTTTCATCATTTTGAAAGCGCCCTGAGCGCACAAAAACGAGCCCGTCAAATTGGTGTTGACCACGCTTTGCCAGGTGTCAAAAGCGATGTCTTCAAAGCCCGTGCCAATGCCGCTGATGCCAGCGTTATTGAAAATCACATCCACGCGGCCAAAGATGTCTTTGATTTTGGCGAACAGTGCGGCCACCGATTGCGGATTGCTGACATCGGTGACGACTGCCAAGGCCTGGCTCGAAGCAGACTCTTTGACAACCGCCTCCAGGGCATCAGCGCGCCGCCCGGCCAGCACCACGCTGTAGCCATGACGCAAAAAAGCCAGCGCCACGGCCTTGCCGATGCCCGAGCCGGCGCCGGTGATGAGGGCGACTTTGGAAGTGGTTGTCATAAAAAGCCTTGATTTAAAACAGTCAGGGGTACGATGGAAATCATCAATAGGACGACAACAAATTGTGCCGCACGCCGAAAGCTTTCACCCGATGACCATGACAACCACCCTGCAAGACTGCCGCACCCTGGATGCCCAAGACCCGCTGCGCGAATTGCGCCAGCACTTCAGCCTGCCTGGCGGCGTGATTTACCTCGATGGCAACTCGCTTGGCGTGCTGCCTGCTAGCGCTGCGGACCGTGTCGCCAAAGCCGTGACGCAAGAGTGGGGCCAGGGCCTGATCCGGTCGTGGAACAGCGCCGGCTGGTTTGACATGCCGCAGCGCCTGGGCAACAAAATTGCGCAACTGATAGGCGCAGCGCCCGGCGAGGTGGTAGCCACCGACAGCACGTCCGTCAATTTGTTCAAGGTGCTGTCAACCGCGCTCAGCATCGCAGCCATCGACACACCGGAACGACAAGTGCTGCTCAGCGAACGCAGCAACTTTCCGACGGACTTGTATATCGCTGAAGCCCTGTGCAAAGAGCGCGGGCTGACGCTGCTGCTGGTCGATACGCCTGATATTCAGGCCGCATTGACAACTGACGTCGCCGTGCTGATGCTGACGCATGTCAACTACCGCACAGGCGCCATGCACGACATGCAGGCCGTGACAGCGTCAGCTCATACCAAAGGCATTTTGTGTGTTTGGGACCTGGCCCACAGCGCGGGTGCGGTACCGGTTGACCTGACTGCGGCGCAAGCAGACTTTGCCGTGGGCTGCGGCTACAAATATTTGAACGGTGGCCCTGGCGCACCGGCTTTTGTATGGGTCAACCCAAGGCATACGGCGCGCGATGTATGGCAACCGTTGGCGGGATGGTGGGGTCATGCAGCGCCGTTTGCCTTCACGCCTGACTATCAGGCTGCGCCCGGCATCAGCCGCTACCTGTGCGGCTCGCAACCGGTGTTGAGCATGACTGCGCTCGACTGCGGCCTGGACAGCGTGCTGGCAGCACAGCCGCTGGGCGGTATGCAGGCGCTTCGCCGCAAATCACTCGCACTGACCGATTTGTTCATTGAACTGGTGGAGACGCGCTGCGCAGGGCACGGGCTACGCTTGGTCACACCGCGTGAGCACGCCCAGCGCGGCTCACAGCTTGCCTTCACCAGAGAACAGAGCCCCCACGCTCCGCCGCCCCGCGGCGGTGACTCCGGCGCCTACGCGATTGTTCAGGCCCTGGTGGCACGCGGTGTGATTGGCGACTTCAGGGCAGGCGACGGCGGCGCAATCGCCGATGTTCTGCGCTTTGGTTTTACCCCGCTGTACGTTGGCTTTGAAGACGTTTGGAACGCAGTGGAGCGTTTGCGTCGGGTGCTTGAATCGGGTGAATGGCAACGACCCGAGTTTCATCAAAAAAGCACGGTCACATGAGCTGAGCGGACGCGGGCGCATGTTTAGTGTCCATGCCAGCCGATCCCTTCAGTCTCCACACGATCGCAGCGCTGCACGGCGCTCCGAACTCCAGCACACACGCCAGCAAAACTTTTAAATTATTTAACTTCTTTAAATTTTTTAAATTTTTTAATTTATTTAACTTTTTTAAATTTGTTAACTTTTTTAAATTTGTTTTAGTTTTTCCATTAAATAAATTGGCGAGCCGTGCAAGTATTTGCAAGAAAACAAAAAACTCTAAATTTATTCTGTTGAGAGTCGATAAAGCTAACTCAGCTTAAAGTCGTTTTTGAAAAACCCAAACAATCCATCATGTCCGGTGGTGAATATTGCAAAAGAGGTTTCTCAGGGGCGACCAGTGATGAACATATTTTTGAAACCTTAACCCACAGGTGACCTTGATGCTTGCTGCTTACCCGCAAATTATCTGTATTGCCAGCGGCAACGGAGGGGCCGGCAAAACCATGGTCGCTACCAATTTATCGATTGCTTTGCAGCGCATGGGCAAACGTGTCATGGTGCTCGATGCGGACTTGAACATGCCGAACGCCCACATCGCCCTGGGCGCGCACAGTGCCAACAACTTGGGGCACTTTTTAAGCGGCGAAAAAACGCTGCAAGAAATTGTTGTCACAAGCCCGACCGGGGTTCGCCTGGTATCTGGCGTGTCGGGTTTGACCAATCTCACCCAGCGCCATGCCTTCAGCATCGTGCAGTCCTTTTGTACATTGAACGAAGAAGTTGACTTTCTGATTGTGGACACTGCAACGGGTGTGACACCCTTGACGCTGCCGTTCTTAACGGCCTCACCCAAACGCTTTATGGTGGTGCGTGACAACCCGACCTCGATAGCGCAAACCATTGCATGCATCAACACAATGGTTCATGACCACGAGCTCGGTGACATTTATCTTTTGATCAATGGCATGGCGAACCCACAAGACGGTCAGCGGCTGTTCGATCGCATCAACCACGCTTGCGCATTGGCCATCGGTCAAAGCATTCATTACATCGGCGCGATTGGTCAGCACGACAGTATTTTGTCGGCCTTGAAAACGGGCCAGTCAGTGCTTGACGTTGCTGGCGCAAGCGATGCTGCGTATGATTTTTCAGCCTTGGCACAGGCAACGGAGCAACTGCCGCCGATGGGCTATACCTCAGGCAGACTGGAGTTTTTCATTGAGCAACGGGTTAGCCGAGCTCACTGAAGCTTGAAAATAACTGGCCTATCCAGATCGTTAACCACTAGTACGCCACCAGGGAGAGTGACGACACAGGGTCAGCCCTGCAGCTTCTTTTTTCTTCGCCACAGCTAACCGTGCCCATAGAGCCACGGCAGGTCCAGCAGCGTCTCACCCATCAGCTTCATCGCCACATCACGGCCCCACCGCATCGGCCCGGTTGCATGAAAAATGTGGCCGTTGCGCAGCGATCTGGCCTGTACGCGGGCGTTGCGTTGCCAGCGCTTGGCAGCGAACTGCTGCAGGGCGGCGGGGACGTTTTGCGCTGTTGCGCCATTCAGAACTGACCCCAGTGCAGCCGCATCTTCAATCGCCATGCCTGCGCCTTGCGCGAGGTAGGGCCGCATGGGATGTGCGGCGTCGCCCAGCAGCGCCACGCGGCCTTGTGCGTGCTGGTGCGCGCCCTGCATGGGCGGGCGGTCGTGCATGACCCACAGACGCCAGCTTGGCACAGCCTCCAGCAAACTGTGCAGTGGGTTGCAGCTGCCTTGCAGCGCGCTTTTCAGGTCAAGCGCATTGGCGCTGTGGTCCCAGTTTTGAAAATCATCCGGTACATCACCGTGGACGAACACCACGATATTGAGCCACTCGCCGCTGCGCACCGGGTACTGCACCGCATGCATATTGGCGCCTAGCCAGGCAATGACGTTGTGACTGCGTAAGCGCTCGGGCAGATCGGCTTGCCTGATCAGGGCCCGATAGGCCAGGTGGCCCGTGCGACGCGGCAAGCCATCGGCTAACAACTGCGCTCTGGTGTGACTCCACAAGCCATCAGCGCCGACCATCACATCGACGGCACGCGCTCCATGGGTGGTTTGCAACGTCACGGTTTGTGGGGTTTGCTGAAAGCTTTGTACCGTGCTGCTGGCTTGGAGCGTCGCCTCGGTTTGCTGCGCCGCTTGCAGCAGCAGCCGGTGTAAATCAGCGCGACGAAGCGTGACGTAGGGCGCGCCATAGCGTGCTGCTATGGTGCTGCCCAGCGCTAATTGGCCGACTATTTGGCCAGACATGGCGCTGCGCACTTGCAAACAGTCTGGCGCAAAGGCGTGTTCACGCAAGGCATCGGTCAAACCCCATGCTTGCAGAATGCGGGTGACGTTGGGGCCGAGTTGTATACCCGCGCCAATATCAGTGAAGGCACTGGCTTTTTCAAACAGCTCTAGTTGCTGCCCCGCACGCGCCAGCACCAGCGCCGCCGCCAGACCGCCTATGCCGCCACCGATCAACGCTATCTTCATGCTCAAGCAGCCATCAGGTTTTTCATACGCACATTGGCAAAGGTTCCGCGCATCATCGCGTCGTGGTTGCTGCGCCGCACGCCGGTGAAGTCTTGCAGCACCACACGCGACACGACAAATGCAATCTCTTGCGTGCGGACCGCGTTGGGCTTCCAGTTAGCCAGGGCAGGTTGGACCATCGTGACACTCCTTGGCATGATGCAATGAGTCGTATTTTGGCAGGCGCGTTCAAACGATGCGGGATTCGTCATGACTGGCTGACAAGACGGGGGTGTATTGCTAACGCATGAATGGCAGCAGGCTTTCTAAAGTGAATGTTTTAGACGTCCATGAAGGAACAAAGATGAGCCACGCCCGCCGCGACCTGCCTGCGATGCCTGACGTTTAGGTGCCGCCGCTTGGGGGCGACTTGTCGCTATGGGTTCTGAACCCGTGACAACAAGGGCTCTAGCTCCGGCACTTCGCCGTCCGGCAAAGGGTACTGATCGACATTGAGTGACATGCTCACCAGCGTGTAATAGCCCATGGTGCCCATCAAGTCCACCACACCCCCCTCGCCAAAGCGCTGAACAGCGGCTGCGTAGGTTTCATCACTGACAACACGGGTTTGCAGAAGTTCATTGCAAAAGCCGAACACCGCTGCAACATCAGCAGCCAAACCCACAGGGCTTTGCCCGGTAGCGACAGCTTGGATCACGGCCTCGTCCAGCCCCGCATCGCGCGCAATGCGCCGGTGCGCCCACCAGACAAACTGGCAGGTCCAAAACCGCGCTACCAGCAAAATCGCCAGCTCATTGAGTGCCAGCGGCAAGGACGAATGAAAGCGCGTGTGCGCACCAAACTGCTGCGCCAGATTGCCCAGCTCAGGACTGCGCAGCAGCACGTTGTACGGTCCCTGCATGGCGCCGCGTTTGCCAGACATCACGCTGTCGACCATCTTGAGTTGCGCCGGGCTCAATGTCTCCCAGGTCAAGGGCTTGAAGCGCTTACCGCGCATGTTGAGTGGTGGCTTGGCGGCAGTTGGGGGGGTGTCTTGCATCATGGTCTTTCAGTAGAGCGAGGCAGGTTTATCGCCACGCCTTCAGAAACACTTGGCAAATCTCAAGAGCCAGTAGCGCGGGCACGCCACCCGTCAGGTCAATCCCCGAAATTTCAGCTCCGAACGCACCGGTCATTTGCGGCATCTTCACCTGATGAACTTTTTCAATCTGCCGATGCACCAGAGCTTTTGACCACCGCGGCCCACTTCAAAATATCAGCACGCAGGATGGCTGTGAACTCTTGCGGTGTTGTTTCATAAGGCTCTGCGCCCAGCACTGCGAACTTGTCCATCGTGTCTTTGTCCAGCAGAATTTTGTTGACCTCCGCATTGATCTGCCGAACGATGGCCGGTGGCGTGCCTTTGGGTGCAAACAGGCCAAACCACGGGTTGATCACAAAGCCGGGAAAGCCCGATTCGGCAATCGTCGGAATGTCCTTGAAAGCCTGCGCCCGTTTAGAGCCGGTCACCCCGAGCCCTTTGACCGTACCGGCCCGGATATGCTGCGCAATTGACGGCAGGCTGGTAAAGACCAGTTGCGTTTGCCCGGCAATCAAGTCTGTTAGCGCAGGTGCTGCCCCTTTGTACGGCACATGCAGCATTTTGGTCTGGCTGGTGGTGCTGAACATTTCACCCAGCAAATGATTGACAGAGCCACTGCCGGCAGATCCAAAAGACACCGGGTTCTTGGCCGCATACGCCGCCAGCTCTTTCATGTTGCTGACCGGCATCGCGGCCGTGGCAGCAGCCACAAAGGGCACATTGGCAAGCGTTGCCACGGCGGCAAAGTCAGCCTCCGGGTCAAAGGGCAGCTTTTTATAAATACTGACATTGATGGCGTGCGAGCCGACATAAGACATCAGTAGCGTGTAGCCATCTGCTGGCGCTTTGGCGACCACGTCCATGCCAATGTTGCCGCCAGCACCGGCACGGTTTTCAATCACCACCGCTTGGCCCCACTTTTCAGAAAGCTTTTGCCCAACGATACGCGCCAGCGCGTCCGAGGCACCACCCGGGGTTTGCGGCACAACAATGCGCACCGGTTTGGTCGGGAAGGCCTGAGCCAAAGAAGTTGAATGCGGCAGAGCTGCGGCCAGCGTTAGCAAAGCCATGTTGAGGATCGAGTTCAATGTCATGGGTGTCTTATCTCCTGTGTGTGTTGATTAAAACACGCTAAATCCATACCTTGAGGTCGCGATATTTTGTTGGCCAAGTCAGGCGCATCGTTCGACCCGAAAGAAAGTCCCGCAACGCCGTACCCAGTGCTCCGGCACCCATAAAAAAGCGACCGAAAGGCCGCTTTTTTATCGTCTACAACTTTGAAATCAGGCTGGTAAAGCATCCTTCACCGTGTCCGCCATGTCCGTGTAGTCTTTGACTTTGTCAAAATTCAAATACTGATAAATCTGGTCGCTCGATGCCGTCAACACACCCATGTCCAGCATGTACTCGGCCCTGGTCGGAATGCGGCCGAGCTTGGAGCAAATCGCTGCCAGTTCGGCTGATCCCAGATACACGTTGGAATTTTTACCCAAGCGGTTGGGGAAGTTGCGCGTCGACGTTGAGAACACCGTGGCGCCCTCTTTGACCTGCGCCTGGTTGCCCATGCACAAGCTACAGCCGGGCATTTCCATGCGCGCACCGGCGCTGCCCAACACGCCGTAGTGGCCTTCTTCGGTCAGTTGTTTGGCATCCATCTTGGTGGGCGGCGCCATCCACAGTTTGACGGGAATGTCGCGCTTGTTTTCCAGCAGTTTGGAGGCTGCGCGGAAGTGACCGATATTGGTCATGCAGCTGCCGATGAAGACTTCGTCGATCTTGCTGCCTGCGACATCGCTGAGCGTTTTCACGTCATCCGGGTCATTCGGGCAGGCGACGATAGGCTCGTGGATGTCTGCCAGGTCAATCTCAATGACCGCAGCATATTCAGCATCGGCATCGCCTTTGAGAAGTTGCGGGTCAGCCAGCCATGCCTCCATGGCGGCGATGCGGCGCTTGATGGTACGAACATCTGAGTAGCCGGTGGCGATCATCCACTTGAGCATGGTGATGTTGCTGTTGATGTATTCAATGATCGGCTCTTTATTCAGGTGCACGGTACAACCACCGGCTGAACGCTCGGCGGATGCGTCGCTGAGCTCGAACGCTTGTTCGACTTTCAGGTCAGGCAAGCCTTCAATCTCGAGGATTCGGCCCGAAAAGATGTTGATCTTGCCCTGCTTGGCGACCGTGAGTAAGCCGGCCTTGATGGCGTACAGCGGAATCGCATTGACCAAATCACGCAGCGTGATGCCGGGCTGCATCTCACCTTTAAAGCGCACCAGCACCGACTCAGGCATGTCCAGCGGCATCACGCCAGTCGCTGCGCCAAACGCCACCAGACCAGAGCCTGCCGGAAAGCTGATGCCAATCGGAAAGCGCGTGTGGCTGTCGCCACCTGTGCCGACCGTATCTGGCAACAACATGCGGTTCAACCAGCTGTGGATGATGCCGTCGCCCGGGCGCAAGGGAATACCGCCGCGCGTGCTCATGAAGTCTGGCAGCTCGTGGTGCATCTTCACGTCGACTGGCTTGGGGTAAGCCGCTGTGTGGCAAAACGATTGCATCACCAAGTCGGCAGAAAAACCCAGGCAGGCCAGGTCTTTCAGCTCGTCGCGTGTCATGGGGCCGGTGGTGTCTTGTGAGCCGACTGACGTCATTTTTGGCTCGCAATAGGTGCCGGGACGTACGCCCTGGCCTTCTGGCAAACCGACGGCGCGCCCCACCATTTTTTGCGCCAGCGTAAAGCCGCGGCCATTGTCCAGCGGGTCTTGCGGCAGGCGGAACTGGGTCGATGCGGGCAGGCCGAGTGCAAGGCGTGCCTTGGCAGTCAGGCCACGGCCAACGATCAATGGAATGCGGCCACCGGCGCGCACTTCGTCAAACAGCACCTCGCTTTTGAGTTTGAACTCCGCAATCACCTTGCCGCCCTTCAATGCCTTGCCGTCGTACGGGCGCAGCTCGATCACATCGCCCATCGCCATCTGGCTCACGTCGAGTTCAATAGGCAAGGCGCCTGAATCTTCCATGGTGTTGTAGAAAATCGGTGCGATTTTGGAACCCAGGCACACGCCACCAAAACGCTTGTTAGGCACAAAGGGAATGTCTTGACCGGTAAACCACAACACCGAGTTGGTAGCTGACTTGCGCGATGAACCGGTGCCAACCACGTCGCCCACATAGGCGACAAGATGGCCTTTGGCCTTGAGTGAATCGATGAACTTGACAGGGCCGCGCTTACCTTCTTCTTCAGGCAAAGACTCGGCGCTTTGACCAGGACGCGGGTTTTTGTGCATGGCCAGTGCGTGCAGCGGAATGTCAGGCCGGCTCCAGGCGTCGGGTGCGGGCGACAGGTCGTCGGTATTGATCTCGCCAGCGACCTTGAAGACCGTCAGCATGATGGACTCGGGCACTTCGGGCCGGCTGGTGAACCACTCGGCATGGGCCCAGCTTTGCATCACGGCCTTGGCGTAGGTGTTGCCTTTGTCGGCTTTTTCTTTCACGTCGTGGAACTGGTCAAACATGAGCAGTGTGTTTTTCAGGCCAGCAGCGGCTTGTGTGGCGACGCTGGCGTCGGCGTCATCAAGCAGCGCAATCATGGGGCTGATGTTGTAGCCGCCCAGCATGGTGCCCAGCAACTGCGCCGCGTGTTCACGCGAGACAAGCGCGCACTTTTCAGTGCCATGCGCCACAGCAGCCAGATAGCTGGCCTTGACCTTAGCGGCATTGTCAACGCCTGCGGGCACGCGGTGGGTGATCAACTCGACCAAAAATGCCTCTTCGCCTTTCGGTGGGGCCTTGAGCAGTTCGATGACTTCAGCGGTTTGCGCAGCAGACAGTGGCAAGGGTGGAATGCCCAGCATCGAACGCTCAGCGACGTGATTGCGGTAGGTTTGAATGAAAGTTGACGACATGGTTTTTCTCCTAAAACTTATTTGGCGGCTGCCGGGGATGTGGGGGCTGAGGCAGGTGCGTTGCCAGTCGCTGAAACAGGACTGTCAAGCAAGCCTGGGCGCGGGTTCTTTTTAAGCTCGTCGGCCAGGGTGATTTGCTCGGGGCTCATGCATTCGTCTGCCAGTCGCTGGCCCAGCTTTTGGCTCATCAGCATGGATTTGTTGCCCAACTGTAGCCACAATGCGCCTCTTTTGGGGTCTTCCAGCCGAATCGCGCCGGTACGACTTTCAACCGGGTGCATGCTAAAGCGGGCACCCTTGGTTTGGACCACAAAAAAGCCGGGGCGACGCGTACTTGGCGTGAGCGTGACCGAGTTCCCCAATTCGCAGGCAATGGTGCCAACAAAGACACGTTTGGCTATTTCTAAGTCTTCCGCTGTCAGGTTGATGTTGGGGTCCTCGTCGATCGGCGTGACTTGTTCGACCGTTTTCAGTGCCGAACGCCTGATTTCGGAAGATGGCTTTTGTACCGGCTTTTTACTGTCAGCCTTGGCGGGTGCATTGGCTGGGGCCGCCGTTTGCGCCAAGATAGCAGCCGGAAAGGCAAAGATGCAGATTGCTAGGACGAGTGGTTTCATGACATTCCTAAAAATAGATCTGTGACTCGGCTGGCAACTCACGGCCTGTCTGGTGCGCACGCTCCAAGACCTGCCAGTAATAGCGATAACTGGCGCGATCGTGCAATTTACCCTCGAAGCTGATCGGCGCCCACTCTTCACGCACAGCAGCAGCTATTATTTTTGTAGCGTCTTCAATCTCACCTTCAGTCGGGGCGAAGGCCGCCAGAATCGGACGAATCTGGTTCGGGTGGATGCTCCACATGCGGGTGTAGCCAAACTCGTGAAAAGCCCGGCGCGCGGCCATCGTCATGGCGGCGGCATCGTTAAATTCTGTCACCACGCCATGCGATGGTGTTTTGCTGCTGGCGTGGCAGGCCGAGGCAATCTCCAGCTTGGCGCGTACCACCAGCGGGTGGCCGAATTGGCCCTGACTGGTCATGCCATGCGCAGGTATGGCACCGCCATGGCTCGATACAAAGTCCATCAAGCCAAAGCTGAGTGACTGCACACGCGGATGCGCAGCAATCTCGAAAGCGCGGTGCACAGCAGCGGGCGATTCAATCAACACGTGCAGGGGCAGATGTCTGGCTTGCGCATCGTTCAGGGCTTTTTCAATCCGCGTGACGTCGCCCACCGACTCGACTTTCGGCAGCATGATGTGGCAAAGCCTGTCGCCCACCGTGCCGGCAATGGTGGCCACGTCAGCCTCAAACGCGGGGTGGTCGATGGGATGGACACGCACTGCCACGCGGGCCTTGGGGCTGGCCTGGGCGGCCAGGGCGACCACCATGGCGGCGTGGTCGGCCTCACCGCCCACGGGCGCACCGTCTTCACAGTCCAGGGTGACGTCAAAAACGCAAGCGCCGAACTCAGCGCACATATCGGCCTGCAGTTGCAGGCTTTTGCGCATGCGCGCCTCCACGCCACTGTAGTGGTCGCAAACCGGCAAAAAACCAGTTGCAGCCTGAGCGCCGAGGAGAACCTCTCTGGGATGAGCCATTAGAGGAGGATTAGAGGAGGTGTTTGACGCCGTCTTGCTCGCCTTGCAGCTCTGCCAATGTCTTGTTGATGCAGGTCTGGCTGAATTCATCAATGGTCAGGCCTTCAACCAGTTTGTATTCGCCGCCTTCGCAGGTGACGGGGAAACCAAACATGGTGCCGTCCGGAATGCCGTACTGGCCGCCCGATGCGATGCCCATGGTGACCCACTTGCCGTGGGTGCCCACTGCCCAGTCGCGCATGTGGTCGATGGCGGCGTTGGCGGCCGATGCGGCTGACGACACGCCGCGCGCTTCAATGATGGCCGCACCGCGCTTGCCAACGGTTGGCAAGAAGGTGTTGGCGTTCCAGTCCTGGTCGTTGATCATGGCGGCAACGCTTTCGCCCTTGATGGTGGCAAAGCGGTAGTCAGCGTACATGGTGGGCGAATGGTTGCCCCACACGCAGAGTTTTTCAATGTCGGCCACCGCCTTGCCGGTTTTGGCCGCAACCTGGCTGGCCGCGCGGTTGTGGTCCAGGCGCAGCATGGCGGTGAAGTTTTTGCGCGGCAGATCGGGCGCGCTTTTCATGGCGATCCATGCGTTGGTGTTGGCCGGGTTGCCGACCACCAGCACCTTGACATTGCGGCTGGCCACGGCGTTCAGCGCCTTGCCCTGGGCGATAAAAATCGCGCCGTTCACGGCCAGCAACTCGGCACGCTCCATGCCCGGGCCGCGTGGGCGGGACCCCACCAGCAGTGCGTAGTCGGTGTCTTTGAAAGCCGTCATCGGATCGCTGTGCGCTTCCATGCCCACCAGCAGAGGAAAGGCACAGTCGTCGAGTTCCATCATCACGCCTTTGAGGGCTTTTTGTGGACCCTCAACCGGGACTTCCAGCAATTGCAAAATCACGGGCTGGTCTTTGCCCAGCATTTCGCCGGAAGCAATACGAAACAGCAGCGCGTAGCCAATTTGGCCGGCTGCACCGGTAACCGCAACGCGGACGGGTTTTTTGGTCATGATGGGAGCTTTCAGAAAGTGGGTAAAACGGTTGCCATGCAGCAATGACAGCCAGGGATTTTAGCGCCGAATGATGCCATGCGTCAATTTGTCTTATGTCTTATATAAGATAAGATCGAACTTACCTGAAGTCCCCCTTATGGCTGCCATTCCTTCCTTCGCATCACCCTCGCCGGCCGACGAGTCAAACACCGCCACGCCCGCCTTTAGCCCGCTGTACCAGCAGATCAAGGCCTTGATTTTGCAAAGCCTGCAGTCTGGCGAATGGAAGCCCGGCGAAGCGATTCCGTCGGAAATGGACCTGGCCACCCGCTACCGAGTCAGCCAGGGCACGGTGCGCAAAGCCATTGACGAGCTGGCCGCCAGCAACTTGGTGGTGCGCCGCCAGGGCAAAGGCACTTTTGTGGCAACGCATGCCGAGCAGCATGTGCAGTTCCGCTTCCTCAAGCTGGTGCCCGACAGCGGCACACCAGGCAGCGAGGGCCCAGCCCAGCGGGAGATCATCGATTGCCGGCGCGCCCGGGCCACTGCCGATGTGGCAAGGGCCTTGGCTCTGCGCAGTGGCGACGCCGTGTTGCAAGCGCGGCGGGTACTCAGTTTTGCGGGCGTCCCCACAATTCTTGAAGACATCTGGCTGCCCGCAGCCCCGTTCAAAGGCCTGACCGCCGAGCGCCTGGCCGACTACCACGGTCCGATGTATGCGCTGTTTGAAACTGAATTCAACATGCGCATGCTGCGGGCCGAAGAAAAAATACGCGCTGAATCGGCCATTGACGGGCGTGAGCAGCTATTAAAAATAGAGCGCGGCACACCGCTTCTGAGTGTGGAGCGGATTGCCTACACCTATCAAAATGTGCCGATGGAGCTGCGCCGGGGCTACTACCGCACCGACACGCACCACTATCACAACTCACTGAACTGATGCCTGAAAAGTCCGGATTCAAGGGCAACAAGGCGTCGCTCCCGAGCAAGCCCTGTGTGGCATGCGGCCGCGAGATGACCTGGCGTAAAAGCTGGGCCAAGAACTGGGCTGACGTCAAGTACTGCTCTGATGCTTGCCGCGCCCAAAAAGGCAAAGCAACCAGCAAGGCGCCTGCCGTCTGAACGCCTCTTTCTGCGCAGCCCGCCCTGGCGAAGTGGTCTTGATGTCGACACCAAAATACCGATCAGTCGCCAAATAGAATGACCCGTATGCAATCTAAAAAAACGCGTCATTTGGTGCTCATTTTGGGCGACCAGCTGGACGATGCTTCCAGCGCCTTTGACGGGTTTGACCCGGAACAAGACACCGTGTTGATGGTGGAGGCTTTTGAGGAGTCCACCCATGTCTGGTCGCACAAAATTCGCACCACCCTGTTCTTGTCTGCCATGCGGCATTTTGCTAAAAGCCTGAAACAGCGCGGCTGGCACGTGGACTACCGGGCAATGGACACGCACAGCGACCGATCCTTGGCCGAAGGCCTGCTGGCAGCGATCAAAGAGCGCCAGCCGCAAGCCCTGATTGGCGTAGAGCCGGGTGACTTGCGGGTCAGGCAACAGATTGAGCATGCTGTTCAGGGTGCTATTAAATCGGGAGCTATTACCCCCTATGTCCATTCATCAAAACCGATAAAAGGCACTCAAAATGAGTCGGGCAGCGCGATTTTGGGTCACTCACCAGCTGGTTTTTTGACCTGGCGCGAAGACAAACACTTTTTATGTGGTCTGCCCCAGTTCCGCAAGTGGGCGGGCAAGTCCACCACCCTGCGGATGGAGTTTTTCTATCGGCAAATGCGCAAGCAATACAAAGTGCTGATGGCCGGGAATGAACCTGTGGGTGGGCAGTGGAACTTTGATGCTGATAACCGCAAGAGCTTTGGCAAGGCGGGGCCGCAAAACGTGCCCAAAGCGGTTCAATACAAGCCTGATGCCATCACCCATGACGTCATCAAACTGGTCAATACCCATTTTGCGGCCCACCCTGGTCAACTGGCGGACTTCAACTGGCCGGTGACCCGTGAGCAGGCTTTGCTGGCCCTGAAGGACTTTATCGCTAACCGTCTGCCGCAGTTCGGCCCGCATGAAGACGCGATGTGGACAAATCTTGATTTTGGTTGGCATTCATTGCTGTCAAGTTCGCTCAACCTGAAGCTGCTCAACCCGCTAGAAGTCATTCAGGCCGCCGAAGCCGCCTACAAAAAGCATGACCTGGACCTGGCCAGCGTGGAGGGTTTCATCAGGCAGATCCTGGGTTGGCGCGAGTTCATGCGGGGCGTGTACTTCGTGGACATGCCCGAGCTGAAAACCGCCAACCACTACCACCACACCAACCCACTACCCAACTGGTACTGGACCGGCGACACCCACATGAACTGCATGAAGCAATGCATTGGCCAGACGCTTCAAAACGGCTACTCGCACCACATTCAACGGCTGATGGTCACTGGCATGTTTGGTGTTACCGCGCAAATCAGCCCGCAAGCCGTTTGCGACTGGTATCTGGCTGTTTATGTCGACGCGGTGGAATGGGTAGAACTGCCCAACACGGCAGGCATGGCGCTGTTTGCCAATGGCGGGCGCTTTACCAGCAAGCCCTATGTGGCCAGCGGCGCTTATGTCAAACGCATGAGTGATTACTGCAGTGACTGCAAGTACGAGAGCGAGACGCGAGTGGGCGCTAACGCCTGCCCCATGACCACGCTGTACTGGAATTTCCTGGATCAGCACGAGGCCAGCTTTGCAGGCAACCCGCGCACCGCGCTGATGGTCAAAAACCTGCAGCGCATGACACCAGAACTGCGGGCAGAAGTGCGCGGGCGCGCCAGCGAAATGCTGGCCGATCTGGACAGTTTGTGAATCGCTTGTCAGTCCCTGTTCAGACAAAAACCTTAATCTAAGCCATGCCCGAGAAAATCTGATGCTGCATTGCAATAGAATTCGAGGGTTTACCAGAATTTGCAGAAGTATCAATGACAGATCCGTCGATTGACGGGTCACCCAGCGATAGTTTCAGAACAACACAGAAAGTCACGCATGACAGAGACTGCAACGACCGCCAAAAAGCGGCCCGAGTTCCGCAATATCAACGCTTTCACCGACCTGCCGTCCTATCGCCTGCCCGTTGCGGGCATTGTGTCGATTCTTCACCGCATCAGCGGGGCCATCATGTTCATCCTGATGCCCTTCATCATCTGGATGTTCGACACGTCCATTTCGTCTGAAATCTCATTCGCCAAATTCAAGGGTGCCTTCAATGTTGGCATGCTGGGCCTGCCGGGCATGATCTGGAAGCTGCTGGCACTGGCGCTGATCTGGGCTTTTCTGCACCACTCGCTTGCGGGCCTGCGCCATTTGTGGTCTGACACGCACCACTCGGCGGTGACCAAAGAATTTGGCAAAACGTCGGCCATTGCCACGCTGGCCATCAGCGTTGCCCTGACGCTGGTGTTGGGTGCCAAGCTGTTTGGCATTTATTAATTTTTGCGGGTCATGTCTTCGGCTCTGACCCCCTCTTGATCAGGAAACATTTGTATGGCAATCAATCACGGCACCAAACGCATCGTCGTCGGCGCACATTACGGCCTGCGCGACTGGCTGGCCCAGCGCGTCACGGCTGCACTGATGGCGCTCTTTACCCTGCTGGTTCTCGGGCAGGTCATGTTGACCAAAGGCCCGATTGGCTACGACAAATGGTCCGGTATTTTTTCATCTCAGTGGATGAAAGTGTTGACCTTCACCATCATCATCGCCATGCTGTACCACGTGTGGGTGGGCATGCGAGACATCTGGATGGACTACATCAAACCGGTTGGCATACGCCTGAGTTTGCAGGTGTTCACGATCGTCTGGCTCACTGCTTGCGCGGGCTGGAGCATACAGGTGCTGTGGCGCCTGTAAAACATCATCAGAAGTTATTTGAAGCTATCTTGCTTTGACCCACCATTGAGTTCGAAAAACAAACATGACTGCAAGCTCCAAAATCCCCAAGCGCAAATTTGACGTTGTCATCGTCGGAGCCGGCGGCTCTGGCATGCGTGCCTCGCTGCAACTGGCGCGCGCCGGTCTGAACGTGGCCGTGCTGTCGAAGGTGTTTCCGACCCGCTCACACACGGTGGCGGCGCAGGGCGGCATCGGCGCGTCTCTGGGCAACATGAATGAAGACAACTGGCACTACCATTTTTTCGACACCGTCAAGGGATCGGACTACCTGGGTGACCAGGACGCCATTGAGTTCATGTGCCGCGAAGCCCCCAAGGTGGTGTATGACCTGGAGCACATGGGCATGCCGTTTGACCGCAACCCTGATGGCACGATTTACCAGCGCCCCTTTGGCGGCCACACCGCCAACTATGGCGAAAAAGCGGTAGAGCGCGCCTGCGCTGCTGCTGACCGCACTGGCCACGCCATGCTGCACACGCTGTACCAGCAAAACGTGAAAGAAAAAACCAGTTTCTTCGTCGAGTGGCTGGCCATGGATCTGATCCGCGATGCTGCCGGTGACGTGGTTGGCGTGACCGCCATCGAGATGGAAACCGGTGACGTGCATATTTTTGAAGCCAAAACTACGCTGCTGGCCACTGGCGGTGCGGGTCGTATTTTTGCGGCGTCAACCAACGCCTTCATCAATACCGGTGATGGCTTGGGTATGGCCGCACGCGCTGGCATTCCGCTGGAAGACATGGAGTTCTGGCAGTTTCACCCGACCGGCGTGGCCGGTGCGGGCGTGTTGCTGACCGAAGGTTGCCGCGGCGAAGGTGCGATTTTGCGCAACAGCAATGGCGAGCGCTTCATGGAGCGCTACGCACCGGCTTACAAGGACTTGGCACCACGCGACTACGTGTCACGCTGCATGGACCAAGAAATCAAGGAAGGTCGTGGCTGCGGTCCGAACAAGGACTACATCAACCTGGACATGACCCACTTGGGCGCTGAAACCATCATGAAGCGCCTGCCGTCGGTGTTTGAGATTGGCCACAACTTTGCCAACGTCGACATCACCAAAGAACCGATTCCTGTGGTGCCAACCATCCACTACCAAATGGGCGGCATACCGACCAACATCAATGGCCAGGTCGTGATACAAAACGCAGCCAACAAGAGCGAAGTGGTGAACGGTCTGTATGCGGTGGGCGAATGCTCCTGCGTCAGTGTGCACGGCGCCAACCGTCTGGGCACCAACTCGCTGCTTGATTTGCTGGTGTTTGGCCGCGCGGCGGGCAACCACATCGTTGAGCACAATAAAACCACCGTTCACAAGCCACTGCCGGCTGATGCTGCCGATGCGACATTGAGCAGAATCGCGCGTTTAGACAACGCCACAGACGGCGAATATGCCCAGGACGTTGCCAACGACATTCGCGCCGCCATGCAAAAATATGCCGGCGTTTTCCGCACCCAGGCCAGCATGGATGAAGGTGTTGAGGCGATTGCCAAACTGCGCGAGCGGGTGAAAAATATCGGCCTGAAGGACAAGTCAAAAATCTTCAACACCGCCCGCATTGAAGCGCTGGAAGTTGAAAATCTGATTGAGTCTGCACAAGCGACCATCGTGTCAGCCGCAGCGCGCAAGGAAAGCCGCGGCGCGCATTCCGTCGACGATTACGGCGACACACCCGCACACCCGAATGGCCGCAACGACGCAGACTGGCACAAGCACACACTGTGGCACAGCCAAAGCAACAGCCTGACCTACAAGCCCGTGCAAATGATTCCGCTGACGGTTGACTCATTGCCGCTCAAAGTACGCAGTTTCTAAAAACTTATCTCGATTTTTTCGATATTTTTTCGATATTCAGCAGGCAAACACCATGACCAAACGCACCTTCAACATTTACCGCTACGACCCGGACACCGACGCCAAGCCGTACATGCAAAAAATCGAGGTCGAACTCGACGGCACTGAGCGCATGCTGCTTGATGCGCTGATGAAGCTGAAAGCCCAAGATCCGAGCATCAGCTTCAGGCGTTCATGCCGCGAAGGCGTTTGCGGCTCTGACGCGATGAACATCAACGGCAAAAACGGACTGGCCTGCCTGACCAATATGCGCACCCTGCCCGGTGAAATCACGCTCAAACCCTTGCCAGGATTGCCCGTCGTGCGTGACTTGATCGTCGACATGACGCAGTTCTTCAAACAGTACAACTCGATCAAGCCCTATTTGATCAATGACAACGTACCGCCTGAAAAGGAACGTCTGCAAAGCCCGGAAGAGCGCGATGAACTGAACGGCCTGTACGAATGCATTTTGTGCGCAAGCTGCTCCACCAGTTGCCCCAGCTTCTGGTGGAACCCGGACAAATTCGTTGGCCCGGCCGGCCTGTTGCAAGCCTACCGCTTCATTGCCGACAGCCGCGACCAAGGAACCGCCGAGCGCCTGGACAACCTGGAAGACCCGTACCGCTTGTTCCGTTGCCACACCATCATGAACTGCGTGGATGTGTGCCCCAAGGGCCTGAACCCAACCAAGGCGATTGGCAAGATCAAAGAGATGATGGTGCTGCGCTCTGTCTAGAAATATGACCCCCACGCTTGTCGCTTCGCGTATGACGCTGCCCCTTTCACAAGAAGTTGGGGCTAATTTTCCTAAGGGCGGCCCGTCGGAAAATGGCATGCTTGACGAACTTCTGGGCGAACGTGAATTGAGCAAGCTGCGCTGGCGTTGCCGCCGCGGTTTGCTGGAAAACGATTTGCTGATTGAAAAGTTCTTTGCTCAACATGAGTCCACGTTAACGATAGCCCAAGCCAAAGGCATGAATGATTTAATGGATTTGTCCGACAATGATCTGCTGGATCTGTTGCTACAACGCAAAGAACCCGCTGATTTGGCTGAGGCCAATGCCAAGGCCAGCGCCTCTACTTTTGAAGCATTGCACGTCTTAAACTTGCTCCGCCCCAAAGGTAAAACCCTGCCAGTTCCGGTTTGATTTGATAACTATAGAAAGCACACTATGAAGCTCGCTGACAACAAAGCCACCCTGTCGTTTAGCAACGGCAGCCCCAGCATCGACTTGCCTGTGTACCAGGGCAATGTGGGTCCCGATGTGGTGGACATCCGCAAGCTGTACGCACAGACCGGCATGTTCACTTATGACCCGGGCTTTTTGTCAACCGCCTCCTGCCAGTCAGCGATTACTTACATCGATGGCGACAAAGGCGAGTTGCTGTACCGCGGTTACCCCATTGAGCAGTTGGCCACCAACTGTGACTACATGGAAACCTGCCATCTGCTTCTGTACGGTGAGTTGCCTGACGTGGCACAGAAAACAGACTTTGTGTCGCGTGTGACCAACCACACCATGGTCAACGAGCAGATGCAGTTTTTCCTGCGTGGTTTCCGCCGTGATGCACATCCGATGGCCATCATGACCGGCCTGGTGGGGGCCCTGTCGGCTTTCTACCATGACAGCACCGACATCACCAACCCCCAGCACCGCGACATTTCGGCCATCCGCCTGATTGCCAAGCTGCCAACACTCGTGGCGATGGCTTACAAGTACACGATGGGCCAGCCCTACATGTACCCGAAAAACTCCTTAAGCTACGCCGGCAACTTCTTGCACATGATGTTTGCCACGCCGTGTGAAGAGTACAAGGTCAACCCAGTGCTCGAACGTGCCTTGGACCGCATCTTCATCCTGCACGCAGACCACGAACAAAACGCATCGACCTCGACCGTGCGCCTGTGCGGCTCGTCTGGCACCAACCCGTTTGCAGCCATTGCCGCAGGCGTGGCCTGCCTGTGGGGCCCGGCCCACGGCGGCGCCAATGAAGCGGCCCTGAACATGCTGGGCGACATCCAGAAGCAGGGCGGCATCGAGAAAATCGGCGACTTTATCAAGCAGGTCAAAGACAAAAACTCCAGCGTCAAGCTGATGGGCTTTGGCCACCGGGTTTACAAAAACTACGACCCACGCGCCAAGCTGATGCAGGAAACCTGCAAGGAAGTGCTGCTGGAAATGGGTCTGCAAAACGACCCATTGTTCAAGTTGGCCATGGCACTGGAAAAAATTGCCCTGGAAGACGACTACTTCGTCAGCCGCAAGCTCTATCCCAACGTCGACTTCTACTCGGGCATTGTGCAGCGCGCCATTGGCATCCCGGTGCCACTGTTCACCGCCATCTTTGCGCTGGCCCGCACGGTCGGCTGGATTGCCCAACTGAACGAAATGATTGGCGACCCAGAATACAAGATTGGCCGCCCACGCCAGTTGTTCACCGGCTCGGTATCACGTGACGTGAAGCCTTTGGCACAACGCTGATCTGGTTTTAATCAACAAAAAGCCCGCTGATGGTGACATCAACGGGCTTTTTTATTCAAGCAGTTGGCCGGTTTTTTGCCCACTCTATGAGCTGCATACGAAATTGCGTCACGACCGCGCTGCTTTCAATGGTCCGCCAATGCAGGTAGACGTCGCCATTGAATGACTGTTCTGTCTTAGCTTGTTGGTGCGTGAGTTGGCAAATCTTGACGGAATCACTGCGCAGTCGCGCTAAGGAGGCAGGTACCAACGCGACGCCTAAGCCTGCTGCGACGAGATTGAGCGCCGCAGGGATTTCTACTACCTGCTGAACGATACGTGGTGCAAAACCCGCTCTCACGCAGGCTTGGTGCGAACGGGTGGCAAACGGCGAGGATTCGAGTCTCAAGAACACGAATTCATCAGCTTCAAGCTCCTTTAATCGTATTTTTTCGCGACCCGCCAATCGGTGTACAAGTGGCAACGCGGCCACAACAGGATCTTTCCACAGCAGGCTTGTCCGCATGCCGTCACCACTCACTTTTTGCCGGGATAAGCTCAAGTCCAGTCGGCCATCTTTTAATGCGTGCATATGGTCTGTTGGCTGCATTTCATGCAGCAAGACCTCCACGTCGGCGCGATCTTGACGCCATTGTGTGATGAATTTTGGGAACGGGCCAAGAAAGTGGGAGCCAGCCAGGCCGATTTGCACCCGTCCGCATAAGCCACCAGCAACACGCTTGAGATGGCTTCGCGCTTCTTCAGTTCGATCAAGTATGGCTTTGGCATGCGGCATCAATGCTTTGCCGGATTCAGTCAGGGAAACAGTGCGACTTGTCCGCTCGAACAAGCGTGTGCCCAATTCATCTTCTAGCTGGGCGATTTGATAGCTCAAAGGCGGCTGAGAAATATACAGAAGCTGCGCAGCCTTTGTAAAACTTAGCTCATTTGCAAGCGTGATGAAGTAGCGAAGTTGCCGGAGTTCCATGGCGTCATCAATCTAATATTGGTATTGATAAATACAAAATATGTATTTGTCATTATGGATGAAGATGTCCACACTGGCGTCCATCAATCTTTTAACTTCATCCACACATGACATCCCCCAACTCAAACGCCAAAAACTTTCGTATCGGACTGATCGTTCCCAGTTCTAACACCACCATGGAAACCGAGATACCCCAGATGCTAAGAGCGCGAGAAACCGTTTTACCAGAACGCTTTAGCTTTCACTCCAGCCGCATGCGCATGAAGTCTGTGACCAAATCCGAATTAGAGGCGATGGATCGTGATTCTGATCGCTGTGCGATAGAGCTGTCTGACGCGCGTATGGACGCAATGGGTTATGCCTGTCTGGTCGCCATCATGAGCATGGGCAAGGGATACCACCGCGAGTCACAACGCCGTTTGCACGCCGCCACTGTGGCCAATGCTGCGCCAACACCAGTCATTACCAGCGCGGGCGCGTTGGTTGATGGCTTGCATGCGATGGCTGCCAAACGCATTTCCATCATCACGCCATACATGAAACCGCTGACCCAATTGGTGATTGATTACATTGAGCAAGAAGGTATCGAGGTGGTGGACAGCATTTCACTGGAAATTTCCGACAACCTCGCCGTTGGTGCGCTTGACCCCAAAGCGCCTGCGGAATTATGGAAAAAACTCAACCTCAAAGGCGTCGATGCGATTGTGGCCTCCGCGTGCGTTCAAATGCCTTCGCTGGCGGCAGTGCCCTTGATTGAGGCTGCAAGTGGACTGCCAGTCGTTTCAAGCTCTGTCTGTACGACCTACGCCCTGCTCAAAAGTTTAGAGCTCGAGCGGCGTTTGCCTGGAGCCGGCGCATTGCTGTCAGGCCGCTTTTAAAGGCCTCTTTCATTCAACACAGAAAAGGAAATCACCATGAAACAGCAGTTATCTGTTCGCGTCAGCATCGTCGGTGCAGCGTTGTCGTTGGTCGCGAGCTTTGCTTTAGCGCAAAACTACCCAAACAAGCCCATCTCTTTGATCGTGCCTAATCCACCAGGCGGCTTTGTTGACGCTTCCGCACGGATACTGTCCGACTCATTGTCGAAAATCATCGGGCAAACAGTTGTTGTTGACAATCGCGGCGGCGGTAGCGGCAATGTTGCATACCAAGCCGTGGCACGTGCAAACCCAGATGGCTACACGCTGCTCAGCTCCTACTCGGCTTATCACGTTGGCAACCCCAATCTGACACCAAAGCTGCCCTGGGCCCAGAAAGACTTTACGGCTGTTGCACTGATAACGGTCGCTACCAATGTGATTGCGGTGCATCCATCAGTGCCTGCCAATAACTTGTCTGACTTCATCAAATATGTCAAGGTTAATCCTGGAAAGCTCAGCTATGCCAGCCAAGGCAATGGCTCCCTCTCGCACATCGGCACAGAGATGTTCAAACAGCAAACCAAAACCAGCATGGTTCATATTCCGTATCGCGGTTCAGGCCCTGCAGTTCAGGACGTCTTGGCTGGACAGGTTCAGGTGTTCATCACAACGCCCCCTTCGGTGATGGGACATGTACAGGCTGGCAAGCTCAAAGCATTTGCGGTGGCAGGTAAAACACGCCACCCAGGGCTGCCCACTGTACCAACCGCATCTGAGGCCGGCTTGAAGGGCTTTGAGCTCGAGGCGTGGGTCGGCATTTTTGCGCCTGCTGGCACACCGCAAGATGTTGTGACCAAGCTGAGCGGTCAGATCAAGACGGCTTTGGATTTGCCTGAAACCAAGACACGCGCGGGCACCGCAGGCATTGAATTGCGATATCTGGTACCCGCTGACCTTGATGCTTTGGTCAAAAGCGAGACAGATTTTTGGGCCAAAACCATCAAATCTTCAGGCATCACAGCTGACTAATCAGGAGAATTTCAATCAAAACCATATCCCGGCGTTACCTGATTGTCGCGCCCTGCATGGCGGCTGGCGTTATGCGTGCCAGCCCCTGGGTACAGGCACAAACTTTTCCTGAGCTGCAGATAAATCTGATCGTGCCTTTGCCACCCGGGGGCACTTCCGACATTACGGCTCGGGTCATCAAGGCTGCTGGCATCAAGGCAGACTGATCTTTCTGGTAGACAAAATGCGTTCATTTTTAGAAGCCACGCCCCAAACCATCTCCACCGCAGTACCGCACCATGTACGTACGGCTACTGTGCGCAATGACCTGGTCGGCTGCGTTCTGTCGGGGCGCAAGCGTTTGATCACTCCCTCAGGCGAAGTGCAGTTTGGATCAGGGCAAGTTTTTGTTCTCCCACGCTTGACGCAGTGGGACATGCTCAACGAGCCCAAGCCTGGCGGGAGATATGAGGCGAGATTGATCAACTTCTCACCCATGATGATCGAGCGGTTTTACGACCGATTTGGCCAGTTCACGGCGACTGCACCTTTACAGGGCTGCGCCAGCTCGATAGCTGATGAGGAATTTAGCACCACGTTTAACCACGCTTTGGCGGCATTGCAAAGCGACGAATCGTCGCACGCTATTCGTGAACATCGGGCGCTTGAGGTGTTGCTGTTGTTAGCCGAGCGCGGACTGGTCTTTTCAGCCACACGCGACTTGGCTTGGGCTGATCGCGTACGCCGCCTGGTCAGTCAACGGCCACAAGCCAGTTGGGCTTTGTGTGATGTTGCCGATGCTTTTCACCTGAGCCCCAGTACCCTGCAACGCAGACTGGCGGAAGAGTCGGCATCGTTCAGCCAATGCGTTCGTGAAACCAGGCTTGAGACAGCCATGGCGTTGTTGCAGGATTCTGGTCTGCAAGTGTCGGAGGTTGCAGCGCGTTGCGGCTACGATTCTCATAGCCGTTTTTCAGCGGCGTTTCGTGAGCGATTCGGCTTCACACCCTCCTACCTTAGACCAGCAGCGGCAAGCAACACCCATCGCAACACGACTTGCGCTCCAGCGCACAGCATTTGAAGCCCTCGGCACAGCGGCTTACTGTTCGGCGACGCATCATACAGATTCCCTCATTTTTAAAGGAATCGATATGAAACACACACTACTTGCAGCGGCACTGATCAGCGCCTTTACTCTCGTACATGCGGCTGGTTTCCAGCTCAGCAGTCCCGACATCAAGGCGGGCGGCACGATCGACAAAAAGTTTGAATTCAACAGCTTTGGCTGCGCCGGCGAGAACAAGTCACCCGCACTGAAATGGAGTGGCGCGCCTGCTGGCACAAAAGCCTTTGCGGTCACGGTGTACGACCCAGACGCGCCGACGGGCTCAGGGTGGTGGCACTGGTCCGTCATCAACCTGCCAGCAGATGTGACCGAGCTCAAACCGGACGCAGGCGCTGTGGGCGGCGCCAATCTGCCCAAAGGCGCCAGCCATGTACGCATTGACTACGGCGTTGCTGGCTGGGGCGGGACTTGCCCACCGCAGGGCGACAAGCCGCACCGCTACATTTTCACAGTGCATGCACTCAAGACCGATAAATTAGAGATTCCCGCCGATGCAACCGCAGCGCTGGCCGGCTACATGATCAATGCCAATGCTTTGGGCAAAGCCAGCTTCACGGCCAATTACGGCCGCCCAAAAGCAAAGTAAGCCGCTTTGGTCGTGCTGACCGTGCAGCCTGCGCCACAGCGCACGGCATTTGATGCATCGGGGCTAACGCGGCCCTGTAGCGAAGCGCAACATATTTGTGCTTTTAGTCGGTGTGGGGTGTTGTGTGCTGCACAACCTCACCGCCAAATAGGCAACTTGCTTTTGAACACCTGAAGTCTTTCATATTTATTTGGGATTAATCATGTCGAAATCAACTTTCATGCGCTTGCTTACCGCGGCTGTCGTTCTTGGCCTTGGGGCGTCGACGGCCGCAATCGCCCAAAACAATTACGACTTGCAATCCCGCAAGGAAATCAGGCGGACGGATTTGGCCGGTGCTCCGGGAATGGAGGTGATCGTCTCGACGATTGAAATGAAGCCAGGCGATGTTGCACCGTTGCATCACCATGACGGTATCGAGGTGGCGTACATATTCGAAGGGGCGATGATCCGGCGAGACGACGGCGAAATAGCGACCTTGCAGACCGGCACAAGCATCATGAATCTTCGCGGTGTCAAGCATGCCGGCTTCACGAATGTGGACACCAAGACACTGAAGTTCTTCAATGTCTTGATCGTTGAGAAGAACAAACCGCTCTTTATCTTTCCACCGAAATAGCGATCAGGTATTGATCGACAAAGTGGGCTGGCGTTTTGAGCCCACTTCCGCTGTCAGGTGCACAGGCAACCTCGTGGTCAGGCAGCGCCTTGAAAGACTGAGCTTGTCGAAATCCTCCGACAAGCTCAAGGCGAACGGTTCATAGTTCACAAGACCGGATCAATAACTTCAAGTTGAATTCATCATCACTTTTTATAGTAGCTTGCGCCCATATTCATTGGACTCCAGCCGTGTTCATTCCTACTTCATCACGCCCTGCTTGACCAGCCATTGCTGAATCAACCCCGCCACCTGATCAGAATTTTGGTCCATCATCATGTGTGAGTTACCAATCACACCCGCTTCTGGCAGCAGCAGCTTGTCGGCCACACCGCCTGCCTGGGCTAAATTTTCACGAAACTTGTCTTGCTTGGCGGTGATGCCGACCCAAAACGGGTGCTTGCCCAGGTTATCACCCCATACCCACAGCATGGGTAGGCCTTTGATTTTTGAAAAATCTGTTTTGTCCGTGTCGGGCAAGCCGGGTGTTTAACCGCGGCGATGGCCTTGACTTTGTCCGGGTACTACAGCGCCGAGTTAAAGGCAAAGTTGCCGCCCTGACTGTGTACCAAAATCACGCAAGGGCGGGCTTTTTTATGCCCTGAATTCGGTTATTCGAGGCACATGATTTATAATAATTTTTGCACATAAAAATGGAACAATCATGCGCACACACATTGAACTCGATGGCGATGTCATGGACCAGGTGATGGACTTGGGCCAATTCACCAGCAAAAAAGCGGCTGTGAACACAGCACTGGCTGAATTGGCGCAGTCGCTTAAACGCAAACAATTGCTGGCACTGCGTGGCAAGGTGGCCTGGCAAGGCAATTTGGATGAACTGCGCAGCCCACGCCTTAGCAATTCAACTTCCAAATGATTGTTGACACCTCGGTCTGGATTGATTTTTTCAACGGCCAGCCTTCCAGCCAAGCACAGCGACTGAGCCGCGCGATTGAAGACAACGAACCGATCGGCCTGCCCGGCCTGGTGCTGACAGAAATATTGCTGGGTTTGAAAAACGACGCGCAGGCCAAGCGCATCGCACAACTGCTGGAGGCATTTAGCGATGTGCCTGAGCCAAGTCGTAGCGACCACATCGCAGCCGCTGCGCTGTACCGCGCGTGCAGAGCCAAAGGCTTGACCATTCGCTCAACCATCGACTGCGTGATCGCCCAGCTTTGCCTGCGCGACGGCCAAGCACTGCTGGCCAAAGACAGGGACTTTGATCGAATCGCTGAAAAGACTGGCTTGAAGTTGGTGCTGATCGAGTAGCAAGCGCCATCATAATTACTATTATTTTAATAGCTGCCTGAGCATGTCTATATTGGTCTAGAGGCCTAAAATACTCAAAAAATTGGTCTGTTTTAGCTCAAAAATCTCAGATCTTAGCCCTCCTCCTCAAAACCAGGCGTTTTGGGCAAGCCCACCATCTCCAAACGCGATGGCTGGATAGATTTGTTTATTGCAAAATGTCAGATCGTCGTCGTTCACGATGCATTTAACGCAATCCATGATCCCCAAAAGCTCAGAACGCAACTTTGCCCGACGCATCGACCTGACCTCGCTTCAGCTCTTTGTAGCGGTGTGCGAGTTGGGCAGCATTGGCAAGGCTGCCGAGCGGGAATTTATTGCCGCGTCAGCGGTCAGCAAGCGGCTGAGCGACCTGGAGGCGACTTTGGGTACGGCCCTGCTCTATCGCCACACGCGTGGTGTGGGCCTCACACCCGCAGGCGAAAGTCTGTTGCACCATGCGCGCTCAGTACTGTTCAGCCTGGAGAAAATGCAGGGCGAACTGAGCGAGTACGCCGACGGTGTGCGCGGCCATGTGCGTGTGCACGCCAACATTTCGGCGATAGTCCAGTTTTTGCCGGAAGACCTGGGCGCGTTCATCCGCACCCACCCAGAAGTCAAAATTGACCTGGAAGAGCACCTGAGCACCGAAATCGTCAGGGCCGTGGCGGAGGGTGCGGCGGATCTGGGCATTTGCAACGTCGCTGACGGCGTGGGCGAGCTGCAAAGTTTGCCTTACCGTACCGACAAGCTGGTACTGATTGTGCCCAGAGGCCATGCGTTATGTGGGCAAGCTGCTATTTATTTTGAATCATCGCTAGACTACGACCAGGTTGGCCTGCACACCAACAGCTCGATTTATATCGCTATGCAGCAGGCGGCAGCCGCCGTTGGGCGTACGATCAAACTGCGTATTCACGTGACCAGCCTGGACGCCGTTTGCCGGATGATTCACAACGGCCTGGGTGTGGGCGTGATGCCGCAACGTGCCTTTGAGCTGATGAATGGCGTGGGCGAGCTGGCGTCGATTGAACTGCTCGACGACTGGGCATTGAGGCACATCCATCTGGTGGCGCGGGACTTTTCAACCCTGCCGGTCACGGCGCGACTTCTGGTTGAGCACCTGACCGCAGACCAAGACACTTAAAATCAGACATTCTTGAAAGAAAAAAATGGCAAAAACACTCTACGACAAAATCTGGGACGAGCACGTCATCCACACCGAGGAAGACGGCACCTCCATCCTTTATATTGACCGCCACCTGGTGCATGAAGTCACCAGCCCCCAAGCCTTCGAAGGCCTGCGTGAAGCCAAACGCAAAGTCTGGCGCATCAGCTCGATTGTGGCGACGGCCGACCACAACACCCCGACCACCGGATGGGAGCTGGGCTACGACGGCATCACCGACCTGGTGAGCAAAGAGCAGATCACCACACTCGACGCAAACATCAAAGAGCACGGCGCTGCGGCGTTCTTCCCCTTCCTGTCAAAACGCCAGGGTATCGTGCATGTGATAGGCCCTGAAAACGGCGCGACGCTGCCAGGCATGACGGTGGTTTGCGGCGACTCGCACACGTCAACCCACGGCGCATTTGGCGCACTGGCTCACGGCATTGGCACCAGCGAGGTCGAGCACGTGCTGGCCACCAACACGCTGCTGACCAAAAAAGCCAAAAACCTGCTCGTCAAGGTCGAAGGCACGCTGCCAAAAGGTTGCACTGGCAAAGACATCGTGCTGGCCATCATTGGCAAAATTGGCACAGCGGGCGGCACCGGCTACACGATTGAGTTTGCGGGCGCTGCCATTCGGGCCCTCAGCATGGAAGGCCGCATGACGGTCTGCAACATGGCGATTGAAGCGGGTGCACGCGCTGGCTTGGTGGCAGTGGACCAAAAAACACTGGATTACTGCAAAGGCCGCTTGTTGTCACCCACGGGGGTGGAATGGGACCTGGCGGTGCGCTACTGGTCAACCCTGCAGTCAGATGCCAACGCGGTGTTTGACAAAGTGGTTGAGCTGGACGCCAGCCAAATCTTGCCACAGGTGACCTGGGGCACCTCGCCAGAGATGGTGCTGTCCATCAACGACATCGTGCCCGACCCCGACAAGGAAAAAGACGCCAACAAGCGCGATGCGATTGAGCGCGCACTGAAGTACATGAACCTACAGCCAGGCAAGGCCCTGAATGATTTGTACGTGGACAAGGTCTTCATCGGCAGCTGCACCAACAGCCGGATTGAAGACATGCGCGAAGCCGCCGCTGTGGTGAAAAAGATTGGCCAAAAGGTCGCCAAAAACATCAAGCTGGCGCTCGTCGTACCGGGCTCAGGCCTGGTCAAAGAGCAGGCCGAGCGCGAAGGCCTGGACGTGATCTTCAAAGCCGCAGGCTTTGAGTGGCGCGAACCTGGCTGCAGCATGTGCCTGGCCATGAACGCCGACAAGCTGGAGCCTGGCGAGCGCTGTGCATCCACCAGCAACCGCAACTTTGAAGGCCGGCAGGGCGCCGGTGGGAGAACCCATCTGGTCAGCCCGGCGATGGCGGCGGCGGCGGCCGTGCACGGCCACTTTGTTGATGTGCGCAGATTCGTTTAAGAGATCATCATGCAAAAATTCACTCTCCACACTGGCTTGGTTGCTCCCATGGACCGCGAGAACGTCGACACCGACGCGATCATTCCGAAGCAGTTTTTAAAGTCGATCCGCAAAACCGGTTTTGGCCCCAACCTGTTTGATGCCTGGCGCTACCTGGACCCAGGCGAGCCCGGCCAGGACCCGGCAAGTCGCAAGCCCAACCCTGACTTTGTGCTGAACCAGTCTAGGTACAAAGGCGCATCGGTGCTGCTGGCGCGTAAAAATTTTGGCTGCGGCTCGTCGCGTGAACACGCACCCTGGGCGCTCGACCAATACGGCTTTCGCGCCATCATTGCGCCCAGCTATGCCGACATCTTTTTCAACAACAGTTTTAAAAATGGCCTGCTGCCCATCGTGCTGCCCGAGGCGCAAGTAGCGGCTTTGTTCGCGGAGGCGCTGGCCTTCCCCGGCTACAAGCTGACGATTGACCTGGCGCGCCAGATGATTGTGAAACCTCAGGGTGAAGAGATTCCTTTCAACGTTGAAGAGTTTCGCAAATACTGCCTGATCAATGGGCTGGACGACATTGGCTTGACCCTGTTGCACAGTGACAAAATCAGGTCCTTCGAGGCCGAGCGCTTGGCGACCAAACCGTGGCTGAACCACACGATTGCAGCCTGATTCGTCTGTTTCTCAACCCTTTTACCTGCAAAACAATAGCACTCTAACCCAATATATTCATGGGTTAGCAGCTATAAAAATAATAGTAAAGATATTGACCTCATGAAAATCGCAATCCTCCCAGGTGACGGCATCGGCACTGAAATCGTCGCTGAAGCGGTCAAGGTGTTGAAGGTTTTAGACCTGAAGTTTGAAACTGAGAGCGCGCTCGTCGGTGGTGCCGCTTACGAGGCTTTTGGTCATCCACTGCCTGACGCGACCTTGAAGCTTGCCAAAGAAGCGGATGCGGTGCTCTTCGGTGCCGTCGGCGACTGGAAATACGACACGCTCGACCGCCCGCTGCGCCCGGAGCAGGCCATTTTGGGCCTGCGTAAAAACCTCGGCCTGTTTGCCAACTTTCGTCCGGCGATCTGCTACCCGCAGCTGGTTGATGCGTCGAGCTTGAAACGCGAATTGGTCAGCGGGCTGGATATTTTGATCATCCGCGAGCTGACCGGCGACATTTACTTTGGCCAGCCACGCGGCAGGCGTGTGGCGGTAGACGGGCACTTCCCCGGCAGCGAGGAAGCCTTTGACACCATGCGCTATTCGCGGCCCGAGATTGAGCGGATTGCGCATGTCGCTTTTCAGGCGGCACGCAAACGTGGCAAGCGCGTCACCAGCGTTGACAAAGCCAACGTTCTGGAGACCTTTCAGCTCTGGAAAGACGTGGTGACCGAGATTGGCCTGCAATACCCCGACGTGGCGCTGGACCACATGTACGTTGACAACGCGGCCATGCAACTCGTCAAGGCGCCTAAAAAATTCGATGTGGTGGTCACTGGCAACATGTTTGGCGACATCTTGTCTGACGCCGCGGCCATGCTGACCGGCTCGATCGGCATGCTGCCCTCAGCCAGTCTGAACGCCAAAAACCAGGGCCTGTATGAGCCCAGCCACGGCAGTGCACCTGACATTGCAGGCAAAGGCGTGGCAAATCCACTGGCTACGATTTTGAGCGCTGCCATGATGCTGCGCTTTAGCCTGAACCAGAACGAGGCCGCCGCGCGGATTGAGAAGGCTGTAGACGCCGTGCTCAGCCAGGGCCTGCGCACCCCCGACATCTACAGCGAAGGCACAACCCGTGTCGGCACGCGAGAGATGGGTGACGCGGTGGTCAAGGCTCTGGGCTGATTACAATACGGTCATGAACGCAATTAAAACGACAGGCACCAAAGGCTAGCAAGCCCGCCTCGTCGTGCCCGCTGGCTCGATGAGCCGGGTCAAAGAATCATTTTTTGATAAGGGCAACTCCAATGAAAATCTCAGGAAACACGGTCGGCCTCGTCGGCTGGCGCGGCATGGTCGGCTCGGTGCTGATGGACCGCATGAGCGCGGAAAACGACTTCGCGCTGATCGAGCCGATGTTCTTTTCCACATCCAACGCAGGCGCAAAAGCCCCGGCACAGGCGAAGAACGAAACCACGCTGAAAGACGCGATGGACATTGCCGCATTGAAAAAGTGCGACATCATCATCACCGCGCAAGGCGGTGACTACACAGCCGAGGTTTACCCAAAGCTGCGCGCTGCAGGCTGGAATGGCCACTGGATTGACGCGGCGTCGACGCTGCGCATGAAGGACGATGCGGTCATCATTCTGGACCCGGTGAACTTGCCCGTCATCAAAAACGCCCTGACCAAAGGTGGCAACAACTGGGTTGGCGGCAACTGCACCGTCAGCTGCATGCTGATGGGTGTGGGCGCGCTGTACAAGGCCGGTTTGGTCGAGTGGATGACATCCATGACTTATCAGGCGGCATCGGGCGGCGGCGCACAACACATGCGCGAGTTGCTCACGCAATTTGGCACCTTGAACGGTGAAGTCAAAGCCCTGCTGGACGACCCGAAATCGGCGATTTTAGAAATCGACCGTCGCGTGCTTGCCAAGCAGCACAGCCTGTCAGCCATTGAGACCGCCAACTTTGGCGTGCCGCTGGGCGGCTCGCTGATTCCCTGGATTGACAAAGACTTGGGTGATGGTTCGAGCAAGGAAGAATGGAAAGCTGGCGCTGAGACCAACAAGATTCTGGGTCAAGGCGCGGGTTTTAGCGTGCCCGCCGTGCCGGTCGATGGCTTTTGTGTGCGTGTAGGCGCGATGCGCTGCCACAGCCAGGCCTTGACCTTCAAGCTGAAAAAAGACGTGCCGCTGGCCGACATAGAAGCCATGATTGCGGCAGACAATACTTGGGTCAAAGTGGTGCCCAACACGCGGGAAGCCACCACCCAAGACCTGACGCCCGTGGCCGTTACTGGCACCATGACGATCCCGGTGGGGCGTCTGCGCAAGCTGGCCATGGGGTCAGATTACCTGGGCGCATTTACCGTGGGAGACCAACTGCTGTGGGGCGCTGCGGAGCCATTGCGCCGCATGCTGCGCATCCTGCTGGAAGATTGATGCTGGAACGACGAGGTCGGGGTCACCTTAAACGACACCGGGATGCCCTTGAGAAAATCGGGCCGTTTGGTGACCGATGACATGAATGCACCGACAAAGATCAAAACGCAAGCAATTGTTACCTAACGTTGCCAATAGACAACAACTAAAGCATATGGGACCTCGCAGGCAGGGTCGGTCAAAACTTAAGTGGAGTCTAAGCTTGTCAGCCTAACACCCTGATGTTAAATTCATTTTTCGAAAATTCGCATTAAGGTTTTTGTGCGCTCAAGTAAAATAAAGTTACACGCAAATCGGGCACTCGGGGCTCAAAATTCCATGACACACCGCTCAAGCTGGAGCCTGGCTGCCTTGGGCAGCGCGATGGCGCTGCTCGGCGGCCTTTCCATCAACCCGGCGCATGCCCTGGGGCTGGGTCGCATCACGGTCCAGTCAGCTCTGGGTGAGGCGCTGAGAGCTGAAATTGAGGTGCCTGACATCAGCGCTGACGAAGCCTCCAGCCTGCGCGTGGGCGTCGCCACAGCGGCTACCTTCAAGGCTGCTGGACTCGACTACAGCGCCGCCGTGGCGGGCATTCAGATCATTCTGCAAAAGCGTGCTGACGGGCGGTCCTTCCTCAGCCTGAGCAGCTCCCGGCCAGTCACAGAGCCCTTTGTAGACCTCATTCTTGAGGCAAGCTGGTCGTCGGGCCGTGTGGTGCGTGACTACACCATGCTGTTTGACCCACCCAATCTGCGGCAGGCGCCGGCATCGGCCGCTGTTGCGCCCACTGCGCCCATCATGTCGCCGCCCAGCGCACTCGCTGACGCCACGGCACCGCCACCTGTGACACCCATCGCGCAGCCCGCACTCCGCGCGGCCGCGCCAGCACCAAGATCGACGCCAGCCACACCTGCGCCCATAGCCGGGAAGCAGCTCACGGAGGTCAGGGTCAAGGCAGGCGATACCGCGGGCAAGATTGCCGGGCAAAACAAACTCCCAAGTATTTCTCTTGACCAGATGCTGGTGGCGCTGCTCAAGAGCAACCCGGACGCCTTCATCGGTGGCAACGTCAACCGGCTGAAATCAGGCGTCGTGTTAGACATACCGTCCGCTGAAGAAGCAGCCGCAATGTCTCGTTCCGAGGCCTCCCGAACCATCGTTGCGCAGTCCAAAGACTTCAACAACTTCAGGCAAAAGTTGGCCGGCGGCGTGCCAGCTGCGCAGGTTGAAAGCGCCAACCGCCAGTCAGCTGGCAAGGTTCAGGCCAAAGTAGAAGACCGCGCTCCGGCGGCGGCAGTGTCCGACAAATTGACGCTGTCAAAAGGTGCTGTGCAGGGCAAGGCTGCCGCTGAAGACAAGATAACCACAGACAAGCAAGCCAAAGACGCGTCCGACCGTGTGGCTGAACTGGCCAAGAACATCGGCGACCTGAACAAAATAGCGGGCCTGACGCCTGCGGCACCTGGCGCAGTTGCATCAGCCGCTGCAAATCCTCCTGGTTTGACCGTGCCGGTAGCACCCGCACTGTCCGTTCCAGCCGTTGCGGCCCCGCTGGCCGTTGCCAGCAGCCCCGTGGCAAGCAGCACAGTGGCGGCAGCGACCGCATCCGCTTCATCACCGGCGCCCGCGGCCTCTGGCACATCAGCCGCACCGACGACTGCCGCACCCTCCGGTGCCTCCAGCACCCCGGTCGCCGTTAAAAAGCCCGTTGTAGCCGCGCCACCACCCCCTGAACACAGCCTGATTGATGAACTGACCGACAACCCGCTGGTCTTGCCCGGCCTGGGTGCGCTCTTGGCGCTGCTGGCCGGTTTTGGCTTTTACCGCGTCAAAAAGCGCAGCGACGAAGCCGCTGTTGAAAACTCTTTTCTGGAAAGCCGCCTGCAACCTGACTCTTTTTTTGGTGCCAGCGGTGGTCAGCGCATCGACACCAACGAAGATGGCAAGGCGGCCGACTCATCGATGGTGTATCCACCCAACCAGCTGGATGCAGCGGGCGATGTTGACCCGGTCGCAGAAGCCGATGTCTACCTGGCCTACGGCCGCGATTTGCAGGCCGAGGAGATCCTGAAGGAAGCCTTGCGCACCAACCCCTCGCGTGTCGCCGTTCATGTCAAGCTGATAGAAATTTACGCCAAACGGCGAGACCTGAAAGCCTTTGAAATCATTGCTGCGCAGGCGTTGACCATCACGAACGGCAATGGTCCGCAGTGGGCTTACATCTGCGAGATGGGCCACGACCTGGACCCCAGCAATCCGATGTACCAGCCCGCTGGCCAGCCGCAAAAGAGCGAACGGGTAGCGGCTGCCATGATGCCGTTAGCAGCCACATCTTTTGCTGCAGACACCACACCGCAGATGATGGTTGCGTCGCCAGGCTTTGCTGATTCGGCGGTTGACTTTGACCTGGACCTGGACTTTGCAGTCGATGATGGACCTGGCTCGGTGGCACCATCTGTCAGACCACCCGCACCGGTTGATGCACCCGAGCCAACAGTTTTCGCGGGAGTGGCTGAAGATACGATTTTCGAAGATCTGGAGATGGATTTCACAGAAGATCAACCAGTGTCTGTAGCGCCACCGCCCAGCGGTCACAGATCGAGTTTCAGTGCTGATCCGCTAACCGCCGCCAGCAAACCCGTGGCCTGGGCTCCAGCAGCGCCTGACAATGGCATGCTGGAGTTCGACATGGGGTCCCTGTCGCTCGACCTGAATCCACCTGCCACACAAAGCCCAACAATTGCCACCGCAGCGCCTGCGCCTGTGTCGCTGCCTGCCGAAAGCCCGCTAGAAACCAAATTTGCGCTGGCCGAAGAATTTCGTGCTCTTGGCGACGCCGATGGTGCCCGTTCACTGGCCAGTGAAGTCGTAGCCGAGGCACAGGGCAGCCTGAAAACCAGAGCACAAGCGTTTCTGAACGCCTTGTCATGAGCGGCCTTTGAGGCTGGTTTAGCTTTGAGGCTGGCTCTAGGCATCAGTTACAACGGCAATGCTTATGAGGGCTGGCAAAGCCAGCTCTCGGGCAACACCGTGCAGGACAAACTGGAAGGCGCGCTGGCCAAATTTGCCGCTCAGCCCATCCGCGTCAATTGCGCTGGACGCACCGACGCGGGCGTGCACGGCCTGATGCAAGTCGTGCATTTTGATACCCCACTTGAACGCGAAACAGGCTCCTGGGTGCGCGGCACCAACGCGTTTTTACCCACAGACATCGCCGTGCAGTGGGCGCGTGTGATGCCTGATGAATTTCACTCACGCGGCAGTGCGATTGCCCGGCGCTATGCGTACGTGGTGCTCGAATCGCCGGTGCGGCCAAGCGTAGAGGCGGGCCGCGTTGGTTGGGTTTATCGCACGCTGGACGGTGAAAAAATGCGGCAGGCAGCAAGCTATTTGCTGGGCGAACACGACTTCAGTTCATTTCGAGCGGCGCAGTGCCAGGCCAAATCGCCCATCAAAAATATCCAAAAAATCGACATCACACAGCGGCAAGGCTCGCCGTACTGGCGCTTTGAATTTCAAGCCAACGCCTTTTTACACCACATGATTCGCAACATCATGGGCTGCCTGGTGGCGGTAGGCCAGGGCTTTCGCGAGCCTGACTGGATGGCCGACGTGATGGCGGCCAAAAGGCGTGACGCCGCAGCGCCCACCTTTTCGCCAGATGGTCTGTACTTTTTGGGACCAGTTTATGAAGAAAGGTACAGCCTGCCCACCAGATCCGCGTCTTATGATTGGCTGCCATGAATCAAGCCAGAACCCGAATCAAAATCTGCGGCCTGACCCGCGAACAGGACGTTGATGCAGCTGTAGCCGCAGGGGTCGACGCGATTGGCTTTGTGCTGTTTGCGCCTAGCGCCCGTTACGTCAGCCCGGCACGAGCGGCTGAGCTGGCAGCCAGGCTGCCGCCGTTCGTGACGCCCGTGCTGCTTTTCGTCAACGCTTCCGCTACTGAAATAATAGCTACTTGCCAAGGTATTTCGGGGGCTTTAGTGCAATTTCATGGTGATGAAGCGCCCGATGAGTGCCTGCACATAGCCCAAAAGAACGCCCGGCCGTTCATCAAAGCGGCGCGTATCCCGCTGAATCAAGAAACCCCAAACGCACGACTCAATTTCGATCTCGTAAAATACGCCGACGACTTCAAATCAGCCCAAGCCATTCTTTTAGACGCACATGTCGAAGGTTTTGGCGGCGGCGGAAAAACATTCAATTGGTCACTCCTTCCTCCAAGCGTCAATGCTCACCTCGTTTTGTCTGGTGGACTCACACCTGCAAACGTGGGCGACGGCATATTGCAAGTCCGGCCACGCGGTAAAACGCTGGCTGTCGATGTGAGCTCGGGCGTCGAGATTTCCAAGGGAATCAAAAGCCCCGAGCTGATCAGTCAATTTGTTGCAGCCGTTCGCGCTGCAGACCACCAACTTGCAGAGAAAGCCTTCAATCATGTACGAGTACCAACAACCTGACCTCAAAGGTCACTTCGGCATTTATGGCGGCAGTTTTGTATCAGAAACGCTGACCCACGCCCTGACCGAGCTCAAAGAAGCCTACGCAAAGTACCAACATGAGCCTGAATTTTTAAAAGAATTCCACGACGAACTGGCGCACTTTGTCGGTCGCCCATCGCCGATTTACCATGCCGCCCGCACCAGCCGCGAACAGGGTGGCGCGCAAATTTACTTCAAGCGCGAAGACCTGAACCACACCGGCGCGCACAAAATCAACAACACCATTGGCCAGGCCATGCTGGCCAAGCGCATGGGCAAACCCCGCGTGATTGCCGAAACCGGCGCGGGCCAGCACGGCGTGGCCACCGCCACCATTTGCGCACGCTATGGGCTCGAATGCGTGGTCTACATGGGCAGTGAAGACGTCAAGCGCCAAAGCCCCAATGTGTACCGCATGAAGCTGCTGGGCGCGACGGTCGTGCCGGTAGAGTCGGGCAGCAAAACGTTGAAGGACGCGCTGAACGAAGCCATGCGCGACTGGGTCGCCAACGTTGACAACACCTTCTACATCATCGGCACTGTGGCCGGGCCGCACCCCTACCCGATGATGGTACGAGACTTTCAAAGCGTGATTGGCAACGAATGCATTGCGCAGATGCCCGACATGCTCGCGTCACTCTCCAATCACGTGACAGGCGGCAAACAACCCGATGCGGTGATCGCCTGCGTCGGCGGTGGCAGCAACGCGATGGGTATTTTTCACCCTTACATTGCCTACGAAAATACCCGCCTGATTGGCGTTGAGGCCGCTGGCGAAGGCATGGACAGCGGCAAACATTCCGCCTCATTGCAGCGCGGCCTGCCCGGCGTGCTGCACGGCAACCGCACCTACGTGCTTCAAGACGACGACGGCCAGGTCACTGAAACCCACAGCATCAGCGCCGGCCTGGACTACCCCGGCGTTGGCCCCGAACATGCATTTTTGAAAGACATTGGCCGCGCTGAATACGTCGGTATCACCGACAAGGAAGCACTCGACGCCTTTCATTACACCTGCCGCACCGAAGGCATCATCCCGGCGCTTGAATCTGCACACGCCGTGGCCTATGCCATGAAACTGGCTAAAACCATGCGCGCAGACCAGTCGATTCTTGTCAACATGTCGGGCCGGGGCGACAAAGACATCGGCACCGTGGCTGACTTGAGCAACGCCGATTTCTATTGCCGCCCAAGCTGCAAAGGCCAGTCGGTCAAAGGCGGCGAGCAGGCGCAAAGCCAAGTCATTGAGTTTGCGAAATGAACGGCAACATGACCCGCATTCAAACCACCCTCTCAAAGCTCAAAGCGCAAAACAAAACCGCGCTGATCCCGTACGTGATGGCTGGCTTTCCGTATGCCGACGTCACCCCCGAACTGATGCACGGCATGGTCAGCGCCGGGGCGGATGTGATTGAACTTGGCGTCCCCTTCTCAGACCCCAGCGCCGACGGCCCGGTGATTCAAAAAGCCGGTGAAAAAGCACTGGCCCTCGGCATTGGCCTGGCCAAGGTTTTGGACATGGTCACCGACTTCAGAACGCAAGACAACACCACGCCGGTCGTGCTGATGGGCTACGCCAATCCGGTCGAGCGTTACGAGATCAAAAACGGCGCGGGCAGTTTTATCAAACACGCATCAGAAGCAGGCGTCGACGGCATGCTGATCGTCGACTACCCGCCCGAAGAATGCGAAGCCTTTGCTGCCAGCCTGCGCGCCCACAGCATGGACCTGATCTTCTTGCTGGCCCCCACCAGTACAGACGAGCGCATGGCCCAGGTCGCCCGCGTGGCCAGCGGCTACGTGTACTACGTCTCGCTCAAAGGCGTCACCGGCGCAGGCAACCTGGACACAGGCGCGGTCGAGGCCATGTTGCCCCGTATCCGTCAGCACGTCAGCATTCCGGTCGGCGTAGGCTTTGGCATCCGCGACGCGGCAACGGCCAAGGTGGTGGGACAGGTTGCTGATGCGGTCGTGATAGGCAGCAAGATCATTCAGTTGATTGAAAACGCACCGAGGGGCAAGGTCGCTGGCGTGGCGCACGACTTCCTGGCGGAGATTCGGGTGGCGCTGGATTCTTGAGGATGCATCCGAAAATCTGAATTTCTGGAACTCTACGCTATTTCATCGCTACGATTTATAGAGCTGCTTTCCCACGTATTTGCTAGGCTGTAGGCCTAAAAGGCGCCTGAAGTCGGGTTAAAAGAGCTTTTGAATCTATTTTTTCTGCCGCGCTTCACGCACCGTGGTGCTCTTGTGCTTTTCCGCGTAAGCCTTCTTGACGTACTGGCCGCTCTTTGCACTGCGGTAATCGCCCTTTGATGCGTTTGAAGACGTCGAATCTTTACCGCCAGCTAAAGCAGTTCCGCCCACCATCGCAAGCGCCATTGCCGCCAGAATTGTTAACAGTCGTTTCTTAAACATCACTTTGCTCCAAGTACGTTAAAAATTTGCTCCAACCAATTATTCCAATCCAGCGAAAGGGCTGGGAAGTCGTTCAAGCGCCTCATTTGTGCACTGAACAGCGATGCCTTTTAATGATACTACTGGCAGGGTCATTCAAAATGCATGCCACGACACGCCCAATCGCTTCGGTTGATGCCGCACGCACAGCGTCATAATGACCAATCGATAACCGTTAGGCGCGACTGAGCATCGCGCTTGCACACATCAACGTTTTACCGCAATCCATTCAAGGACAAACCTATGTCTTGGCTAGAAAAACTTCTCCCTCCCAAAATCACACCGACCGACCCGACCGAGCGCCGCAGTGTGCCCGAGGGGCTGTGGATCAAATGTCCGAGTTGTGACGCGGTACTGTACAAAACCGATCTGGAAAAAAACCACAATGTCTGCCCGCAGTGCAGCCATCATCACCGGATTGGGGCGCGGGCCCGGCTGGATGCCTTTTTAGACCCGGAAGGCCGCTATGAGCTGGGACAAGAAGTCATCCCGGTTGACCCGTTGAAGTTCAAAGACAGCCGCAAGTACCCAGAGCGGCTCAAAGATGCGCTGGAGACCACAGGCGAGACGGACGCGCTGATTGTGATGGGCGGGGCAGTGCACAGCATTGGCGTGGTCGCAGCCTGCTTTGAGTTTGACTTTATGGGCGGTAGCATGGGCAGTGTGGTCGGTGAGCGCTTTGTGCGCGGTGTGCATACGGCGATTGAGCAGAAAGTACCGTTTATCTGCTTTACCGCCACGGGTGGCGCACGCATGCAAGAAGGCCTGCTGAGCCTGATGCAAATGGCCAAAACCAATGCGTCACTGACCCGGCTGGCCAAAAAAGGCTTGCCCTACATCAGTGTGCTGACCGACCCGACCATGGGCGGCGTGTCGGCTGGCTTTGCGTTTTTGGGTGATGTGGTGATTGCCGAACCGAAGGCGCTGATTGGCTTTGCAGGGCCAAGGGTGATTGAATCGACCGTGCGGGTGACTTTGCCTGAGGGCTTTCAGCGCGCCGAGTTTTTGCAGACCAAGGGCGCGATTGACTTTATCTGTGACCGCCGCGAGCTGCGCAAAACCATTGCGTCAACGCTGGCCATGCTGCAAAAGCAGCCTGCCGATGCGGTGATTTAACCAAGATGGAATGCTACTTTTTTTATAGCTTTTCGCACCCCTATTCATTGGCCTAGAAGACGAAAAAAACCTACAACAGGCTGTTTTCAGGCACTTCTGCACTTTATTTTCTTCCAAACTTTTTTCAAACCCGCTTCAAGCATTTTTCGAGGCATTTCCCATGTCTGACACGCTCAAGCTGTCCAGCCTTCCACTCTTTCCCCTGGGCAGCGTGCTCTACCCTGGTGGTTTGCTGCCGCTGCGGATTTTTGAGGTTCGCTACCTGGACATGATTGGCAAGTGCCACAAAACCGGCGCGCCATTTGGGGTGGTGTCGCTGACGGCAGGCTCTGAAGTGCGCAAAGCCCAATCTGACAAACCCACCGGTCAACCCACGGGAGACGGGTTTGCAGTAGAAGAGTTTTGCGCGACCGGCACGCTGGCCACGATTACCGAGTTTTCAGCACCGCAGCCGGGGCTGATGGTGATCCGCTGTGTGGGGGCTCAGCGCTTTAAGATCAGCAACCGCGAAAAACTCAAGCACGGCTTGTGGATTGCCGATGTGGAACGCGTCGATAACGACATGAGCGTGACGGTGCCAGACGATCTGAAGGCCTGCGCCAATGCGCTGGGAAAGCTGATCAAAAGCCTGCAGCAGCGCAGCATTCCGGAGGACCAGATGCCTTTGACGCCGCCCTACCAACTGGACGATTGCGGCTGGGTGGCCAACCGCTGGTGCGAGCTGCTGCCGCTGCCGCTGGAACTCAAACAGCGTCTGATGGAACTTGACAATCCGCTGGTGCGGCTGGAACTGGTGAGCGATATGCTGGAACGGACCGGCATCGCACTTTAAACCGGCCTTAGTTCTGGGCTTTGTATTCTGGCAAATGGCTGGATAACCAAGCCCGCACATCGTGGCTGGAAGGCGCTGGTCCTGCCGACTCAATCCACTGAATCACAGCGTCAATCGCCACCGCCTGCTGGCCCGATGTTTTGGCCACGCGCAGCTTGGGGTGCTGGGTCGGCTCGGTCGTTTCGTCATCAGCGAGCAGCTCTTCAAACAACTTTTCGCCGGGGCGCAGGCCGGTGTACGACAGCGGAATGTCCTGCTCGGTCTTGCCTGACAGGCGAACCATCATGCGTGCCAGGTCAACGATTTTCATCGGCTCGCCCATGTCCAGCACATAAATTTGGCCTGTAGAGCCCATCAGACCAGCCTGCAACACCAGACGCGCGGCTTCAGGAATCGTCATGAAGTAGCGCACGATGTCAGGGTGGGTCACAGTGATGGGCCCGCCCTTGGCAATTTGCTCAGTGAAGAGCGGTACCACCGAACCGCTGGAACCCAGCACATTGCCAAAGCGTACCGACACGTAGGACGTGTCTGGATGCTCAATCGCGACGCTTTGCACCACCAGCTCAGCCATGCGCTTGGTCGCACCCATGATGTTGGTTGGGTTGACGGCTTTGTCGGTAGATATCAAGACAAACTTTTGCGCCCCGCATTCGCCGGCAATACGCGCGGCATGCAAGGTGCCCAGGATGTTGGTGCGAATCGCTTCGATCTCGTTGTGCGACTCCATCAAAGGCACATGCTTGTAGGCGGCGGCATGAAAGAAAACTGCGGGCTTGTACTGCATGGCAATGGCCCGCAGCCTGCCCAGTTCACGCACATTGGCGGTGTAGTAAAGACCTTGCATTTGCGGATGCGATTCGCGCAGTTCCTGCTCCAGCTTGTAGACGGCGATTTCAGATGAATCCACACACACCAGCCGCGCCACGCCCAGCCGGGCAATCTGGCGGCACAGCTCGGAGCCGATTGAGCCGCCCGCGCCCGACACAAAGACGGTTTGGCCTGAAAACAGCGAGGCCAGACCGTGAACGTTCAGCTCGACGGCCTGCCTGCCTAGCAAGTCTTCGAGTTCGATCTTGCGCGGGCTGCTGCCGTCCGCACGCAGCCATTCGTCAGGGCGGGGCATCGTCAGCAGCGTCAACCCGGCCTGGGTAGACTGCAACAGCACATCGCGCCGCTCATCCGAGCCCGGGGGGCTGGCAATCAGGGCGGTGGCGGCGCCTGTGGATTGCGCCATCTCAACCACCGAGCTGGGCAGGCCCAGCACAGGAATCTGGTTCAAATACGTGCCCTGCTCTGCTGCCAGCGGCGATGCAATGCCCACGCAGTGCCACTGAGCTGAGCCTTTGAGCGCGCGCAACGCATCGGCCGCATCTTTGAGTGAACCCACGATCAGCAAAGGCTTTGAGCTGTCGCTCGGCTGCTGGTGCTCAGTCAACGTGCGCCAGCCTGCGCGTGCGGCGCCCAGCATGACCAGCACCAGCAAGGGATGAATGAGCAACACAGAGCGCGGAAAAAGAGGCACGCGCAGCATCAAGATAACCGTCGCTGCCATCACGCTCGAAAGAAAAACACCCCAGCCTAGCTGGCGCAGCTCTGGCAGGCCAATATAGCGCCACACCTGCCGATACACCCTGGCAATGGCGAGCCCGACGACAAAACAAGGCAGCATCCAGCGCGCGCTGCCAAGAGCCATCGCCACAAAATCATCTGGAATTTCGAAGTTAAACCGCAGCCAGAAGGTAACCCACCAAGCCAGGACAACCAGCGCAATGTCAATGGCCCAAAATAGCAAAGCCTCTTTACGCAATCGCATAACTCTTCTTACCCATTGTTAATGTATGACGCAGATGATCCATCACACGGTCTTGCTCTGCCTGGCTCAGTTTAGAGCCAGATGGCAAACAGATACCCGCCTGAAAAAGAAGGGCCGAAACATCCATAGCAGCCCTAAAGCCCGGCTGGGCAGCCGCAACCCAAGTGAAAAAACAACGGCATGCAAGAACATGACATAGATTATCAAGGTTTAAAAAGGCGCTGAAGTCAGCGATTGGAAGGGGCCACGCGGTAAAAACTTAAAATGGGGAGTTTATTGCCCAACCGACCTTCCTCATGACGCCCCAATCTACGCCCGCCCCCGCTGTTACCCCCCAAGACGACAACCAGTTGATGGTCGAGCGGCAGGCCAAGCTGGCCGCCCTGCGGGCAGCAGGCATTGCTTTCCCCAACGACATCAAACCCCAGCACCGGGCCGAAGCGCTGTTTGCCCAGTACAACAACAAAACCAAGGAAGAGCTGGAACCACTGGCCGTGACCGTCAGCGTCGCCGGCCGCATGATGCTCAAGCGCGTCATGGGCAAGGCCAGCTTTGCCACGCTGCAAGACGCGTCTTTTGGCCCATCGGGTGGCCGCATTCAGGTGTACATCAACAACGAAGGCGTGGGCGAAGACGTTCACAACGCCTTTAAACACTGGGACTTGGGCGACATTGTGTGGGCCAGCGGCACGCTGTTTAAAACCAAAACTGGCGAGCTGTCGATTCATGCGACCGGCATCCGGTTGGTCACCAAAAGCCTACGACCGCTGCCCGACAAGTTTCACGGCGTGGCCGACCAGGAGGTCAAGTACCGCCAGCGCTATGTGGATTTGATCACCGACGAGTCAGCTAGAGCCCGCTTCATGTCGCGCAGCAAGGCGGTCAGCAGCATCCGTGAATTCATGGTGACGAATGACTTTTTAGAGGTCGAAACGCCCATGCTGCACCCCATCCCTGGTGGCGCAAACGCCAAACCCTTCAAGACCCACCACAACGCGCTTGACCAGGAAATGTTTTTGCGCATTGCGCCTGAGCTGTACCTGAAGCGGCTGATCGTGGGCGGCTTTGAGCGGGTGTTTGAAATCAACCGCAGCTACCGCAACGAAGGCATCAGCGTGCGGCACAACCCAGAATTCACCATGATGGAGTTCTACGCCGCGTGGTGGAACTACCAGGACTTGATGACCTTTACCGAGTCGCTGATTCGTGACGTGGCGCAAAAAATTTGCGGCTCACTGAGCTTGAGCTATGCCGACAAGCCGGTTGATTTAAGCCAGCCGTTTGAGCGCCTGACGATTCGCGAAGCGATTTTGAAGCACACCGACGCAGCGCTCGGTGTAGCTGCGGGCGTAGACGACGCCGCGTGGCTGACTGACAAGCTGAAAAAGCTCGGTTTTAACGAACAAAAAGACCGCCTCAGCACACGCTCGCTGGCCAGCCTGCAAGTGATGTTTTTTGAAGAAACGGTCGAAGAAAAGCTCTGGCAGCCGACTTTCATCATGGAGCACCCGACTGAAATCTCACCGCTGGCACGCGCCAACGACGCACGCCCCGAAGTCACCGAACGCTTTGAGCTGTACATCACCGGCCGCGAATTTGGCAACGGCTTTAGCGAGCTGAACGACGCCCAAGAGCAAGCCGCCCGCTTCAACGCCCAAGTCGCCGCAAAAGACAGTGGCGACGACGAGGCCATGTTTTATGACCACGACTTTGTGCGCGCCCTCGAATACGGCATGCCGCCCACCGGTGGCTGTGGTGTGGGCATTGACCGGCTGATGATGCTGCTGACTGACAGCCCGAGTATTCGGGACGTGATCTTGTTCCCGGCCCTGCGCAGAGAGGTGTAGCCCCACGGTTGCGCACAACGCGCAAGCTCCCTGCCACCCGAGGGGGCCGCCCGCCTGCGGCCCGGCAAAGCCGGTTCCGCGTCTCGAACTTGAAAAGTCAAGCCAAGCCCTAGCCATGACCCCACTGAAATACCTCAGCGCCTACCCCGAGAGCCTGCAATTGCAAGTGCAGCAGCTGCAGGCCCAAGACAAGCTGGGCGACATGCTGCTCAAAAAATACCCACGCGCCCACAGCGTGCGCACCGACAAGGCGCTGTACGACTACGTGATGGCACTTAAAAACGAGTTTTTGCGCAGCTCCGAGCCTTTAGCAAAAGTCGCGTTTGACAACCGCCTGCAAGTCATCGCTCACGCCCTGGGCACACACACCCAGATCAGCCGGGTGCAAGGCAACAAGCTCAAAGCCAAACGCGAAATCCGCGTGTCATCACTGTTTAAAGAAGTGCCCGACGAATTTTTGCGCATGATCACCGTGCACGAGCTGGCCCACATCAAGGAAAAAGAGCACGACAAAGACTTCTACAAACTTTGCACCTACATGGAGCCGCAATACCACCAATATGAGTTTGACCTGCGCGTGTACCTGACGCACCTGGATGCCAGCGGCAAGCTGGCTTGGACTGTGGGTTAGTTCGTCCACGCCTTGAGACTCAAAACTAGCTATACTGTACAGGTTGGCTATTTTTAAAAAGGGCAGCACATGTTGACAGTCTCATCCATGGATGCACAAAACCGCTTTGGGCAATTGCTGGATACGGTTCAGCGCGAGCCGGTCACCATCACCCGGCACGGACGAACGGCGGCTTTTATGGTGTCACCGCAAGACATGGCGGATTTGCAGGACATCAAAGCCAAGCGCACGCAGGCTGTTGAGTGGTTTGAAGCTTTTTTTGCACAAGCAGACGCCGCAAAAAGCAGCGACATGCACGCAGCAGCCCGGCAATTGACCGATGCTGATGTGGTGAGAATGGTCAAAGAGCTCCGCTGATCGCTTTTGGAAATGAGCCTTGAGCCTGCTCAATCGCGCAGTTTTTGACACCAGCACGCTGGTCAGTGCGCTGCTCAGGCCGTTGTCCATTCCGCGTCAAGCCTTTGTGACAGCTCTTGGCAGATACACCCTGTTTGTATCGCCTGCAACGCTCGACGAGCTGCAAGCTGTGTTGATCAGACCCAAGTTTGACGCGTATGCCAGCCCCACCGAGCGCGCCGTATTTTTTGCGAGGTACAAACAGGAAACAACGCTTTTGACACCCGATAGCCGAAGTGGCCAGCTGGCCGCGGGTGCATGCCGCGACCCAAAAGACTGCAAGTTTCTGGCGCTTGCGATGGCATGCCAAGCGCGCGTTTTGGTGTCAAGCGACGATGACTTGCTCACGCTCAAACAATGGCACGGTACGCAAATTGTCAGTGCTGCTGCACTTTTGAGCAGCGCGGTGAACTGACATGCCCCAGCCAGATCAGCCCGGCACAAAACACGCCCTTGCTAAGATGACCAACTAATTCCAGCATTCGGACCCTCCCGAAAATTCTTCGCCGAATCTCTCCAAGAAACACATGCAACCCAGCCTCAAACCCAACAACCCCAACTTCTCATCCGGCCCGTGCGCCAAACGACCTGGCTATGACGTGAGCAAATTGCAGTTGGACACGCTGGGCAGGTCGCACCGGTCGGCTTTGGGTAAAAAAGCATTGGGTTTGGCTTGCTCTGAGACCGCTCGTATCTTGGGTCTGCCTGACGACTACCGGGTGGCTGTGGTACCGGCGTCTGACACGGGTGCGATTGAAATGGCAATGTGGTCACTGCTGGGTGCGCGTGGGGTCGACGTGCTGGAATGGGAAACCTTCAGCGCCACCTGGACAAACGATATTTTGGAGCAGCTCAAGCTGCCGGATGTCCGCGTCATCACAGCCGATTACGGTGACCTGCCAGACCTGGCGCGGGTTGATTTCAACAACGACGTGGTGTTTGTCTGGAACGGCACCACCTCGGGCGTCAAGGTGCCCGATGGCGACTGGATCCCTGATGACCGGGCTGGCTTGAGCCTGTGCGACGCCACATCGGCCATTTTTGCGATGGACATGCCTTGGCACAAGCTGGACGTCATCACCTACTCCTGGCAAAAGGTGCTGGGCGGCGAAGGCGCGCATGGCATGCTGATTTTGAGTCCGCGTGCGGTTGAGCGCCTGCTGACTTACACCCCGCCCTGGCCGATGCCGAAAATTTTCCGCATGACGGCCAACGGCAAGCTCAATGAAGGGCTGTTCAAGGGCGACACCATCAACACGCCATCGATGCTGTGCGTGGCCGACTACCTCGACGCCTTGCAATGGGCTGACAGCCTGGGCGGCTTGCCAGGCTTGATCGCCAAAAGCCGAGCCAACTTGGCAGTGATTGAAGAATTTGTGGCGCAAAACGACTGGATTCAGTTTTTGGCCAAAGACCCAGCCACCGTGTCGAACACCAGCGTCTGCCTGACGCTGACCGCCAGCGACGCGCAGGTCAAAAGGATGGTTGCGCTGCTGGACGAACAAGGCGTGGCTTACGACATTGGCGCCTACAAAGATGCGCCCGCCGGGCTGCGCATCTGGTGTGGCGCGACAGTTGAAGCCGCTGACCTTCGCGCGCTGATGCCCTGGCTGGCCTGGGCCTACCGCGAAGTCACCGCCTGAACAGCGACAAAAATTCGCCAGAAACTCTAGCAAAAATCGCCTGCAGCCCAATGTTTAATTGGGCTAGAAGCTACTTAATCAATAGCATCCTCATCGCTCCCAAGCCACGCGGCGAGCCAGCTTTTCAAACGCCATATCAACTGCTACTGCCAGCAGGGCAACCAGCATGGCCCCTTGCAGCACATAGGCAGTGTTAAAGCCGCTCAGGCCAATGATGATGGGTGAGCCCAAGGTTTTGGCGCCGACCGTTGAAGCAATCGCCGCCGTGCCGATATTGATGATGACAGAGGTGCGCACGCCAGACAGCCATACCGGCAGAGCCAGCGGCAGGTCGATATAGCGCAAGCACTGGCGCGGCGTTAGCCCCAAACTCAATGCCGCTTGATGCTGCGCTGCGGGCACACCTTGCAAACCGCTGACGGTACCCTGCACCACCGAGAGCAAGCCATACAAGGCCAGCGCTAGCAGTGCGGGCAGCTCGCCAAAGCCAACCACGGGGACCGCTAAAGCCAGCACCGCCACAGGCGGGAAAGCCTGGCTCATGGCGAGCACGCTTTCAACCAGCGGCTTGAAGGCATGGCCTGCCGGGCGCGTGACCCAGACACCGATGGCACTGCCGACCACCGTCGAAAACAAGCTGGACGCGCCCACCAACAACAGGTGTTGCCACAGCAGCCAGGCAAAAGGCTCCTGCGTGTAGACCGGACGTTCGAGCTGCGGGAACAAAGATGAAAAAAGCGGCGCAGAATGCGGCAAAAACATGACCAGCGCGGCCAGCAAGGCAGCCACCCAAAGCCATGGATGCTTCATCGCCATGGGTGAACCCTGCGCCCGGCCAAACCCATCAACACCTTAAACAGCGCATCCACCAACACACCCAGCGCAATGATGGGCAGCACGCCCAACAGCACCACGTCCTCAGCATTGGCAAACAGCCCTTCAAACAAAATACTGCCCAAGCCGCCGGCACCAATCAGCGCAGTCACGGCTGCCAGCCCGACGCTGCTGACGGCTGCTGTACGCACACCGCCCAGCAGCACGGGCAAAGCCAGCGGCAGCTCGATATGAACCAGTGTTTGAAAATGCGTCAGCCCCAGGGCAGACGCGGCCTGCGTCATGGCGCCAGACACCTGCTGCAAACCAGCCAGCGTGCCGCGTACCACCGGTAATAAGCCATACAGCGTCAGGGCTATCACCGCAGGCGCCAGGCCCACGCCGCTGATGCCCGCGCGACCCAAGGCTGGCAAACTGGCCGCCAGCAGCGCAAGCGGTGCCATCAACAAACCAAACAGCGCAATCGACGGAATGGTTTGAATGATGTTGAGCAGGGGCAGCAGCACCCTGCCCGCTTTGGCATGCGCATGTGCAGCCCAGCCCAGCGGCAAGCCGATGGCCAGCGTGCCTGCCAGCGCCAGCAACACCATTTGCAGGTGCCGCCCCACGACGCCCCCAAAGCCGTCGGCCCGGTTGGCGTATTCCTTGACCAGAGACAGGTCGTTGCAGGCGCCGTTGACCAGCAAAACGCCCAGCGCCAATAGCAATACAGCAAGTACCGCAGCTGCTTGAAACGCATGTACTCGCAACTGCTGCAAGGCACTGCTGACCATCAAGCCCAGCAGCGTCAGCGTCACCCAGAAGGCGCTACCGAGAGAGGCGCGTGCGATGAGCGAAGTGGGCAACTCGCCTTGCAGGCTGATACTGGCCTGATGGGCAGCCTGCCAAAGCAAGCTGGGCATGGCAAGCGCAGCGATGGTCACAACCGCCCACAGCCATGCTGCGCGCGGCTTGAACATGGTCAAGGCTGTCAACGCCACCAGCCCAACAAGCATCAGCAGCAGCAACCAGACTGAGCCGTCAACGATCGAGAAAAAATAAATCGGTTGGCCCGACACCAGGCGGTTGGGTGCCAGCCGTAAAAACGGCAGGCTGTACAAGGCCAGCACGACCAAGAGTGACAAGCTCGCCAGTACCGGGTTGCGGCGCTTGTCTATGGTCATGTCAAACAGATTATTTCAACAGCCTTTTGGACTTCAAAAAATCCCCGGCTACTTTTTTGGCGTCCTGGCCTTCCAGCTGAATCTTTGCATTCAAGCTCTGCAATGTCGGGCGGTCCAGCAGCTTGAAAACGGGCGCCAGTGATTCGGCGATTTTCGGGTTCTTTTTGAGCGCGTCTTCCCGAATGATGGGCGCCGGTGCGTAGACCGGCTGAACGCCCAAAGTGTCGTCCAGAATCACCAGGCCCAACGCGGCCACAGCACCATCGGTGCCATAAGCCATGGCGGCGTTCACGCCGGATGTTTTTTCATACGCAGCACGCACCGTCACTGACGTGTCGCCGCCCGCAAGCGTTAACAGCTGGTCGGGCTTGAGCTTGAAGTTGTAGGCCGCCTGAAACGCAGGCAGAGCGTCTGAACGTTCAACGAACTCTGCCGATGCGGCAAGCTTGAATTGGCCTGCCTTGTATTGCGAAGACGCCAACCACTTTGACAAGTCATCCAGCGTGACCAGCTTGTTGGCCGCAGCCACATCTTTGCGCACGGCAATCGTCCAGCTGTTGTTGGCAGGTGCAGCTTGCAGCCAGACGATTTTGTTTTTGGCATAGTCCAGCGCCTTGACGCGCTCGTAGCCGGTTTGTAAATTTTTCCATGCCGGGCTTTTTTCTTCAGCAAATATGAAAGCACCGTTGCCTGTGTATTCGGGGTAAATATCAATCTCGCCTGCCGTGATGGCGCCACGCATGACCTGCGTGTTGCCGAGCGACACTTTGCTTTGCGTCTTGATGCCGTTGGCCTCCAGCGCCAGCACCATCATGTGGCCGAGCAACTTGCCTTCGGTGTCGATTTTGGAGCCAACGCGAAGGGGCTGGGTGGCAGCGTCTTGGGCCAATGCCGCACCACACCACACAGCAGCAGCAAGCCATGCAGTGATCGAGCGAAGGGCGGCGTTCATGGGATCAAACCCATCGCGTGCATGTAAGCCGGGTGCAGCATCAGATCGTCCCAGGCATGGGCTTTGGCCGTTGGCAGTAACTCTTGTCTGCGCAGCTCGCTGGATTCGAGCGCTTCCCAGTGGCCTTTCATCAGCCCTTCTGTCATGCCGTCCAGCAACTCGTCCACTGCCTTGCCGCCATCAACCGACTGGTTGCACAGCAGCACCATGTCGCAGCCTGCATTGAGCGCGGTGATTGCCGCCTGGGTGTATGACACTTGTTTGCCATCAATGATGCGTGCACCCGCCATGCTCAGGTCGTCGCTGAAAATAGCGCCGCCAAAGCCGAGCTGGCCGCGCAGAATATACGTCAGCCATTGCTCTGAAAATCCGGCCGGGCGACTGTCCACCTTGGGGTAAATCACATGGGCCGGCATGACGCTGGTCAGTGTGGTGTTAAGCCAATCGTAGGGCGCTGCGTCGTCCAGCAAAATAGCTTTCAGGCTGCGCTTGTCGACAGGAATTTCAAGATGCGAATCGGCTTTGACAAAGCCGTGTCCGGGAAAGTGCTTGCCGCAGTTCATCATGCCGGCTTGCAGCAGGCCATGCATCAGGCTTTTGGCCAGCAGCGTGACCACGCGCGGGTCACGGCCGAAAGCACGGTCGCCAATCACACTGCTTTCGCCGTAATCCAGGTCCAGCACAGGCGTGAAGCTGAAGTCGACCCCACAACTGCGCAGCTCAGCCGCCAACACGTAGCCGCAAGCGGTGGCGGCGTTGGTTGCCGCCAGCTGGTCTTTCATCCACAGCTCACCGAGCGCCCGCATCGGCGGCACATGCGTGAAGCCGTCGGTTTTAAAACGCTGCACCCGCCCGCCTTCATGGTCCACACAAATCAGCAAGTCTTTGCGAATGCTTTTGATCGCTGCGCAGAGGCTGGTCAGTTGCGTTCGATTTTCCCAATTGCGGGCGAACAAAATGATGCCGCCCGTCAGCGGGCTTTTCAGGCGGCGGCGGTCGTCTTTGGTCAGGCTGACGCCGGCAATGTCAATGATGAGAGGGGCGTGTTGGGTCATAGATGGTTTCTTGGGTGCTATTGAATCAGGAGCTACTTACTCATATATCTAATGGTCTGCAGCCCTATTTTATGGTTAATATGGCCTGAAAAGTCTCAGCCAGGCTCAAGTCTGCTGTTCAACGACCACAAAGCTGGCAGCGTAGTCGGTTTCGTCGGTCACACTGACATGCGCTGACAAGCGGCGCGCGTCAAACCACTCTTTGAGTGCACCATGCAGGACGATGCAGGGTTTGCCGCTGGCCTCTTTGGCAATCTCGCAGCTGCGCCAGGTCATGGGCATGCGCATGCCCATACCGATGGCTTTGCTGAAAGCTTCTTTGGCTGAAAAGCGGGTGGCCAGATAGCTGACACCCCGGTCTGGCCAGCGCAGGCTGCGCTCGCTGAACGTTTTCATCTCGCCATCGCTCAGGATTTTTTTGGCGAAGCGTTCGCCATGGCGCTCGACGCTCGCTCTGATGCGGCGCACGTCACAAATGTCAGTGCCAATGCCATAAATCATTGACCGACAAACGCCTCATCAATGCAGCGCAAATAGGCTTTCACTGTGGCGTCGTAACCCAACTCGAGTGCATCAGCCACCAAGGCATGGCCAATCGACACTTCATGTACGCCGGGCACGGCTTTTAAAAATTCAGTGAGATTGTCTTGGTTCAAGTCGTGACCCGCATTGAGTCCTAAACCAACCGCTGCGGCTGCCCGAGCTGATTGGGTAAAACGGTTTAACGCCTCGCCCTTTTGATCTGTGGCCCAGGCGCTGGCGTAGCTTTCGGTATAAAACTCGACCCGGTCTGCGCCCGCCGCCTTGGCGGCCGCCATGGCGCTGGGGACAGGATCCATGAACAAGCTGACGCGAAAGCCTCTGGCATGGACTTTTTCAATCAAAGGCATCAATCGCTCAGCATCATCAGGAAACACCCAGCCATGGTCACTGGTGAACTGGTCTTCGCTGTCCGGCACAAAAGTGCATTGGTGCAGTGGCAAGCCGCGTGCTGACAAATCGTGCACAAAACCCATCAGGTTTTGGAATGGGTTGCCTTCAATGTTGAATTCCCGGTCTGGCCAGTCTTTCATCATGGCGGAGATTTCAAACACATCGGCACTGCGGATATGCCGCTCATCAGGGCGAGGATGCACCGTGATGCCGTTGGCACCTGCCTCCAGGCACAGGCGTGCTGCACGCACCACATCAGGAATGCCGAGATGGCGGGTGTTGCGCAGCAGGGCAACCTTGTTGACGTTGACTGATAGTGCGGTTTTCATTGAAGTGTTGGCAATCATGATTTAAAGCGCCTGCAGGTCCATCATCATCTGCCGTGTTTTTAAAACTTTGACATCACAATGGTAGTGCAGCAGCGCGCGTAGCTGGGTTTTCAGCTCAGGCAAGTGGTTGACGCAGGCGTGCATGGTGTCTACAAAGGGCGCGTCACCGTCCAATGCCTGCTGCAGGGCCAGCCATTGCGCACCGCTCAAGGCGCTGCGGTCGTCGTCATGCGCTTCACGCAGGCCCGCTTCGGCCAGCAACACGTAGGGGGTATCCGCATCCAGCGTCGCCAGGGTCGAGGTTTGTGCATCGAGCAATGGCAAAAAACCAATGTCACGCAGCAGCCGCAGCTCAAAAGCCCGAAGCGCCACTTGCAGCGTGTCAATGCTCTGGCTGGCCAGCAACTGCACGGTGGCGGCATAGGCATCAAACAGCACTGGGTGCGGATCGTCGCGGGCCAGCAGGCGCATCAGCAGCTCATTCAAGTAATAGCCCGACAGCAGGGCATCACCCGTCGGCATCACATGGCCGCCCTGCCATTCGGCGCTTTTGAGGTTGCGGATTTCAGCATCACCACCAAAAGCGATATGCAGCAGCTGCAGTGGCAGCAAGATGGGCCTGAAGTTAGAACTGGGCTTTTTAGCCCCCCGCGCAATCAGCGCCACCCGGCCATAGGTACGGGTGAAGACTTCCAGAATCAGACTGGACTCGCTCCAGTCGTAGCGGTGCAAGACATAAGCAGGCTCATCGGCGATGCGTTTTGCAGGCACAGGAAAGATGCCTTAAACCAAGCAGGGGCCGCGGAACTGGCTTTGCCAGGCCGCAGGCGCAGCGGCCCTCTCGGAGGGCAGGAAGCTACACGCAGTGAGCGACCGTGGGAGCAACATCACTCATACCCGAATGTTTTGACTCTGGCTTCGTCGTCAGCCCAGCCAGATCTGACCTTGACCCAAATTTCCAGAAAAACTTTGTTGCCGGTGAGTGCTTCCAGCTCATGGCGCGCTTCGGTGCCCATGCGCTTTAGCTTTTCGCCTTTGTCGCCAATGATCATGCCCTTGTGGCCGTCACGTTCCACCACAATGGTGGCGGCTATTTTGCGCAGGTTGCCTTCTTGCTCGTACTTGTCGATGATGACGGTCGAGGTGTAGGGCAGCTCATCACCTGTCAGTCGAAACAGCTTTTCCCGGATCATCTCGGCGGCCATGAAGCGGTCGCTGCGGTCGGTCAGTGCATCGGCCTCGTACATCCAGGGCTGTTGGGGCAAGTATTTCTCGCAAATGCCGAACACGCGCTCTACATCTTTGACACTGTTGGCCGACATGGGTACAAACTCGGCAAAGTCGCGCTTGGTCTGCATCATTTGCAGCCAAGGCGCAATGTCGCCCCGGCGGTGAATCAGATCAAACTTGTTGGCCAGCAAAATGGCAGGCGTGCCCGGTGGCAACAGGTTCAACACTTTTTCGTCAGCCTGATTGAACTGCCCAGCCTCCACCACAAACACAATCAGATCGACATCGTTGACAGTGCCCACAACGGTGCGGTTCAATGAGCGGTTGAGCGCATTGCCATGCCGGGTTTGAAAGCCGGGGGTGTCCACAAACACAAACTGGGTGACGCCGACGGTGCGCATGCCAGTGATACGGTGCCGCGTGGTTTGCGCTTTGCGAGAGGTGATGCTGACTTTTTGTCCGACCAGCGCATTGAGCAAGGTCGATTTGCCCACATTGGGCTTACCGACAATGGCAATCAGGCCGCAGCGCTGGGTGTCAAGGCCTGGTGCGTCTGTTAGCGCAACGTCGCTGGCCGGAGCAGTACTGGCACGCTTTGAAAACGCCTTGGCCATCATGGCCTCTACGGCTGCCGCTTGAGCCTGGGCAGCAACTTCGTCAGGGGTCAATTTTTTATCGCTCATAGCGTCTTTATAAATGCCAGCATGGCCAGCGCAGCGGCCTGCTCGCCTGCGCGGCGGGAGTTTCCGGTGCCACGCTCGGCACGGCGATATTCAATGATCTCGCACTCGACATCAAAGGTCTGCTTGTGCGCAGCGCCCTCGGTGCCAACAATGCGGTAGATCGGCAGGCTCATCTTGTGGCCTTGCAACCACTCTTGCAATTCAGTCTTGGGGTCTTTGCCAATTGCCTGCATTTGGGCGTTGATTTCAACGTCCTGAAAAAGGCGACGTACCAGGCTTGATGCAACGTCAAAACCGGCATCGAGGTACACCGCACCGATCACGGCCTCTAGTGCATCGGCCAGTATGGAAGGCCGTTTTTGCCCGCCAGACTTGGCTTCGCCTTCACCCAGACGCAGCAAATCTGGCAGACCCAGCGACACGGCAATCTGGTGCAGCGTGTCCTGCTTGACCAGATTGGCACGGGCACGGGACAAGTCGCCTTCTGGCAGTTCTTTGAGGCGCTCGTACAACAGACCTGCGACGGCTAGGTTCAAAACCGAGTCACCCAGAAATTCGATTCGCTCGTTGTGGTCTGACGAAAAGCTGCGATGCGTCAGGGCCTGTACCAGCAGCTTGGGATTGCCGAAGGTGTGCTCAAGCCGCTTTTGCAGCGCCAGCAGATTCAAGTCTGATACAGAAGTGGCACGCACTTATTTAGAACGACCGGTGTACTTGAACAGCGAAAAGGCGGGACCGCCCAGCTGAATTTCTTTGCTGTAGGCGAAGGAAATCACGAATTTCCGCCTTCCTTGGAGACCTCAAGGTCCTTGCCGGTGATGGACTTGCTGTCGTCAATCTGGGCCGCCTTGTCAAAAACATTGCGCAGCTCTGCAACAGAGCCGGACTGCCTGGCTTTTTCGACGGCCTTGCCAATGGTTTGATATTCAGTGTAAGTCGGAACGACCTGGGCACCAACCACGCCCAGGAACACCAGCACAGCGCCAACAAACAACATGCTGATCAACGAAGCACCTTGCTGTTTTCTTATGAGGTTTTTCACCATTTTTTCCAGTTGGCCTTCGCGATTGAATCAATCAAAAGAGCCAATACGTTTTAAATTTCCGAAGTTCATCCAGACAAAAAATGCTCTACCCACAATGTTTTTTTCCGGCACAAACCCCCAATAACGGGAATCCAACGAGTTGTCGCGGTTGTCGCCCATCATGAAATAGTGGCCTTCAGGAACCTTGCAAACGACACCCTCATTACTGTAGCGGCAATTTTGCTTGTTGGGGAAGTCCTCTGCGCCCGGGATGAAGGCGGGACGGTCATCATCATTAAGCAGGCGGTATTTTTTCGTGCCTGTCACTTCTTCAAACTGCTTTGAATAGCGCATGCTGTCTTCATCAAAAAAATCAGGCAAGGCGGTTTTGGTCAAGGGTTTGCCATTGATCGTCAGCTTTTTGTTCAGGTAAGCCACCTCGTCACCCGGCACGCCGACCACACGCTTGATGTAGTCAAGGCTGGGCTTGGGCGGGTAGCGAAACACCATCACGTCTCCGCGCTGCGGGCTGTTGTTGTCCAGTACCTTCTGGTTGATGACAGGAAGCCGGACGCCGTAATGGAATTTGTTGACCAGAATCAGGTCATTGACCAGCAGCGTCGGGATCATGGAGCCAGACGGGATTTTGAAAGGCTCAAACAAAAACGAGCGCAGCAAAAAGACCACGATGATGACGGGGAACAGCCCAGCCGTCCAGTCCAGCCACCAGGGCTGCATGAGGAGACGAATTTTGGCGTCACTGGCGTCGGTATCCACTTTGGTGATACCCATCTTGGCAAGCTCTTGGCGGCGCCTGGCGGTTGCCTCGTCCAGGGCCGCAACTTCTTTGTAGCGTTGGGGCAGAAAATAAAGGCGTTCAGCCACCCAGTAAATACCCGTCACAAGCGCGGCAAGAAAGAGCAGCAATGAAAAATTCCCGTCCACCATACCAAAATACCACGCCGCGCCGTAGCCGACAAATGCAGCCAGGACAACAGCTGTGACGCCGCTCATGGTTTTTGTGATCGCGTTGCTCATCAGTCTTCCACCTGCAATATGGCCAGGAAGGCCTCTTGGGGCACTTCTACCGATCCGATTTGTTTCATGCGTTTTTTACCCGCTTTTTGTTTTTCAAGAAGCTTGCGCTTGCGTGAGATATCTCCGCCGTAGCACTTGGCAATGACGTTTTTCCGCAGCGCCTTGATTGTCTCACGCGCAATAATGTTGGCACCAATGGCCGCCTGGATGGCAACGTCAAACTGCTGACGCGAAATGATCTCGCGCATCTTGGCCACGACTGCACGGCCCCGGTAGGCCGACTGGCTGCGGTGCACGATGATGGACAGCGCGTCCACCTTTTCCCCGTTCAGCAAAATGTCGACCTTCACCACATCGGATGCGCGGAACTCCTTGAAGGTGTAGTCCATGGAGGCGTAACCGCGCGAGACGGATTTGAGCTTGTCAAAAAAGTCGAGCACGATTTCGCCGAGCGGCATTTCGTAGGTCAGCATCACCTGCTTGCCGTGATAGGCCATGTTGAGCTGCACGCCGCGCTTCTGGTTGGCCAGCGTCATCACGGCGCCGACATAGTCCTGCGGCATATACAAGTGCACGGTGACGATGGGCTCCCTGATTTCACTGACACGACCGGCGTCGGGGATTTTCGATGGGTTCTCAACCATGATCATCTCGCCATCGGCCCTGAGTACCTGGTACACCACACTCGGTGCTGTGGTGATCAGGTCCTGGTCGAACTCGCGCTCCAGACGTTCCTGGACGATTTCCATGTGCAGCAAGCCCAGAAATCCACACCTGAAGCCAAAGCCCAGCGCCTCACTGACCTCAGGCTCGTAATGCAGCGAAGCGTCGTTCAGCTTGAGCTTTTCAAGGGCATCGCGCAAGGACTCATATTCGCTGGCCTCTGATGGATACAGACCTGCAAACACGGCGGGCTGGATTTCCTTAAAACCAGGCAGCGCCTCGGTTGCCGTTGCGCTCAGCCCACCTGTACCGGGCTTGATGCGTGTGATGGTGTCACCCACACGGGCCGCCTGCAGCTCTTTGATGCCGGCAATCACAAAGCCCACCTCACCTGCTTCCAGCGACGGACGCGGCTCGTTGTGCGGGGTGAATACGCCCAGCTGCTCGGCGTTGTAAGTGGCCTCGCTGGCCATTAACTTGATGCGGTCGCCCTTGGCTAACCGGCCATCGACCACGCGCACAAGCATCACCACGCCCACATATGCGTCGTACCAACTGTCAATGATCATGGCGCGCAGCGGGCCATCGGGGTTGCCTTTTGGATGCGGGATACGCGCGACCACGGCCTCAAGAATCTCGTCAATGCCCATACCGGTTTTTGCACTGCACGCAATCGCATCCGTCGCGTCGATGCCGATGACCTCTTCGATTTCCTGTTTCGCGTTGTCCGGGTCAGCCTGCGGTAAATCCATCTTGTTTAAAACGGGCACCACTTCAACACCCAGGTCAAGCGCGGTGTAGCAGTTGGCGACCGTCTGCGCTTCAACGCCTTGGGAAGCGTCCACCACCAGCAACGCACCTTCACAAGCAGACAACGAGCGACTGACTTCGTAAGAGAAGTCCACATGGCCTGGTGTGTCGATCAGGTTGAGGTTGTAAATCTGACCATCAAGCGCTTTATATTTGAGCGCGGCGGTTTGCGCCTTGATGGTTATCCCACGCTCTTTTTCGATGTCCATCGAATCAAGAACCTGCGCACTCATCTCTCTGTCCTGTAGTCCGCCGCAACGCTGAATCAAACGGTCTGCGAGTGTCGACTTGCCATGATCAATGTGAGCAATGATCGAAAAATTTCTGATGTGATTCATCAACGGGAACGCCTAAGTGCTTGAAAGTATTGCGAACAGCAGCCTTGCCATTCGCGATAAAACATAAAAAAGGGCGCGTCGGTTTGCGACGCGCCCTGAACCAACAATCTATGGCAACTGCTATGTTGGGACTTCATTGTAGGCAAAAAGGCCCGAACGAGAAGACCCTCAATGCCCATATCTTTGTCGTTGCAGTGCCGCAACATGAATTTTATAAACAGGTTATCCACAATTTTAACTGAATGACTATGAACAACTTGTGCGTGATCTGTGGAGCAAGTGAGGATATGTCAGATTGGATTCTATACAAGGCGGTTTTGCCAATTTGAGAATTGACAATATATCTAAAATGTATTTTTTATAAATTCTTAGTAACCATAAATTATATTGCGAGCATCGACTAGTTTGTTAGTGCACACTAAGCAACGCAGATTTATTTTTGCGAGATCACGCAAAAAATGTTTTCAAAGGACTTTGTCCATTTTTTTAAGCGAAAAACCCCTCTCCCATATAGGATATCGGGGCTGTCATGCCGTGAACGAATCCCAGGCAGTCGGGGATCAACTGTTTAACGCGTCGGGCGGATCAACACATATTGCGCCAGATCGCCCCGCCTGAACAGGACATTGGCGGCTTTGGTCTTGTCCATCTTGGCCAGTGCCGCTTCGAACTCCTTGACATTGGTGATCTCAATGTTGGAAATGGCGATGATCACATCCCCCTCACGCAAGCCTGCTCTCAAAGCAGCGCCTTCAGCAGTGTCAATCTTCACACCACCCTTGATTTTGAGTTCTTTCTTTTGTGCATCCGTGACTTCGCTCACAGCCAGACCCAAAACTTGTGCGGGCCCCGCTACTGGGGGCTTGGGCTCTGGCGCGGACGATTTGCGCACGGGCTTTTCAGCTTCTACTTCGGCGACGACGACTGACAAGTCCTTGCTCACACCACGCCTGAACACCGTCACCACGGATTTGGTACCGGGTTTGACGTTGCCCACCAAGCGGGGCAGGTCCGTTGATTTTTCGATTGTCTTACCGTCAAATTTCGTGATGATATCGCCGGCTTCCACGCCTGCTTTGTCTGCGGGTGCACCGGCCTCGACACCTCTGACCAGCGCGCCCTGCGCCTTGCCAAGACCAATCGATTCAGCGACTTCTTTGCTCACCTGGTCAATCTGAACGCCGATGCGCCCACGCGTGACCCTCCCGGAAGTTCGCAACTGGTCTGACACCCGTGTGGCTTCATCCATGGGTATGGCAAATGAAATGCCTTGAAAACCACCTGAGCGTGAATAGATTTGGCTGTTGATGCCCACCACCTCGCCGCGCATGTTGATCAGCGGACCGCCAGAATTACCGGGATTGATCGCCACGTCAGTCTGGATAAAAGGAAGATAGTCACCCGTGTCGCGCTGTTTGGCGCTGACGATGCCGGCAGTGACGGTGTTCTCCAGGCCGAACGGCGAACCAATCGCCATGACCCACTCACCAACTTTCAGGCGACTGGAGTCACCAATTTTGACGGCCTGCAGGCCAGCCGCTTCGATCTTCACCACGGCCACGTCGGTACGCTTGTCTGCGCCGATGATTTTGGCCTTGTATTCGCGGTTATCGGTGAGCGTCACGATGACCTCGTCAGCGCCCTCAACAACGTGGGCGTTGGTCATCACAAAACCGTCAGATGTCAGGATAAAACCGGATCCCACGCCACGCGGCTGAGCATCTTCCTGAGGCGCAGGTGAACGCTCTGAGCGGGGGCCGCGCGGCGTGTTGGGTCCCATATTGGGTGGGATAGGAATACCAAACCGGCGAAAGAATTCGAGCATCTGCTCATCCACGCCGCCGCCACCAGCCGCAGCCGCCTTGACTTTTTCAGAGGTCCGAATGTTGACCACTGACGGCCCTACCTGCTCGACCAGATCGGTGAAGTCTGGCAGCGTCCTGTTTTGTGCCCAAGCCGACGGGGCAGGCGTCGCCGCCAGCACGGCAGCGACACATAAGGACATCACGGCAACTCTGGAGCGCCATGAATTTTTCGGGGGTGCAAACATCATCTTCCTCGTCTTCAAGTGGTTTTAAATTCAGACAACTATTTTTTACGCTCAAGGCCATTGGCAAACTGCTTGAGGGTGACCATCGGCACCTCGCCCATGGCCGTCAACCAGTAACTGCCGATGTGCCGCGTCAGGGTATGGGTTGCCCCCATGGACGTGCCAGACTCTTTGGTGTGACGCTGGCGGTCGTAAGACTCCACAAACAGCGACACCGATGCCAGCCCATCCGAAAACACCCAGTGCATCGAGTCTTCTGCAAGGGATGCAGCGCCTGCCGGTGCAGACCGCTTGTAGCAGCTGATGGGTTTGAATCCAGCCACCGATGAAGGCAAATACCAGCCTTGTGCGCTGGCTGTTGTCTTGACAATCGTGGGGTGTTCCGCGCGCAAGCCCTCCACCTTACCCATCATCTGAAGCAGTTTTTCCATCTTCACAGGCGCGTCCATCAGGAGCTCCGAAAACGCAGCCTGCTCAAGCACCCGGCCATCGACGTCGAGTGTCTGCAATTTCACCACCAGACCTTTTTTTTGCTCTGTCCAGACACGGTAGCCAAAGCGCATGGCATCTTTGGACACCAGAACAGCAACGTCGGCATCCACCCCCGCAACGCGCTCAGTGCCTTCGAGTTTGAGTTTATAAAAGTCAGAAATGCGGTGATCGGAAGACTGAACAATCTCGGGAAACGAGTTCAAGGCTTCACGTTTTTCATGGCGTACCAGCTTTTGGTCGGGCAGAAAAGTCACGACCTGCTCGTTGTGCCGAAAAGTTGAACGCGGCGCGCCCGTCAGGGTTTCGACTCGCTCGGTTTGCTGCCCCGCCTCACAGACGTGCCAGATTTTTGCGCTTTGCAGCTGACCGCCCGACGAAACCACATAAGTTCCGATATAGGCGCGGTTTTTGGAAGCCTCATGCATGCGGCGCAGCCACTCATTGAGGTCTTTGGCGTCCTGAACCGTAGCGACGGACTGGCTTGAGCCAAGAGCTTGGGATGCTACTAATTCAGGAGCTACTAGAACAGAAAATACAAGGGATAAAGAAATAAATGACCGGTAAAACATGGATTTTTAGTGACGTTGAGGCGGCTTGGACGCAGTTTCACCGACCCGATGAAAGGGGCGCTTCAAAACCAGCATGGCGCACAAAACCTGAAGGCACCTGCAAGGTGCTTGCGCCCATCTGCTTGTGAGCAGAAAGCAGCTCCTCAAGCCTTGCGTCTCGAATCATGGGCCCTTCTGGCAAAGCTGTCACCAGGGTTGCGGCCCTGGTGTCTTGAGCCATCTGCGGCAAAGAAGTGCCAATGGACGGTCCTGTCAGCGTCCAAGCCAATACAGCAACAGCACCCAGGCCGGCGAAGCCGGCCAGCAGCTTCCAGCGGAATTGCTGGTCGTTGGCAGCTTGAACTGCCGAAGCGGCTACTGGGCTACTCGTTATCACCGCCGGTGTAGCAAGCGGGTCAACAACCTCATGACTCAAGCGCGTAATGAGACGCTGAAGGAATGCTGGATCCGCCCCGACAACCGCCGCAGACGACGAGCTCCGCAGCACTTCGCCAATCACGTGGTAACAGTTCCAGTCACTGTAAAGAGTGTGGCCGCCTTCAATCGGCAAGTTTGCAAGCGCGCCATCAGAGCCTTGCTGTCCGTCAAAAAGGGCGGAAAGCATTTCGTGGCCCGAGCTGTCTTGTGTTGTCATGATGAGCAGTTTTTTATCGTTCAATGTCAGTCTATCGCGAGCCAATTTACCAGCGCTTGCCTGCCTGGTTTTCAAGCAAAGGCTTGACCTTTTGAGAAATCGCTTCTCTCGCCCGGAAAATCCGGGATCGCACGGTGCCGATAGGGCAGTTCATGGTTTCGGCTATTTCCTCGTAACTCAGACCTTCAATTTCGCGCAGGGTCACTGCCATCCGCAAATCTTCAGGCAAGGCTTCAAGCGCCATGTTGATAATTTGTGCTATTTCCTTGCTTGCGAGCACCGCATCAGGTGTCTCCGAGCTGGTTAGTTCGTTCTTAAAGTGCAAAGTTTCATTTTCATCATCAGATTTGAAAGAATTTTCCGAAACCGTCGGGTTACGTTTCAAGTCCATCAGGGCTTTTTTGGCAGTATTGATGGCGATCCGGTACAGCCAGGTGTAGAACTGCGCCTCGCCCCGAAACTGTGCCAGCGCCCGGTACGCCCGGATAAAGGTTTCCTGGGCGATGTCTTCGACCAAATCAACATCACGCACCATGCGGCCAATCAGGCGCTGAATGCGCCGCTGGTATTTGATGACCAGCAACTCAAATGCTTTTTGATCTCCGGCGACCGTTCTCTCAACCAGCAAAGCATCACTGTCTGGCGGTGCATCAGCAGGCGACTGTTCGCGACCGCCAGTCATGCTGAGGCGGTCAGATCAGCGGTGGTCCGGTGCGGCGAATAAATAGCACGTCGCAAGTCCATCCAACGCTCGGGAAAGGTGCCACGTTCAACCCAAAGCCAGAGCTTGGCGTTTGCATGATTCTTGATGTGCAGCAAGACAATATGCTGAAAATCAGCAGCAACAAATACCTCATACTCTGCGGTACCCACCTGATAGGCCAGACTCTCCCAATGCCAGCATTGGCCATCCCAAACGAGCTGGCCAATGGGTGAGGATTTCATGCCGAAAATACCGGCCAGGCCAGACGCTGCCAACGCGCCGATACCAAGAAGCAAAGCCATGTTGCTGTTTGGGCTGAGCCAAACCCAGCGGACTAGCACAACGAGTACTGCAAACCACACCACCCCATAAATCAGCGCCTGCACAGGCGAGCGCCTGAGCGGATAAGTGACGGGCGGGGCGTTGTGGTTCAAGCGCTGTTGACAGATCAGACGCGTTTGAACACCAGCGAACCGTTGGTGCCACCAAAACCAAAGTTGTTTTTGACGGCCACATTGACGACAGCATCACGGGCCGTGTTGGCGCAAAAGTCCAGATCACATTCAGTATCTTGACTAAAGATATTGATGGTCGGGGGAATCTTTTGATGGTGCAGCGCCAGCACGGTGTAAACAGACTCTATGCCGCCCGCACCACCGAGCAAATGCCCGGTCATGGACTTGGTGGAGCTGACCACCATCTTTTTAGCATGGCCGCCGAAGGCCGCTTTGATGGCGTTGCTTTCGTTAATGTCTCCCAGCGGTGTGGATGTTCCATGCGCATTGAGGTAGTCGACTGAATCTGCATTCAATCCTGCATTGCGCACAGCAGACAGCATGGCCCGACGGGGGCCGTCCATGTTGGGCGCGGTGATATGGCCGGCATCAGCACTCATGCCAAACCCGGCAAGCTCGGCATAAATCTTGGCGCCCCGCGCCTTGGCGTGTTCATACTCTTCCAGCACCATCATGCCGGCGCCTTCGCCCAGCACAAATCCATCGCGGTCTTTGTCCCACGGGCGGCTGGCCGTTTTAGGGTCGTCGTTACGGGTTGACAAGGCACGCATGGCCGCAAAGCCGCCAATGCCGAGCGGAGAAACGGTTGCTTCGGCGCCGCCTGCAATCATCACATCCGCGTCACCGTATTCAATCATGCGTCCGGCATCGCCGATGCAATGCAGGCCCGTGGTGCAAGCCGTGACGATGGCGATGTTAGGACCTTTGAAACCAAATTTCATCGACACATGCCCCGCAATCATGTTGATGATCGAACCGGGTACAAAAAATGGCGTGATCCGGCGTGGCCCCCGGCTGGTCAGGTCTGCGTGGGTGTTCTCAATCAGCGGCAGGCCGCCAATGCCTGAACCGATCACGCAGCCGATGCGCACGGCCTCATCTTCGCTCAACGCCTCGCCTGTTTTCAACCCACTGTCAGCGACTGCCTGGCAAGCAGCGGCCAAGCCATAGTGGATAAAGGTATCCATGTGGCGGGCCTCTTTTTCAGAGATGTAATCCGCGATGGCAAAACCCTTGACCTCGCCAGCGATTTTGCAAGTCGAGGCAGATGCGTCAAATTTGGTGATCAGGTCGATACCAGACTGTCCAGCCAGCAGACTGGACCAGTTTTCGGCAACGGTGTTCCCAATCGGGCTGATACAGCCCAGACCTGTCACTACAACGCGGCGACGATTCATTCGCAGATCCTCAAATTACACCTGAAAAGATTGCAAAAAAGCCCCGGACGGGGCTTTTGAAGCAGGGGAAGCAGACGCCTTAGGCTTTTTGGTGCGTGTTGGCGTAATCAATCGCGTTTTGAACGGTGGTGATCTTCTCAGCCTCCTCGTCCGGGATCTCAATGCCGAATTCGTCTTCGAGTGCCATCACCAGCTCTACCGTGTCCAGTGAGTCAGCACCCAGATCGGCTACAAACGCCTTCTCGCTGGTGACTTGACCTTCTTCAACGCCAAGTTGTTCGGCAATGATTTTTTTAACACGTGCTTCGATATCGCTCATAGTTCCGCCCAGGGGGTAGTAAATTAATCCGTGATTTTAGCGCGTTAGAGGCGATGCTCTCTGCACCGGGGGGTGAATACTGAGCCAGACGGATAAAAGCCAGCACCAGTGTGGAAAAGTTGGTTCGTTTTTTACCACTTCCAGCTTACATGTACATGCCGCCGTTCACATGAATTTCCTGTCCAGTCACATAAGACGCTTGCGGACTGGCTAGAAAAGCAACGGCATGGGCGACATCCTGCGGCTTGCCAAGATGGCCCAGAGGAATTTGTGCCAGCAGATTTTTTTGCTGCTCCTGACTGAGGCCAGCCGTCATGTCGGTTTCAATGAAACCGGGTGCTATACAGTTGACCGTGATGTGTCGCGACCCCAGCTCTCTAGCCAGCGCCCGCGTCATGCCTGCCACACCTGCTTTGGCTGCGGCGTAATTTGACTGCCCGGCATTGCCCGAGCTGCCAACCACAGATGTGATGTTGATGATCCGACCGTAGCGCTGCTTCATCATGGTGCGCATGACTGCGCGGCTCATCCGGAAGACGGCCTTCAAATTGGTGTCCATCACCGCATCCCAGTCGTCGTCTTTCAGGCGCATGGCCAGCATATCGCGGGTAATGCCGGCATTGTTGACCAGCACCTGCAGGCCACCTTGTTCTTTCGTGATGGTCTCGATCAGCGCCTCACAGGCAGCACCGTCGTTCACGTTCAAGGTCTTGCCGGCGCAACCGGGGTAAGCAGCCAAGGCCTCGTTGATCTTGACAGCGCCCGCATCGCTGGTCGCCGTTCCGATCACTTTCAGGCCTTTTTGGGCCAGCTCCAGAGCAATGGCTGCGCCGATGCCGCGCGTTGCGCCAGTGACCAGCGCAATTTGACCTTCAAACTTGATATCGCTCATACCAGCAATTCTTTCATTTGGGCCATAGAGGCGGGGTCAAACAAAGGGGCTCCTGTCAAGTCAGCATCGATTCTCTTGACCAGACCCGCCAGTACCTTGCCCGGCCCACATTCAACAACATGGCTGACACCACGTGCTTTGATGGCCTGGACACATTCCACCCAGCGCACAGCACCAAAAGCCTGGCGGTACAAGGCATCGCGAATCCCCGCTGCATCGGTTTGCACCGCCACGTCAATATTGTTGATCAGCGGAATTTGCAGGGCGGCAAAGGAGGTTTCCGCCAGTTTTTCTTGAAGCTTTTCGGCAGCGGGCTTCATCAGGCTGGAGTGAAATGGCGCGGAGACCTGAAGCAGCAAGGCGCGTTTGGCGCCTTCGGCTTTGAGCAGTTCGCAGGCCTTGTCGACAGCGGCCTTGCTGCCTGCAATCACGGTTTGCAGCGGATCGTTGAAATTAACAGCCTCCACCACTTCGCCATTTTGCAAACCAAACTCTGCGGTAGCCCCAGTAATACCTGCGCAAACAGCTATTATTTTCGAAGCATCCAAACCCAAAATGGCCGCCATCGCACCTGCGCCTACGGGCACGGCGTCTTGCATGGCCTGGGCCCTGAAGCGCACCAGCGGGGCGGCTTGCGCCAATGTCAATGCGCCGCTGGCCACCAAAGCTGCGTATTCGCCAAGCGAATGCCCGGCAACGCACACCGGCGCCACACCTGCCTCGGCCATCCACACCCGATAAGCCGCAACACCCGCCACCAACATCACGGGCTGGGTATTGGTCGTCAGCGCCAGATCTTCTTTGGGGCCCTCTTTAATCAATCGGCTCACATCCTGCCCCAGCGCATCAGATGCCTCTTGCAATGTGTGGGCGACCGCAGGGTGATCGCCCCAGGCATCCAACATACCGACCGATTGAGAGCCTTGACCCGGAAATACAAAAGCAAATGGTTTCAACAAAATCTCCAATTAACGCCAGCGTCTGAATGCTGTTTGCATGCATTTTATGAAAACAAAACACAGCGCATACATCGACAACCAGGGGTCCAGCAAATAGTCCCACAGATTGCCTGACTCCATCAAGCCGAAGCTCCAGGCCAGCAGTGCCATCACCACCAGCGCCGGCGCGACGCGCAAGCCTTGAGCCCAGCAAACCGCACACAGTGCCAGCAAGCTCAGCAGCATGCCCCACGAACCCCAACCCGGGCGATAGGCGTCCCAGTCACCCCAACCCAATGCCAGCGGATAAAGAAACAAGGCTGCCACAGCAAGCAATGACATCACCGTTGTTTGCTCGCGCTTGGGGATGGCATGCCATTTCAGCGCCAGTTGGCAGATACGCCAGACCGCCAACATCACCAGACAGATACTCACATCGCCGGAGACGCCCCTGACATAAGCCACAACGGGTATGCCGGACGTGCCAGTCGGTATCCACAGCAGCACAAAACAAAACCCGGCCAGCACTTTGACCCACACCGCTCGCCCATCCGCGCCGCGCCACGCACCCAGCAATGCGATCAGTCCGGCACACAGCACCACGCTGATGCCGAGCAAGGCAAACGCATCAGTCAAGCGCGGCATGGTCCATCCAGACATGTTTGATGCGGCTGCGATGCCATGTGTAAACCAGGTGGATGGCGCCGTCTCGCGTTTGCAGCAAGAACGGATATGAAAACTCTTTTGCACAGGTCGATGGGCCACACAGCTGCCTTGCCGCACTACCGATGTAGGCCTGAATATCTGCATCGCTCGCGCCTTGCGCCTTGAGTTCACGGCCCAGCAAAGCTGTGTGATCGGCGATCGTCAGGCTATTGCCCGCTTGTGATGCTTCGGCGGAACCCTCCACAAACAGCGTCTTGGCGGTGTCAAAACTGCCGTCGCTGGTGGCTTTGAGCAGCGCCAGCGATTGGCGACCCGCGGCGGTCGGGTTTAACGCAAGCCACTTGTCACCCGAACTGGCGACAAGACCCGCGATTGCGGAGTCAGGGTTGGGCAGGTTTACCGATCGGGCTGGCGCCCAGGTTTGACCCGCATCGTTCGTGGCAGACATGACCACCCGGCCGCCCTGGCCGGCCCGCATATAGGCGTTGGCCTTGACCGGGCTGGCGACCAACACGACGGGCTGCAAGCTGGAATGACTGCCGGGGATCCGTGTTTTATCCGTCACCTGGCCTTGGGCGCTGATGTGCAACACCTCGGCAAATTTGGTGATGAACTCGTGATAGACCGGCAAACCGACCGAGCCATCGGCCATTGCCACAGGCGCACCTTTGACGAGTGTGCTGATATTCAAAAAAGGCGAGGTCACCAGTCGCCTGGGGGCGCTCCAGGTCGTACCGTCATCCACCGAGCGCGCCCACGAGATGGCACTGCCGGCCCATCCGCCGAGTGACACATTGACCATCCATAAATGAAGCGAGCCATCGGGTACGCGTGCAATGACCGGGTTGCCGATTTTTTTGATGTAGCGCCACAAGCCACGCTGCAATTGCTGGCGGTCAAACAGTGTTGTCTCGCCTCCCCACTGGCCCGTGGCAGCGTTCATGACAGCGGTCTGTACGGTGACATCCCCTGCACCTTCCCGGGAACCTGAGAACCATACCGCCCGCAAACTGCCATCTTTGAGTTCGACAACCGAAGGCGCATGCACAGCCTGGCCAGGCTGGCTGGAGACAAATTGCGGCTCTAGCCGCAAAGGTTGACCAGCAAAAGCATGGTGGCCATGTGACGGCAGGGCCTTGATGGCTGGTGGAACAAAAGTTGGCGCTGGCTCCCGGCGAGCTATTTTGTAGCCCGCAGCGGCAACGGCGATCAGCGTCAAACCTGCAAAAAGCAGGTTGTGGTGGCGGTTGCCAATTCTCGTCAGGGATTTCATCTCAATAATTGAGAAGTACTGCGCCCCAGGTAAAGCCGCCGCCCACGCCTTCCAGCATCAGCGTGTCACCTTTTTTAATTTTGCCGCTGCGCACTGACGCATCCAGCGCCAGCGGAATTGAAGCCGCTGAGGTGTTGCCGTGCTGGTCCACGGTCACGATAAGTTTTTCAAGGGGAAGCTTGAGCTTTTTGGCCGTGCTTTGCATGATGCGAATATTCGCCTGATGCGGAATCAGCCAGTCAATGTCCTGATCCGTCATGTTGGCTTTTGCCAGGGCTGCGCGGGCCGCACTTTCAAGCACGCCGACCGCCAACTTAAACACGGCTTGACCATCCATTTTGAGCAGTGGATCGCCGATGATCTTGCCGCCCGACACATTGCCCGGAACACACAAAATGCCCACATGTTTGCCGTCGGCGTGCAAATCGCTGGCCAAAATGCCGGGTGTATCGGATGCTTCCAGCACCACAGCGCCTGCACCATCGCCAAACAGCACGCAGGTGGCGCGGTCTGAAAAGTCAAGAATGCGCGAGAAAACCTCGGCACCAATCACCAGTGCCTTGCTGGCAGCACCGGTTTTGATCATCGCGTCAGCGACGGTCAGCGCGTACACAAACCCGCTGCAAACCGCTTGAATGTCAAAAGCCGGACAACCGGCAATACCGAGCTTGCTCTGCAAAATGCAGGCGGCTGAAGGGAACACCATGTCTGGCGTTGAGGTTGCCACGATGATGAGGTCGATGTCGCTGGCCTGCAAACCAGCGGCTTGCAGGGCATTTTTTGCCGCCTCACATCCCAGGTCACTGCACGACACGTCAGGTGCCGCGAAATGGCGGGCATGGATGCCGGTGCGCTCCACAATCCATTCGTCGGACGTTTCGACGCCTGTTGCTGAAAGACGTGTTGCCAAATCGGCGTTGGTCAGGCGCTGTGGCGGCAGGAAGCTGCCGGTCCCGGTAATGCGTGAGTAAGGTGCCATCAAAAGAACAGGGGCGTGAAGAGATGCGAAAAGTATCGCCTAATGTAACGCGACTGGTTCTTTTGCAGCTTGCAGGCTCGGTTCAGCTTTGTGCTCGACAGAAGCCGCCGCAAGTATGGGCGCCGCATGTGCGATGCGCTCATGCACCCGATCCAGCAGCTTGTTGCTGGCTGCATCGTAGGCGCGATTGAGCGCACGCTCGAAGGCAAACACATCTGCTGATCCGTGGCTTTTAAAGACCAAGCCTTGCAAACCCAGCAACGCAGCACCGTTGTAACGCCTGTGGTCCATTCTGTTTTTGAACGCAGTTAGAACCGGATAAGCGACGATAGCTGCAATTTTCGTGAAAATATTGCGAGAAAACTCTGTTTTCATGAAACTGCCAATCATGCTGGCCAAGCCTTCACTGGTCTTGAGGGCGACATTGCCCACAAAACCATCACACACCACAATATCCGTCGTCCCTTTGAAAATATCATTGCCCTCAACGTTGCCATAGAAATTCAAATCGCCAGATTTAGCGGCAGATCGAAGCAGTTCACCTGCTTTTTTGATCACTTCACTGCCTTTTATCGCTTCTTCGCCAATATTGAGAAGCCCCACACTGGGTGAAGGGTTGTTGGAAATGGCGGCCACCAGAGCCGAGCCCATGACAGCAAATTGCAGCAAATGATCTTCTGTGCAATCGACGTTAGCGCCCAGATCCAGCACCGTGGTGGCGCCGCCCATGGCATTGGGCAACTGGGTGGCGATGGCGGGCCTATCAATACCGTCCATTGTTTTGAGCACATAGCGGGCAATCGCCATCAGTGCACCAGTGTTGCCGGCAGACACTGCCGCTTGGGCTGCGCCGTCTTTGACCTGATTGATCGCCACCCGCATGGACGAGTTTTTCTTGCGCCGCAGAGCAATTTCAATCGGATCATCCATGGAGACGACCTCTGCGGCAGCCACGATCTGGCATCGTGCATGCGTCTGGAGTTGGCCAAATTGCGGGTGCTTTTGCAATTCGTCCACTTGACCCACCAAGGTCAAGCAAGCACCGGCATGGCCTTGCAAAAATGCCAGACTGGCTGGGACGGTGACAGCCGGGCCAAAATCTCCACCCATGGCGTCGACTGCTATCCTGATCATGGGGAGACCGGCGTGAACGCTGTTTTGAATGTCAACAAAAGAAAAGCCCGCAGACAAAGCGGGCCTTCTGGTGTGCGTCGCACGTTGTTGAAGCGATGAATTACGCTTCTGATTTGGTTTTCAACACCTTGCGGCCACGGTAAAAGCCGGTAGGGCTGATATGGTGACGCAAATGGGTCTCACCGGTGGTGGACTCCACAGCAATGCCTGGCACGGTCAGGGCATTGTGTGAGCGGTGCATGCCGCGCTTGGACGGTGATTTCTTGTTCTGTTGAACAGCCATGATGAGCTCCTGGTCGAACAGTGATGATCTTCACTGAACGTGTAAAAAGTTGGTAAATTGCGTGCTTGCCATGCGCGCGAAGCCTTTGATTATAGCGCGGTTAACCGCGCATGGGAAGCAGACCCCAACCGACGCGATAACGGCTGCGCTGATTACTTTTTCTTTAACTGGGCCAGCGCAGCAAAAGGATTCGGTTTGCCAGGGCCATCGTCAGGCACATCAATGACGCCCGCGCTAAATTCTGGCAACACCGGGCATTCGTCATGCATGGGCACCAGCGGCAGCGCCATGAGCAGTTCGTCCTCCAGCAGCGCGAACAGGTCAAACTGCGGCGCCATGACCAGCAAATCCTCCTGCGACGCATCATCTTGCGCCATGGCAATCTCTTCAGTGGCCACGAATCGATACCACTGATTCACCTGCAAGGGCGTCTGGGCAACGGCCATACAACGCTGGCAGGTCAGCGGCACAGACGCCTCGGCTTGCAGATGCAGCCACAGGTCTGTTTGGCCGGTCGCGCCTGCGCGAAGCTCGGCCAATGCCTGCCAGTTGACGGTCGAGTCTGGCTCCAGCCCAACGGATTCAAGGGCGAGCCGCTCTAAATCTTGTAGCAACGTAGTTTCAACCAGCGGCACACCGCTGGTTGCCAGGGTTTGCAGGTTGAGGCTGTGCAGGGCTTGCTGTCGGGTCATGCCAGCAGTGTAAGAGAATCACCGCATGACCATCGCCCTCTCCAAAAGCCGCCAGCTGATTTTGGGATCAACCTCCGCCTACAGGCGTGAACTGTTGGCCCGCCTGCACATTCCGTTTGACGTGGCCGCTCCCGATGTGGACGAAACCCCATTGCCGGGCGAAGCACCCAACGAGATGGCGATGCGCCTTTCATTCGCCAAAGCCCGGGCCGTGGCCGTTCGATTTCCGCAAGCCGTGGTGATTGGTTCAGACCAGGTGGCTGATTTGAACGGGCTCAGTCTGGGCAAGCCCGGCACCCACGACAAGGCCGTCGCGCAATTGCGCCACATGCGGGGGCAAACCGTGGTGTTTCAGACCGCCGTGGCGGTGGTCTGCCTGGAAACCGGTTTCGAGCAACGCAGTTTGGCTTCTGTGAGGGTGAGATTTCGCCATCTTACAAATGATGAGATTGAAAACTACCTTCAGATCGAGAAGCCCTACGACTGCGCAGGCAGCGCCAAAAGCGAAGGGCTGGGCATTGCCTTGCTGGATGCCATCGACAGCGACGACCCCACGGCCCTGATTGGCCTGCCACTGATCCGCACCTGCCAGATGCTCCGGGCAGCGGGCATGGCTATCCTGTCAGCCAAGGCGGCCACATGAGCAGCCCCAAAGGAAAGCTATACCTGGTACCCGCGCCACTGGACTTTGGCTGTGAAGCCCAGGCACCGCTGGCTGACGTGATGCCGCTTGCCACGATGACGATTGCCGCACAACTGCCATGCTGGATTTGCGAAAACGCCAAAAGTACACGTGCCTACCTCAAACGGATTGGCGAGCTGATGCCGCTGAGCCAGCCTGTGCAGGCCCTGCTCATCACAGAGTTGCCGCGCGAGGTGCATAAAAAAGGCGATCACACCGGCAACTTTGACGCCAGGCCCATGCTGATGGCCGCCATGGAAGGACGGCACATGGGTCTGGTCAGCGAAGCCGGCATGCCTGCCATTGCCGACCCAGGCTCATCGGTCGTGCGTGCCGCGCACGATTTGGGCATTGAAGTCGTCGCGCTGACAGGCCCCATGTCTCTGATGCTTGCGCTTGCCAGCAGTGGCCTGAACGGTCAAAACTTTGCCTTTGTCGGCTACCTGCCGCAAGACGCCGGTGAGCGCAGTCTGCGCATCAAAGCGCTGGAGTCTATGGCCTTGAAAACTGGCCAGACGCAGATTTTTATTGAAACGCCTTACCGCAACGTGGCCTTGTTGCAGGCCCTGCTGCAAACCCTGCAAGGCAATACAAGGCTGGCCGTCAGTTGCGGCCTGACTTTGGACAAGGCCTGGAGCAAAAGCGCCACAGTCGCCAAGTGGAAACAGGACAAACCGGTACCTCCGCTGGGTTTGCCAACGGTTTTTTGTATCGGACGCTGATGTCCTGAAGCAAAGACAACCCGGCAGGTTGATCAGCGAATGGCGGGCAAGGCCCTGACGGCCTTGATCGCGCCTTCGCCCACTGCCGCACCAAACTTTTTGGCCAGGCGCTCGGCCACGTTGTCACGGCGGGTGTAGTCAACGATGTCCTCTTGTTTGACCAGTTCGCGTGCGACGTATTCCAGCGTACCCAGCTTGTCGGCCAGGCCCAATTCAATGGCTTGCTGACCGGTCCAGAACAGGCCGCTGAACATTTCTGGTGTTTCTTTCAGGCGTGCGCCGCGCCCGGCTTTGACGACGCTGATGAACTGCTGGTGAATCTGGTTGAGCATGGTCAACGCGAACTCACGCTGCTTGTCGGTTTGTTTGCTGAAAGGATCTAAAAAGCCCTTGTTTTCGCCGGCTGTCAAGAGTCGGCGCTCAACACCCAGCTTGTCCATCAGCCCGGTAAAACCAAAACCATCCATCAGCACGCCAATGCTGCCAACAATGCTGGCTTTGTCGACAAAAATCTGGTCTGCCGCCACGGCAATGTAATAAGCCGCCGAAGCACAGGTTTCTTCCACCACGGCGTAGACCGGCTTTTTGTGTTTGGCTTTCAGGCGGCGAATCTCGTCGTTCATCATGCCGGCCTGCACCGGGCTGCCGCCGGGGGAGTTGATCAGCAGCACGACCGCTTTGGCGCCATCGTCTTCAAAAGCGGCCTTCAAAGCGGCATTGATGAACTCGGCGCTGGCATCGGATCCGGCGGCGATTTCGCCTTTGATCTCAACGACTGCCGTATGCGGCGCGCTGGCGCTGTTCGCGGGCGTGCCCCGATGCAAGGCCATCCAGGCCAGCACCACAAAAAACAGCAGCCAGGACATGCGCACAAAGGCTTTCCAGCGGCGCGTGGCCTTTTGCTCGTTCAGGGACGCAAACGCCAGCTTTTCAAGGGTATTGCGCTCCCAGCCGGGCGTGTCTGTCGGGTCCGTTTTTGATTTTTTGGATGCTACTATTTCAGGAGCTGCTGGTTCATGAATTGATTGGTCTGGAGGTATATTTGATCCACTTTTTGAGGCATTTTCAGCTCCAAAAGATGGGTTTTCAGGGTCTGGGCGGTTGTTTTCGGTCATGCACTAGTTTATGGTTTTATCAAAAGGCCGGCGGTTTGAGGTTGTAAGCCGTTTGCCAACAAACCACGCCGTCTTTGTCGACAAGATGGATTTTGACCAACCCGCCCTGGCACGGCCCGCCCGCGCACTGGCCACTGTCGGGCAAATAAGCCGCGCCGTGGCTGGCACACAGCAGCCACTGGCCCGTGGCGTCAAATACCCGGTTGGGCTGCCAGTCCAGTTCCATCGCCACATGGGTGCAGCGGTTCAGGTAAGCATGCGCCCGGCCTTTGAACCTGACAGCAAACGCCCGGCAGGTCTGGCCTGCATAGACCACATCAAAAGGCACCGCCTGACCGCCTTCAGCCAGGTCACTGGAATTGCAAAGGGGCTGTAAATCGTCCATGCCTGAACTCCCCTTATCAGCCGTTGGCAAGCAGCCAGTCATGCATGTCTGGCACTGAATGGGCGATGTGCAGCGGCCCGAGTGCGGCAAACGCATCTGGGGAGTGCGCGCCATAGCTCACACCCAGGCTCGGGCAACCTGCATTCAGCGCCATTTGCAGATCATGCGTGGTATCGCCCACCATCAGGGTGCGCTTGGGGGCGATACCCAACTCGGCCATCAGCTCGTGCAGCATCTTCGGGTCTGGCTTGCCAGCGGTCTTATCAGCCGTGCGCGAGGCATCAAACACGCCTTTGAGCTGAACAGTTTGCAAAGCCTCGTCAAGTCCATGGCGCGACTTGCCGGTAGCGACGGCCAGCAAATGGCCACGTGCCTTCAGCGCGGCCAGCAACGGCAACACACCGTCAAACAGGCTCACATCATGCGCATGCAACTGGTAGTGGTAACGGTAGCGTTCGCCCAGCAGCGGGTATTTGGCCTGCGGCACATCCGGCGCTGCATGGGCCAGTGCCTGCATCAGCCCCAGGCCAATCACATAGCCCGCAGCCTCCTCAGTCGGCACGGTGCCGCCCACATCTTTGACGGCGGCCTGAATGCAGCGCACGATGATTTGGGTGGAATCAAACAGCGTGCCATCCCAGTCGAAGGCAATGAGGTCGAAATTTCGGGATGTCATGGGGTGAGGGGGATTGAAGCAGGTAAAAACTGCTGAAGTTCAGGCGGCAACTCAGCCTGCAGATGCACCACTTTTCGCAGTTTGGGGTGGTTGAATTTTAAACTCCAGGCGTGCAAAAACATGCGTTTGAGGCTGGGCGTCTGGGCATTTGGTTTTTGCAGTGCTTTGTTGAGCTCAAAGTCGCCATATTTGTCGTCCCCCGCAATGGGGTGGCCTGCATCGGCCAGGTGAACCCGGATCTGGTGGGTGCGCCCGGTTTTGATGGTGACTTCCAGTAAGGTAAACGCGCCATTGTCAAAAGTCGATTTGACCTTGACCAGCGTGATCGAACGCAGGCCGTCCGGGTGGTCGTTGGCAACGACCCTGACCCGCCTTTCACCGTTGGGGGCTTCGTATTTATGCAGCGCCTTGTCAATCACCCGCTGATTGGCAGGCCAGGCACCTTTGACCAGCGCCAGATAGACCTTGTCGGTTTCGCGCTCCCTGAATTGCTCTTGCAGCAGCTTTAAAGCCATACGCCGCTTGGCAATCAGCAAAACACCGCTGGTTTCGCGGTCCAGGCGATGCACCAGCTCTAAAAAATCGGCCTCGGGCCGCGCCATGCGCAGTTGCTCAATCGCGCCAAAACTCACCCCACTGCCGCCATGCACGGCCACGCCAGCGGGTTTGTCGATGGCCAGTACAAAGTCGTCCTCAAAGAGTATGGGAAATTCAGCCGCTGGGGCAAATCCGCCGACAGTGGACATGGCGCCGTGGCGCACCACTTCTTGCGCCGCTTGAATCGCAACGGCTTTTTGGTCGGCTCGCTCAGACGTGCGGACCGGCGGCAAACGCACAATGTCCCCCGTTTCCACCCGGGTATCGGCCTGCGCCCGGCCCTTGTTGACGCGCACTTCGCCGCTTCGAATGATGCGGTAAACATGCGTTTTAGGCACGCCTTTGAGCTGCCGGATCAAAAAATTGTCCAACCGCTGCCCTGCATAGTCTTCGTCCACGGTGACAAAAGTGGCCGCCGGATTTAAACTCGTCCCGCTGGCTGAAGCTGCCCCTATAATAGATTTCACTGGCGTTGTGTTCGTTAAGTTGTTGATTTGCTTGGAGTTTAGTCCACGCCCATCAAACCAGCCTGAAAAGGTCCATGAGAAGCTTGATCACGCAGCACCAGAAGGTCGATGCAAACACCTGTGACTCCGCCAAAGCGGGTTGACACCGGAAAACGAGTCGACGTTTTGCGAAACAAACTACGGAATACCCAAGCGGGTAGCTCTTGCATTCAGGGGCTGCCTGCGGATCTTGGTGAGATAAAAGCCTTTTTTGACCGATAGCACTTCAATGACAACGCTGTACAACCTGATCACCTTCTGCCTGCGGTGCTTTTTAGCCCCGTTTTTAGGCACGAATCAGCCTGCGGCCCTTGTTTCACGTGCGCAAGCAGCTACTAATACAGTAGCAAAGTTTGTTTCGTTCATTCGGACTCCTGCTCACCCCATCCACGCGCCTACGCTTCAAGCTCCTGCCTGACTGATTTTTCAGTCGTCCAGTTGGCTACAAAGCTCTCCGGCAATTCCCCACGTTCGCACAGCGTCTGCTTTGGCATCGTTGGCTCATTTTGAGCTGTTGAAATGATGATGAAAGAGTACGCACATGAAACGCATGCTGATCAATGCCACCCAGGCAGAAGAGCGCCGTTTGGCGATTGTTGACGGACAAAAACTCCTTGACTACGAAATTGAAATTGAAGGGCGCGAGCAGCGCAAAGGAAACATCTACAAAGCGGTGGTGACCCGGGTTGAGCCATCGCTGGAAGCCTGTTTTGTGGATTACGGCGAAGACCGCCACGGCTTTTTGCCGTTCAAGGAAATCTCGCGCAACTACTTCGCACCAGGCGTGTCGGTCAGCCAGGCGCGCATCAATGATGTGATCCGCGAGGGCCAGGAACTGATGGTTCAGGTCGAAAAAGAAGAGCGCGGCAACAAGGGCGCAGCCCTGACCACCTTTGTGTCACTGGCCGGCCGCTATGTGGTGCTGATGCCCAACAACCCGCGCGGTGGTGGCGTGAGCCGCCGTATCGAGGGCGAAGACCGGGCCGAGCTGAAAGAAAACATGGACCAGCTGGAGTACCCGCAGGGCTCCAGCATCATTGCCCGTACCGCCGGCATTGGCCGCAGCGCGCCAGAACTGCAGTGGGACCTGAACTACCTGATCAAGCTCTGGACCGCCATTGAAGGCGCGGGCAAGGGCGGCAAGGGCGCTTTCCTGATTTATCAGGAATCCAGCCTGGTCATCCGTGCGATTCGCGATTACTTCAACAGCGACATCGGCGACATCTTGTTTGACACCGACGACGTGTACGAGCAGGCCAAACAGTTCATGGCGCATGTGATGCCCGAGCATGAGCACCGCGTCAAGCGCTACCGCGACGACGCACCGCTGTTCAGCCGTTTCCAGATCGAGCACCAGATCGAGTCGGCCTATGCCCGCACCGTGCAGTTGCCGTCTGGCGGCGCCATCGTGATTGACCAGACCGAGGCGCTGGTCAGCGTCGACGTCAACTCGGCGCGCGCCATCAAGGGCGGCGACATTGAGGAAACCGCCACCCGCACCAACCTGGAAGCCGCTGACGAAGTGGCCCGCCAGATGCGTCTGCGTGACCTGGGCGGCCTGGTGGTGATTGACTTTATTGACATGGAAGAGTCACGCAACCGCCGCGATGTTGAAAACCGCCTGCGCGATGCATTGCGCCAAGACCGCGCCAGAGTCCAGTTTGGCACCATCAGCAAGTTTGGCCTGATGGAGATGAGCCGCCAGCGCCTGCGTCCTACGCTGAGCGAAGGCGCGTCCATCCCCTGCCCGCGTTGCGGTGGCTCTGGCCATATCCGCGACACCGAAAGCTCGGCCTTGCAGATCTTGCGGATCATTCAGGAAGAGTCCCTCAAAGACAGCACCGCATCGGTGTTATGCCAGGTGCCGGTGGATGTCGCGTCGTTCTTGCTGAATGAAAAACGCTCAGAAATCAGCAAAATCGAAATGAAGCAGCGCATCAACGTGCTGCTGGTGCCAAACAAAACGCTGGAAACACCGAACTACCGGCTGGAACGCCTGAAGCACGACGACCCGCGCCTGGACAACATCGAAGCCAGCTACAAGATGGCCGAAGAAATGGAAGACCCGACGCTGGTCACGCGTCGCAGCCAGGAAAAGCACAACAAGCAAGAGCCTGTGATCAAGGGCGTGTTGCCAGATGCCCACGAACCCCTGGCCCCTGCCGCCCCTGTGAAGGCTGAAGCCAAACCTGACGTGGCCGCCGCCAAGGCAGCACCCGCTGCAACACCTGCACAAGCTGCAGCGCCAGCGGAAAAGGGATTTTTTGGCTGGCTCAAAGCTTTGTTTGGCGGCGCTGATGTGCCCGCCAAACCGATCGCAGCACCGGCCGGTGATCTGAAGAAAGATGACCGTGAAGGCGATGCTCGCCGTGACGCTGCCCGGGATGGCCGCAGCGAACGCGGCGGCCGTGATGGCCGCCGTGGCGGCCGCGCCAGAGGCGAGCGCAGTGATCGTTCGGAAGGTCGCACAGAGGGCCGAAGCAACGAGCGCCGTGAACGTGGTCCTGATCAACGAGGCGCTGAGCCGCGCGGCGAACAGCGCAATGATCAACGAGGCGAACAACGTGCTGAAGGCCAGGAGACGCGTGAGCCGCGCCCACCGCGCGAGCCGCGTGAACCGCGCGAAGGCGGTCGCCAGGAGCGTCCACGCCGTGAACGCGGTGAGCGAAGCAACGAGCCGCGCCCATCTGTTGATGCCACCGAGCAAGACATCGCACTGGCCAACAAGGCCGCCATGGCTGCAGCCATGGGTGGCGGGGCAGCAGACGCGGGTCAGGAAGCGCCGCGCCGTGAGCGTGGCGATCGCGGTCGCCGCAATGACCGCCGTGGTGAGCCACGCGCAGAGTCACGCACCGACTCACAAGATGCGCCGCGTGAAGATCGTCAACTGTTCAGTGACGCGCCTGCTGAGCAAGCCGTCAGCATGGACATCCATGCTCCTGCTGAAGGCGGCACAACCGGCGATCAGGCCAATCCACAACGTGCGCCGCGTGAGCCACGCGAGCGCCGCAGCCGTGACCGTTACGGCCGCGATCGCCGCGAGCGCGCTGAAGGTTCTGAGCGCAGTGAAACCGGCGCTGAGGCCGCTGCCTTGACTGAAAACCAGGCATCAAATGAGGCTGCAGACCAGCAAAGGCTTGCGCCAGTAGCTCCTGAATTTATAGCGTCTACAGCGCCAGTTGGCTCGGCTGTTGTCACCGCTGATGTCGCTCTGCCTGCAGTGCCAGCACACACCCCCCAAAGCACGCCCGCGCCCTCGCCTTCGCCAGCCCTTGCATCGGCTGCCAGCGGCCTGCCCAAGGTTCAGGCTTACGACTTGCCCTTGCAAGACCTGGTTCAGGTCGCACAGGGCTCCGGTCTTCAGTGGATCAACTCGGATGCGGGCAAGATAGCAGAGGCACAGGCCGCCATTGCTGCTGAGGCCAAACCGGCACATGTGCCTCGCGTACGAGCACCCGCCGTGGTGCCCAATGAGGGTCCGCTGGTGCTGGTTGAAACACGCCGCGACTTGCGTGAGGTGGAACTGCCCTTTGACAAGCCGGCTGCCTGATCAGTAGCACCCCCATAAAAGCCCGTCCGGCAACTGTCGTGACGGGCTTTTTTGTGGTCCAGAAACGCAGTCGCCTGAAGGTCAAATCGGCATGGTCGTCGCTTGCAGCGTGAGGGCTACAGGACAGCAAAAGCCATCGTTTTCAGCAGACTGCTAGCGCAGCGCTGCCTGCTTGTAAGCTTCGGCGGCAGCAGCAGCATCACCACGCTGCTCAGCCAGTACAGCCAAAGCGCGCCAAGCGCTGCGGTGAAGGTCAGCGTCCTGCAAGCCAAGCACCGCCAGCGACAGCCACTGGCGCGCCTTGCCCCAAAGCTGGCGGCTCAATGCCGCCATACCAGCAAGATACTGCACATTGGCGTCACGCGGGCGGGCGCCCTGCGCGGCTTCAATCCGGGCCAGCCAGGCGGCGTCAAGCGAATCTAGGCCCGGCTCCAGCACGCCAATCAGCTTGATGCGCAAGCTATCGCTCAACACGGACCCTGTTTGCATGGCTTCCTCCCAGACCAGCAGCAACCAGCTGCGTGCCAGCGCTGCGTCGCCATCCAGCGCCATCAGGCGCGCAGCGGCGTGCACCACCAGTTCAGGCATCGCGCGCTCGCTGTCGTCAAGCGCTGCCCAGGCCAGTTCAAGCTGGGCCGGGTCATGCGCATCGCTGAGCAGTTCCAGCCCCAGGCTACGCACAATGCTTTGCGCTGCCGCCGACGAGAACGCCCGGTGCTTGGCCAGCAGGCGCGCGGTTTCCAGCGCCTGCGCAGTTTGCCGGAGTTGCCGGGTGGTGCGCAACTTCAAGCGCAAAGCCAGTGTGCGCCTGCTGGCGCCTTGGGGCAGCTGCGCCAGCGCGTCGAGTGCAGACCGGGGGTCGTTGTCGTCGAGCGCCCAGCGGGCCGCCCGCAATTGCACACCTTCGCGCACTTCCTGAGCATGGCGCGGGGCCGAGCTTTGCAAGGCCGATTGCAAATGCTGGTCGCGCTGCGCCTTGTTTTGCAGCGCCTGGGCGCTTTCAGCCACCAGCAGGTGCGCCAGTGATTTCAACTGGCTGGCCCGGCTGGCGCTGTAGCCGGGCACTTGACCGGTTTCTTGAGCCAGTTGGGACAGGCTTTTTTCTTGTGCGATGGCATTTTGTGCTGATTTGGTTGCCCGAATGTAGCGCCCCGCCAACTGGTGCGCCAGCCCATCCATCAGCGCGCCGTACATGGCACGCTCTTTTTGCTGGGCGCGCCAGGCTCTGGCCTGACTGGGCAGCGTGGCAACAGCCGACAGCGCGCGCAGCGCCAGATAAAGAACCACAAAAAAACCGGCTAGCAAAAATATTGCCAGGTTGAAGGACACATCGAGCCGATGGGGCGGCCAGAAAATACTCACCACGGCCTGGTTGTTGCCGGCAAACAAAGCGGTCGCAACCGCAATCACAAAGAGGGCCAGAAGCCAGAAAGCAGCGCGCATGTCAGGCCCCCTGTTAGCGGCCAGCCGCCGCTGTCGCCAGTGCTGCCATGGTGTCATCCAGGCGCGGCAGCTCGCTGGTTTTCAGCTGGCTCTGAACTTGCTGAAGCAGTTGCACCGCGGCCTGGGTTTTGCGCGATGCCGGATCAAAATACTTGCCCAGCCAGGTGCCGGCGTTGGCCAGGTCTGCGCGCGCTGCGTCGGTCTGCCGGGCCAGCAAACCCAAACGCGCGTTCAGCAGGCGCAGCTTGAGGTTTTCACGCAAGAAAAACGACTGCTCTGGGGATATCAGGGCCGCCTCGGGCTGCTCAATGCGGCTGACGCGGAGCAGCTTGCGGCTTTCTTCTTGCAGGGCATTGAGAGCACTGCGTGCCGCAGTTTTGACATATTGCATATCAAACCAGCCCCACCATGTCAGGCTGCCTTGACCCTCGGGTGGTTTGACAGGCACTTGCGCAGACCGGGCTGCTGCAGTCCCAGACGCGGCATTGGGAACGCCGTTGGCCACCGGCAGTTCATCGGCCATCCGGCTCAGCTCGTCAATCTTGATCATCAGCGCGGGGACATCGGTCAGACTGGCGGCCTTGATACGGTCGGCATCTTTGGCAATGGCGCGCATCAAAGGGCTCAAGCGCGGTTGCGCGGCACGTTGCAAACGCTGCTGGGCCGAAGCCAGCGCAGCCAGCAGCGGCACCGGGCTACCTGTTAACTGGGCTTGCTGCTGGGCCAGCCGCAAGGCTGACTCAATATCGACCACCAGATTTTCATCGCGCGAGCGTGACAAACTTTGCATCAGCTCTTCCAGCTGCGTGCGCTGCAAACTCACTTCACTGATACGGTTTTCCTGCAAGGTCAGGCGGGCGGCCAGGTCGCGCGTGCTGTCTTGTGCCGCCTTGGCCAAGGTGCGGGCTTCAATCGCTTGCGCGCCCGCATCGAGGCTGCGCCTGGCCAGCTCTTCCTGAATGTTGGCCAACTTTTGCCACAGCAAACCGCTGACCAGCAAGGCTGCTGCGCCCAAGGCCAGTACCGCATAAGCCAGCTTTTTAGGCACTGTAAACCGGGTCGCTTGCGTTGCGGGTTCGGCCTGCGTCAGTGTTGCTGATTTTTCTGTGGGGTGATCACTCATGGTTGCGTCGATTCTATCGAGGCAAGCGCCTGCACAATATCAGGCAAAGCCGGGCGTGACAGCTGCACAACACCCCAGCCTGCCTGAAGGGCAGCCGCCTGAATGCGGGGATGGGTCGCGATGGCCCGTGCGTTTTGCCAATTGACGTCCGTCAGGCCAGCTTGCTGCGTCAGGTTGGCCACTGCTTCAGAACTGCTGAACAGCCAGACTGAGCGGTCCTGGCTGGCGGCCGTGGCCACTTCCATCTGCACGCGGGTCAGTTGCGGCGCACGGCGCTCATAGCTGCTGACCAAATCGACCGTGCTGCCGGCAGCGCGCCACTGCTGCGCCAGCCAGTCGCGGCCCGTGCCGCCCCCCCCTTCAGACGCTTCGCCCTTGCCGCGCACGATCAATACCCGGGCACCCTGCCAGTCGCGCTGGCCGACCACCTGCCACAGGCTTTCAGAATCAAACTGCGCTGCGTCTGGTGCGGGCGCGTCGATCTGGTTCGCGGGCACACCTGCGGCCCGCAACGCAGCAGCTGTGCCGGGGCCAGGCGCCAGAAAACGCATATGGGAAGGAAGCTGTGGTGCTGTTTTATAAACAGCTGCTTGCGCGCCTGTTGATGGATCAAAAGCCGTTTTTGAAACTTGAAAGGGGGCGAAAAAGTGCTCAACGGCGTTGCCACTGACAAACATGCAGGCCCTCAAGTCGTTCAGGGTGTTCCAGGCCTGCTGTAACGCGGCACGGTCTGCCGGGTGTGAGACCGCCGCAATCTCAATGAGCGGCAAGGCCTGCGCCTCGAACCCGCTTTGCTGCAGCCGGGAAACCCAAACCTGTGCATCCTGCGCAGGCCGCGTGACGATGACTCTGCTCACGCGTCCCGACGTGGCCATCAGGTCGCCAGGTTAGCCGCCCACACCGCCCCACCCGCCCGAAGTTGCGCGGCCACCGCCTCACCCAGCGCTTCGGCCTCGTCAAAGGTGTTCACCACCGCCGTCTTTTGCGCATGGACCAATGGCGTGATGACCCCCAGCTCAATACTGGCAGGGTCACCCCAGGCCGCTTGTAGCAGCATGCCCTGGTCCCCGCCAGACGCTGGCCCACGGGTGAAAGCCGCCAGCGGCATCGAGCAGCTGCCGCCCATGGCGCGCGATACCGTGCGCTCAGCTGTCACGGCCAGCCATGTCGGCATGTCGGCCAGGGTTTTCAAGCCTTCCAGCAAGTCCGCCCGGTCAGCACACACCTCAATGCCCAAAGCGCCCTGGCCTGCGGCGGGCAGCATGTCGGTCGTTGCAAAGCTGGCCCGAATGCGCTCAGGCATTTCAAGCCGCTTCAAACCCGCTGCCGCCAGCACAATCGCGTCGTAGTGGCCTTCGTCGAGCTTGCGCAGGCGGGTGTCCAGATTGCCGCGCAGCGGTTCTATTTTGAGGTCGGGTCGCAGGCTTTTCAACAACACCAGGCGGCGCAAACTGGACGTTCCAACGACGGCACCCAGCGGTAAATCGCTAAGAGCTGCGTAGGTGTTCGACACAAAGGCATCATGCGGGTCTTCGCGCGTCATCACGCAGGCCAGGGCAAAGCCTTCTGGCAAGTCCATCGGCACGTCCTTGAGCGAATGCACGGCAATGTCGGCACGGCCTTCTTGCAGGGCAACTTCAAGCTCTTTGACAAACAGGCCCTTGCCGCCAACTTTGCTGAGCGACCGGTCCAAGATCTGGTCACCCATCGTCGTAATGCCCAGCAGCTCCACCTGCCAGCCAAGCTGCGTTTCAAGCAGCGCTTTGACATGCTCAGCCTGCCACAGCGCCAGCCGGCTTTCGCGGGTGGCGATGACCACTTTTTTCACTGTTTTTTTCGCCGCTGAAGGTGCTGCTGTGTCGTCCATCGCTTGCATGTCTGTCGCCTCGTACCTATTTGTCATCATGTAGGGAAAGGCGATGCTAGCACGCAAGCCAAGCTCAAAAAGGCTCAAAACCGCCTTCCACGCTCTGAAAAACACCATTTTCAGACATAAAAAGTGTCTTCAGGCCAATAAATTTTTGGGTAATTTGCTCCTGAAAATATAGCATTTAGCATCACGCCAAGTGGCAGCCACCGGCTGCACCAAGCCCCAGTCCGACACCAAGAGCGGTGGTGTCCGATGTGCAAACCGAGCGTTGTTGCGTATGATGGATTCAAGGCTCAAGCGCGATCTCTGTTGCCGAAGGGGCCGGCGCGACGTTGCCGCCCTTGACTTATCCGGAGCAGACCATGACGACCTTGACAACCCCTGCGGTCTTCATTGACCCCCGCACTGGCTTTGTGTCTAAAGACACCGCAGCCAGCACGCCAGTCGCGGCCCACTTTACGTGATCGAACCCTGCGTCAGGGTCAGCGACATCTAAGGCGCCGCCCCCTACTGCGGGCGTGGCGCTGGCCGTCGTTTGAAGTCACTTTGCCCCTGGTGGGGCGTGTCTTGACGGTGCGCTGGCAACGTAGGCAAGCCCAGCAAGAGTCGGGGCTAAAACCTGACCGCGTGCTAAAGCTGGCGAGGTGCGGCTGCTGAAAGAGCTGCCTGCACAGGCTTTGCTTGTGGTCTGGTCTGATCCTGAATAAATGGCATCAATCACTGCTTGCGGGTGGTTTTAAAACAGAGCCAAACCTGGTGTCCAATAGCGGCATGAACCCACTGCAAAGCACGCCCCTACTGCACGTCAGCAAGCTGAATTTCAGTTGGGCCACTCAACCACTGATCACAGACTTTTCAGCCGATATCCTGCCTGGCATCACGCTGGTCAAAGGTGGCGACGGGCGCGGCAAAAGCACGCTGCTCCGGCTGCTGGCGGGCGCACTGCCTGCGCAAAGCGGGCAGTTGCAGATCAACGGCATGGACCTGCAAACTCAGCCGGTCCATTACAAAAACCAGGTTTTCTGGGCCGATCCGCGCAGTGATGTGTTTGACCAAATGAGCGTGCCGGACTATTTTGAATGGCAGCAGCGCAGCCATGCTGATTTTGATGATGGCGTGCTGGCTGATGCAGTGGCGGGCCTGGGCCTGGCTGAGCATCTCCACAAACAGCTTTACATGCTGTCAACCGGCTCCAAACGCAAAGTTTTTATCGCGGCAGCCTTTGCATCAGGGGCGGCGGTGACGCTTTTGGATGAGCCTTTCGCAGCTGTCGATACGGTGTCAATCCGGTTCGTATTGAAGTGGCTAAAAGGTGCGCAAAGCGGCACCAACAGGGCTTGGGTGATCGCCGACTACGTGGCACCCGATGGCCTGCGCTTGAGGCAGACCCTTGATCTGGGCGACTGAATTTTCGGGTCAAATACAGCCATGCAGAACGACCCAGCCATTGACCAGCGCCTGACCCAGCTGGAAATCAAGGCGACCTACACCGAAGACCTGGTTGAACAACTTGAGCAGATCATTGTGCAGCAGCAACAGCAAATCGGCCTGCTGCTGCGCGAGGTGGCACAGCTGCAGCGACCCTCTACCGACGGCGGCTTAGGCGCTGCGCGCAGCCTGCGTGATGACTTGCCACCGCACTTTTAGACACTACTGAGTCAATAGCGCCTCTTCCTTGTTTTTGTTGGGCTACAACCCTATTCGATAAACTAAACCCGGCTGAGAATGCGGCTTTTAGCTGTCCCAGTCACCGCCACCCACATCGGCACTGCCCGCATCGTCCCAGCCCGTGCTGTCTTTCATGCCGAAGTTCTGGCCGCCCATGTCGGCGTTGCCTGGCAAGGGCTCCAGACGGTTGCCAGCGTTGTCGTTCAGATGCCCGGCGCCGTTGTTTGCGCTGCGCTCGTCGTTGCCCATCAGGGTTTTGCCAATGGCCTGCGCTGCCATCACGCCTGCGCCGACGGCCTGGCCACCCATCACGCGTCCACCCATGCCGGTGCCAGCGGGTTGTTGGCCGTAGCCGGGCTGACCATAGGCAGGAGCCACACCAGAGCCAAACGTTTGCGGGCCATTCAGGCCGCTGCCTATGCCGCCGCTGCCAGCACTTGTTGCTGCCGCCATACTGGCTGGCGCGCTGTAGTTGACGGGAGCGGCAGGTTTGCGGCGAATCAGCCACACCACCAGGCCCACCACGCCCGCACCCAAAATCAACAGCAAGGCGGGTGAGACAGAAGACGTGGCCGTGGCTGGCGTATCCATGCCAAAGGCCTGTTTGGTGGTCGGGGTGGTCGTGGTGGTCGCGGCAGTGCCCGATGCAGCCGACAGCTGCGTGCGCAGGGCATTGACTGCCTCAGGCTTGGCAAATGGCAGGCCGGGGGCCAGTTTGTCGGCCGTTGCCAGCGCTTCGAGGCCCTTTTGCCGCAGGCCCTGGCGGGCAAACAGCTCCGCTTGGACGTAGTGCGCCTTGGCACTGTTGGGGTGCAAGATCAACACCTGTTGCACCATGGTTTGCGCCTGGTCCAGTTTGCCAGACTGGGCTGCCTGGTAAATCTGGTTCATGGTGGGCTCGGCCTGGGCGAAGGCCGTGGCGTTCATCGCCAAGGCAGCGCTTGCCAGCGCCAGGCAGGCAAGTATGAGGCGGACGGGTTGCCATAAATTTTTCAGCATGATTGCCTTTGCTGGTTTGGATCGAAAAACACACTATTGACAGTTAAATGGCGGCGCAAATTCAAAAAACAAGATCAGTCTTCTTGCCCACGGCGGTGACAGCTCAGCAATGGGCACCAAGCGGTCATGCAGCGGCATGATTTGCGCCGCGTCCAGCAACAGGCGCTGCATGCCCAGCGAAAGTGCAGTTTTGCGACAGTTGCTGATGTACCGTCATTTGTCGCCTTCTGCTGGCCGGTAGGCATCACGCAAATGCACCGGGTTGACCGAGCGTTTGCGCATCCAGATATTGAGCAGTTCCACTCCCAGTGAAAACGCCATGGCAAAGTAAACATAGCCCTTGGGCACCTTGTGGCCAAAACCCTCCGCCACCAGCACCACACCCACCACCACCAGGAAAGCCAGCGCCAGCATTTTGATGGTCGGGTGGGCAGACACAAAACGGCCAATGGCGGACGCAAACAGCATCATCAGGGCCACCGACACGATGACTGCAGCAATCATGACGGCCAGTTCATCGACCATGCCAACTGCGGTGATGATGGAGTCCAGCGAAAACACCATGTCCACCACCATGATTTGCACAATGACAGCGCCCAATGTGGCCTTGACAGCGCTGGACGTGTGCGCCTCTTGCCCTTCGAGTGACTGGTGAATCTCGCCGGTGCTTTTCCAGATCAGAAAAAGGCCCCCCAAGATCAGGATCAGGTCGCGCCCAGAAATGGCTTTGCCGAACGCCGTGAAGAAAGGCTCGGTCAGCCCCACAATCCAGGACAGGATAAACAGCAGGCCAATGCGCATGAACATGGCCATGAACAAGCCAATCTTGCGAGCCAGCTCTTGTTGGGCCTTGGGCAGCTTGTCGACCAGAATCGAGATGAAAATGATGTTGTCAATACCCAGCACCAGCTCCAGCAGGGTCAGGGTCGCAAACGCAATCCAGATTTGCGGGTCTGACAATAACTCGATCATGATGGCTCGTCCTGTCTTGTTTCACTGAATAATCGCGAATGGTAACCAGACTGAATGAACAAAGCGCCCATCACCCTACATTCGCCACTGACTCTCGCCCATCGCCAATCCATTGTGCTGCTGTCGTTTGCCACTTTTTCCAGCATGATGGTGCAGCGCATTTGTGACGCCATGCTGCCCGAGCTGGCACAGGTCTTTTCAGTCAGCCTGGGCCAGGCCGCCAACGTGGTGTCGGTGTTTGCGATGGTGTACGGCGCAGCGCAGCTCTTTTACGGGCCGATGGGCGACAGGCTGGGCAAGTTTCGTATCGTGACCTATGCCACGCTGGCCTGCAGTGTGGGCAGTGTGGTGGCGGTGTTTGCCACCTCTTTGGGCATGCTGGTGGTGGCCAGGATGATGGTCGCGCTCGGTGCGGCAGCCATCATTCCGCTGGCCATGGCCTGGGTCGGCGACATTGCCCCGCATGACCAGCTGCAGGAAACGCTGGCACGGGTCGGTTTGGGCAGCACCCTGGGCATTGTGGGTGGCCAGTTGCTGGGCGGGGTGCTGACCGACACGCTGGGCTGGCGCTGGGCATTTGGTTTCACGGCCGTGTTGTTCACAGTGGTAGGAGCCTTGCTGCACATCAACTGGCGCAGCCAGCAGCTGCTGGCCGCCACAGCCGAACCGGCCCTCGATGATCCCGTCACGCGGCCAGGCTTTGTAGCACAGACCCTGACCATCATCACCGGGCCGTGGTCACGGGTGGTGCTGGCGGTGGCGTTTTTTGAAGGTGCCACCGGGTTTGGCGTGCTGGCGGTGTGGGCATCACATCTGCACAATGCTTTAGGGCTGTCGTTGACCAGCGCCGGAACGATCGTGGCCCTGTTTGGCCTGGGCGGCGTGGCCTACATGGCCACGGCACGGTATCTGATCACCCCCCTGGGGCAAGCCGGCCTGACCAAACTCGGCGCTGGTGGGGTTGGGCTGTCCGCGCTGGTGGTGGCTTTCACGCCTTACTGGGTGCTGGCCCTGCCGGCCTGCCTGATGGGTGGTTTTGGATTTTTCATGCTGCACAACACACTGCAGGCCAACGCCGCCCAGATGGCCCCGACGGCACGCGGCACGGCGGTATCGCTGTTTGCTGCGTCGCTGTTTTTAGGCCAGTCAGTCGGTGTATTTTTTGCCGCCAAGCTGATAGACCGCGTCGGCTCAGCCGCCGTGGTGGCCGCAGGCGGTCTGCTCGTGCTGGCTGTCGGGTTTTACTTTTCAGCAGCGCTAGGCAAGCGCGAAGCGCTCTTTAATTCATAGCAGACAATACACTATTTTATTGGGCTTGAGGCCAATTAGGCAGGTAAAATGGCTTGAAAACAGGTTTTCAGGTCACTGGCGCCGGGTTGAACAGCACCAGCGCGTTGTGCAGCTTCCATTGCTCGGCCCAGGTTTTTTTGCGGCCACTGGCCACGTCCAGCATCAGGTGGAACAGCTCCCAGCCCACGTCTTCAATCGATGCTGTTCCGTCGGCGATCGTGCCGGCGTTGACGTCCATCAGGTCATGCCAGCGGCGTGCCAGGTCACTGCGGGTAGCGACCTTGATGACCGGGACTTGCGCCAAACCGTAGGGTGTGCCGCGACCGGTGGTGAACACATGCAGATTCATGCCGGCGGCCAGTTGTAGCGTGCCGCAAATAAAGTCGCTGGCGGGGGTGGCGGCAAAAATCAGGCGACCCTTCAAGCCCTTTTGTTCCAGCTTTTCGCCCGGCGACAGAACGCCGGTGATGGCGGCGCTGCCTGACTTGACGATGGAACCCATGGCTTTTTCAACAATGTTGGACAGGCCACCCTTTTTATTGCCAGGCGTGGTGTTGGCGCTGCGGTCAACGCTGCCGCGCTGCAAGTAAGCGTCGTACCAGGCCATCTCGCGGATCATGGCCTGGGCGACCTCTGGCGTGGCTGCCCGGCTTGTCAGTTGGTCAATGCCGTCGCGTACCTCGGTGGTTTCAGAGAACATCACGCTGGCCCCTGCGCGCACCAGCAAGTCGGTACAAAACCCGACTGCCGGGTTGGCCGTGACACCTGAGAACGCATCGCTGCCGCCGCACTGCACGCCCACCACCAGCTCGCTGGCGGGGACGGTTTCACGCTGGCGTTTGTTCAACCTTGCCAGGTGAATGTCAGCCTGCCGCAGGATGGACTCGACCATGGACATGAAGCCGACGTGCGCATCGTCCTGAAGGCAAACTACCCCCCCTGCGCCGCTTCGCGTCACCCCCCCTGGCAGGGGGGGCACACCTGGTGGCCCGGCAAAGCCGGTTCCACGGGTGTCTTGAATGGGAATGACGTTGGGAGGAAACAAGCGCTCGGGTTGCAGCTTTTCGCAACCCAGGCTGACGACCATCACCTCGCCGCCAAAATTGGGGTTCAAACTGATGTTGCGCAGCGTGCGGATGGGGATCTCGGCCCCCGGCGCGTCAATCGCCACGCCGCAGCCATAGGCGTGGTCCAACGCCACCACATCATCCACGTTGGGGAACTTCGGCAGCAGTTCGGCCTTGATGCGCTGCACGGCAAAGTCTGTGACACCAGCCACGCACTGCACGGTTTGGGTGACGGCCAGGATATTGCGCGTGCCGACCGAACCATCGGCATTGCGAAAACCCGCAAAGCTGTAGCCCTCAAGCGGCGGCAAAGGTACCGGTTTGACCGTCGCTAGCGGCAAATTGACCAGCCCCACGGCGTCTGGCATCACCAGCAAGCTTTCATGCACCCAGCTGCCTGCGGCAATGGCAGCGATCGCATGGCCGATGGCGATGCCGTAGCGAATCACCGCAGCGCCAGCAGCAATATCGGTCAAGGCCACTTTGTGGCCTTGCGGCACATGGCCGCCCAACACCAAGCCCGACGGCAATACCGTGCCTGCTGGCAGACCGCCGTGGTTGGCCACGATGGCGACGTTGTCGCCGCTGTGCATGCGGATGGTGTGGGGTGCTTTTTGGATGGGCATCGTGGCTGTCTTCCTGCTTTGGTAACGCTACCATTTAAGCTACTATTGTAGGATGCAGTCCAGCGATAAAGACAAAGCCAAAAAAACCCGGCGCGGCAGCGGTGCCATCACGCTGGTTGATGTGGCCAAGCTCGCTGGTGTGGCACCCATCACCGCATCACGTGCCGTCAACACGCCCAGCCAGGTGTCAGCTGACGTGCTGAAAAAAGTACGCGACGCGGTGCATCGCACCGGCTATGTGCCCAACCGCGTGGCGGGTGGGCTGGCGTCATCACGCAGTCGCCTGATCGCAGCTGTTGTGCCAAGCATGGTGGTGTCTGTTTTTGCGGAGACGATTGAAACCCTGAACAACACGCTGTTTGAAGCCGGCTACCAGCTGATGCTGGGGCAAACCGGCTATTCAGCCGAGCGGGAGGAAGCGCTGCTTGAAGCCATCATTGGCCGCAGGCCTGACGGGATTTTTCTGACCGGCATCATGCAATCGAGCAAAGGGCGAACGCGCCTGCTGGCCTCTGGCATTCCGGTGGTTGAAAGCTGGGACCTGACACCCACACCGATTGACATGCTGATTGGCTTTTCGCACGCCGATATTGGGCGTGACGTGGCCCAGTTCTTGATAGCAAAAGGCAGGCGGCGGTTTGCCTTGGTATGCGCTGAAGACGAACGCGCCATGCGGCGGACTGAAGCCTTTCAAGGCGCGGTCGCCAAGTCGGGCTTCAAAGATGTTTTTGTGGACAACGTGGGCGCGTCCCGCACCCTGATGAGTGGCCGCGAAGCGCTGAGCCGCATCTTGCTCAGGGCGCCTGATGTGGACGCGGTCTTTTGCAGTTCAGACCTGCTGGCCATGGGCGTGCTGACAGAGGCTCTGGCACGCGGCATCGCTGTGCCGCAGCAGTTGTCGATTGTGGGGTTTGGTGATGTGCCCCATGTGGCCAACATGGTGCCAGCGTTGACCACCGTCCACATCAATGCCCGCAGCATCGGCCAACAGGCAGCAGAATTTTTGATTGGCCGTGCACAAGGGCTCAGCATCAAACAGCCCATCGTGAATGTCGGGTTTTCAATTGTTGAACGCGACAGCGCATGAGCACAACAATTCTTGTGCCATACTGTTTCTGATTCGTTTTGGTAGCGCTACCATTTATTCTTCTGTTTGATGAAACCATGACCCCTACTGACACCCCCCGCATCGCCCGGTTGCAAGTGATTCCTGTGGCGGGCCGCGACAGCATGCTGCTCAATTTGAGCGGTGCGCACGGCCCCTACTTCACCCGCAATATTTTGATCTTGACCGACAGCGCGGGACGCACCGGTGTGGGTGAGGTGCCAGGCGGTGAAAAAATCCGCCAAACGCTTGAAGAGGCAGGGGCACTGGTGGTGGGACAGTCCATCGGCCAACACCTTGGCATCTTGCAAAGCATGCAGCAGCATTTTGCAGGCCGCGACACGGGCGGGCGTGGCTTGCAAACCTTTGACCTGCGCACCACCATTCATGCCGTGACAGCGGTTGAATCAGCCCTGCTCGACCTGCTGGGTCAGCACCTGGCTGTACCCGTGGCAGCCTTGCTGGGTGAAGGCCAGCAGCGCGATGCGGTGGAGATGCTGGGCTATCTGTTTTATGTGGGTGACCGCCGCAAAACTACCCTGGCGTACCAGAGCGAACCTGATGCCGATAACACCTGGTCGCGCCTTCGCCATGAGGTGGCGCTGACGCCCCAGGCCATCGTGCGCCAGGCAGAAGCGGCGCAAGAGCGCTATGGTTTTAATGACTTCAAGCTCAAGGGTGGCGTGCTGCGCGGCGCTGAAGAAATTGAAGCCGTCACGGCCCTGCATGAGCGCTTTCCTGACGCGCGTGTGACGCTGGACCCAAACGGTGGCTGGCGGCTGAAAGACGCGATCAAACTGATGCGTGACATGAAAAGCGTGGTGGCTTACGCGGAAGACCCTTGCGGCGCAGAAGATGGTTTTTCAGGCCGCGAGGTGATGGCCGAGTTTCGCCGCGCCACCGGCCTGCCCACTGCAACCAACATGATTGCCACCGACTGGCGGCAACTGACGCACGCGCTGTCGCTGCAGTCGGTCGACATCCCGCTGGCTGATCCGCATTTCTGGACCATGGCGGGGTCGATTCGGGTGGCGCAAATCTGCCGCGACTGGGGCCTGACTTGGGGCTCCCATTCGAACAACCACTTTGACGTGTCGCTGGCCATGTTTACCCATGTGGGTGCAGCCGCGCCCGGGCGCGTCACGGCGATGGACACGCACTGGATATGGCAAGACGGCCAGCGCCTGACCAAAGAGCCCCTCCTCATCCAGGGCGGCATGGTGCAGGTGCCGAAAAAGCCCGGTCTGGGCATTGAGCTGGACATGGCTGAAGTTGAAAAAGCGCATCAGTTGTACAAACAGCATGGCCTGGGTTCGCGTGACGACGCGGTGGCCATGCAGAGCCTGATTCCTGGCTGGCAGTTCGACCCCAAGCGCCCTGCGTTTGACCGCTGAATCTTTTTAAAACGTTCTGGCTGCAAAGCAGGGCCATCAAGCCCGCGCGGGCATGGCTGTTCAATCCGCTTTAACCCCTGCTTTCACCAGCAAGCCATCCATCAGGTCGTTCAGAGCTGGGCCAGTGCCCTAGTCAGGAATTTCATTGCGTTTGACCTTGTGTGTTTGGGCATGGCCAAGGCCCTTACCCTTTCAGGCCAGCAAACGCCGACGGATATCGACTGGATCAAGCACTTCCAGCGGCGGTGTACCCCCTGCAGGAATATCGACCTGGGTTGCATTGAGCAACATGGACACCATCACGTAGGTGCCTGACAAGACGGTCAGGTCCATCACCGCCTGCTCGCCCATGCTGGTCACGGCCTCTTGCCACAGCGCATCGCTGACGCGGTGATTCAGCGTCAATTGGGTGCAGTAGTCGTACACCAACCGTTCGTCAGCCTGCATCGACGAGGGCCGCATGCACTGCTGCAGCTCACGCATCACCGCATCTGGCAAACCAGCGCGGCGGGCAATCGTTTCATGCGCCCACCACTCGTACTGCGCATTGGCAATGCGCGCCTGAATCAGGATGGCGAATTCATTGAGTCGCTTGTTGACCGAGGTTTTAAAGCGCAGGTAGTCAAGCAAATCAAAGCAGCGCCGCGCCATGTCCGGGCTGCGCAGCAAGGCGTTGTATGGGCCTCCCAGCGCGGCGCTGGAGACCTTCAAAATATCATCGGCCAGCGGCCGGACCTCGGAAGCGAGGTCTTCGTAACGGATTTGGGTGAGGCGTTCTGTCATATTGAAATTGTAAGAAGCCGCAGATCAGCCCCGACCCACGAAAGGCATGTTGGTGGCCATGACTGTTGTGAACAAAATATTGCTCGACAAAGGCATGCGGGCCATGGCCATGAAAGCGTCAACCACCCCAGACATTTCCATGCGGGGCTCAGCCTTGATGCTGAGGTCAGCTTGGTGCACACCTTTGGCCATGTTTTCGGTCATGTCCGAAGCCACATTGCCAATATCGATCTGCCCCACCGCAATGCTGTAGGGGCGGCCATCGAGCGAGGCCGCGCGGGTCAGGCCCGAGATGGCGTGTTTGGTCGCGGTGTAGGCAATTGAGCCGGGGCGCGGCACATGAGCCGAAATCGAGCCGTTATTGATGATGCGGCCGCCTTGCGGGCTTTGCTCTTGCATCAGCTTGAAGGCACCCGACAAGGTGTAGAACGCACCGTTCAAGTTGATGTCCACTGCACGGCGCCATTCGTCGCCCGACAAGTCGCCAGGCAGGCTATAGGGCAAAGAGATGCCTGCGTTGTTGAACACCAGATCGAGGCGGCCAAAGCGCGCGCGAATCTGGTCAAACAGTTGCCTGACTTCGGTCTCTTTGGACAGGTCGGTCGACATGGCGTGGGCATGGTCAGCGTGGACGCCAGCTTCTGCCACGGCAGCGCTCAGCGCATTGGCCCGACGACCGACCAAAACAACTTGCCAGCCTTCTTTGAGCAAGGCAAGGGCGCAGGCTTTGCCAATGCCGGAGCTGGCACCGGTGACGAGAGCGATTTGAGACATGGTGTTGACGTTGAGTGGGAGGGTGAAAAACGGTGATGAAAACGGTGCTGTTCAGGCGTCTTGAAAAGAAATCTGCACCTTGAGCGACTGGCTTTTTTCTGCCGCCAAGTCAAAGGCTTCGATGGCGCGGTTCAGCGGCAAGACGCTGGTGATGACTGGCTTGCCATTGATCAGGCCTTCGTTCAAAAAGCGTACGGCGGTTGCAAATTCAGCATGGAATCGGAAGGTGCCGCGCAGGTCGACTTCTTTGGCTACGAGCTGCGTCATGGGTAGACTGATGTCGCCGCCCATGCCGACGGTGATCAGCACGCCGCGTGGCACGATGGTGTCCAAGCCCGCGCGCAAAGCGGCTTCGCTGCCCGAGGCTTCAAACACCACATCAAACTGTCCTTTGTCCACCTTATAGGGGTCGAGTGCCTGGCTCTGGGTCTTGAGGTTGATGGTCTCGTCTGCCCCCATCTCTTTGGCACACTTGAGCGGCAAGTCAGCGATATCGGCCGCCACGATGCGGGCCGCACCGGCACGGCGCAGGGCTCCAATCAACAAGGAGCCAATCGGACCGCAGCCCGTCACCAGCACCTGCTTGCCCAACACGCTGCCCGCACGCTGGATGGCATGCAGACCCACCGACAGCGGTTCGGCCAAAGCGGCTTCCGACAGGCTCAGCCGGTCGGCAATCGGGTGGGCCTGATAGCCCTCGATGATCAGTTGTTCGCTAAAAGCCCCCTGGATGTGCGGGAAAGGCATGGCGCTGCCATAAAAGCGCATGTTCAGGCAGTGGTTGTGCTGGCCCGCCTGGCAAAAGCGGCAGTGGCCGCAAGGGCGAGAAGGTGAGATGGCGATGCGCTGGCCGGTCTTAACGCCGTTGACAGCCTGGCCCACACCATCGACCACACCCGAGATTTCATGGCCCAGCGCTATCGGCTGCTTGATACGCACCGTGCCAAAACCGCCGTGTTGGTAGTAATGCAGGTCTGAGCCGCAAATGCCGCCGTAGGCCACATTCACCCGCAGCTGGTTTTCGCCCAACGTGGGCAGTTCGGTGTGTTCAATGCGCAGGTCTTTGGCCGAATGGCAGACAACGGATTTCATGGGGGGTTTCCTTGCAAGCGGTGTTCAAAGGGTTGCGGTCACGCCGCCGTCTACATACAAAATATGGCCGTTCACAAAGCGTGAAGCGTCCGAGGCCAGAAAGACGGCTGCACCGCCCAGGTCTTCCAGCTCGCCCCAGCGACGGCTGGGCGTGTGGTTGACCAGCCAAGCAGAAAAGGTCGGGTCGTTGACCAGCTTCTCAGTGAGCTCGGTCTTGAAGTAACCCGGCCCCAGGCCGTTGACGTTCAGGCCCAGCGGGCCCCAGTCGATGGCCATGCCTTTGGTCAGCATCTTGATGGCGCCTTTGCTGGCCATGTAAGGCGCCACGCCGGGTCGGCCCAGTTCGCTCTGCACCGAGCAAATGTTGATGATGCGGCCAGCGCCGCGGGGGATCATCTTTTGCGCCACGGTCTTGCCGACAAAGTACACGCTGTCAAGATTGGTTTTCATGAGCATGTGCCAGTCGCTGTCGGCGTACTCGTGTAGCGCGCCGCGAATCATCATGCCCGCGTTGTTGACCAGGATGTCTATGGCACCTTCGGCCTCGATCGCGTCCACGCCCTGCTGCACGCTGGCCGCGCTGGTCACGTCAAAGTCCAGGCTGCTGACCGACAAGCCTTCGGCCTGCAAGGCCTGGGTGGCCGCTGCCAGCTTGGCCTGGTTGCGTCCATTGAGCACCACATGCGCGCCCGCCTGTGCAAGCGCGCGGGCCAGCGCAAAGCCGATGCCGGCAGATGAGCCGGTGATGAGGGCGCGTCGGCCCGTGAGTGAAAAGCTATTGATTATTGTCATCGCATCAGCAACCATTTAAGAGGAACCATCACCAGGCTCGGAAAAGCAATGAGCGCACCCATCACCACCACTTGAGATAACAGGAAGGGCATCACGCCACGGATGACGTCATGCATCGGAATTCGGCCTACGCCGCACACCACATTGAGCACCGTGCCCACAGGCGGGGTGAGCAAACCGATGGCGTTGTTGATGATGAACAGCACGCCAAAGTAGACCGGGTCAATACCTGCTTCGCGCACCAAGGGCATGAGCACGGGCGTGAGGATCAGTACTGTGGGTGCAAAGTCAAGCGCGGTGCCGACGATCAACACCATCAGCATCAACATGACCATCAACAGGGTTTTGTTATCGATGAAGGGGCGCAAAATTTCGACGATTTGTGCCGGGATGTTAGCCACCGTGATGAGCCAGGCCGACACCAGCGCTGCCGCGACAAGAAACATGACCACAGAAGAAGTTTTGGCGGCCGACAAAATAATGCGGTAAAGGTCTTTGGGCTTGATTTCGCGGTAGATAAACAAACCGACAAACAAGGAATAGACCACGGCCACCACCGCCGCCTCGGTGGGGGTGAAGATGCCCATCTTCATGCCGCCAATGATGGCAATGGCCAGCAGGTAACACCAGAACGCGTTGACTGTCACCGTGATGCGCTCTTTGAAAGGCACCTTGGCAGCGACCACCACATTGTCTTTGCGTGCCACTATCCACCAGGTCACGATCAGCGCAAATCCCATCAACAAACCCGGAAAAATACCCGCCATGAACAGTTTGGAAATCGACACGCCGCCGATCACGCCAAACAAAATGAAACCGATCGACGGTGGAATCACAGGCGCGATGATGCCGCCTGCCGCAATCAAACCGGCAGAGCGATCCATGCGGTAACCGGCATCGCGCATCATGGGCATCAGCACGGCGGCCAAGGCGGCAGTGTCGGCCACGGCAGAGCCCGACAGGCTGGCCATGACGATGGCAGCAAACACCGCCACATAGCCCAAACCGCCGCGGAAGTGACCCACCCAGACCATGGCCGAGTTGACGATACGGCGGCTCATGCCGCCCGCGTTCATCAACTCACCGGCCAGCATGAAAAAAGGCACAGCCATGAGCGGGAAGTTGTCGGCACCATTGATGAGGTTTTGCGACACGATTTGGGTGTCGAAGTTGTCCAGGTGCAGCATCAGAGCCACACCCGAGACGATGAGGGAAAAAGCCAATGGCATGCCGAGGGCCATGGCAGCCAGCAGTGACACGATGAAAACGAGCACGGTCATTTGGTGCCTTCTTGAGGGTGGACCGTCACGACTTCTTCGGAGTCCTGCACCTGGATCAAATCAGATTCATCAAAATTGCCCTTGGCAAGCTGAACCAGCTTGCCAACGATCATCAAGCCCATGGCCAGGCTGGTGAGGTAACCCACGCCGTACACCCAACTCATGGGAATTTCGGTCACCGCCGAGCGGGTGGTGGCGTTGATACCGTGTTGCTTCAAGGTGCCGTAAAACATCAGAGCGCAGCAGCCCAACATCAGCACATTGGAGATGGCAAAAGCCATTTTTTTTCCGCGCAAGTTGAGCTTGCGCACCACAGAGTCCAAGCCCAAGTGGCCGTTTTCGCGCATGGTGACGATGGCGCCTAAAAAGGTGATCCAGATGAACAAGAACCGCGACACCTCTTCCGAGCTGATGATGCCGTCGTTAAAGGCATAGCGCAGCACCACGTTGCCAAACACCATGATGACCATGGCCGACAACATGATGACCAAAGTGAACTCAGCCATCTTGAAGAAAAGGTCGTTTATTTTTTTCATACGTCACTTACAAAAAAGCCCCCTCCAAAGAGGGGGCGTGCTGCCACTCAAACCATCACTTGGTGTCTTCAATTGCCTTGAGCAGCGCCGGACCATTTTTCTCACCAAAGGTCTTGGCGATTTCGGCTGACACGATTTTCTGGAACGGGGCCATGTCCACGTTCTCGATCACTTGCATGCCGGACTTCTTCAGGTCCGCCACCACTTTGCCCGCGTTGGACGCGTTCAAGCTGCGCTGGTAAGTGGCCGCTTCACGTGCAGCATCCACCACCACTTTTTGGTAATTGGCCGGCAGGCTGTCGAACTTGGCTTTGTTCATGGCCACAACCAGAGGCGAGTAAACATGGTTGCTCACCGTCAAGTGCTTTTGCACTTCGTAGAACTTGGACGACCAGGTGACGTTGATCGGATGCTCTTGCGCGTCAAAGGTGCCGGTTTCCAGGGCGGTGTACAGCTCAGCAATCGGCATGGGCGAGGGGTTCATGCCCAGCAGCTTGAAGGCTTGGATATGGTACGGATTGGGTGTGGAGCGGATCTTCAGGCCCTTCAGGTCTTCGGGCTTGTTGACGGGGCGCTTGTTGTTGGTGAAAGCACGCCAGCCGTTTTCCCAATAGGCCAGGCCTTTCATGCCGTGGGGAGCCAATTCGTTCAGAACGCCGGTGCCCACCGCGCCGTCCAGCACGTTGTAGGCGTGTTGCGCGTTGCGAAACACAAAGGGCAGCTCCATGGCGGCCGTGTTGGGCACGATGCCGTTGTAGTTGGAGGCACCGCTGGAGACAATGTCGATCGTGCCGCCGCGCACACCGTTGATCATGGCCGCGTCGTTACCCAATTGGTTGGCCGGGAAGACGGTGATTTCTACGTCTCCGTTGGTGCGTTGTTTGACCAGTTCGGCCAGTTTCAAGGCGGCGGCGTGCTGGCCATCGGTGGCGTTGACCGCGTGGCCCATTTTCAGGTTGAACTTGGCAGCATAGGCGCTGGAGCCGATGGCAGCGACGAGGCAGGCGAGAAGGATGCGAGAAAGTTTCATGGTTTTGTCTCCTGGTTAAAAAAAGTTTTTTGCATTCAATCGGTGGGCAGCGCGTATTCGTCCGCGCTGAAGACGGTGTGAAACACAGTGCCATCGAACATGGCGATCATGTCTTTGGACACTTCTTTGCTTTTCATGCGTACCTCTGAGGCCAAAGCGATCTCGATCGATTCGCGGCTGGGGTAACGAACTGACAGGACCATGCCAAAGTGCGGGTCGGCCACATCACTTTCGACTTGGCGCAGCACACGCACTTCTTGTGCGCCAGGAAAACGGGTCCAAAGCGGGACGAGATTTTCGCGGATGTAGCGGTTGAACGCGCCCTCCATGCCGGGTTTGACCTTGCCCTGGAAGAATGCACAGCGAATGAACATGAGGAAACCTTCTTAAAAATCAGATGGCAGGATGGCGGTGATCGTTCAAGGCCTGAAGTGCCTTCAGAACCATGTTGTGCACGGATTCGTTGATGGGCAGGTGAATCACATCGGTCTCATCGGCTTGGGGTTTTTCGAGGGTGCCGAACTGGCTGCGCAGCAAGCCTGCCTGCATGTAATGACCCACACGTTGCTGCATGCGGTTTTGAATCAAATCGAAATCGCCATCGAGAAATAAAAAACATACATCGCCCGCTTGTTCGCGGATGCGATCGCGGTACACCCGCTTGAGCGCCGAGCACGCCACCACGCGGCCTTTCGCATGATCTTGCGACAGGTAAGCGCTGATGCGGTCCAGCCAGGGCCAGCGGTCGGCGTCTTGCAAGGCAATGCCTGCGCGCATCTTGGCCACACTCTGCGGCAGGTGCAGGTCGTCGCCGTCGACCATGTCCAGGCGCAAGTGCTCGCTCAAGGCCCCAGCGATGGTCGACTTGCCACAACCGGACACCCCCATGACGATCAGGCGCAAAGGCGTCATGCTCATGACTTGGGCTGGGCTGTCACTTGGCCATGGCCATGCACTCGGGCACCGGCGAGAGCAAAGGCTGGCCTGAGACACCCGCCAACATGTTGGCAAACGCCAGATCGGCCATGGCTTGTCGAGTTTGGCTGGTGGCGCTGGCGATGTGTGGGGTCAGCACCACCTGGGGCAGGCTCCAGAGCGCTTGGGGCACATGCGGTTCGCTGGCAAACACATCGAGGCCCGCGCCCGCGATGGTGCCGTTTTGCAGGGCTTCGATCAGGGCCTCTTCATCGACCACACTGCCACGCGCCACGTTGATCAAAAAGCCGCGTGGGCCCAGGGCCTTGAGCACATCGGCGTTGATCAGGTGCTTGGTGCCTGCGCCGCCGGGCGTGATGACCACCAGGAAATCCACGTTCGCGGCCAGCGCTGCAGCCGTTGGGAAGAACTTGAAGCCCGATTCGGGTTTTTCACTACGAGCGGTGTAGGCGATCGACATACCGAAAGCCCGCGCCCGCAGCGCGATGGCTTTGCCGATGCGGCCCAAGCCAACAATGCCCAAACGTGCGCCAGACACCTTGCGGCCCAGTGCCATGGGACCGTTGGGCCACTGGCCAGCACGCACAAACTGGTCGGCCTGCGCAATAGCCCGGCCTACCGACAGCACCAGGCCCATGGCCAGATCGGCTACATCGTCAGTGAGCACGTCCGGGGTGTGGGTCACAGGAATGCCGTGTTCGATGGCCGCTTGCACATCCACGCCGTCGTAGCCCACGCCAAAAACCGCCACCACTTTGGCGTTCGGCAGCTGTGACAGCAAACTGCGTGGCACACTGGATTCGCCCGTCCCCGCAACGCCCACAATGCGCGGGCCCAAAGCAGCAAAAGCGGCAGGTTCGGTCAGATGGGTGCGGTCGTGCACCGTGTAGACCGATTCCAGTGCTTTTTGATAGAAGGGGTGGAGTTTGGCCACAGCCAGCACTTCGGGTTTTGACAAAATAACTTTCCTTGAATGACAACGTTGGACAGCGCTGTCCAAGAGCAATAAAAATGAGGTTCAGATGGTGTAGCTTTGCAGTGGTCTTGACAAAAACCTGACTGCGATCAGCCTATTGATCACTCGCCTTGGAATAAAGCTAGCCTATCGGAGCCGGTAGCCTATTTTTCTACGGATTAACCCTTGCCAATACCCCGCGCCCGGATTCAAGAGGCTGCGGCGCACATGTTGCTGACGCTGTGTCTGCGAGCCCCTGCTCGTCAATACTGACAAATGCTTGTTCAGCGCGGGCCGTGCAAAACGTTGATCAATGGCTCATCGCGGCTCAAGCGCTCAATGTTATCGGCCAGGGTTTCTTGGCGGCGTCTTACAGTGCCTGCCGTCCAGCCCGACATATGGGGCGTCATGAGCACGTTGTCCAGCGCCGAAAAGTCGTATTGCGAGGGCGCGCATTCGGTTTGAGTGGGGGTGGGGTACTGGTACCAGGTATCGATCACCGCACCGCCAATCCGGCGCGCCGCCAGCGCGTCATAGAGGGCTTTTTCGTCGATCACCGCGCCGCGCCCGACGTTCATCAGCACGGCATCGGGCCGCATGGAAGCGATCGCGCGAGCATCCACCAATCCCTTGGTGTTTTCAGTCAGCGGCAGGCTCACCACAATGGCGTCAGCCGAGCCCATGAAGTCGTTCAGGCCGTCAAGCGTCCAGCTTTGGTCTACGCTGGCGTGCCCAACGGGGCTGCGGTTGGCCACATGTACCCGCATGCCAAAAGCCTTGGCGCGCAGCGCCACCGTTTGCGCAATGTGACCGAAACCCAGCAGACCCATCGTTTGCGAACCCAGCTCGGTGCGCAAAGCGGCCTTTTGGCCGGCCCAGTAAGTCCACTGCTGTCTCCGCAGGTCCTGGTCAGCAAGGGTTAGGGGTACATGACGCATGAGCAGAGCGGCCATCACGTATTCGGCGATGGCGTTTTCGTGGCCAAAGCAATTGGCCAGGCTGCAGGAAGCGGGCAGCAAGGCGGTGTGGACTGCGTCGGTGCCAGCCGCCGGCGCATGGAAAAGCCGTGCTTTGAGTGGTACCGGCATGCTGTGATTCAGTTTGATGCCGATCACCACATCAGCGCTTTCGTAATGCGCGCGCTCGCCAGCTTGATCGAGTGCATCGCTCACATCGACGATCTGATGTTCAGGGCCAATGAGCGCATCAAAACCTTGGCGGAAATTGGCGGCGTTTTGGCCATGGAAAACGATCTTCAAAGGTGTGAATTTCATGGGGTTTCGATCGTTTTGCTGTGCAGGTACGTTCAGACCCGTTCCAGCACCAATGCAATGCCCTGCCCCACACCAATGCACATGGTGCACAGGGCGTAGCGGCCGCCGGTGCGGTGCAGCTGGTTTACGGCAGTCGTAGCAAGCCTTGCGCCGGATGCACCCAGCGGGTGACCCAAAGCAATGGCACCACCATTGGGGTTGACGCGTGGGTCGTTGTCTTGCAGGCCCAGCAGGCGCAGCACCGCCAGGCCTTGGGCAGCGAAGGCTTCGTTGAGCTCGATCACATCCATCTGCGCCAGCGTCAAGCCGGTCAGCGCCAGCACTTTTTGCGTGGCAGGTGCAGGGCCAATGCCCATGATGCGCGGCGCAACGCCAGCAGTCGCCATGCCGACAATGCGGGCGCGTGGGGTCAGGCCGTTTTTGGCGGCAGTGGCTTCGTCAGCCAGCAGCAGCGCACAGGCGCCATCGTTGACGCCGGACGCATTGCCGGCGGTCACGCTGCCCTCGGGCCACACAGCGCCTTTGAGTTTGGCAAGCGCTTCCATGCTGGTTTCACGCGGGTGCTCGTCTTTGCTGACGATGACGGCGTCGCCTTCGCTACCAGAGGGGCCTTTCTTTTTCTGCGGGATGGTCACCGGCGTGATTTCTGCATCAAAGTAACCCGCCTTTTGCGCAGCCACGGCTTTGAGCTGGCTGCTCAGGGCCATCTTGTCCTGGTCTTCGCGGCTGATGTTGTAGTCTTTGGCCACGTTCTCGGCCGTCTCAGGCATGGCGTCCACGCCGTATTTTTCTTTCATCAGCTTGTTGACAAAGCGCCAGCCAATGGTGGTGTCATAGATCTGCGCGGCGCGGCTGAAGGCGCTTTCGGCCTTGCCCATCACAAACGGGGCGCGGCTCATGCTTTCTACGCCGCCCGCAATCATCATGGTGGCTTCGCCCGACTTGATGGCGCGTGCTGCCGTGCCAATCGCGTCCAGGCCCGAGCCGCACAGGCGGTTGATGGTTGCCCCTGGCAACTCCATCGGCAAGCCTGCCAGCAGCGTTGCCATGTGGGCGACGTTGCGGTTGTCTTCCCCGGCCTGGTTGACGCAGCCATAAATCACGTCTGTCACGGCCAGCCAGTCCACCTTCGGGTTGCGCGCCATCAGCGCTTTGAGCGGAATGGCACCCAGGTCGTCGGTGCGCACGCTGCTGAGTGCGCCGCCATAGCGGCCAAAGGGGGTGCGGATGGCGTCACAGATAAAGGCGTGGTTCATGTTGATAGGTCTCCAAAGGTAAAACGGATACGGCAGTGGCTCAGCAGCGATGGCTACACGGCAATGGCTAAACGGCAATAGGCAGGCCAACCAGCTTTTCAAGCTCGGCATGCTCAAGCCCATCGACCTTGTCAATCAGCTTGAGGCCTTGCGGCGTGCAGGCCAGCGTGGCCAGCTCAGAGTAAATACGTTTGACGCAGCCAATCCCGGTCAGCGGGTAGCTGCATGCGGCAACCACCTTGCTCACGCCCTGCTTGGTGAGCAAGTCCATCATCACCCAGGTTTGCTTGGCACCAATGGCCAGGTCCATTGCGCCGCCTACTGCCGGTATGGAGCCGGCCTCGCCCGTGCTCCAGTTCGCCAGGTCGCCGGTGCTGGACACCTGAAACGCGCCGAGCACGCAAATGTCCAGGTGACCACCGCGCATCATGGCAAAGCTGTCGGCATGGTGAAAATACGCACCGCCACTGAGCAGCGTCACGGGTTGTTTGCCAGCGTTGATCAGGTCATAGTCTTCATCACCCTCAGCAGGTGCAGGGCCCATGCCAAGGATGCCGTTTTCGCTGTGCAGCAGCACCTCTGTCGTGGCAGAAATGTGGTTGGCAACCAGCGTCGGCATGCCGATGCCCAGATTGACGGTGGCCCCTTCGGGAATGTCCTGGGCCACGCGCGCTGCAAGCTGGTCTTTGCTGCGTTTTTGATAACTGGGTGTTGGAGTCATGTTCAGGCTGCCTTTTTCAAACCACCGGCCTGAGTTTTCACCCGGTCAATTTTGACGATGGCGTGCACGAAAATGCCGGGCGTCACAATGTGCTCGGGGTTCAGCGCCCCCAGTTCCACCACCTCATGCACGGTGGCTACGGTTTTTTGGGCAGCGGTTGCCATGATGGGGCCAAAGTTTCGCGCTGCCTTGCGGTAGGTCAGGTTGCCCCAGCGGTCGCCCTGCTCGGCCTTGATGAGCGCTACATCGGCATGAATGGGGAACTCAAGAACGTAATGTTTGCCCTTGATTTCGCGCGTTTCCTTCAGGCTGCCATCAGCGTTTTTAGCCAGCTCGGTGCCGTAACCCGTGGGAGAAAAAAAAGCCCCAATGCCCGCGCCAGCGGCACGTATGCGCTCGGCCAGATTGCCTTGCGGCACCAGTTCCAGTTCAAGCTTGCCAGAGCGGTACAGGTCATCAAACACATAGCTGTCGGCCTGGCGCGGAAAGCTGCAAATGATTTTGCGCACGCGCCCCGCCTTGAGCAGCGCTGCAAGCCCCGCTTCCGCGTTGCCAGCGTTGTTGTTCACCACTGTCAGGTCCTTGGCGCCCTGAGCAATCAGCCCGTCGATCAGCTCGTCAGGAATACCCGCCGTGCCGAAGCCGCCAATTAAAACGGTTGCGCCGTCTTTCACATCCGACAATGCGTCCGCAACTGAGCGGGCAATTTTGTTGATCATGCTTGTCAATCTCCAGCAACACAGATGGACAACACGACGGTCCATCAGCGCAATTTCTACCTCTGGCCTGTCTGAGGCCCGCAGAAATAATAGCCCACGCGCGCAGGTGTAGCGGGCAATGGCGTGGAAATCAGATTTTCAGGACGCGCATCTCGGTGTTTTTGGTGAGGCCAAAGCCGCTTGCAACGCGTGATATTCTTCAAGCATGTTCACGCCCTCCCAAGCCGATGTACGGCGTTTTTTTTGCGCTGTTTACGCAAAATCGCTAGCCGTTCAACCGATGGAAGCGATTGAAACCCTGGCCAGTCAGTGGCTGGAAGAACACCCCGAATACCACGCCGATGTTGCAGATGCCGACGCTGCACTTGAAAAAATATACGACGTTGAAGACGGTAAAACGAACCCGTTTTTGCACTTGTCAATGCATCTGTCGATCAGCGAACAATGCTCCATTGACCAGCCACGCGGCATTCGGCAGGCGGTTGAGCTCTTGACGGCCAAGCGCGACTCACTGCACGACGCGCACCATGAAGCCATGGACTGCCTGGGCCAAATGGTGTGGGAAAGCCAGCGCGCAGGACGCCCGCCTGACGGGGCGGCTTACATCGCCTGCGTTCAGCGCAGGGCAACGAAGGATTAATTCAGTACAGGCATGAAAAAACCGCTGTTTTCAGCGGTTTTTGATTGGGATGGTCAGCTTATCTGAATTGGCTCTGCGACACGGTTTTCAGTTCGCCATTGAGTGAGGACAAATAACCTGCCAGCACTTTTAATTCAGCGTTGGTGTACTGCTTGGCCATGCTCGCCATGATGGCGTTGCCACGACCTACCTTGGCGTTGTTTTCAGTTTTGTAAGACTTCAGGGCCACCAGCAAATAGTCTGCGTGCTGTCCGGCCAACTTGGGATACGACGGGTCAATTGGCTTGCTGAAGTTACTGCCATGGCAAGACGAGCAATTGGCCTTGGCCAGCAGCGCCTGTACTTTCTCGCCAGGCTCTTTCGTTGGCTTGTCAGCCAGTTGCTGAGCGCCCGCCACGACGCCGCTGGTGCTGTAGTAAGCGGCCAGGTCAGCCATGTCTTGGTCTGACAACGTTTCTGAAATGCCGCGCATGCTGGGGTGCTTGCGCTCGCCTTTTTTGTAAGCGTTGAGAGACGAAACAATGTACTTGGCAGATTGTCCGGAAATCATGGGGACTTTGTAGACTTCAGGAAAGCTGGCCTGGTAGCCCTTGATGCCGTGGCAACCAACGCACATGGCGTTTTTGGACTCGCCCGCCTTGGCATCGCCCTTGATGTCTTGAGCCAGAGCAGAAATCGTCACTAAAGAGACAACCAAAGCAGAAATCTTGATTAACAGCTTATTCATTTTTCGCGCACAATTAGAAGAGAATCCGGGTAGGAAAGGTTTTTTTAAAAACACTTTTGATTATATCGGGGCGATACATGAAAGACCGCCCGCTCTGACAAATACCGGAAAATCCGTACAAATTCATTGCAACCGTCACCAGAACTGAACGACTCATGAAATTTCAAGGCTCCAAAAACTACGTCGCCACGCAGGACCTGATGCTCGCCGTCAACGCTGCCGCCACCCTTAAAAAACCATTGCTCGTCAAGGGTGAACCCGGGACCGGCAAAACGATGCTGGCAGAAGAAGTGGCTGAGGCCATGGGCATGCCGCTGTTGCAATGGCACATCAAGTCGACCACCAAGGCGCAGCAGGGCCTGTATGAATATGACGCCGTGTCACGCTTGAGAGACTCGCAGCTATCAACACTTGACGGTGGCGAGAAGGTTAAAAACATCCATAACTACATTGTCAAAGGGGTGTTGTGGCAAGCCTTCACGTCAGAGACACCGGTGGCGTTGTTGATCGATGAAATCGACAAGGCTGACATTGAGTTCCCGAATGACTTGCTTCGCGAAATCGACCGCATGGAGTTCTATGTGTACGAAACGCGTGAACTCATCAAAGCCAGGCACCGGCCACTGGTGTTCATCACCTCAAACAATGAAAAAGAGCTGCCGGACGCATTCTTGCGGCGCTGCTTTTTTCACTACATCAAGTTCCCTGATGCGGACACCATGCGGCAAATTGTGGACGTGCATTTCCCGGGCTTGAAAAAAGAGCTACTGGCAGCCGCGATGAAAACTTTTTATGACGTGCGCAACCTGCCCGGCCTGAAGAAAAAACCATCCACCAGCGAACTGCTGGACTGGCTCAAACTGCTGGTAGCTGAAGACATTCCAATCGAAGCCCTGCAAAGCAAGGACGACAAGGTGGCGGTGCCGCCGCTGGTGGGTGCCTTGCTTAAAAACGAGCAGGACGTGACACTGTTTGAAAAGCTGGTGTTCATGCAGCGTAACAACCGATAAAAAATCACTAAAGCCATGAATCAAAAATCGATGCTCGCCGAAGGTCTGACCGATGCCATTGGCTTTGTTGGCGGCGCATTGATGGGGTTCTGGCTGGGCAAACTGCTGGGACTGAATATTTTTGACCCTGGCTACAGCAACAGCAGTCTGGTCGCCATTGGCCTGGCGGGCTTGGGCGGCGGCTTGGGCGTGCAGGTGGCGCGGCGAGTGCGAGCGACCCACTTGGCAAAAAAAGCGAAAGAAGCGGAAGAAGACTGACGATGGCTTTTGTTGAACCCGTCACCTTGCAGGCGCGCAACATACGCTTGCTGCCCTTGAGCCTTGAACATGAGGAAGGCCTGCGGGCGGCGGCCAGCGACGGGCAATTGTGGAAGCTGCGCGTGACGTCGGTGCCCGAACCCCATGAAGTACGAGCCTACATTGAAACTGCGCTTCGAACAGACAACCGTTTTGCCTTTGCAGTACTGGATGCTTCAAACGGTCAACTGCTGGGCTCCAGCAGCTATCACGATATTTTGCCGGCCGTCAAACGGGTCGAGATTGGCTACACCTGGTATGCGGCGCGATACCAGCGAACCCACATCAACAGCACTTGCAAACTGTTGCTGATGACGCATGCTTTCGAAACGCTGGGCTGCAACGTGGTGGGCTGGCGGACAGACAATTTCAACTTTGCATCACAACATGCCATCGAGCGGCTGGGGGCTCAAAAAGACGGCGTGATCAGAGGCCATGCCATGCGCCGCGACGGGACCATCCGCGACACCGTGATGTACAGCATGCGCGCCGGGGAATGGCCTGAGGCCAAGGCGCAACTGCTTTACCAACTGGACAAACCACGCAACTGACATCTGATGGACATTTCGCCATGCTGATTGATTTTTTCTACACCCTGCGTTCGGCCAAGCTGCCTGTGTCGCCTAAGGAATACCTGATGCTGCTAGAAGCTTTGCAGGCGGGCGTGGTGGGACCGAATAGCGCGGCTGCTTCAGATGGCGAGGTCGATGAAGGTGCCTACAAGATCGACGACTTCTACTATCTGAGCCGCACCATCCTGGTCAAGGACGAAAAGCACTACGACAAGTTTGACCGTGCCTTTGCCGCTTACTTCAAGGGGGTGGAGCTGCTGGCTGACTTCACCAAAGACATCCCCCTGGAATGGCTGCGTAAAAACCTGGAGCTGGAACTGAGCCCCGAGGACAAAGCCAAGATTGAAAAAATGGGCTGGGACGAGCTCATGGAAACGCTCAAAAAACGTTTTGAAGAGCAAAAAGAACGCCACGAAGGCGGCAGCAAAATGATTGGTACCGGCGGCACCTCGCCATTTGGGGCGAATGGCTACAACCCGCAAGGCATACGCATCGGCCAAGAGAAAAGCCGCAACAAAAGTGCGGTGAAGGTATGGGACCAGCGCGCTTACAAGGACTACGACGACACGCAAGAACTGGGCACCCGCAACATCAAAGTCGCGCTGCGCCGCCTGCGCAAGTTTGCGCGACTGGGCCATGTTGAAGAGCTGGACTTGCCCGACACCATTCATTCGACGGCCGCCAATGCAGGCTGGCTGGACATCAAGATGATTCCCGAGCGGCACAACAACGTGAAGGTGCTGCTGCTGATGGACGTGGGTGGCACCATGGACGAACACATTGGCCGGGTCGAAGAAATGTTTTCCGCAGTGAAGTCAGAATTCAAACACCTGGAGTTTTATTACTTTCACAACTGCGTGTATGACTTCATGTGGAAGAACAACCGCCGTCGATTCAGTGAAAAGTTTGCGACTTGGGACATCATTCGCAAGTACAACAAAGACTACAAACTGATTTTTGTCGGCGACGCCACCATGAGCCCGTATGAAATTTTGCAGCCCGGTGGCAGCGTGGAATACAACAACGAAGAAGCAGGCGCTGAATGGATGCAGCGCCTGACCAACGCCTTCCCAAAATTCGCATGGATCAACCCTGAACCCCAGGGCGTGTGGCAATACCGCCAGTCGATCAGCGTTATCCAGCAACTGGTCAACCAGCGCATGTACCCGCTGACCATCAAGGGGCTGGAAGAGGCGATGCGACTGTTGTCGAAATAGTCAGCCCGTACAATCTGTACCTGCCAGCCGCCATAGTTCAACGGATAGAACGAGTGCCTCCTAAGCGCTAGATACAGGTTCGATTCCTGTTGGTGGTACCAGTCATACGCTATTTTTTTTGTAGCGTCTCGCGCATGTTTCGATTGGCCTAAAGGCCTAAACCATGCGCCAAAACGGTATGAAAAAGACTTTTCCACGCCTTTGTCGGCAATGATTTGCCTTCAAAGGCTTCAATTCCCCTGAATTTGTTTAAAGTCATGGGTCGCGCATTGCTTTTGGCGCTCATTCAAACCGCAAAACAACATGACCTCACCAGACCACACACACCTCAAAATTAGCTTGCTGGAAGCCGAAGAAGCGCGCCGCCTGGCCATGCTCGACAGCAACACCCAAAAGCTGGACACGCTGATGGCTGACAGCGTGGTTTATGTGCATTCCAGCGGGATCATCGACGACAAGCCGGCCTATCTGCACCTGCTGTCAAGTGGAACGGTGAGGTATGAAACGGTGGCGTTTGACCGGCTGAATATCCAGTTGATCGGGCGTGTGGGATTGATCACCGGCACGATGAAAGCCAGCCTGATGCGCGCTGGCACCCGAAAACAGATTGCCACGGCTTACATGGCAGTCTGGGAGCACACCGGCGGCGACTGGCTGCTGCATGCGATACAGTCCACCACCTTGCCGGCCGCTGCTTGACTTATGGGCTGCCCGTTGATGCCCAAATATATTTTCAAAACGCTTGGCCTTGGGCTGGCACTGGTATTGACCGGTGCGGGTTCGCTGCAGGCGCAGACTTACCCCGACCGCGTCATCAAGCTCATCGTGGCCTACCCGCCGGGCGGCGGTAACGACACGCTGGCCCGGCTGGTTGCGCAGCGGCTGTCAACCACGCTGGGTCAACAGGTGATCGTTGACAACAAGCCCGGTGCTGGCGGCAACATTGGCACCGAGCAAGCCGCCAAGGCCAAGCCTGACGGCTACACGCTGCTGCTGGGCTTTGTGGCCAACATGGCGATGACACCCAGCCTGGGCAAGGTCGGTTATGACCCGCTGACTGGCTTTGTGCCCATCAGCATGGTGGCGCAGGGTTACCAGGTGCTGTCGGTCAACCCGACGTTCCCGGCCAAGTCAGTGGCTGAGCTGATTGCGATTGCCAAAGCCAAGCCCAACAGCTTGAACTACGGCTCGGGCGGCACCGGCACACCGCTGCATTTGGTGGGCGAACTGTTCAAGCTGCGCACCGGCACTGACATTCAGCACGTGGCCTACAAAGGCAGCCCGCAAGCCACCACAGCCGTGCTGGCGGGCGAGACACAAATGGTGTTTGGCAGCGTGGTGGCCACCTTGCCCTTTGTGCAATCAGGCAAGCTGCGCGCATTGGCGGTGACGTCACCCAAGCGGATTGATGCCGCACCCGATGTGCCGACCCTGAATGAACTTGGCTATCCCGGCATTGAAGCGAGCTCGTGGTACGGCCTGTTTGCGCCTGCCGGCACACCAACTGCGATCGTGGCGCGCATCAACACCGAGATGGTCAAGCTGGCACAAGACCCCGAGTACAAGCAGCAACTGAACAAGTACGGCCAGGAAGCCATGGCCAGCACGCCCGACGAGCTCAAGCGCTATGTCAAGTCAGAATTCGACACTTGGGCCCGCGTGATCAAAACCGCCAACATCAAGGCTGAATAAATTGAACCCTCTAGCACTCACCATGGCCCTGGGGCCTTACGACCAGACCCGCGACGTCACCGACGGCAGCGTACCGATCGAAGGCGTTCAGCTGCGCACCCTCAATTTACCGATTGAGGAAATCTTTTACCGCTTCACCATGTATCGGGAATGGGACATTTCTGAAATGTCGATGGGCAAGTACATCGCCCTGCGGGCTCAGGGAGACACGTCGATGACGGCCTTACCGGTGTTCGTGTCGCGCGCGTTTCGCCACTCGATGTTTTATGTCAAGGCTGGCAGCGCTGTTAAACGCCCAGAAGACCTGCAAGGCAAGCGCATTGGTATCCCTGAATGGGCACAAACCGCCGGCATTTATGGCAGGGGTTACCTGAGCGACTATCTGGGCTTGGATTTGGCCAGCATGCAGTGGGTGCAAGCCGGGGTCAATCAGCCAGGACGTGTTGAAAAAGTACGCCTGACCTTGCCAGCAGGCATCCACTACACCAGCGCCCCCGACAAGTCACTGAACCAGATGCTGATGGACGGCAGCGTGGATGCGGTCATGACTGCACGACCGCCAGCTGGGTTGGGTCAAGGCATCGAACGCCTGATGCCTGACTACCAGGCTTTAGAGATGGCGTATTTCAAGGCCACGCGCATCTACCCGATCATGCATGCGCTGGTGATCAAAACCGCCGTGCTGGACGCACACCCCTGGGTCGCCATGAATGTTTACAAAGCCTTTATGCAGGCCAAAACGCAATCGATGGCGCGGCTGTCAGACATCACAGCATCCCATGCGCCCCTGCCCTGGCTGGCCGACTATACCGGCCGCATGGAGGCCGTCTTTGGCGCAGATTTCTTCCCGTACGGTATTGGGCAGGACGCAGGCGGGCAGATCAACCGCGCCACGCTTGAGGCCTTCTGCAAGTTTGGCCATGACCAAGGGGCCTGTGACCGCTTGCTGAGTGTGGAAGAGCTGTTTGCCAAAAACGTGCTGGGCAGCTTTAAAGTGTGACCCAAGCAGCGTTTTGATCATGGGCACCATGCCTACAATTGTGTCCTACCAAGGAATTTCACAATGAGCATCAAAAGCGACAAATGGATACGCCGCATGGCTGAAACCACCGGCATGATCGAGCCGTTCGAGCCGGGGCAGATCCGTCAGGCAGACGGCAAGAAAATCATCAGCTACGGCACCTCAAGCTACGGCTACGACATCCGCTGTGCGCCAGAGTTCAAGGTGTTTACCAACATCCACAGCACCGTGGTGGACCCGAAAAACTTCGATGAAAAAAGCTTTGTTGATTTCTCGGGTGACAGCTGCATCATCCCGCCCAACAGCTTTGCGCTGGCTCGTACGCTGGAATACTTTCGCATCCCACGCAATGTGCTGACCATCTGCCTGGGCAAAAGCACCTATGCGCGCTGCGGCATCATCGTCAACGTGACCCCCTTTGAGCCGGAATGGGAGGGCTACGTGACGCTGGAATTTTCAAACACCACGCCTTTACCTGCCAAAATTTATGCAGGCGAAGGCTGCGCGCAGGTGCTGTTTTTTGAGAGCGACAAAGACGACGTCTGCGAGGTGTCGTACAAAGACCGGGGTGGCAAGTACCAGGGCCAAATTGGGGTGACGCTGCCGAAGGCTTGAGATCGCCTGGTGCATGGAGACCAGCCGCTATTGAGGGCGTGCCCTTTGGCGCAGCGGTTAGCATTTGCAGCATGAAACTGCTGCGTCTATATCAACCGCGCAATCCCTTGTTCTGGTTCATGGTGGTCTTGAATGTGCTGTCGTATGCGCTGGCCTGGATTGTGCAAAACCGCCCGCTGAACACCCTGGGCATGCTGCTGGTGGGCGGGTTTGCGCTGGCCAATGCGCTGATTGGCATGTGGCTGATGTGGCGCTTGATGAACACCGTGCCGCCTGAAAACCAAGACCCGTAAACAAGCGCATCAGTTCAGCGCGCCTGCGCCAATCAGCGCGTCTTGTTTCGTGACCAATGCGCACGCCACCGCCAGCCGCAGTCCGCGCACCATGTCTTGCAGTGGCATGCAGGGCAGACCCTGTCCCGGCAAATACGGCAGGTGCACAAAGCCGCCGCGCGTGCTGCGGTATCGCTGCCTTTTCAAGGCGTGCATCAGCACATAAAACACATGGTTACAGACAAAGGTCCCCGCTGTTTGCGACACCTCGGCGGCGATGCCGGCCGTCATCATTGACTGCTGCATGGCCTTGATGGGCAGGCTGCTGAAATAAGCCGCAGGGCCGCGCATGGCAACGGGCACATCCACTGGCTGCGCGCCAGCGTTGTCCGCAATTCTTGCATCATTCACATTGATGGCGATGCGCTCCAGCGAGAAGGCGGGCCGTCCGCCCGCAAGACCCAGGCATATGACCAGCGCCGGTTTGTGGGTGCGCAGCAGCTTCAAAAGGGCGCCCTCTGAGCCCGCAAAAGTGGTGGGCAACTGTGCCGCCACGCAGCGGTGCCCCTGCACCACATCATCATGCAGGGCTTTTGCTGCCAACCAGCTGGGGTTGACAGCGTCGCCACCAAAGGCATCGAAGCCTGTCAGCAAGACGGTCGGCAGTGAACTTGGGAGAGCTGGTTGTGGCATGGCTGTATTGTGAGGTGCAGTCCTCGTTGTCGCCTTCATAAACGGCGCGTGACTCAAACACGGCGCACAGCGCCAAACCCGATTAGCTGCGTGTTTAAAGACTGGTCAACATGAAGGCTTGCGAAACCTTCTCACACAGGGACGTCTCGTCGCCCGTCGGGTGGGTCAAGGGCGGGGGGTGGCAGGTCTGGCAGCAGGGGCCACGGTGATCAGCACATCATTGCCGCCAAAGCCAGTGCCCTGCATTTGAATGTTGGCAACCCGATCGCCCTTGGTGAAGGTCAGCAAACTGGTTTTTGAAAAAGAGCTTGATGTCAGCGTCCAGCCAGATGCAGGCATGCCGTCTTTAAAATAGGTAAACACGGCCTGCGGTTCGCCCGCCACATTCAAGCCGATGCGCCCTAGCCAGGTGCTGGCTGCACTCATGACCAGCGTGTCCTGTTGCTTGATGACTGCGCCTGGTGGCAACGGCACATCGCCTGAGATCTGCTTGGTTGTCGCATCAGTCACCGTGCTGTCGCCACCCACTGCTGCACCACCCATGGAGGTGCAGGCGGATACGAAAAGAGAGCTTAGCAATACGAGCAGGAGCTTGGTGGTCGGTGCAATAGTCATGGTGTTGAACCCAGTAAGAATGGCAGGAGGCTTATCGACAGGACTACCCTGTGCAGGACGCCCACATCGATTGTAGCTATCGGCTTATGTCTGCTATTGCTCGATTTGCAGTTTGGTGTCACGCACCAGTTGTGTCCACTTGGCCACTTCAGCTTTGAGGAAGGTCTCAAACTGCAAAGGTGACAGGGGTGTGGGCTCTGCAGCCATCTCATGCAGCCGCGCCTTGATATCGGGCAGGGCCAGCGCGTCGTTCAGCGCCTTGTTCAGCCGCGCCACCACGGGCTCGGGCGTTTTGGCAGGCGCGCACAAGCCCCACCACTGAATGGCGCTAAAACCGGCAAAGCCCTGTTCAGCCACGGTGGGTACGTCTGGCAACACCGGGTCGCGCTTGTTTGATGCAACAGCCAGCGCCCGCAGCTTGCCCGACTTGATGTGCGGCAACGCAGTCGTCAGGCTGGGGAACATCGCATCTACTTGCCCGCCCAGCAAGTCCTGCATGGCCGGCGCTGCACCTTTATAGGGCACGTGAACCAAATCGACACGCGCCTGGTTTTCAAGGTATTCCATGATGAGGTGCGTGGCCGAGCCACTGCCTGCAGACGAAAAGCTCATGCCGCCCGCCTTGGCCCGCGCCAGCGCCAAAAATTCTTGCAGAGTTTTGGCCTTGGTTTTGTCGCCCACCACCAGCACGTTGGACGTTTGCGCCATCATGCCAACGGGCGCAAAGTCGGTAATCGGGTCGTACTTGATTTTCAGCACAGCCGGGTTGGTGCTGTGGGTGGCCACAAAGCACTGCATCAGCGTGTAGCCATCAGGGGCAGCGCGCGCCACCTCCATCGCCGCAATCGAGCCCGAGGCGCCCGCCTTGTTTTCAATGATGATCGGCGTGCTTAGGGACTGCGACATTTTCTCGAGCACCATGCGCGCCACCGCATCTGCCCCACCGCCAGGCGCTACCGGGACGATGACTTTGATCACCCGGTTGGGAAAGGCGGTTTGCGCGTGGCCTGAAGCGGGGAGTACGAGCAGGGCTAAAAGCGGCGCTGCGGCTAGCGTGCTGATGTGACGGCTTAAGACTGTGAAGGCCATCGCGGATTGCTCTGGTTTGATTGCGCTAACAAAAAAAGCCCCCACCCCTAACGGTTAAGGGCTTTTTATTCGTGCCGGAGAGATGAATCGAACACCCGACCTTCTCATTACGAAACGCAAAAATTTAGATATTTCTGTTTAATATCAATAGTTTACGCGATCGGATAACCCGATTTTCCCTAACCGGGTGGTCTCGATGTTTGAAAGGCGTAGTACGTGATTTATGACGAACTCCTCAATCGACACGCTTCTGCTATCGCTTGCGTTTGACCGTCTTACTCAAGCTGCTTGAAATTTAATCAGCCCACTCAACAATAGCGCTTGCATGACAGGAAGTTATACCTGTAACAATTGGCACTGGGAAAAAAGTGGCTCATCTAGCTACGAATTTGATATCGATGGGCTCCAGCAGTCGGTGGTGGTGACGCCGTCGCGCACGCGGGTATCGCCCTCCACGCGCTTGACCCATTCGTTGAGCGTCTGCGGCACACAGCCAATCTTGGGCGCGATGTACTTTATGATGTTGACGCGAGTGTAATTTTGCATGCAAAATTGTCCGGCAAACGTTGAAGCCACCGGCCTCTCCCAGGCAGGCCCAACCGGTGCGGCGAAGCCCGACACATCATCACCTTTTCACCAACCTTCTCGTTCAAGAGACACATTTCATGGATAGCACCATTCCCCACACAAAACCCCTTGCCGGCCGTACCGCCATTGTCACCGGCTCCGGCCGCAACATCGGCCGCGCCATCGCGCTGGCGTTTGCGCGCGACGGCGCCAACGTGGTCGTCAATGGCCACAGCGACCGCGCGGCCGTCGACGCCGTTGTGGACGAGGCGCAGGCTTTGGGGGTCAAGGCGCTCGCGGTCATGGCCAACGTGGGCGACCACAAAGCAGTCGCCGACATGGTCGATCAGACCGTCAAAAAATTCGGCAGCGTTGACATCGCGATTTCAAACGTGTCCCTGCGCCTGCATCAGCCGCTGCTGGACATCAGCATCGAGGACTGGCACCGTATCTTGGACACGAACCTGAGCTCGGCCTTTTACCTGGCGCGGGCCTGCCTGCCCCACATGGTTAAAAACCGCTGGGGGCGCATCGTCAACATCTCGGGGCGTGACGGGTTTTCACCCAAACCCAACCGCGCACACAACGTCACCGCCAAGGCCGGCGTGTTTGCGTTCGCCAAGGCGATTGCCTCGGAGTTCGGCTCCTACGGGATCACCGCCAACGCCGTGGCCCCGGGCATCGTGGAGACTACGCGGGACCTGGCGCACTATCCGGACGCCGCCAATACCAACGCCGAAAACAGCTTCGACGCGCGGCGCCGCGCGATGCCGATGAAGCGCTTTGGCAGGGTCGAGGAAATCGCCGCCGCCTGCAGTTACCTGTGCTCCGAAGACGGCGGCTTCGTGACGGGGCAGATCCTGCACGTCAACGGCGGCGAATTCATGTTTTAACGAGCTTTAAAAATTCATCTCATCAATGAACTCGCGCTTGCGCGTTCTCTTTGCAATCAACTCGAAACCGGTGGTGGCAAAGCTTTTTTGTTTCATCGGCATTGATCGTCTGGTCAGGCTACTGGGCTGACTTATGCAGAGGATCCCTAGGCAAAACCCTCGCGGGAAATCTCTATGCCGATGCTACATTGCATGCAAAGTAGCATGCTTAATTTGAAGCCCTCAGGAATTGATATTGGATATGGGACCAGCGGAAACTGAAAACACCGACTTTGCCGATACCGTCGCCCAGTTTGCACAGGACTGTGCGGCCGGCGCTGCGGAGCCCGCTGTCAGGCAGGCCATCGTGGCCCGCCTGGTGGACACCATTGGATGCCTGCGCGGCGCCATGAACGAAGAGGCCGTCGTCAAGGCGAGGCAAACGGCCCTGGCGTTCTCGTCGGTCGCGCCTTCGGCCAAAGGGGCCAGCGTGGCAGGTACGGCTGAGCGCCTGACGGTGGAGGCCGCGACCTTCGTCAACTGCGTGGCGGCACGCTACCTCGACTTCAACGACATCTACCTCTCGAAAGAGGCGGTTCACCCCAGCGACAACATACCGGCCGGCCTAGCGCTGGCCGAGGCGCTGGGCGCCAGCGGGGCGGAGCTTGTCGACGCGCTGGCGGTGGGCTATGAGGTGCATTGCCGTCTGGCGGATGCGGTGTCCACCCGCCAGGGCCGCTGGGACAACGTGATCCTCGGCGCGATCGCCGCGAGCGTGATGGCCGGCACCCTGTTCAAACTCGGCCGGGCCGAAATGGTCCATGCGATCAACATCGCCGCGTCGGGCAACACGGCGCTGATGCAGACACGCGTGGGCACCCTGTCGATGTGGAAGGCAGCGGCTGCGGCCTACGCCGCGCGGGCGGGGGTGTTCGCGGCCATTTCAGCGGCCGGCGGCATGAGCGGTCCGCCGGCGGCGCTCAACGGCAGCCACGGGCTTTTCAGCCAGGTGACGGGCCTTCCTGAGGATGGCGCTTTCGAGACGCCGGTCGGTGGCTTTCACCTGCTGGACACGCACCTCAAGGCCTATTCGTCCCAGTATTTCACCCAGACAGCCATTTCCGCCGCGCTGGCGCTGCGGCAGCGCATCGCGGTGGACCAGATCTGCAAGGTCGTGGTGTCGACTTTCGAGTTCGGCCGGGTGGCCGCGGCCGACAGTCCTGAAAAATGGCGCCCGCGGACGCGTGAAACGGCCGATCACAGCATGCCTTTCTGTGTGGCCATCGCCTTGCTGGACGGCGCGGTGACCGTCTCGAGTTTTGACGCCCACAACCTGGAGCGGCCCGACCTCGTCGCCTTGCTGAAGCGCATTGAGGTCGTCGAAGACCCAGCCTTCACCGCGATCTACCCGAAAAAGGTGCCGACCGGCATCCGGGTTGAGCTGGCGGACGGCCGTGTGGAGGCGCTGGTGGTCGACTACCCGCTCGGCCACAGCGGCAACCCGATGTCGCGGGACCAGATCGCAGAAAAGTTCCTCGACGTGGCGGGACCGACGTTGGAAATGCAGGCGCTGCTCAAGGCACTGGGGGGCATTGAATGGCTGGACGGCCCGGCCACGGCCGCGCTGATCCGCCGCGCTGTCAGCGCCTGAAGCACCGGCCGGGACGCACTCGGACACCAGCCTAGGGACACAAGAGAAGAGCCGAGACTTTAAAACCATTGGAGACATTGATGAAGACACTGAAGACTTTCCTGAAAACCTTGGGCTCCGCGGTTGCCCTGGCCGTCGCGGCGCAGGTGGCCGCGCAACCGATCAACGTATCGGTCGGGGTGCGCGACCCGATCTACGCCCATGTGTATGTGGCCTATATTAAGGGCTACTTCCAGGAACAGGGACTGCAGCCCAAGCTGGTCGTCACCGGCAGCGGCTCCCGCTCCGCGCAGTTGCTGGCCACCGGCCAGGCCGACGTGGTGATGGGCAATCCGGAGCACGTGCTGGTGATCTCGAACGAAGGCCGCCCCGTGGTAATGCTGGCCGCGGTGGACCAGCGCAACACCTTCGGCAACATCATGGTCAACCAGGACTCCGACATCAAGAGCATCGCCGACCTGAAGGGCAAAAGCATCGGTGTGACGGCCACCGGCGGCGGCGCTTATTACTACGCCAACTACCTGTTCATGCAAAACGGCCTGAAGAAGGAAGACTTCACCTGGCTGAACCTTGGCAGCGTCGCAAACATGCAAGGCGCACTGCGCGCCAAGCGGGCCGCCGCTGTCGTCGCCAGCCTGTCCATGATGGAAGCCGGAAAGACTGAAAAGTACGGCCGCGTGATCTTCGACTCGCGCGACACTGCCGCCTGGGACAAGGTGTTCAAGGGTCCGATGCCGTCCTCGGTGATCTACGCACTTACCGCCAATGTCGACAAGAACCCCGAGATGTACAAGCGCTTCACCAAGGCCATCATCCAGGCCGACCAGTTCATCCGCAGCAACTCCGCGGGCACGATCGCCGAAGTCATCGGCCCCGAAATGGGCGGCCAGTCCATCCCGGCGCTGTCCCACGCCATCGGCGAATACAAGACCGTCTACTGGCGCTCCAACGGCCTTCGCATCGGCCTGCAGGAGTTCGATCGCTGGCAGGCGTTCGCGATCGACAACGGCTTGATGACCAAGGCCGACAGCGCCAAATACGGCTACGCCGCTCTGGTGCGCGACGTGGGTGCATTCACGCCCTGACCCCAGCCGAATCGCCCAGACAAGTCCGGAGACTTCATGACCCCACCCACCGCCACGATGCTCGGTTTTCCCATTTTGCTGTCCGGCGTGCGTAAGATTTTCAACACCCATGCCGGCAACTCGGTCGTGGCGATCGACGACGTCAGCCTCGAGATCGAGGCGGGCTCGTTCGTCGTGCTCGTTGGGCCTTCCGGCTGCGGCAAGAGCACCCTGCTCAACTGCGTGGCGGGGCTGGACCGGGTGGATGCGGGGCGGGTGACGGTCAATGGCCAGCCGGTAACCGACAAGGTGACCCCCGGCATCTCTTACCTTTTTCAGCAGGACACGCTGTTTCCCTGGTACACGGTCGAAAAAAACATCGCCCTGGGCCTGCGTTATGCCGGCCTGATGGACGACGCAGAAAGTCAGAAGCGCATCGACCACCTGCTGGAAGTGGTGGACCTTAAAGGGGTGCGCAAGGCCTACCCTTCCGAACTCTCCGGCGGCATGCGAAGGCGGGTGGCCCTGTGCGCCGCGCTGGTTATGCAGCCGCGCGTGCTGCTGATGGACGAGCCCTTCAGCGCGCTGGACACCTTCACCAAGGCGTCGATCCAGCAATACCTCCTCAAGCTCTGGGACGAGTTGCGGCCGACGGTACTTTTTGTTACGCATGACCTCGAAGAAGCCGTCACCCTGGCCGACCGGGTCATCGTGTTCTCGCGCCGTCCAGCCGTCATCAAGGACGACCTCAAGGTCGAGCTGCCGCGCCCGCGCAACGTCTATGCGGTCAAGGATTCGCCGGTGTTCCTGTCGGACTACCAGCGCACCTGGCGTGCGCTGCGCGACGAGTTCGAAAGCGAGATGCCGAGACCATGAAAAAGACGCCATCCCCAAAGCTGCCGGTGCTGCCACTGCAGCTGCTGATCATCCTGCTGGTCGGCCTGTACTGGCAATACGGATTGGTCGACACCCACCTGTTCAGCCGGCCGTCCCTCATCGAGCCGCGCCTGGTCGAGCTGTGGAACGGCGCCGTCGGCTTGCCGCCGCTGTGGCGCCAGGTGGCTGAAACCCTGGGCGCGACCATTGCCGGCCTCGCTGCGGGCATTCTGCTCGGTTTCCTGCTCGGCGTGGTGTTCGCTGAGTTTCCACTGCTGCGCGATGCGTCGGCACCTTACCTCAACGCCATCAATGCCGTGCCGCGCGTAGCGTGGGTGCCGGTTCTGACCATGGTGTTCGGCTTCGGTCTGCTCACCAAGGTGATCATGTCGGGGCTGATTGTGTTCCTCGTGGTGTTCTTCAACGTGCTGGATGCCGCGACCCATGCGCCGCCGCTGCTGTTGCGCAACGTGGTCGTGCTCGGCGGCGGCCGCTGGGCGTCGATGCGCGACGTCCGCATGTGGGCGGGGCTTGGCGGGCTGCTGGCGTCCCTGCCAAGCGCGGTGGCTTTGGCGCTGGTCGGCGTGGTGTTCGCCGAATCGCTGGCCGCCGAGAGCGGATTGGGCGCCCTGATGTTCAATGCCATGCACACCGGCGACGCGCGTGACCTCATGATCAGCGCCTCCTTGCTGGCCCTGATCGGCGTGGTGATGACGGGCTCGGTGCAGTTCCTGCAGCGGCTACTCGCCGCGCGGCTGCCGCCCGACATTGCGGGAGAGCGCCATGACTGACAAGCTCCGAGTCCGCATCCTGCAGGTCCTGATCGGTGTGGTGCTGCTGGCGGTGTGGGAGTTCGGCTCCAGGATACCCGGCATGGCGAAGTTCCCGCTGTTCGACCCTTTTGTCGTCTCCTCGCCCATTCAGGTGGCGCAGGCGCTGCAGCGGCTCTTTTTCCAGGACAACTTCGGCAAGCACGTCCTGCTGACCCTGGCCGCGACCGGTGCGGCGCTGGCCGTAGGTATCGCCCTCGGTTTTGTGATGGCCTTTGTGTCCTTCAACGCCCCGTTGATCCGCCGGCTCACCGAGCCTTTCCTGCAGTTCTTCAACACCATGCCGCGCGTGGTCATCGCGCCTTACCTGCTCATGGCTTTCGGCACTGGCTTCATGCCGCGGGTGTTGATGGCGACGTCGTTCATCTTCTTTCTGGTGTACTTCAATGTGCTGTATGGCCTCTCACGCATGCAGCCGGCGCACCGCCGCCAGGTTCGCGTGCTAAGCGGAGGCCGGCTGGACGAGTTGTTCACTTTGCAGATTCCGATCGGTTTTGCCTGGATGATCCGCGCCTTTCCGCATGCGGTGGCGTACGGGTTTGTTGGCACCGTGTTCCAGGAGTTTGTCGGCGGCGACAGCGGCGTGGGCAGCGTGATGATCTACGGTCTCAACGCCCTGAACTCGGCCACCGTCATGGCGACGGTGGTGACGCTGTCCTTCCTCGGCTGGGCGCTGTTCTGGCTCGGCAGCCGGGTGGGTGAGGCGTTTGCGCCTTGGCGGCGCGAGCTCGGCGTCTAAAAGGCAAGACGCCCGGGTTGCGCGCGCACTGAAGGGCGCAACAACCTCATGAAAGAGGCAAGAGCAGCCCTTGCCTTGCATCCGCAGTGCGGGGCGAAATGCAAGCAGTCAGACGGCGACTGTCGCAACCCGGCCATGTTGAACGGCAGGTGCAGGATTCACGGTGGGAAATCTACTGGGCCGAAGCCTAAACATGGGCAATATTCGACAAAGGCTCGGGCGCGGCAAAGCCAAATTCGCCAGTTGCTGAATGCACTGAAGTAAGCAGAAAACTCTGAATTTTCAATTTTCAAAGAGATTAATTAAAGGCTGGATACCCAAGAGCCGTGAGAAGCAAAAGCGATTTCTCATTTTCAAAAATATCGTTGAAACCGATTAGGATTCGGTCAGGTTGCAGGTAAAGCTTCAAAGATGCAAAACGTTAAATTGATTTTTTTGGATTTTGATGGCGTACTCCACTCAATCGCAGCCAACAAGCACGAGTTGTTCTGCAAAGCACCCCTATTAAACAATTTGTTGACTGCGCATCCTTGTGAAGTTGTCATTTCATCAAGTTGGAGGCTGCACTTCCAGTTGGATGAATTGCGACAAAGACTGAAGCCACCGTTGTCGAACTTGGTTGTTGGACAAACTGGGCCTCGTGAAGTGGGTAGATGGCCTAGATTTGTCGAAATTAAAAATTACATTAACCTAAACAAGCCCCAAGCAAGCTGGAGAGCATTGGACGACGCAATAAATGAGTTTCCAGTCGATTGTCCAGCACTCATCCACTGCGACCCCTGCGAAGGCATAACTGAGACGCAAATCAGTGCGTTATCAAAATGGCTTGAGTGATTCGGACCTAGGGCGCACTATAAATTTCAACCACACGCATCGCGCACGGGCGCGTAGGCGCGTCTTGGGGTGTTGAGGTTACTGCGCCAGCATCAGAGTTTCGCGAACAGTATCGTGCGCAGGCGCGTCATGGACTTATCAGGCTGGCGCGTCGTTTCAACCTAACGTCTTGACTTGGGAATGGTTATTGAATTCCAGAGAAACCGAGTCGGTTTCGATTGGCTTCACAGTCCCCTGTGTGCAAATTCCTGAAGGTGATTTATGACTTCCCCGGCACACCGCCGATAAAGCGTCAAAGAATACGCCAGCAGTCCTGCTTGGTCTGGTTGTTGGCGCGCCCAAGACAAACGCCCAGTCGTCGGGTTTGACAGGCCACGAACGGCCTGTCAGCTACGCCGAAATTACTTAGATAACTTAGAAGTGGGCTTGTCGGCCTTCGTTTCAGCCTTGCTCTCAGCTTTTGCAGGCGCAGCGGCAGCGGCAGGCGCAGCAGCCTTCTCGGCCTTCTTTTCAGCCTTGTCGCCCTTCTTCTCATCCTTGGCGGGCTTGTCGGCCTGACCGAGTGCCTTAATGCTTCTAGCCGGGTCGCCAGCCAGGGAGCCAGGCTTGTCGGCCTTCTTCTCAGCCTTGCTCTCAGCTTTTGCAGGCGCAGCAGCCTTTTCTTCCTTCTTGGCAGGTGCTTGCGCGAAAGTGCCAGCGGCGAACAGGGTTGCAATCAGAGCGGCGAGGAGCTTGTTCATGGTGGTATTCCTAGTGAAGGGTTGAAGAAGCCAGTCCGGATTTGGCTGACAATACTTAAACGCTGCGGCGAGTCAGTCGGTTGACAGACTTGGTGACATAACCTGACCGTAGTGAGCGCGGGTAATCATTTGAGGACGGTCTAGTGAGGGTCTGACAGTTACAGAGTTGGCAAATACAAGCGCGAGGGGCGAGGCCAAAGCACTGACCGCTGAGGTCAAACGATTATTGAAAAAGCGAAAATGAGTGCATTGGCAAAACCCACCTTGGACAACAAGGCACAGTTGTCAGATGCGTTTGCAAAAGGTAGCCCCGCTAAGTCAACCAAGGTCACCAAGAATTTTCATGCCCCTGAGGGCTACCGCAACCGTGTCCACCAACCTAGCGGGAGAGCTGTTCAGGCAGGTCAAGGTAGTCCTTACTGATTGCGAGATGCCACCCACTGGCAATGCCCGCCGCGTGCGGGTTTTTGCTCTTCGGGGACTGGGAAAGGTACAAAACCATGTACTGCTGGCTACATAGTGGCTACTTGACCAAAATAAAAAAGGGCTTACTACTAATTTAATAGCAGCTAGCCCTTATATTAATTGGTGCCGGAGAGATGAATCGAACACCCGACCTTCTCATTACGAATGAGCTGCTCTACCGACTGAGCTACACCGGCTTGTGTATTTTTCGTTAGCCTTGGATTATAGACCGGCGCCGGTGTTGTGATGGTAAGCCGTCACCCGCTCCACCTCATTTTTGGACCCCAGCACCACACTGACGCGCTCGTGCAGTTTGCTGGGCTTCAAGTCCATGATGCGTTGCTTGCCGTTGGTTGATGCGCCGCCAGCTTGCTCAATCAGCCAGCTCATGGGGTTGGCTTCGTACATCAGGCGCAGCTTGCCGGCTTTGTCTGGCTCGCGTTTGTCCCACGGGTACATGAAGATGCCGCCGCGCGTCAGGATGCGGTGCACGTCGGCCACCATCGAGGCTATCCAGCGCATGTTGAAGTTTTTGCCGCGTGGGCCTTCGCTGCCCTGCAAGCATTCGTCAATGTAGCGTTTGACGGGTTCGTCCCAGTGCCGCATGTTGCTCATGTTGATGGCGAACTCTTGCGTGTCTTTGGGGATTTGCACGTTTTCTTCCGTCAGCACAAACGAGCCTTGCTCGCGGTCCAGCGTGAACATGGCCACGCCGTCGCCCACGGTCAGCACCAGCGTGGTTTGTGGGCCGTACACACAGTAGCCAGCAGCCACCTGCTGATTGCCGGCCTGCAGGAAGTCGGCTTCTGACACGCCTGCCTGGCCGGACGAACCGGCCTCGGGCTTTTTCAGCACGCTGAAGATCGTGCCAATGCTGACATTGACATCAATGTTGCTGCTGCCATCGAGCGGGTCAAACAGCAGCAAATACTCACCCTGCGGGTAGCGGTTGGGCACGACGTAAATACCGTCCATTTCTTCACTTGCCATGGCCGCCAGGTGCCCGCCCCATTCGTTGGCCTCAATCAGCACTTCGTTGGCGATGATGTCGAGCTTTTTTTGCACTTCGCCCTGGATGTTCTCGCTGCCCGCCGTGCCCAGCACGCCGCCAAGAGCGCCCTTGTTAACGGCTTGGCTGATGCTTTTGCAGGCCCGGGCCACCACTTCAAGCAGCAGGCGCAGCTCGGGCGGAATATGACCATCCTGGCGCTGCTGCTCAACCAGGTAACGGGTCAGAGAGATTTTGCTGGACATAAAAAGATGTTCCCGTTTGTGGTGTGGATGCGTCAGGCCGCTCAGCTGGTCAGCCGGCCAAAGCCCGCGTGACGACTTCGAGTGTGTCTTTGCTCAGGTCATTTTTGGCAGCCACCCGCACGATCGCCTCGCGGGCTGCGCTGCGGTACGGCTCGTCGAGTTTGCTCCAGCGGTCCAAGGCTCGGGCCAAACGTGCCGCCACTTGGGGGTTGATGGCGTCAAGTTCCACGACGCGCTCGCTCCAGAAGACATAGCCCGCCGCATCTGCCCGGTGAAAAGCCGCCGGGTTGCCGCAGTAGACGCTGATGACGCTGCGCGCGCGATTTGGGTTCTTCAGGCTGAAGTCGCTGTGCCTCATGAGCTGCTTGACCGTTGTCAAGATGTTGCCGCCGCGGTCTGAGCTGCCCGCTTGCAGGCTGAACCATTTGTCAATCACCAATGCTTCGTCTTTGAACATCGCGTGGAACTGCGCCAAGGCCTGCGCTGCCAAAGCGTGGCCGCTGGCGACCAACGCACCCAGGGCGTTGAAGCGGTCGGTCATGTTGCCCGCGCCTTGGAAACGCTGCAGGGTTTTGCCTGGCCAGACGGCATCGCCAGATGCCGTGGCAGCGATGCAGAGGTAAGTCAAGGCGATACCTGCCAGCGCACGGCGGCCTGACGATACTGCATCGGGCCTGTAATTGCCTGTGTCCTGATTCGCTTCGTAGATCACTGCCCAGTCAGATTGCAAACGGGTGGCCAGTTGCAAGCGCATGGCTTCGCGCACCGCGTGAATCTGCTGTGGGTCGACCACATCGAGCTGCTCGGCCAGGTAGGTTTCAGACGGCAAGGTGAGCACCAGCTCTTTGAAGGCGGCGTCCAGCTTCGGGTGATGCAACACCTGCTTCATGGCCGCTACATAGACCTCGCTTAGCACATCATTCTTGGCTGTAGCGCCCTGAATACGGCCGCGGTACGCTCCCGAATGAATAGCAGCCAGTGCAGACCTGACGGCTAAGCGCTGACCGGCTTCCCAGCGGTTGAAGGGGTCACTGTCGTGCGCCAGCAGGTGCAGCAGTTGCGCATCGGTGTAGTCAAATACCAGCACCACAGGGGCCGTGAAGCCGCGCAAGATGGACGGCACGGGTTGCTCTGTCATGCCTGTGAACGTGAAGGCCTCGGTTTCCTGCGTCATCACCAATGTTCGGCCAGTGGCAGCTGAGTTGTCGCCATCCATTTGCAGCGGCAAGTCCTGACCATTGGCACCCAACAAGCCCACCGCGACCGGAATGACGAACGGCTCCTTGTTGGGCTGGCCCGTGGTGGCTGCGCAGGCTTGGCTCAGCGTCAGGGTGTAGGTGCTGGCCGCCGCGTCGTAGACGCCCTGAGCCGTCACGCGGGGTGTGCCTGCCTGGCTGTACCAGCGCTTGAACTGCGGCAGCAAACGCGCCAGATCAGATGTTGGATTGGCATCAGCAACAGCTTGTGCAAAGTCGTCGCAAGTCACGGCATGGCCGTCGTGTCGCTCAAAGTACAGCGTCATGCCTTTGGCAAAACCTTCCCTACCTACCAGCGTTTGCATCATGCGCACCACTTCAGCACCTTTTTCGTAAATCGTGACGGTGTAGAAGTTGCTGATCTCCACATAGCTGTCAGGCCGCACCGGGTGCGACATCGGGCCGGCGTCTTCAGGGAACTGGGCGGTACGCAACACGCGCACGTCTTCAATCCGTTTGACGGCGCGGGCTGAGGCCTCACCGCACAGGTCCTGGCTGAACTCCTGGTCTCGGAACACGGTCAGGCCTTCTTTCAAAGACAACTGAAACCAGTCGCGGCAGGTCACGCGGTTGCCCGTCCAGTTGTGAAAATACTCGTGGCCGACCACGCTTTCGATGTTGCCAAAATCAAGGTCGGTCGCGGTGGTCTGATTGGCCAGCACGTACTTGGTGTTGAAGATGTTCAGGCCCTTGTTTTCCATCGCGCCCATGTTGAAGTCGCTGGTGGCCACAATCATGAAGCGCTCCAGGTCGAGGGGCAAACCAAAGCGGGCCTCGTCCCAGGCCACCGAGTGCATCAGCGACGTCATCGCATGCTCGGTTTTGTCCAGATCACCAGGCCTTACATACACTTGCAGTGTGTGGTGCTTGCCCGCACGCGAGGTGATGCGTTGCTCCCTGCAAACCAGTTGGCCCGCGACCAGCGCAAACAGATACGCGGGCTTTTTGTGGGGGTCGACCCACTTGGCAAAGTGGCGGCCATCGTCCAGCGCGCCTTGCTCGACCAGGTTGCCGTTGGACAGCAGTACCGGGAACTTGGCTTTGTCGGCCCGCAGCGTCACGGTGTACAGCGCCATCACATCGGGGCGGTCTAAAAAGTAAGTGATGCGCCTGAAACCTTCCGCTTCGCACTGGGTAAAAAACGAATCGTTGCTGAGATACAAGCCCATCAGCTTGGTGTTTTTTGACGGGTTGGTGGTGGTAAAAATCTCCAGCTCGAAGACGTCTGGCAAGTTGTCGAGCACCAGCTGGTTGCCGTCCATCTTGAACGACGTGCCCAGGCCGTTGACCAGTACGCGTGACAAGTTGAGGTCTTCACCATCCAGGCGCAGCGGCTGCACAGGCACATCCGCATTGCGGCGTAACGTCATTTTGTTGAGCACCCGGGTTTTGGCCAGGTCCAGGTCAAAGCACAGATCGACAGTGTCTATCCAGTAAGCGGGGGGGGTGTAGTCAGCGCGGTGAATGGCCACGGATGGGCCTTGCCCGGCGCCGCTGGCGTCTAGCTTATGCAGCATGGTTGGTTCCTGAAAGTTGCGTCATGTCTGACATCGGATGGCGCAGGTCAAACGCCTTGTTTGAGAGAAGCCTCAATGAACTGGTCCAAATCCCCGTCCAGCACCTTTTGGGTGGCCGAGGTTTCGTAGTTGGTGCGCAGGTCTTTGATGCGGCTGTTGTCCAGCACGTAGCTGCGGATCTGGTGGCCCCAGCCGACGTCGGTTTTGGTGTCTTCGAGTTTTTGCTGGGCTTCTTGTTGTTTGCGCAGCTCAAAGTCATACAGGCGTGAGCGCAAGCGCTTCCACGCCACGTCGCGGTTGCCGTGCTGGCTGCGGCCGTCCTGGCACTGCACCACGATGCCGGTGGGGATGTGCGTCAGGCGCACGGCAGAATCGGTTTTGTTGATGTGCTGTCCACCCGCGCCGCTGGCGCGAAAGGTGTCTACCCGAACGTCAGACGGGTTGATGTCAATTTCAATCGAGTCATCAATCTCAGGATAAACAAAAATCGAGGCAAACGAGGTGTGTCTTCCGCCGGAGGAGTCAAAAGGCGACTTGCGCACCAGGCGGTGTACACCGGTCTCGGTGCGCAGCAGGCCAAAAGCATATTCGCCTTCAATTTTGATGGTGGCACCCTTGATGCCCGCGGTGTCGCCGGCGGTTTCGTCTTCAATCGTGGTTTTGAAACCCTTGCGCTCGGCATATTTGAGGTACTGGCGCAGCAGCATACTGGCCCAGTCGCAGGCCTCGGTGCCGCCAGCGCCTGATTGCACGTCCAAAAAACAGTTGAGCGGGTCGGCCGGGTTGTTGAACATCCGGCGAAACTCCATCTTTTCAACCTCTAGCGCGACTTTGGCGGCTTCAGCCTCGATAGACTGCATGCCCTGCTCGTCGCCCTCTTCTTTAGCCATGTCAAAAAGCTCGGCGTTGTCAGCCAGCTCAGACGTCAGCCGGTCAATGACTTGCACCACATCTTCGAGTGATTTTTTCTCTTTGCCAAGCTCTTGCGCACGCTTGGGGTTGTCCCAAACTTTCGGGTCTTCCAGGGCGGCGTTGACTTCGTTTAACTTGCGTTCTTTGGCAGGATAGTCAAAGATACCCCCTGAGCTCGTTGACACGCGTGCTCAGGTCTGCCAGCTGGTTACCAATGGCGTTGATGTTTTCTGCTTCCATGATGTCCTCAATCGGGTAGTTGCTTCAATCCACTGATTTTCTCATGGCCAGAGGCTGCCTGGATTTAAGGTGCTTCTAGCAATTTAGATTTTCAGGATGAAGTGCAAGACGCACCGAGCGCAGCAACCGCAATGCACTTCAGGTGCATGAGGACTGCGAGCACCGCGCAACGCGGCAATTCGCCCGAAAAAACGAATTTAGAGAGGCCCCGTCAAAAAGTCCTCGATCAGCTTGGCAAGCGCTTCTGGCTGGTCATGGTGCAGCATATGACCGGCATCGGCAACCACGGCTACTTTGGCATCAGCAACCTGTTTGAGCCGCTCATGGTAGTCAGCCAAGGTGTAGCTGCCCTGGTGCCACTTTTGAAGTGAATCGTCTGATGCCTCAACCGCCAGCACGGGAGCGCTGATGCGCTGGTACAGCGCCAGCGTTTCCGGCACCTGGTAAATGTTGGCATTGACGACTTTGTGCCCCGGCTCGCCCAGTATCTGCCACTTGCCTTCTGCGTTGGGGGCGGCCCAGTGGCTGGCCAGCCAATTGGCTTTGTCCTCGCTCAGGCGGGGGTTGGTTTTCATCAGTCTTCGAGCCACACCACCGACGTCTGCATAGGGTTTCAGATCAAGCTCACCTTTGTGCAGGCTTTTCAGCTCTTGCAACCATTTGGCGTAGCGGGTAGGGGCTTGGACGGGTTTTGTCGGAGCCATGCCAAAGCCCTCTAGGTTGACCAGCCGCCGGATGCGCTCTGGCTGCACGCCGGCATACGTCATGGCAACATTGCCGCCCATGCTGTGGCCGACCAGGTCAATTTTTTGGTCTTGCACGTAATGGTCCAGCAAAAAATCAAGGTCGGCCAGATAGTCTGGAAACCAGTAGTTGTCTTTAGCGCCCTCGGCCACCGATTTGGTCAAGCCAAAACCGCGCCAGTCGGGTGCAATGATGGTGCGGCCCGTCGCAAAAGCATCACTGAGGGCATCGACCATGAACTGGTAAGACGCGGCCACGTCCATCCAGCCATGAACCAACACCATCGGCGCCAGGGTGCTGGAGGGCTTGTCGCCCTGCCAGATGCGGACGTGGTAGCGGAGCCCGCGTATTGGGACAAACTCGCTGCGAGAAGTGCGTTTTTCTTTGTACATTCTGTCAATGATAAAGAAACCGCAGACCCAACGCAGTCAAAACCGAGACAAGACCGTCGATCACTACGCCGGCTTGCACCAAAGCTTTGCCTGGCAGGTGCCCGAGTACTTCAATATCGCCGAGGTGTGTTGTCGTCGCTGGGCCCGGCCTGGCAGTGACAAACAAGACGCTGCCAAAAAAGTAGCTATTTACCCACATAAACAGGGCGCTGCAGCCGCTTCATATAGTTATTTTGAGCTTCAACAGGCCGCCGACGCCCTGAGCCATGTTCTCAAAGGCTTGGGCGTGCAGCGCGGCGACCGGGTGGCCATTGTGATGCCCCAGCGCTTTGAAACCGCTGTGGCTTACATGGCTATTTTTCAGATGGGGGCGGTGGCCATGCCGCTGTCGATGCTGTTTGGGCCCGAGGCGCTGGAATACCGCTTGCAAGACAGCGCGGCGGTGGTCGCGATTGCCGACGACAGCAGCATGGCCAGTGTGCAACAGATACGCGCCGCCTGCCCTGCCCTGCGCACTGTCATTGGTGTTGCCAATGCACAGGCCGATGTTCAGTACGAGGCCGCCATTGCCCAGAAAAACGGCGCGTTCAGGGCCGTTAAAACCAAAGCCGAAGAAGCGGCCATATTGATCTACACCAGCGGCACCACCGGTCCGCCCAAAGGCGCCTTGCTGCCGCACCGGGCGCTGATTGGCAATTTGACAGGTTTTGTTTGCAGCCAGAACTGGTTTGGCTTTGATGGCAAAACCAATGCGGATTCAAAAGCGGTGTTTTGGTCGCCGGCCGATTGGGCTTGGACAGGCGGACTGATGGACGCGCTGCTGCCTACCCTTTACTTTGGCCGGCCCATCGTGGCCTTGAACACCCACAAAGATGGCCGCTTCAGCCCTGAATTGGCTTTCAGTTTGATGCAGCAGCATGGTGTGACGCACAGCTTTTTGTTCCCGACAGCGCTCAAGGCCATGATGAAAGCCTACCCGCAGCCGCGCCAGCATTTCAAGCTCAAACTCGAAGGCCTGATGAGCGCTGGCGAAGCAGTGGGCGATGCGGTGTTTGACTACTGCCGTGATGAGATGGGTGTGGTCGTCAACGAGATGTTCGGCCAGACCGAGATCAACTACGTGGTGGGCAACTGCAACCGGTTTTGGCCAGCGCGTGCAGGCAGCATGGGCAAAGGCTATCCCGGCCATCGGGTGGCGGTGATTGACGACGATGGCCATGAGTGCGCGACGGGCATACCGGGCGATGTGGCTGTCAACCGCTTTGACTTGCACGGCCGGCCCGACCCGATTTTCTTTTTGGGCTACTGGAAAAACGATGCGGCCACCCAAGCCAAATTCACTGGAAACTGGTGCCGCACTGGCGACCTGGCCACCCGCGATGCGGACGGCTATCTGTGGTACGTGGGCCGGGCCGACGATGTGTTCAAGGCAGCTGGCTACCGCATTGGGCCGGGTGAGATTGAAAACTGCCTGGTCAAACACCCGGCTGTGGCCAACGCTGCGGTGGTGCCCAAGCCTGACAAAGAGCGCGGCGCAGTTGTCAAAGCTTATGTGGTGCTTGCTCCTGATTTAGCAGCGGCTCGTGCACGTATTCAGTCGTCAAAAGCCGTTTTTGATGCCGAAATAAAGGCCCAATTGCAGCACCACGTCAGAAAAATGCTGGCGCCTTACGAGTACCCGAAGGACATTGAATTCATGGATGCCTTGCCGATGACAACAACCGGCAAGGTGCAGAGGCGGGTGTTGCGCCTGCAAGAAGAAGAGCGCTTCAAACTTTCGTCATAAAGCGCTCTTCAGTCAGCGATTCTTTTTCAGCAGGGGCGCCGAGCTGGCTTTACCAGGCGGCAGAGCCTGTCCCCCGCAAGGGGAAAAGGTTCTACACGCAGTGAGAATCCGATAGGGGTGTGCCAACTATCTAGATGCGACCTGTTCAGCCACGTAAATCTCGATCTGGCGGTTTTTATCGCGGCCCTGTGTGGTGCCGTTGTCTGCGACGGGTTCGCCTGCGATATCCGAACGTCAGGCGATGACGACAGCGGTTGTGGGCTGATTCTGGTCACGACAGCCGAAGGCTTTAAAATCACTTAGCCGTTCCACTCTTTTCAACATTCAGCAGCGCCCATGAACAAAGTCCAACTCGGCCAAAGCGGCCTGCAGGTTACCCCCATTTGCCTGGGAACCATGACATTTGGGGAGCAGGTCAATGAGCAGACCGCCCACAGCATTCTTGACCGCGCCAGCGAGCGCGGCATCAACTTCATGGATACTGCCGAGATGTATTCGGTCCCCGCCAGGGCCGAGACCTTTGGCGCCACCGAAACCATTTTGGGCAACTGGTTTGCCAAGAACCCGTCTCAAAGGGCCAACTGGGTCGTGGCCAGCAAAGTGGCCGGCCCCTGGCGCGGCATGGCGTGGATAAGAAATGGCAGCCCTGACCTGACGGCAGCCGACATCGTGGGCGCATGCGACGCCAGCCTGAAGCGTCTGAAAACAGATGTGATCGACCTGTACCAGATTCACTGGCCAGCGCGCAATGTGCCGACGTTTGGCATGCTGTACTTTGAGCCTGCCAAAGACAAGGTGGTGTCCAGCATTCATACCCAGTTGGAAGCGCTAAGCACACTGGTCAAGGCCGGCAAGATACGCGCGATTGGCCTGTCAAACGAAACGCCCTACGGCGTGCACGAGTTTGTGCGGCTGGCGGACCAGTACGGCTTGCCCCGTGTTGCCACGCTGCAAAACCCGTACTGCCTGGTCAATCGCACCTATGAAAACGCCCTGGACGAAACCATGTACCGTCTCGGTGTGTCTCTGTTGGCGTATTCACCGCTGGCCTTTGGCCTTTTGACAGGCAAGTACGACAAGACCGGTACCGAAGGGCCAGACGCGCCACAGGAGGCGCGCCTGGGCAAGTTTGAGTCGGTGCGCAAACAGCGTTGGGGCCGGCCTGAAGCATTGACAGCGGCACGACGCTACAACGCCCTGGCAGCGGCCAACGGCATGACGCCGACCCAAATGGCGCTGGCTTTTTGCTACACCAAATGGCAGGTGGCCAGCACCATCATTGGCGTCACGTCAGTGGCGCAGCTTGACCAGAACATCGACGCCTACGGCACCACTCTCAGCGCTGACGTGCTGGCCGAGATTGACAAGATTCGCTGGGACATTCGCGACCCGGCACTGTAAGGTGCAGTTAACCAAAACACGGAGATTTTTTTGGACCATCTGTACGCCTTGATGGCGGTGGTGCTAGCCTACCTGATGGGCTCGCTGTCGTTTGCCGTGATCGTCAGCCGCGTGATGGGCCTGAAAGACCCGCGCAGCTACGGCAGCAACAACCCCGGCGCCACCAACGTACTGCGCTCGGGCAGCAAGAAGGCTGCCATTGCCACGCTGCTGCTGGACGGCCTCAAGGGCTGGTTGCCCGTGGTGCTGGTCAAGTGGTTTGGTAAGGACTACGGACTGGATGATGGAGCGGTGGCAGGTACAGCTTTTGCGGCGTTTCTGGGCCATCTGTTCCCGGTTTTTTTCAAGTTCAAGGGCGGCAAAGGCGTCGCCACTGCAGCCGGTGCACTGCTGGGCATTGACTGGCTGCTGGGCCTGGCCACGCTGGCGACCTGGGTGATCGTGGCCTATTTCAGCAGGTATTCGTCTTTGGCGTCGATCGCCAGCGCAGTATGTGCGCCGCTGTTCTATATCCTCGGCGACAGAGCTGGGTGGTATGTTGATCGCGGCATATTACTCGCCATTTTCATGATCAGCATTCTGCTGGTCGTGCGCCACCGCGAGAACATCAACAAGCTGCTGTTGGGGAAAGAATCCAAATTGAGCTTTGGAAAATCTTCCGCCAAGTAGTTCAGTATTTTTTGGTCAGCGTGAGCTGGTCGTTGTCACGCAGCATTTGGAAGCGGGTTAAAAAACTGTTGTCCAGCAGCAGCAGCGCAGAAACCGCAAGCGCAGCGGTCATCAGTCTCTGAAGTTGTTAAAGCTCAAAGGAAAGTCAGCGTTTTCAGCCCGGATCAAAGCCATGGCCGCCTGCAGATCGTCACGCTTGCCGCCGCTAACCCGGACTTTTTCTTCCTGGATCGCGCCTTGAACCTTGATTTTGCTGCCCTTGAGGAGTACCTGGATTTTCTTGGCTAACTCACTTTCAATGCCATTGCGCACCGTGTTGATCTGCTTGACCTTGTCACCGCCGATCTTGGTGGATTTGCCGACATCGAGAAAGCGTGCGTCTACAGCCGCCTTGGTCAGCTTGTTGCGCAGGATATCGTTGATCTGGTCGAGCTGAAAGTCGCTGTCGCCGATCAGAATAATTTCCTTGTCCTTCAGCTCTATCGACGCTGAGGTGCCCTTGAAGTCAAAGCGCGTGCCAATTTCTTTAGCAGTGTTTTCAACCGCGTTTTTGACCTTGACCAGGTCGGCTTCAAGCACAGTGTCAAAAGAAGGCATGGTTTTGGCTTTTCAGGGGCTAACAAGTGAGGGGCAATGAGACAATCAGCAGATGTTAGTCGAGAAAAACGTCCCCCTCCAGTCTTTTAATACCTTTGGCATTGTCGCCAAGGCTTTGACACTCGTTCGTCTTCAAGGTCTGGCGGACATCGATACCCTGTTGGCGGATGCCGCCCTGAAAACCGCACCCAAATTCATTTTGGGCGGCGGCAGCAACATTGTGCTGACGGGCGACGTCAAGCCGCTGGTGCTGAAAGTCGAGATCATGGGCAAACAGCTGGTCAGCCAGACCGCCAAAGCCTGGATTGTCGAGGCCGGCGCAGGCGAAAACTGGCACGACCTGGTGACCTGGACGCTTGAAAACGGCTACCCCGGCCTGGAAAACCTGGCGCTGATCCCCGGCAGCGTGGGCGCGTCACCGGTGCAAAACATTGGGGCTTACGGCGTAGAGCTGCAAGACCGTTTTGAGTCGCTGGATGCGGTTGACATGACGACCGGTCAGCGCTTTACCCTGAATGCCGCACAGTGCGCTTTTGGCTACCGCGATTCAGTGTTCAAACATCTGTCAAATCAGGGCTCCCAGCCGGGTTTTGGCCTGGCAGACAAGGCGCTGATCACCCATGTTCGCTTTGCCTTGCCCAAAAACTGGAAGCCGGTGCTGGGCTATGCCGACATCGAGAAAAAGCGCTTGCAAGCCGGCATGGACCATCCCACAGCCCAGCAAATTTATGACTGGGTCTGCGACATTCGGCGTGCCAAGCTGCCGGACTGGCGGGTCCTGGGCAACGCTGGCAGCTTTTTTAAAAACCCGACGGTCAGCGCCGAGCAATGCGCCGACATCATTGAGCGCGAGCCCAAAATCGTTCACTACGTGCTGGCCGATGGCTCGGTCAAACTGGCGGCAGGCTGGCTGATCGATGCCTGCGGGTGGAAGGGCAAACACATCGGTAACGCAGGCGTTTACGAGCGCCAGGCACTGGTGCTGGTCAACCGGGGCGGCCAGGCCAACCCAGTCACTGGCGGCGAAGTCATGACGCTGGCCAAGTCGATTCAAACCAGTGTTTACGAGCGCTTTGGCATCATGCTGGCGCATGAACCTGTGGTGGTATAGCTGGCCGGTCCAGCGATTTGCCACATCATAAGTCGCCGCTGATAAACCCCATAAACCCAGCGCCCATGCGGGTTAGCGGCGGGTTGAGTGGTCCAAAAATTGCAGGCTTTGAGGTCATATTGAATCCCAAGCTTGCAAATTTATGGCGCTGCACGAGACCACTCACCACACCAATATTGACCGGCCTTGGAATCGCCGAATAACCAGTCCAAGTTTTACGACGCACCCCCAAGGGGTCAATTCTGGGTGGAATTCAACAAGTGTACGAAGACAAGGGTAAAACTACTGGTTCTTAAATATTGGTTTTCGTTTTTCAGCAAAGGCGCGGCGCCCCTCGTAATAATCTTCACTATCAAAGCAATCCTGCACCATGGAATTTATTAGCTCCTTGTTGCGACTATCTGGACTTTTTCGAAGTTCAATCAAAGCGCGTTTTACAGCAGCCAATGTTCGCGGCGCGTTCTCAGACACCATTTCGGAAAAAATCTGCACAAATCCATCTAATTCACTCGCTGGCAAGACTTGCTTGACTAGGCCCATCTGGAGTGCCTCATTAGCATCGAAAATTCGGGCGCTATAAAACAGATCGGCCGTATTTGACACGCCAATAACTTCAGTAAACCGCTGAATACCATCAAAAGCGTAACCTAAGCCAAGCCGACCGGCTGGCATACGGAATTTGGCATCGCTTGCACAAATTCTGATATCACAGTTCAGGGCTATCCCTAAACCGCCTCCCATACAAATACCTCGTACTTTGGCGATCGTGGGCTTTACGCAATCCAGCACTGCAGCGTAGCCGAGCTCAGTAGCCTCATTAAAACGATGACTGGAGCTACCTTCCCGTTCCTGCCCAAACTGAGCAATATCAGCCCCCGAAACAAAAGCCCTGTCGCCAGCACCGGAAAGGACAATCACCCTAACGGCAGGGTCGGCGACCAAAGCATCAAGGGCACCAGGAAGCGCGCACCACATATCGTATGTGATGGCGTTAAATTTGCTCTGGTTGTCAAAAACAAGATGCCCCGTACTGCCCTCGACGTAATAATTTAATTTACCCAAACTGGCCTCAAAAACGTTAGACATTTATCAAATCACCTTAATTCTTGCGAGCTCATCTACCTGATCAGCTGAATAACCTGGCGCACCTAGTACATCATGATTATCTTGACCTAGTCGTCGCTGTGAGAAACTGACGGCGCTAGGGGTTCGCGAAAGCTTGAACGGCTAACTCATTATTTAAAAAATCTCGATCCTCCAGTCGCCCGATCACGTTACATAATGATAGATACCGAGGTTTCTCGACCCCCTAGGGCCCCTCATTTGGATCAATTCCCGCTGGCGACTCGACACGTATCACCTCTGCGTCAAAGTTGCTAGGAATCGTATACAGGTGGGGCCAGATCGAATGGGTATAAGGTCGAGAACCTTGAAATGCTTCAATCAACAGAGTCAGAACTAAGTTTCATGAACGATAACAATAGTTAACGAATTCAAATAACATTCAAATCGACTCGCCATGCTGCCAAAACATTTTTACTGCCTTACAAAAAACCTGGCATTAACTCCACTGAAGTACTACGACGATCGTTGTCCAAAGCCCTGGGCCAATCCGTGGTATTTTCTAATGAAACCCTATCGGCCAAGATAACTCTTAAGCAATTCAGGGTTGTCGAGCAGATCCTTTCCAGGCGCTGACAGCACAATCTCGCCATTGCGCAGCACATGTGCCGAACTTGCAAGTGAGGCGGCAACGCCAACATTTTGTTCCACCAACAATATGGTCAGGCCACGCTCTTGAAGTATACGAACTGCCTGAATGACCTCTTCCACCACTTTCGGTGACAAGCCGTGCGATGGCTCATCCATCAATAACAGCCTAGGCCTGGCCATGAGGGCACGGCTAATTGCCACCATTTGCTGTTGACCACCCGACAATGTGCCCGCGCGGGAATTCAGGCGTTGCTTAAGAACCGGGAAAATTGTCAACGTGTCCTCAAAATCGCTGGCAATACCCTGCTTATCATTTCGGGTAATCGCACCAAGCTCAAGGTTCTCACGCACTGTCATCGTTGGCCAGCAGTAACGCCCCTGCGGAACCTGAGCAAGTCCAAGTAATACGATCTCGTGGGGACTTCTACCGCATACATCATGATCTTCAAAAAGAATAGAACCGCTCTTTGGCTTTAGCAATCCAGAGAGTGCATTCAGCGTCGTTGATTTTCCTGCTCCATTCCCACCCATCAAAGCTATGACCTGTCCCTTGGCGACAGAAAAACTTACATCGCGGAGTACCTCAGTTGCGCCATACCAGACGCTTAGATTCTTCACTTCAAGCATGAATTGCCTTACCCAAGTACGCCTCAATTACTGCTGGCTCCCTAGCAATACTGTCGGCATCGCCTTCCGCGAGCTTTATCCCTGAATTCAAGACTGTAATCCGATCACACACCCCCATAACTAATTGAACAACATGTTCAATCATGACGATGGTGGTTCCATGTTCATCCCGGATGCGCTTAAGCAAGACGCCAAGCTCGTCAACACGCACGGCTGAAAGACCGACGGCCGGCTCGTCAAGCAGCAAGACCTTTGGCTTGGATATCAATGCCCTTGCGATCTCCACCAAGCGCTGCTGCCCAAACGA
>CANJWZ010000003.1 GCA_947478725.1 Comamonadaceae bacterium
CGCCGCGCGGCTACGTGCCGATCGGCCAGTCGGTGCTGGGCCGCACGATGGGCGAGGCGCCGCCGGTGGACCTGAAGGAGGGCTTCGGCATGGGGCCGCAGGAGCTGCCCAATGACGTGGATCCGTCGGCGCAGGGCTTCTATTCCCCCAATGTGTGGCCGGCGCAGATGCCTGCGCTGCGCCGCGATCTGCTGGCGTATTACGCTGAGATGGAGGGACTGTCGCGGCGGATGTTCACGCTGTTCGCGCGGGCGCTGAAGCTGCCACTGGATTTCTTCGAACGCTGCTTGCAAAGCCATAACTGCACGCTGCGCGTCAACCACTACCCCGCGCAGGACACAGCGCCCTTGCCGGGGCAGCTGCGCGGCGGCCCCCACACCGACTTCGGCGTCTTCACCATCCTCTTGTCGCAGAACGCCAGCGGCGGGCTGCAGGTGCGGACCCGTGCTGGCCAATGGCTGGACATCGTCGCCCCACCGGATGCCTTCGTTGTCAACATCGGCGACATGATGATGCGCTGGACCAACGACCATTGGCTCTCCAACCTGCACCGCGTCGTTAATCCCGACGCGCAGCATGCCAAGACCGAGCGCCGCCAGTCCATCGCCTTCTTCGCCAACCCGCGCGAGGACATGTCGATCGAATGCATCCCCACCTGCATGTCCGAGGACAACCCGCCCCGGCATCCACCGGTGCAGGCGGGTGCTTACCGCTTGAAGAAGATCCGGGCGGCGGCGGGGGATTGAGGCTTCTGCGGCCAACGCAACTGGGCTATCGACCAACCGCTAACCGTTTTGGCGAAACAGATTTACCTGGCAGGAAACTGATGCAGCAAACCCAGCTTGCGCCCCATGTCCTGCAAGCTAACTTGCACCAATGCATCGTGCTGGCAGCGGCCCGGCGCGTGAAGCACTGCTACACGCCCGCTGCACTTGGGGCAGGTCAATCAGTGGCGCTCTCCGCCCATGTTGCCTTCCGTGCCATAGAGCCGCCCTGACGGTATCGCAGTTGATGGAACTACGGGATACCGTCAAAAGTACCACCAAATCAACGGTGTGGCTTGTCAGTCCATGAATCTGCTTGAGGCAACAAAAAACCCGCCAAGCCTTTAAGCATGCGGGTTCTGAGGTCTTGCGAGACTACCTGAGGTGATGAATTGGTCCCCGCACCGCCTTGGTCACAAGCAGCCGGCCATGAAGCGCGAGAAGCGCACGGGCACCTTCGAGATTCAGCAGACGATCAACCGAAGGAAAAGGTGACTCAGACACCATTGCTGATACTGTTTCCCTGCACGCTACTGCCCACGGGGGTTGAAGCCGCCGAGATAGACGCGCGTCACCTCGTCGTTCATGGCAACACTCTCAGCCGTGCCACCCAGCACAATCCGTCCATGTTCGAGTACATAGGCCTCATCGGCGACTGCCAGTGCCTGAGTCGCATTCTGCTCCACCAGCAGTATGGTCGTGCCTTCTGCCTGTATGGCCTTGATCGTGTCGAACACCGCGTCGATCACCATCGGGGCAAGGCCCCAGGACGGTTCGTCGAGCAGCAGAAGCCTCGGCCTGGCTATGAGACCGCGCGCGATTGCCAACATCTGCTGCTCGCCGCCAGACAAGGTCCCCGAAATTTGAAGGCGTCGTTTGCCCAGCACAGGGAAACGCTCCAGAACTCCGCGGATGTCCTTGTCGACAGCTCCGTCGCGCCGTGCGTAGGCCGCCAATTCCAGGTTCTCCATCACCGTCATGCGGGAAAAGAGTTCACGACCCTCGGGAACCTGCACCAGACCCATTCCAACCAGATGATGCGCAGGTATGTCGGTTATGGGTTTGCCCTCGAAAATTACCTGGCCCTTCCGGGGACGCAGGATCCCGCAGATGGTGTTCAGAACGGTGGTCTTGCCTGCACCATTGGAGCCGATCAGGGCCACGGTGCGACCCTCCGCCACCGAGAACCCGATGTCCCAAAGTACCTGCGTGCGTCCGTAACAGGTGTCGAGTCCGACCACCTCCAGCATGGCGCTCATGGTTTGGCCCTGCTCCCAAGGTATGCGGCAACAACCTCTGGATTTGCGCGCACCGCGGCCGGCGGTCCCTCGGCAATCTTGCGGCCGAAATTAAGAACCATGACGCGGTCGCACATGGACATCACGAGCCCGACGTTGTGTTCGATCAGCACGAAGGTGCGGCCCTGCGTACCCGCCAGACCCAAGATAAGTTCCCGAAAAGCCTCCACCTCGCCGCCGTCCAGACCTGCGGCGGGCTCATCCAGCATCACCAGCTTCGCACCGGTGGCCAAAGCCATGGAGACCTGCAGGCGCCGTTGCTCTGCGCTGGAAAGGCTGTCGGCACGCTGCGACAGATAACCGGTCAAACCCAGTTGCTGCAGCAGTTCCTCGGCCCGCTCCAGCATCTGCCGCTTCTCAGCGCGAACGGCGGTCGTTCTGAACAGGTTCGCGAATGGTTGCGGACGGCGGTGCAAATGCTGGGCCAGCAGCATGTTCTCGAGTACATCGAGTTCCTGGTAGAGCCTCACGATCTGGAAAGTCCGTGAAATGCCCCGCGCCGCGATGTCCCACGGCTTTCTGCCCGATATTAAAGCACCTTCGAAACTGATGCGCCCCGATGTGGGGCTTACAACGCCGCTGATGAGGTTGACCAGGGTACTTTTGCCGGCACCATTCGGACCAATGATCCCGAAGACCTCGCCGGGCCGAACCTGGAATGAGACATCGTCCAGCGCCACTATGGCGTCGAAGCGGCGCGAAACATTTTCCACCGAAAGCAACATGTCAATGGCTCCTCGAAGGCCATGCAAGGCGCCAGAGTTGCTCGACGAACCCCGCCAAACCGCGCTTCAGGAACAGGATCGCAAGCAGCAGCAGTGCACCTGTGAAAATCAAACGGTACTCCTGGAAGGGGCGTGCGACTTCAGGCAGGATCGACAGAAACAGAGCGCCGAGGATCGGACCCCAGAGGCGGTCCACTCCGCCGAGGATAGTAAACGAAAGAATGGCGATGACGAGTCCAAAACCGAAATCGCCCGGGATGATCGCGTTACTGGAGTGTGCCGACAAGCCTCCAGCGAGCCCGGCGATGGCAGCCGACAGCACAAACGCTATCAGGTTGTACCGCACCAATGGCACGCCCAGGACACGCGCAAGCTGCCAGTCCTTGGCCATGGATTTCAGGCCCGCTCCGAGTTTGGAATTTTCGATAACCCAGAGCAGGTAGATACAGGCGGCCAAAGCCAGAATCAGATGCCAGATCTCCGTTTTTGCCTTGATGCCCATCAGCCCCATGGCCCCGCCGGTGAATGTCATATTGATGGCGAGGTTGTGCACCACTTCCACGAAGCCAAGTGTCGCCATCGCCAGATAGACACCCTTGAGCTTCAGCAACGGCAGGCCGAACAGGAAGGCAACCAGAGCAGGAACGGCGATTGCCGCCCCTAGAACGACCATGAACGGCCAGTGAAGAGTCAAGGTCAACAGGGCCGCGGTATATGCGCCAAGCGCCATGAAGCCCGGCGTGGCCACGGAGAATTGTCCGCAGGAAAAACTGACATAGGCGGAGAGCGCCAGAAGGCAATTGATCAGCACCAGCCTCGAAATGCTGTCGTATTGGTAGAAAAAATCGGTCACTGCTTCCACGCTCAGTCCTCTCTTCGGCCAAACAAACCTTGCGGGCGCAGCATCAATACGACAATCAGCATCCCAAACGCAACCATGTCTCGGAAGTGGGATGATACAAAAGTGACTGCGAACACCTCGCTCAGTGCCAAAATGAAGGCCGCCGCTACGGCTCCGCCAAGGTGACCCATTCCTCCGAGAATGATGACGGCGAAGCCCTTGAGCTCCACGGAATTACCCATCTGGACATGCACGCTGTTGAAGCTGAGCCCCATCGCGATGCCGGACACAGCGCCCAGGGTCGACGCAAGAAAAAAAGTCTTGATCACCACCGATTCGACGGAAATTCCCATCCTTGTCGCTGCGCGGGGATTCTCGGCTACGGCCCGGATCGCCTTGCCAAGCAAGGTGCTGGTCAGCAACCACCGTAAGCCAACGATCAGAATCAATGCAACAGCGCCGACGCAGAGTTGCAGCAAACTGACCTGTGCCTCCCCCATGTGGTAGAGCACATTAGGGAACGAGTCGGCGGGGAACCGTTGTACCTGGATGCCAAACAGGCCACGATTGGTCCCTTCAAGCAAAAGCGCGACGGCCAGGCTGCTTATCATGGACGGCATGTGCATGGCCTGCCCAGCCAGACCGCGCCGCCGAAACGGCGCAAATGCGATCCGATCCAGCAAGACGCCAAGCAACCCACATGCCAAAATGGCTAGAAGGCATGCCACCAGAATCGGAAACTTGAGCCCCGCGACCATCCACACGGCCAGCATCGCAGCGCTCATGTAGATGGAAGCATGGGCCAGATTGAGAATTTCCAGAACACCGAACACCAGCGTTAGCCCAAGAGCGAACAGCGAATACATCGCTCCCAGGATGAGGCCATTGACGATCTGCTGGGTCAACATTGCGCACCGCCCCGAGCTCGCAAGCTGGTCATACGCAAGAGGCGCTCCCCCTTGCTGGCGCAGGCGTGAAATGTTCTCACTGTCCTACTTGAGAACAACAAACTTGCCATCCTTGATCTCCAACACGATGGCGGGGCCGACACCCGACCGCCCCTGCAAGGTCACGGGTGAACCGACCTTCTTGAAACTCGGCATGGTCAGCAATGTCCGTTGCAGCGACGCTGAATCGTTGCGACCGGCCTTTTGCAACGATGCTGCTACGAAATACACCGTGTTATAGGCCTGTGCCGCGAAGGTGCCGGGATCGCGGTTAAATTTGGCCCGGAATGCCTTTACGAACGCAACGTTGACCGGGTCCGGGTCATCAACGGACCAGACCGTGCCGACGATGGACCCCTCGACCGCTGCTCCGGCCAACTTGACCAGCTGGGGTGAACCGAAGCCGGAGTTACCGATAAATCGCGCCTTGATGCCCAGATTGCGCGCCTGCGTGGCAATGGCCGCTCCATCTTCAGCATACCCGACTATGACGATCGCGTCAGGGTTGGTGGCCTTGATTTTCGAAAGCTGCGGGGCGAAATCAGGATCCTTCTTGTTATAAGCCTCGGTCGCCACGATCTGGACCTTCTCGGCTTCAAAGGATTGCTTGAAGGCCTGGTAGCCCGATACCGCGAATGGGTCCTCCGCCGCGTACATGATGGCAACCTTCTTGAGTCCGAACGCCTCGGTAGCCTTCTTGCCGACGCTGGGAAGCAGAACCTGCTCGGGGATGCTGAACCGGTGGATGTATTCGCCGATCTCAGGGATGCCATTGGCGTTGGCCGATGTCGGCACCACCGGGATTTTTTCCTTCACCGCCAGGGGAAATGCCTGAAACGCCTCTGCCGACGAGGTAGGCCCGATGATGGTAACCACCTTCTCTCGCTTGATGAGTTCTTCGAATGCAGTCACCGTTTGTTTGGGTTCACTGGCGGGGTCGCGATACACACCCTCTATGTTGGCCCCATTGACGCCACCCGCCTTGTTGATTTCTTCGACCGCCAGTTCGAAGCCGGCCTTTTGGTCCGTTCCGTACACCTGGCCCACACCGGTGAGATTCATCACAAATCCAATTTTCACGGTAGGCCGGTTGGCAGTTTGGCCCCACGAAAAAGAGACTCCCGCCGCAAGCGTGATCGCCCCGGCATATTTCAACAGCGCCCGCCGTCCTGGTCTTCCTGAGTTCATGTCCTTGCTCCTCTTTTGATGATTTACCAACACAATCCTAAGGCCAGACAGCGCCCGGCCTTCCCTGAAACTCAAAGCTTTCTGGTAACCGACACACTGAAACCGAACCCGGGTAGCGAGGCGAAGTGGCGGCCGATGCCACCCGCCACATGCTGGAGCGGGAAGGCACATGCTGGTGCACCCACCATAACCACAAGTACCGGACTAATTTCTGAAGCGCGGACGGCCAAGACGTCCTGCATGACGCCTTGCGCGTCAGCGACGGTAACCGAGAAATTGGCGAAGTTGAGATTGAAAGCAATGCAGATTTTCCAGGGATGGCAAACTCTGTAATTCGTCTGGCGGCTCTCGCAAACAAAGCCTAGAGCAGCAAATTATCTTGTGCACTCATTCAGTGCATGTTACGCTTTTTTTCGCGGGCACTGGCAAAGTGGTGACTGTTGGGACAGTCAGTCAGGCAGGCTTGACCTGCCGCACCACGTCTGCTTCGGTGCTTTTGTAGGCCCCGACTTTTTGCCCTTCAGTACGCAGGTCAACGGCCTTGCACGTCACCTGATGCTTGACTTGGGCGACTGAAACCCCGCAACCATCATGCCGCCTGGCCGGGACATGACCCACTCGGACAATATCGGCCAAGTGGTTCCGTGGGCGAAATTCGTGTGATGGACGAAAGTTGAAGGGAACTACCGCCGGGCCAGGACGGCGAACTCTGAATCTCGGGCTCCTCGGTGCGCCTTTTATAGATGGCCCGCCAACAAAGATACCGTCAATTTGTTGGTATGTCATGCTACCGCGTGAAACCGCTTGAGGCAACAAAAAACCCGCCAAGCCTTTAAACATGCGGGTTTTGAGGTCTTGTGAGACTGTGTGAAATGATCTATTGGTCTGCCCGGAGGGGATCGAACCCCCGACCCTCAGCTTAGAAGGCTGATGCTCTATCCAACTGAGCTACGGGCAGAAACCGATGCCGCTGCAAACTCATTTTCAGCAGCATCTTCAAAAAAAAAGCCCACATTGCGTGAGCTTTTTTTAGTTTTTTTGGTCGGAGTACAAGGATTCGAACCTTGGACCCCCTGGTCCCAAACCAGGTGCGCTACCAGACTGCGCCACACTCCGACAAGCTTTGCATTATAGCGCGTAAATTTTTCGCTGCATCACAACTTCACATACTGATATTCAACCGGATTGGCATTGATGCCGCGGTCGGGTGGGGCTATCCAGCCGGCCATCTTGCCGGGCTCGGTGACGCGTTGCATCAGGGTGTGAACGAATGCCTTGTCGGCGTCATTGGGCAGCCAGTTGTCTTTTTTCGCTTCAAACTCGGCGGCGGTGATCGGTGTGCCTTTGGGGTCGGTGTGCACGCCGGCCCAGCTGCCGACGCTGCGGCGAAAGCGGGTCGATGGCAGATCGAACACAAAATCGACCCCGGCACGCTTGATGCCCATGTTCCAGCGGGTCAGGCCCACGTTGCAGTCTTTGACGTATTCGAGTCGGGTGGTTTCGTTCATGCCCACACGGGTGGAAATCGACTCGTTTTTCATGCCGCCCATGCCGTCTGGCACGCAAATGGTCATTTCGGTGTCGAGTTCCAGGTGGTCTGCAAACTTGGCTTCGTCGGGGCGGCCTTTGATGCCGTTGGCAAAGGCGTTGGCGGCGTTGCTCGATGAGTCGGAACCAAACAGATCGAGCGACGACGTGAACCAGAAGTTCATGAATTTCTGCACCGTTGGCAGGTCAATCACACCGGCCTTGCGCAGGGTTGCGGTGTCGGCTGTGTCAAGCTCTTTCATCACCTCCAGCGTGCGGCGAATCACGCGGCCAATGCCTGTCTCACCGACAAACATGTGGTGCGCTTCTTCGGTCAGCATGAAGCGGGTGGTGCGGGCCAGCGGGTCAAAGGCGCTTTCTGCAAAGCTCTTGAGCTGGAACTTGCCGTCGCGGTCGGTGAAGTACGTGAACATGAAAAAGCTCAGCCAGTTGTCCATCGGCTCGTTGAAGGTGCCCAAAATACGCGGCTTGTCGGCGTCGCCGCTGTGGCGCATCAACAGCTCTTCGGCTTCTTCGCGGCCATCACGGCCAAAATGCGCGTGCAGCAAATACACCATGGCCCACAAATGGCGGCCTTCTTCGACGTTGACCTGAAACAGGTTGCGCAGGTCGTACAAACTGGGCGCGGTGTGGCCCAGCAAGCGCTGCTGCTCAACCGACGCGGGCTCGGTGTCGCCTTGGGTGACGATCATGCGGCGGAAGGTGGAGCGGTATTCGCCCGGCACTTCCTGCCACACGTCCTGGCCCATGTGGTCGCCAAAACCAATCTTGCGGCCTTCTTCTTTGTCAGCCAAAAAGATGCCCCAACGGTAGTCGGGCATGGGCGTGTAGCCGTAGCTGGCCCAGCCCGAGGCGTCAACACCCACAGCGGTGCGCAAATAGACTTCTTTGGCCTTGAAGTCGGACGGGCCCATTTCTTCCCACCAGTTTAAAAAGGCGGGTTGCCAGTGTTCCAGTGCGCGCTGGAGCTGGCGGTTTTCACCGAGGTGAACGTTGTTGGGGATCAATGCTTGCAGGTCGATGTTGCTCATGTCGTTCTTCCTTAAATAATTAACAACCGTGATGATCTAACCAAGTGGCGGCGTGGAACCGGCTTTGCCGGGCCACAGAGGCCGCCCCCTGGGGGGAGGCGCCAAAGGCGCTTCGGGGGGTTACACCCTCTTCCAGTCGAATTTGGCTTTTTTACCCGTGCCAAACAACTTCAAAGCGCCCTCTTCGCCCACCGCATTGGGGCGAATAAAAATCCAGTTCTGCCAGGCAGACAAGCGGCCAAAAATTCGTGTTTCCATGGTCTCTTTTCCAGGAAAGCGCAGCGATGCTTCGAGGCCCGTCATCGCGTCGGGCGACATGCTGGCACGCTCTTCCAGCATGATGCGGATTTCATCTTCCCAGTCGATGTCGTCAGGCGTCAGCGTGACCAGGCCAAGCGCCAGCGCCTGGTCGGCGCGCAAGGCGCTGTCACCCAGGTTTTGCAGTTGTGCAATGGTGGCGTCGTCTTCATAAAACCGGGTTTGCAGACGGGTCAGCTTGTTGACCGCCGGGAACCAGCCAAAGTTGGCCGGGCTCAGTTGCAAGGCAGGTGCAGCGTCTGGTGAGTCGGGCAGGTCCAGCATGTAAATGCGGTCGCATGCCAGCGCCAGCTCATAAAACGTGCCGGCGAAGCAAGAACCAGAATCCACCAGCGCAATCAATGACCGACTGGTCACGTCAAGCCGGGCCAGCGTGCGGCGCAGCGCGCCTTTGGTTTCTTTGACCAACCAGTGGTCTTTGAGCGTGGCCAGTACCTGGTCCATCTTCATGACCTGGGCCGCATCGCCTTGGGTGCGGATGACCCAGGTGCCGGCTTCCAGCTCGTTGGTGCGCAGGTTCAAAATCGCGTCGTCCAGTTCGCGCTGCAGTTTGAGCGGGTACCAATTGGCACCGGCGGCCTCAATGGTTTCGGGGGTGGATTCAATACCGGCGCTGGGGGCTTTGACCGTCAGCGTGGCAATCCGGCGACTGCGGTCGACCTGCGCATCCACCAGACTGTAGTGGTAGCCGGCGGCGTCGATCAGTGGTTTCAAGGCCGTCAGCTCGATGCCTTTTGAGCCTGAAGCCCTTGTGGATGTTGCCTTCAATGCTTCAATTTCAGTAGCGAGCAACTGGCCAAAGACTTGCGGCTTGGCGTGTGCGTCAATCAGCTTCCAGTCTTTGGCCCGGTCAGCGCGTACGCCTTCAGAGGTCAGGCTGAAAATATCGGCCAGGTCGCGGCGCACTTTGCGCTTGTCGGTCACACGGGTCAGGCCGCCGGTACCGGGCAACACGCCCAGCAGCGGTACTTCGGGCAGACTGACGGTGGAGCTGCGGTCATCGACCATGATGATGCGGTCGCAGGCCAGGGCCAGCTCGTAGCCGCCACCCGCGCAGGCGCCGGTCACAGAGGCAATGGCTTTCAAGCCATCGTGGTTGGACGAGTCTTCCAGGCCGTTGCGGGTTTCGTTGGTGAACTTGCAAAAGTTCACCTTCCAGCCGTGCGTTGACAAGCCCAGCATGTAGATATTGGCGCCCGAGCACCAGATTTTTTCTTTGCCCGACTCAAACACCACCACCTTGACGGCCGGGTGTTCAAAGCGGATGCGGTTGATGGCGTCGTGCAGCTCAATGTCCACACCCAGGTCGTAGCTGTTGAGTTTGAGTTTGTAACCGGGCCTGATGCCGCCGTCTTCATTGATGTCGAGCTTGAGCTTGGCCACATCGCCGTTCACGTCCAGTGTCCAGTGCTGGTACTTGGCCGGGTGGGTGGCAAAGCTGACGAGCTCTCGCTCGACGCCTTCAATGGTTTGTTTGAACAAAAGGGGTTCTGTCATCGCGTTCATGTTGTCTCCTGATCAGTTATTGGGGAACGGCTCGTTGAAGGTCTGTCATGCTTTGTTTCACGGTGCGGGCGGCTGTGTCAACCACCGCGTCAGCCCGGGCATAGAGCGCCTCGCGGCTGGACAAAATGCGGCGCAAGTCGTCAAGTGCTTCGTGGCTGGCGCCGCTAGCATCAAAGGGCCGCATGTCGCCTTGCGCCACCACGCGGGCCATGTGCTCTTCGGGGCTGGCTTTGAGCCAGACACAGTAAAACCGGCTTTGCAGCAGGTCAAAGGTTTCGCGCTCACTGACAATGCTGCCGCCGGTGGTCATCACCACGCCTTCGGGGTGGTCTTCAGCAATCCTCAAAAGAGCACGCCGCTCGTAGCGGCGGTAACCGGCCTGTCCATGCAGCAACAAAATTTCGTTCATGCTGGTGCCGGCTTCGCGTTCAATTTCCCGGTCCAGCTCAATGAATGGCACGCCGCGCTGTGTGGCCAGTTGCGCACCCAGGGTTGACTTGCCCGCACCGCGCAGGCCAATCAGTGCAACGCGTTGTTCACGCCCTTGGGCATCACCCAGGCCAAAGGTGCTGCCCAGCAGGCTGTAGGCCTGGTCAAGCTGTGCATCGTCAAGACGCGACAGCAGGCCCTGTGCGCGGGCCAGTGCCGGCCTGGGCGCGTCTTGCAACAGGTCAATCAGGCTGATGTTGAAAGCCCGGGCCGCAGCTTCTAATGAATTGATGGACACATTGCCTTTGCCACCTTCGACATCGGCCAGAAAACGCTCGCTCAAACCTGAATCAGCCGCGAGCGCCTTGCGCGTCATGCCGCGACGTGCTCGCCAGGCGCGCACGCGGGCACCCAGCTCAGCCAGGGTGGCCTGAGGGGCTTTGGCATCATGCTCGTTAATACTGGTGGCGGCGTTCATAAATTGCAGTATACTTCACCAAATGAAGACGTCAAGCAGTTTATTGCATTTTTTATGAGGACTCGAAAATGAAGCTCAAAATACTGGTAGGTACCATGACCAGCACCGCTGACTATGTCGCACAGGCCATTCAGATGGATTGCGCTGACTTGATCGATGACATTCAGATCGAATTGATGGATGGCCTGGACATCAGTGCTTTCAGTGCCGAAAACGCTAAAGATGCGCTATATCTCATCTGCACATCCACCTACGGCCAGGGCGATGTGCCAGACAACGCCCGAGCGCTGTATGAATCCATGGCTGCCCAGCCGCAGTTTTTGGGCCACGTCAAATACGGCGTGATTGCCTTGGGTGACCGAACCTACCTGCAAACCTTTTGCTTTGGCGGTAAAAAATTCGACGAGCGCTTGGCCGACCTGGGCGCGCAACGTCTGGGCGAGGTGTATTGCCACGATGCCAGCACCGGCACCATGCCCGAAGAAGAAGGCACCGCCTGGTGCAGGCAGTGGCTGGCAGATGCGCTGCAGGGCACGGCAGCGGCCTAAAAACGCTTAGAACGCTTGAAACGCTTCACAAAGAGTTTTTAGGGATCAAATCGGCCTGCAGCCCAATTTAAACCTACGCTGTGCGCTATAAAACTAATAGCAAATAAAAATAATCACCGGACACACCCATGCAACTCAGCCAGGCCGACCACCGCGCACAACCACCTCTTGTCACCATCCCGCGCCGCTACAACGCTGCGCACGACCTGCTGGCGCGCAACGCTGCCTGGCCTGACAAAACCGCCTTCATCAATGCCATCAGCGGCGACACCCTCAGCTACGGCGAGCTGACCCGCCAGTCGCACCAGTTTGCCAACGCCCTGCGCGCGCACGGCTTTGCGCCTGAAAGCCGGGTCTTGTTGGCGGTACTGGACACGCCCGACTGGCCGGTGGTGTTTCTGGGCTGCATATTGGCGGGCGTGGTGCCGGTAGCGGCCAACACGCTGCTGATGACGGCTGATTTCGACTTCATGCTGCGCGACGCCAAAGCGCAAGGCCTGGTGGTGTCCGGCGTGCTGCTGCCTGCTTTTGAACCCCTGTTCGGCAAGATTGGCAGCCTCAAAACGGTGGTGACGGTTGGCGAAGTCACATCGGTGCCCACAAACACCCATTTGGCCTCGAATTACCCATCCATTGTGCCTCTAGCCCAATGGATTAATAGGCTAGCAGCTCCTGAAACCATAGCCATCGAGATAGCCGACACCTGCGCTGACGACGCCTGTTTCTGGCTCTATTCAAGCGGCTCCACTGGCACGCCCAAGGGCACAGTGCACCTGCACAGCCATTTGATTCAAACCGCCGAGCTGTATGGGCGCGGCGTGCTGGGCATCCGGCATTCCGACGTGGTGTTTTCTGCCGCCAAGCTGTTTTTTGCCTACGGCCTGGGCAACGCGCTGACGTTTCCGATGGCGGTTGGTGCCACCAGCGTGCTGCTGCCGGCGCGGCCCACCCCGATGGACGTGTTTGATGTCCTGAAGCGCTTGAAACCAACCATTTTTTATGGCGTACCCACCCTGTATGCCGCGCTGCTGGCCGACCCGGCCCGTCCGACCAAGGCGGACGTCGCGCTTCGCGTGTGCACCAGCGCGGGTGAAGCCTTGCCCGCCGAGATCGGTAAAAAGTTCACCGCAGCCTATGGGGTCGAGATTCTGGACGGCATTGGTTCGACTGAAATGTTGCACATTTTCTTGAGCAACCGGCCCGGTGCGGTGCGCTATGGCACCACCGGCCAGGCCGTGCCCGGCTATCAGCTGCGAATCGTCAGCGACGACGGCAAAGACTGCGCGGTCGGCGACATAGGCGAGCTGCACATCAGCGGCCCGACGTCGGCCATCATGTATTGGAACAACCGCGCCAAGACAAAAGCCACCTTTGCTGGCGACTGGACCAAAAGCGGCGACAAATACACCCTTGACGCAGATGGCTACTACACCTACGGCGGCCGCAGCGACGACATGCTCAAGGTGGGCGGCATTTACGTGTCGCCGTTCGAGGTAGAAGCCTGCCTGATGACCCACCCGGCGGTGCTGGAAGTTGCCGTGATTGGCATGCAGGACGACGACGAGCTGGTCAAACCCAAGGCTTATGTGGTCCTGAAATCAGGCCAGAGCGCGACCGCCGATGCGCTGAAGGCCCACGTCAAACAGCACCTGGCCCCTTATAAATACCCACGCTGGATCGAGTTTGTCGGCGAGTTGCCCAAAACCGCCACGGGCAAGATTCAGCGCTTCAAGTTAAGGGCACCGCGCTGATATCGACTTCGACCATGCCGTTGGCTTCACGCGTTGGATAGCGCTTGAGGTTGCACTCTGGCCGCGGGGTGCGACTGATGTACTCGCCGGTCGCAGCCTCGAACTCCCACAGGTGCTTGTTGCAGACCAGCACGAAGTCCTGCCGCTCTGCGTTCTTGCTCATTGGAAATCCCTCGTGCGGGCAGGCATCACGGTAGGCAACTGCCTGGCCATCGGCCCGCAGAACGATGAGCTTGTGCTGGCCCACGGTAGCGGGGTGAACGCCGTCTGGCGACAATTCACTCACGGCAATCGCCGGTTGCCAATCAGGAGACATGCTCATTTCTGCGTCCTGCAAGCCTGCGCGGCTCAACGCCCTGTGAATTGCGGTGGACGCTTTTCCACAAATGCACGCGCGCCTTCGAGGTGATCCTCGGTCTTTTTGAGGATGCTTTGGCCCAGGCGCTCGAAGTTGCGCGCCGTGTCGGGGTCAACCCTGGCGCAATTGTTGAGCACGACCTTGGCAATACCGAGCGCCTGCGGTGCCTTGGCGGCCAACTTTCGGGCCAGCGCCATCGCCTCGTCCATGAGCCGCTCAGGCTCAAACACCTCATCGACCAGGCGGTAGTGCAGCGCACGTTCGGCCGAGATCATCTCGCCGGTCATCACCAGACGCTTGGCGGTGGACAGGCCGACCTGCCGCACCAGGCGCGAACAGCCGCCAGAGCCCGGGATCAGGCCGACATTGTTTTCGGGCAAACCGAGCTTGGCCGTGGTCGAAGCAAACCGGAAATCGCAGGACAGGGCCAATTCCAGGCCACCGCCGGCAGCGACGCCGTTGATGGCGGCGATGACAGGCACCTCAATTGCCTCAACCTCGTCAAACACGTTGTGAATGTCGCGAACGACGCGCCGAAAGCCGCGGGTGCCAATGTCTGCCAGGCCTTTCATGCCCCGCACGTCTTCCCCGGCGGAGAAAGCCCTGCCCGTTCCGGTGATCACGACAACCCTCAAGGCGTCGTCTGCAACCAGTTGTGCGACAGCATCGCGCAATTCGCTGCGCATCTGCTGGTGCCAAGAATTGAGGTTGTCCGGTCGGTTCAGCCGCATCACAGCGACACCGTTATCCTGCGTCAGGTCAATGAATTCATAGCTCATAGAAGTCTTTTCTGCCTTTATTTTCCGGTGAAATTGGCGGTACGTTTTTCAAGAAAGGCCTTCAAACCCTCCGCCACGTCGTCGGAAGCGAAGAGCTGGCTCTGGTGCGCTCGCTCGATGGTCAGGCCCTGGGCCAAGCTGGTTTCCAGTCCGTTGTTCACCGACAGCTTGATGTAGCCCTGCGCCATGGTCGGCCCGGCGGCCAGTTTGTGCGCGTAGGCCATGACGTCGGCTTCAAAGCTCTCGGCCGGCAGCACGCGGTCAACAATACCCAGCGCGAGGGCTTCGTCTGGACCGACCGCATCGCCCGTCACCATCATGTGCAGCGCGCGGCTCTTGGGAATCAGGCGCGGCAGCCGCTGGGTGCCACCCATGCCAGGCGACAGACCCAGGTTGACCTCGGCCAGCCCCAGGCGGTATTTGCCAGCGGCAGCCCAGCGGAAATCGCAACCCAGTGCGATCTCCAGGCCGCCACCGATGCAATGACCGGAGATCGCTGCAATGAAGAGCTTGGGCGTGCGCCCAATGGCATCGACCGCTTCTTGTGCGATGGTGAGGAAATTGGCGAACTGCGCCCGCGAGGAATGCTGCAAAGTACCAATATCGGCACCGGTGCAGAAAAATTTCGGGTTGGCGCTGCGCACCAGCGCCACGCGCACGGCCGGATCTTCGGCCACGCGATGCACTGCGGCAGTCAGCTCGGCCAGCATCTGCGCGTCATAAGCATTGGCTGGTGGACGGTTGAAACTGATGACGCCGACACCGTTGTCAATAGAAAAATCGATGGCCATGATGGAGGTCCTTATAAGAAGCGGCGATTCAGGAGGTTATCTGCCGGGGCAAGGCCCAGCCTTTTGATTTCCGGCAGGGCTTCGGCGATGTACTTCTGCCTTAACTCCTCATTGGAGTGCTGCTTGATGCCCCACTTCACATACAAGGGCGAGTTAACGGAGGTCGATTTGCCAAACATGTCGAGCGCCGCAGTCCACCACTTTTGCAGCCGCTCCTGGGCCGCGACTTTTCCTTCGGGTGTGCTGCAAATCTCACGCAAATGTAAAAAACCAGACTTGGTGTGGAACTCCTCGTCGGCCTCCAGCCCGGCCGACACGTCAGCCAGTGGCTCGTAGGGGCTGCCGGTCCACTCGACACCGACGTACAGGCCGACACGGTCGATCAGCGCGTGAAACCAGGCCAGATCGATCCAGTCTTCCAACGGCATATGAAAAGCGTATTGCTTGATCGGCTTGGTGCAAGCCGGATTGGCGCCCAGTCCTTTGAGCAGGTCTTCGCAAATTTTCCCGTGCTGGACTTCCTGGCGCAGGATTTCGGCTTCGATTTCCATGGCCCGGCCGTGCGGCGCAAAGCGCATGCCGGCATTGGCAATATTGGCGAGTATCTTGCGGTATTCGGTGTTGCCATTGTTTTCCAGATGCTCGTTGAGCAACAGCTTGACCAGCATTTCCTTGAACTCAGCAGGCATCTCGGGGTCACCCTGCTTGTACGTTCTTTGAGTGGCTTGCTGAATGACTTCCATGGTGGCTTCTCCTCGTGTGGGGTTGTCAATGAGACTGACTTAAAGGAATACTATCCGGATAGTATGTTATCGTGCAAGCCTTGTCAATTTCGGGTTTTCCACTACGCCTGTCAGGCCAGGACCTCTGCTCTTGGTCGCCCGTGTGGCCAGCTCAACGTACGGTGACACCACCGAGCACCACCGACCTCAAGGCCCTGACCAGATCGCGCCCATCGAGCATGCCGGCGCGCCGAAACCACTCCAGAAAGGTGCCGTCGTTGATCGCCAAAATGACGGAGGTCAGCTCTCGGGTCGGCACGTCGCGCCGAAACTCACCGGCTGCCCGACCGCTACGCACCAGCGCCTCCATAAAGGCGCATTGCCGCGCGTACAAGGTCGCGATAAACGCCTGGACGTCACCTTCACGCTCCTTGAATTCGAGCGCCATCAGGATCAGCAGCAAAACCTCGTCGCGGTGGGTGATGCCGAGTCCGGCCTGGTAATGAACGTAGGCAACGAGCTTGTCGGTCGGCGTTGGCCCGGCCGCCGAAGTCACCGCGATGGCTTTGTCGACCACCGTGAGTTGCACCCGCTTGAGCAGTTCCAGCAACACCGCTTCCTTGCTGCGAAAGTAAAAGTAGACAGCACCCTTGGTCAGTCTGGCCGCGCTCGAAATCTGCTCCAGATTGGTGGCACGGTAGCCTTGGGAAACGAACAGGCGCAAGGACGCCTCCAGCAGCAGTTCCATGCTGGCCTGGCGCTGCTCCACCTTCTTGGTCGCAGGGGGACGCTTCGCGGAATCCGCGCGTTTCGAGGTTACGGCCATCGGCTCATCCAATCCGTTGCTAAGAGTTGTCTATTTTGGGGCCCTGCGCACTGCTGGCATGCGAGCAAAGGGTTTTTCCGAATAGGTCACCGCCCATAATATACATACTATCCGTACAGTATGTGAAACATTCGTCGAAAAGAAATGCATATTTCCGTCGCTTTCGCCCGCCAACCACATCCATTGGAGCATGCATGACATCGCCCCCATTTGCCATCCTCAACTCAGCTTCGATGGGAAGCCCGTTCTGGAACCGGCTGACTGAAACCATGCCGCGCGCCCAGCTTGACAAGCTGCACTTGCAACGCGTGCAGGCGCTGGCCCATTACGCCTATGAGAACACGCCGTTTTACCGCAAGAAGTTCGACAATGCAGGCCTGAAACCCTCGGACATCCGGTCTCTCGACGATTTGAAACGCAAGGTGCCCATCACCGACAAGAGCGAGATCATCGAGCTGCAGCAGCAGCGCCCACCCTACGGGGACACGCTGGCGCTGCCGATGGACTTCGTCGCTCACCATTGCGAAACCTCGGGAACCACTGGCCTGCCGCTGGCGATTCCGTATTCGACCTACGACAGCGTCCGCTACGGCGAATCCTGGGTGTACGGCTTTTGGGGCCTGGGCATCCGTCCGTCGGACACCTTGTATTTCGCCTTCGGATGGGGCAACTTCGCTGGCTTCTGGAGCGCCTACTGGGGCGCACGCCGGCTTGGCTGCCGCGTGATCTCAGGCGGCGGGCTCGACACCAAGGGCCACATCGAAGCGATCCTTCGGATGAAGCCCACCGTCCTGATTTCCACGCCGACGTTTGCGCTGCGCATCGCCGCGGTCGCCGCCGAGATGGGGGTCGATTTGTCCAAGAGCTCGATCAAATTTACCTACCACGCGGGCGAGCCCGGCCCCACCGCCCTGCCCGGCATGCGCGACCAGATCGAGAAGGCTTGGGGCGCCAAGGCCGGCGAGTTGCTCGGCATCGCCGAGGTTGACGCAATGGCGCCTGGCTGCCCTCTGGGAGACGGCGTTCACGTGAACGAAATGAACCTTTACAGCTGGTCGATGGACCCGACCTCGCAAGATGAAGTGCCCGACGGTGAGATTGGCGAGAACATCGTCACCGGCTATGGCAACACGGCGCAGCCGCTGCTGAACTACCGCACGCACGACCTGGTGCGCAGACGCAGCAGCTGCGCTTGCGGACGAACCTGGTCCAAGCTGGAAGGGTCTGTGCTGGGCCGTACCGATTTCATGGTCACGGTGCGCGGCACCAACGTCTACCAAACCGCTGTGGAGAACATCCTGAACGAAGTCGAGGGCATCAGCATGCACTACGAACTGGTCCTGACCCACGAAGAAGGCAACGACGCGATGACGGTCCGCTTCGAGCCGGAGGCCTCGATCGACCCGGCCAGTTGGCAACAGCTCGCCAGCAACGCCGGCGATCGCATCCACAAGGCCTTGCATGTGCGCTTGAAGGTCGTTCCAGTCGCACCCAAAAGCTTGCCTCGGTTCGAGCTGAAGACCAAGCGCATCATTGACCAGCGGCCCAAGGAATTGCGCCGCGCACTCGACCGTTGAGGACACCATGGACATACAACAACAGATAATGAGGATCCGGCAGGCACGCGAACTGATCGCTGGGGCCTTGCAAGGCGTTGATATTCCTCAGATTGAGGCGATGCTGCGCAATGCTGACATGGAGTTGCACTGGGCTTTGTGGAACCTGGGCGAGCCGGTCGCCCTGCGTCCGGAACTCGACTACGCGGCCCGCGCTGAGATGTCCTGAGACCGGCGAACGATGGGTGCGGCGCGCTTTTTATGCACACATAAAGGAAGACGATGTTTCTGAAAAATTGTTGGTACGTTGCCAGCCAGGCCAGCGAGCTCGGGCGCGTGCTGATGCAGCGCTGGATCATCGGCCAACCCGTGGTGCTGTTCCGCAGTGAAAGCGGTCAACCCGTTGCCATGGAAGACCGCTGTCCACACCGGCGCGCGGCACTGTCCAAGGGACGACTGGTGGGCGACACCGTGCAATGTGGTTACCACGGCATGCGCTTTGACTGCAGCGGTGCGTGCGTGGCAATTCCGGGCGAGGAGCAAATCCCCCCCGCGCTGAAGGCGCGTGTCTACCCCGTGGTGCAAAAATGGCACTGGGTCTGGATCTGGATGGGCGATCCGGCACTCGCCGACGAGGCGCTGATTCCGGACCTGCGCCACAACGACATGCCGGGCTGGACCGTGACCGGTGGCGTGCTGACCGTCAACGCGAACTACCAACTGCTCACCGATAACCTGCTCGACCTCACCCATGAGACCTTTGTGCATGCCAAGACCATCGGCAACGCGGCCGTGGCAGAAACGCCGATGGAGTCCAAAATAGTCGGCAACGAGGTGCATGTGCAACGCGTGATGCGGAACACGCCGCCGCCGCCACTGTTCAAGCGCGTGCGCAACCTCACAGGAAACATCGACCGCTGGCAGATCATCCGATTTCAGCCGCCGTCCAGCATATCGATCGACGCGCGCGGCTATCCAACCGGTACCGAAGACCCCGAAAAAGGCCTGCGCTGGTTTTCGATCAACTCGATCACACCGATCAACGAGACAAGCTGCAACTATTACTGGACCATCACCCGCTGTTTTGCCCAAGACGACGCCCAGATCACCGATCTGATCCACAACCAGATTCTGGCCACCTTCATGGAAGACGTGGACGTGCTGGAGGCTCAGCAGCAAATGATAGAAACCGACGCTCCCAACCGCGGAGAGATCAGCATACGGGCCGATTTTGGATCGGTGGCGGCACGCCGCATCAATCAGCGGCTCATCCACAAAGAAGCCCAGGGTAACGCGCGCAAGCAAGGCGCCGTACCAAGCCCCGAAGAACTCGTGAAAGCCACCTGATGACACAGCCTCTCATGGACCGCAAAGTCCTTGTCACTGGCGCGGCCACTGGCATTGGCCGGGCCATTGCGCTGGAGCTCGCCAGCCAGGGCGCGCAAGTTGCCGCCGCAGACATTCAAGTGCCAACACAGACAGTCGATGCCATTCGCAAGGCCGGCGGGCAGGCCGTTGGCCTTGCGGCAGACGTGTCCCAGCCGGACCAGGTTCAAGACATGGTTTCCAATTGCGTGCGTGAGTTAGGCGGGCTTGACGGCCTGGTCAACAACGCCGGAATTTACTCATCGTTGATCCCGAGGCCGTTCGAGGACATCGACCTGGCCGAGTGGCAACGACTTTTCTCAGTCAACGTTTTCGGCTTGGTGTCGTGCTGCCAGGCCGTGGTGCCGCACATGAAGCAAAACGGCGGTGGCCGGATCGTCAACATCATTTCCGGCACACCCTTCAAGGGTATTCCGTTCATGCTGCATTACGTCGCCAGCAAGGGGGCGGTGCTTGGCATCACCCGATCACTGGCCAAAGAACTGGGTCCCGATAACATCTTGGTGAACGGCGTTGCTCCGGGCTTCACGCTGAGCGAAGGCGTGATGGGCAACGAAGTGCAGCTGCAAAAACTGCGCGAGGTGTCGAAGAACGCCAGGTCACTGGCCCGCGACCAGGTGCCCGGCGATGTCACCGGCGCCGTGGCCTTCTTTATGGGAAGCGGCTCGGCGTTTATCACCGGTCAGACCTTGCTGGTCGATGGCGGCTCGCACTTCAACTGATACCGATACCCGGCTTTGAAATTTGACGACTGCGATTTCACCCGACAACACACAAGACGCGTTAGGGTTTTTGTGAAGTCAGCTTGCGCCTGCCCTCAGGCATACTTAAACCTGCATTTAAAACCCCGAAAAGGAGCAAACTCATGACCACCCGCCGCCTCGTTCTTTCCCGTAGCGCCGTCCTCTTAGGCACAGCATCCAGCGCCCTATTGCTGCCAGAAATCGTGCGCGCTCAAAGCAGCAAGATCCGCGTGGGCCTGATGCTTCCCTACACCGGAACCTTCGCACAGGTGGGCGTGGCCGTTGAAAACGGCTTTCGCCTGGCGATTGACCAGCAAGGTGGCAAGCTCGGTGGTCGCGAGATTGAATACTTCAAGGTGGACGACGAGTCAGAGCCGTCCAAAGGCATTGAAAACGCCAACAAGCTGGTCCAGCGCGACAAGGTCGATGTGATTGTGGGTACCGTGCACTCCGGCGTGCAAATGGGCATTCAAAAAGTAGCGCGCGACACCGGCGTGCTGAGTTTGATCCCCAACGCGGGCGTGCACGCCGCCACACGCGGCCTGTGCGCGCCCAACGTTTACCGCACCAGTTTCAGCAATTCGCAGCCAACCCGGGCCCTGGGCAAAGTCATGGTCGACAAGGGCCACAAAAAGGCCGTTTGGATCACCTGGAAGTACGCCGCTGGCGACGAGGCTTTTGAGGGCTTCAAAGAAGGCTACACAGCCGCTGGCGGCACGATCATCAAAGAGCTTGGCCTGCCCTTCCCGCAAGTGGAGTTTCAGGCGCTGCTGACTGAAATCGCGGCGCTCAAACCTGACGCCGTGGCCTGCTTCTTCGCCGGTGGCGGCGCAGCCAAGTTCATTCGTGACTACGCCGCTGCGGGCCTGAAAGGCAAGATCCCGCTCTACGGTTCCGGCTTTTTGACCGAAGGCGTACTAGACGCTGCTGGCCCGGCGGCTGACGGCATCACCACCACCATGCATTACAGCGACTCGCTCGAAACACCGCGCAACCAGGCTTTCCGCACCGCTTACGCCAGCCGCTTCAAGATGCAGCCCGATGTTTATGCGGTACAGGGCTACGACACCGGTCTGCTGTTGGTGCAGGGCGCAAATGCCGTCAAGGGCGACCTGAACAACAAGGCCGCGCTGTACAAGTCCTTGGACGGTGCCGTCATCGACAGCCCGCGTGGCAAATGGAAGATGAGCCCATCGCACAACCCGATACAGGACATCTATATTCGCCAGGTCGAGAACAAGGAAAACAAGGTGATCGGCGTGGCCGCCAAGGCGCTGGCTGACAGCGGCGCTGGCTGCAAGATGGCTTGAATGTGGCCCCCACGATTGCTCACTGCGTGTAGCGCCCTGCCCCCCGAGGGGGCCGCTGCGCCTGCGGACTGGCGGAGCCAGATCCGCGGCCCTTGCTTGACTTGATACCAATATCCCTCTCCGTGGACTAATTCCTCATCCATCTGCTCAACCGCGAGCGAAATTGGTGTCTGACCCCAATAACCCCCAATAACCCCGAGATTCGCGGCCCCTGTTTGACTTGATACCGAATTCACCTTGCATGGACTTTTCCCAATTCCTCATCCAGCTGCTCAACAGCGTGCAGTACGGACTGCTGCTGTTCATGCTGGCTGCAGGTTTGACGCTTATTTTTGGCATCATGGGTGTGGTGAATCTGGCGCATGGCAGTTTTTACATGCTGGGGGCTTATCTGGCCTGGTCACTGAGCGCCATGTTTGGCAGTTTGACGCTGGCTATTTTGGGCGGTGCGGTGTTGTCGGTGGTGTTTGGCCTGGCCCTTGAATGGCTGCTGTTCAGGCACTTTTACAAGCGTGACCACCTTGACCAGGTGCTGCTGACGTTTGGGCTGATTTATATTTTTGAGGAACTGCGTTCCATCGTTTGGGGCGACGACGTTCATGGCGTCACCATTCCGGCGCTGCTCAGCTCGTCCATTGCACTGACCGACAACTTGTCTTACCCGGTATACCGCCTGTTCATGTCGGGCGTGTGCATTGCGCTGGCGATTGGCTTGTATCTTCTGATTTCAAAAACCCGGCTTGGCATGAAAATCCGCGCGGGTGCTTTCAACCGCGACATGGCCGAGTCACTCGGCATCAACATCAAGCTGATTCACGCGACAGTGTTCGCACTCGGTGTAGGCATGGCGTCAGTGGCAGGCATGATTGCCGCGCCGATTGCCAGCGTCTACCCCAACATGGGCTCGCAGGTGTTGATCATGTGCTTTGTGGTGGTGGTGATAGGCGGTATTGGCTCGGTGCGTGGCGCGCTGATAGCAGCGCTGCTGGTCGGCTTGGTGGATACCTTTGGCAAGGTGCTGCTGCCGCAAGTGGCAGGTATGTTGGTGTACATGTTGATGGCCGCCGTGTTGTTGTGGAAGCCTGAAGGTTTGTTCAAGCAATGAGCGCGCAACAGGCCAATCTCGAAATCTTGCCAGTCAGCATCAAGCTTGTCTTGGGCATGGGCCTGGTCGCCCTTGTCGCCTTCCCGTTCGTTGGTACGCCGTTTTATACCGAGATGGTCACGCGCATGATGATCATGGCGATTTTTGCCATGAGTCTGGACCTGCTGCAGGGCGTGACCGGGCTGGTGTCGCTGGGCCATGCGGCCTACTTTGGGCTGGCAGGTTATGCGCTGGCTTTTTTAACGCCGCAAGGCGAGGCCGTCAGCTTGTGGTGGACCTTGCCCGTGGCGGTACTCGCGTCCGGTCTGGCCGCGCTCGTCATTGGTTTTTTTGTCGTGCGCACCCACGGCATTTACTTCATCATGGTCACCATGGCGTTTGCGCAAATGGTGTTTTATCTGTTCTTTGACAACAAGGTACTGGGCGGCTCCGACGGGCTGTACATCAACTTCAAACCCGGTACCGCCATCATGAGCTGGGTGCCATTTGACCTGGACAACAAGCGGGTTCTGTATTACTTCACCCTGGCGGCGCTGCTGCTGACCTATCTGTTCTTGCGCCGGCTGCTGTTCAGCCCTTTTGGTCGCACGCTGAGCGGCATCCGCGTCAACGAACATCGCATGCGCGCCATGGGTTACGGCGTGTTTGGCTACAAGCTGGCCGCCTTCAGCGTGGCGGGTGCGCTGGCCGGTCTGGCGGGTTATTTGTGGGGTACGCAAACCGGCTACATCAACCCGGAGCTGATGGGTTTTCACATGAGCGCACACGTCATCATGATGGTGATTTTGGGCGGCATGGGCAACTTTGCCGGTGCCATTGTGGGTGCGTTTGCGTTTGAATATTTGCTGCATGTGTTTAAAGATTTGCCTCAAGTGGGCAGCGTGAATCTGGGCAAGCACTGGCAGCTGTGGATGGGCCTTTTTATGGTGCTGCTGGTCACGTTTGCGCCGCGCGGTATTTTGGGTTTGTTTGAGAAGTTCTTGAAACGCAAAGGGGCTTCTGATGAGTGAAGTCCTGCTTTCAGCCACCGGGCTGACCAAGCGCTTCGGCGGCCTGGCCGCCGTCAACGACGTATCGATTGACCTGATGCGCAACCACATCCACGCCGTGATTGGCCCCAACGGTGCGGGTAAATCAACGCTGACCCATTTGCTGTCAGGGGACTTGCCGCCAACCTCAGGCACGGTTGCGCTGGGCGGCGTCGATGTCACGGGCTGGACGCCCGAAAAAATATCGCGCCAGGGCCTGGGCCGCAGCTACCAGAAAACGAATATTTTCTTGCCCTTCACGGTATGGGATAACGTTCACCTGGCCGCCCAGTCACGCGCACCCCAAGCCCATCAATGGTTACGAAACGCTTCTGATTTTATAGCTACCCAAGCAAGAATCGAGAGGGCTATCGAGCTTTCCGGCCTTCAAAACCGGGTTAAAAGCATCGCTGGCACCATCAGCCACGGCGAGCAGCGCCAATTAGAAATAGCCATGACATTGGCCACCGAGCCGCAAGTGATTTTGCTGGACGAGCCGCTGGCGGGCATGGGCGCGGTTGAGGCTGAACGCATGGTGGCACTGCTACAAACCATTAAAAAAGACCATGCTATTTTGCTGGTCGAGCACGACATGGACGCGGTGTTTGCATTGGCCGACAAACTGACGGTGATGGTCAACGGCCAGGTCATTGCCAGCGGCACACCAGCCGAGATCAGAGCCGATGCGGGCGTTCAAGCGGCCTATTTAGGTGAGGAACACTGATGGCACAAGACCTCCTCATCAATGCCCAAAACCTGCAAACCTATTACGGTGCCAGTCATATTTTGCGCAGCGTCAACTTCACCGTTGCACGTGGCGAAACCATTGGTTTGATGGGCCGCAACGGCATGGGCAAAAGCACGCTGCTCAAGAGCATCATGGGCCTGGTCAAGCCGCGCGGCGGCTCCATTGACATCGCAGGCAAAGCCATGATGGGCCATGCACCCTATGAAATTGCACAGCGCGGCATCGCCTATGTGCCAGAGGGCCGCGGGATTTTTGGCAACCTGAGTGTGGTTGAAAATTTAAAGATGGCAGCGCGTGCCGGGACACGTGGCCAGCGCGACTGGACCTATGAGCGGGTGCTCGAGACCTTTCCAAGGCTCAAAGAACGCCTGGGCCATGGCGGGCAGCAACTGAGCGGCGGCGAGCAGCAAATGCTGACCATAGGCCGCGCACTCATGACCAACCCTGATGTGCTGATTCTTGATGAGGCCACCGAAGGCTTGGCACCGCTGATTGCCAGGGACATCTGGCGGATATGCAGCATGGTGCGCGACACGGGAATCAGCAGCGTGATCGTTGACAAAAATCACAAGCACGTCACCCAAATCACCGACCGCAATGTGATTCTGGTCAAGGGGGAAGTGGTGTTTGAGGGGACCTCTGCCAAACTGAACGCCCAGCCCGAGTTGTTGCAGCAGTATTTGGGGGTGTAAGGGGGTGGTGTAAGGGGCTGGTGCAAGGGGGCGTTTAGACCGCTTTTAGAGTAGCGGCCGCAGTTCGCGCGCCGCATCTTGCAGCAGCGGCAGCAAGTCGTGCTGCATCACCTCTGGCTGCAAGCGCTCTGGCGTGGTGACCACGTTCAGTGCGGCCACCACTTTGCCCTGCATGTTGCGCAGCGGCACGGCCAGGGCAAACACACCGAGTTCATGTTCCTGGCTGGCCACACACCAGTCTTGTGTTCGTGCTGTGCTGACCAATGATTGAAGTGTTTTGGTATCCAGCACGGTGTGCGCTGTCAGGCGCGGCAGCTCTCGGCCCTTGAGCCAGGCGGCAAAGTTTGTGCGGCTCATGCAGCCCAGCAATATGCGGCCGGTTGACGTGGCATGCGCCGGCAGGCGTGCGCCCAGGTGCAAGCCATAGGCCAGAACCTTGGCCGCACCCTGAGAACCTTGCGCGCCGTAGCCCACGCTGCGCGCCACAATCACCACTTGGTCACCGTCCAGCACCACGCTTGAAAACGATTGCTGCGTCTGCGCGGCCAGCCGATTCAATGTGGGTTGCAGCATGCGCGGCAGGCGTGCTGAGGCCAGGTAACTGCCAGAAAAGCGCAGCACCTTGGGTGAAAGCCAGTAGTAGCCGTCTTCAGTTTCAAGATAGCCGAGGTGCGCCAGCGTCAGCAAATGCCGCCGTGCAGCCGCCCGTGTGATGCCGGCACGCTGCGCCGCCAACGTGGCATTGAGCCGCTGGCGTTCGGTATCAAAGCTTTCCAGCACCGCCATGCCTTTGGCCATGCCTTCAATAAAGTCTGTTTTGTTGATGGTCATGGTCGATTTTATTTGCGCGTTGATCGCACATGACCTTCAATCATCGCACAAAAGACCAGCAAACCACTGGCGCAATGGTGCCCGCCAAGTTAAGCTAAAACTGGTTAAAGGAGATACCCATGCGCACTCAAGTAGCCATCATTGGCGCTGGCCCGGCGGGCCTGTTGCTCGGCGCTTTGCTTCACAAGGCTGGCATCGACAACATCATCATTGAACGCCAAAGCGCCGACTATGTTCTGGGCCGCATTCGTGCCGGCATTCTGGAGCAAGGCACCGTTAATTTGCTGCATGAAGTCGGCGCTGGGCAGCGACTGGCCTCGGGCGGCACGCCGCACCACTCGATCGAGCTGGTGTTCAAAAACCAGCGCCACAGTGTGGATGTGACCGGCCTGACAGGCGGCAAGGTGGTGACCGCCTACGGCCAGACCGAAGTGACGCGCGACCTGATGGATGCGCGAGCCTCAAGCGGGCTGACCACCGTGTATGAGGCGGGCGATGTCAGCATTCATGACTTTGACAGTGCCCAGCCCAAAGTACGCTTCATGCAGGACGGCCAGCAGCAGGAACTGGCCTGCGACTTCATCGCTGGCTGCGACGGCTTTCACGGCGTGTGCCGGGCGAGCGTGCCCAAAGGCGCCATCAAAGAATTTGAACGCGTTTACCCGTTTGGATGGCTGGGCGTGCTGGCCGACGTGCCGCCCGTGTCGCCGCATGCCATCGTCTACGGCAACCACGAGCGCGGATTTTCGCTGTGTTCGATGCGCAGCCTGACACGTAGCCGTTATTACGTGCAGTGCCCCATGACCGACAAGGTCGAGCAGTGGAGCGACGCGGCCTTTTGGGACGAGCTGCGCCTGCGAATCGACCCCGAATTGGCTGAAAAAATGGTCACCGGCCCGTCGATTGAAAAAAGCATTGCACCGCTGCGCAGCTTTGTGGCCGAGCCGATGCGCTTTGGCAGCTTGTTTTTAGCCGGTGATGCGGCGCACATCGTGCCGCCCACCGGCGCCAAGGGTTTGAACCTGGCAGCATCCGACGTGAAGTATCTGTCAGACGCTTTTATTGATTTTTACCTTGAAAAATCGATGGCAGGCGTGGACGGTTACTCACAACGTGCGCTTGCCAGAGTCTGGAAGGCAGAGCGCTTTTCATGGTCGCTGACCTCGTTGTTGCACCGCTTTCCTGACACCGATGGCTTCGGTCAGAAAATGCAGGAGGCTGAACTCGACTATCTGGTGCATTCAAGCGCTGCGTCAACCGCGCTGGCAGAAAACTATGTGGGCTTGCCGCTTTAACATGCCCGGTCCAGCGGCGCTGATGCGCTGCCAGCAGACGGGCGCGCAGGCTGAAGCGCCGGGATACGACCTGACCTAGCTGGCTGAAAACGACCTGATTGCTGGCCTTGACTTGCCGGCTACGTTGTACGCAGCCGGGCGCGGCTGTCGGTAGCGGCCATGCCGGTTATCAGGTGTACGAATGTCAAAATGGCCGCGTCGCTGTTGCAGCGCTTGAGCCACATTTTGCAGCGCGGCTGTGTGCTGCGGCAGGCATCTCGGTCAGCACCAGCCAAGCCATGTTGGCAAAGGCGACACAGCAAACGATTGCCGCATGGCTACTCGGCCAAACGCGCAGGCAGATTGAGCAGTTGGCGCAAGACAAAGACATACCGCTTCACACGATGGCATGAAGGATGCGAAGTTAACTGACTTAACTGGATGAAGGAGGGCTCTTAGCCCAACTTCAAATTCACATTCTTGGTGTACGTGAACTCGATCAGTTCTGCAAAACATTCCTCGCGGCCAATACCGGACTGCTTGACACCGCCGAACGGCGCACCCATGAAATGCTGGCTGGCGTTGTTGATCCAAACATAGCCGGTATGAATGCGCTTGGCAGCCCGGTGCGCGGTGCTGATGTTCTGGGTCCAGACCGAGCCCGTCAAGCCAAAATCGACACCATTGACGTCGCGCCACAAGGCGTCCTCGTCGCGCCATTTGAAGACCGACATGATCGGGCCAAAAACTTCTTCCTGGGCAAGCCGCATATGCGGCTGCATATCGGCAAAGACGGTGGCCTCATAGAAAAACCCGTCTTTCAGCGCCGGGTTGTCAGGCTGCTTGCCGCCGCACACCAGCCTGCCGCCGTCTTCCAGACCCACGGCCACATAGTGTTTGACCTTGTCAAGTTGTACCTGGCTCACCAGCGATCCCATGGTGGTTTTGGGGTCGGTGGGGATGCCCGGCTTGTGCCGTTCAGGCAACAGTTTGACGACCTTTTCCAGCACCTGGTCATGAATCGATTCGTGCAGGAAAACCCGGCTGGTAGAGCCGCAGCTCTGGCCCGACCAGGTGAAGTTCATGCCTGCAATGATGCCGTTGACCAGCTTGTCAATGTCGGCATCGGGGTAAGCCACCAGCGCGTTTTTACCGCCCAACTCAAGCAGCACGGGTTTGAGGTTGTCAGAGGCTGTTTTCATGACCGCCTTGCCGGTGGGTACGCCGCCTATCAGCGTGATTTTGGCCACCAGCGGATGGCGGCCCATGGCGTCGCCACACTCGCGGCCTCCCGATAAAAAATTGGCCACGCCCGGCGGAAAAATATCACCCACCAGTTCGGCCAGCCGCAAAATCGACAGGGGTGCCTGGTCAGGCGACTTGACGACCACCGTGTTGCCTGCGGCCAGCGGTGCGGCCAGCCGGGCAGCGGCAAACATGAAGGGGTGGTTGTACGCAACGATGCGGGCAATCACGCCCAAAGGCTCCTGCAGGGTGTAATTGAAGTTGCCGTCCCCCATGGGAATGGTCTCGCCCTTGATCTCGGTGGCCAGGCCGGCAAAATAATCCAGACAGTCAGCGGCAAAGCCCGCGTCCATGGCCAGGGCAGATACCGGATTGCCGTTGTTCAATGAATCAAGCTGGGCCAGCGGCACCGCATGCGCACGCAAGACCTCAGCGGCTTTTCGCAGGTAGCGACCCCGCTCAACCGGCGGTGTAGCCGCCCAAGCAGGAAAGGCAGCATGGGCAGCCTGCACAGCAGCATCGACATCGGCTGCATCGGCAACCGGCGCGGTTGTGATGGCTTCGTTATAGGTCGGGTTGATGGTGTCTGCATAGACGCCTGCCTTGGGTGCGTGCCAGGCACCGCCGTAGTACAGGCCGCGCTGGGTGGGCAAAACGCCATCGGGAATCTCGTGTGCTCGCATCGCTTGCGGTCCTTAAAAAATATCAGTCAATCAGTCCGCTGACCGCGTCAGGCCGGCTGTCATGGCGGGGCTGTAACCGGTTTGCACCACCACGTCCACCACCACCGTTGCACCGTTTTTAACCGCTACCAGTGCATCGGCCAGAACGCGCGCAAGTTCGACCGCATCTTCTATCGGGCCAATACCGGTCAGGCCCTGGCCGCGTGCCATCATGCCCAGGTCGGGTGGTGGGTTGCTGATGCGCTGGCCGATCCAGCGGTTTTCAATCGGGCGCTGGCGCTGGCGTGCCACACGCTCCTGATGAATTTCATCGTTGAAAAACGAGCGGTTGTTGCACACCACCACCAGCATCGGTATGCGCGCATTGGCGGCCGTCCACAGGGCGTTGACACCCATCATGTAGTCGCCGTCACCAATCACGGCAACCGGCAACCTGTCGGTTCCCTTGAGGGCCAATGCCGAGCCAATCGACATGCCGGGGCCAGAGCCGATACCGCCACCACCGTCGTAACCCAAAAAGTCCAGCGGGTGCCGGAAGTCCCACATCTCGCCACTCCAACTGAGCGGCAGGCGCATCAGGCATATTTTTTGGTCGCCCACAGCGCTGCGCAGTGTCGCGGCCAGTGTGGTCACGGTCATGGCACCGGGTGCGGCTGCCGCCGCGAGGGGCAAGGCGCGCTTGGCAGGGGCTGGCGTGCTGCGCGGCACGACATGCCGGTTGAGCAGCGTCACTGCTGGCTCGGGCTCACTGAGCAAGAACAAATCCACGGGCGGCAAGCCCTGATGGTCCATGCTCCAGCCGTTGTGGTTGTAGTGGTCAACCGAGACCTGAATGATTTTGCTGCCCACTGGCGTGTCGCCCCAGGCCTGTTTGAGGGTGCCGGACAAGTCCAGCCAGTCCAGACTGAGCACCACGTCAGCCTCACGCAGCACCGTTTGCGCTGCGGGCGACAAAAATGCACCGCTGGGCGCAGCGTGCAGCCGGTGGTCTGTGGGAAACGCGGCGCCAATTCTCAAGTCGGTCAGAACTTCGGCGTTCAGTGTTTCGGCCAGTTGAATGCGCTCGGCCCAGCCTTGTTCGCTGCGGGAAACACGGCCCATCAAAATCACGGGCCGGCGGGCTTTTGACAACATGTCGGCTGCCGTCATGACGGTTTCGTCCGATGGCCTGGCTTGCGGCGGTGCAAGGTAACGCGCCGGATCTGGCACGACAGGTCTTTCGGCCAGCTTGGACTCCTGCAACGCTGCATCAAAGCACACATACACCGGCCCTTGCGGCGCGGTGGTGGCGATTTGCCGGGCACGCAGCAATGCTTCCTGGGCAGAGGCCACAGAAGCCGGTTGCGCGTCCCATTTGATGAAGTTGCGTACCAGCGCGGCCTGGTCTTGTGCCGTGTGTATCCAGTCAATCCAGGGGCGGCGCTTGGCTGCGTCCACAGGGCCGGTAGCGCCCAGCACAATCACCGGCACGCGGTCTACCCAGGCATCAAAAATGGCCATTGAACCGTGCATCAAACCCACATTGCTGTGCAGGATGGCGATCAGCGGCTTACCTGTGACTTTTGCGTAGCCATGGGCAATGGCGACCGCATGCTCTTCGTGCAGCACCACCACCATTTGCGGTTTTTCATTGCCCAGGTGGTTGACGATGCTGTCATGCAGGCCCCGAAAGCTGGCACCGGGATTGAGCAGCACGTAGGGAATGTCCATGACGCGCAGCATGTCGGCAATGGCATCGCTGCCCCACACGGTATCGTCTGGCGCCGAAGGTAAGGGGATGTCGCGGCGCAAGGCTGCGCCAGTGGCAATGGTCATGAAATCTCCAGTGAATCCAACATTATTCAGGCACGATGTTGGCTGATTTGATCACCGCCGCCCAGCGCTTCTGGTCAGCCGCAATCAGACGGGTAAATTCAGCAGCCGAGCTGCTTTCAACGTAGATGCCCTGCTCTGCCAGCTTGTCGCGCACATCTGGCAAAGCCAGCGAGCGACGCAGCTCCGCGTTCAGTTTGTTGATGATAGCGGGCGGTGTTTTGGCCGATGCAACCATGCCAATCCAGATGTCGCTTTCGTAGTTGGGCACGGTTTCAGCGACGGTCGGCACGCTGGGCAACAGCTCCAGGCGTTTGGTGCCGGTCGTGGCCAATGCGCGCAGCTTGCCACTGCGGATGTGCGGCAATGCTGAATTGAGCGGGCAAAACATCACGTCGACCGTGCCGCCCAGCACGTCCACCAGCGCCGGCACCGAGCCCTTGTAGGGGATGTGCGCCATGCGTGTGGATGTCATGGACTTGAACACTTCAGCCGCCATGTGCTGTGGGCTGCCTGAACCCGCCGACGCATAAGACAGCTTGTCGGGGTTGGCTTTGGCAAACGCTATCAGCTCAGTCACCGAGCTGGCATTGACCTTGCCGGGTGACACCACCAGCACCATGGGCACCCGCCCCAGCATCGAGATACCCTGAAGGTCCTTGAGCACATCAAAAGGCAGCTTGGGGTAGAGCACCGGGTTGACGGCCACCGTCTGGTTAGGCGCAATCGCAATCGTGTAGCCGTCGCCTTCAGACTTGGCCATGAAGTCGGTGGAGATGTTGCCAGCAGCACCAGGCTTGTTGTCAACAATCACGGGCTGACCAAAAGCCTCGGACATTTTTTGCCCCAGCACCCTGGCCATCACATCGTTGGAGCCGCCGGGCGGCAGCGGCACGACGATGCGAATCGGTTTGCTGGGGTAGTCCTGGGCATGCGACAGCGTCACGGCCACCGGGCTGACCAATCCAGTCAGCGCCAGCGCCGCCAGCCCAGCAAAGCGCTGGATTGCAAAACGGTCAAATATCATTTTTGTCTCCTTTAGTTATCAACCCATCAATGCCTATTCATCAGGTGTAGCCGGCGGCGCAATCGTGCAACTTGAATGAAACTGGTCCTGCCTTGTCACTGGCGCAGCACCACCATCGCCATGCCCAGCAGTGTCAGTGCACTACCAGTCATGACAGGCCAGGTCAGGCGATCCTGATTTTTAAACAGCCAGACGCTCAGCGGAAACACCAAAAGTGGCGTGCACAGGCTGACCAATGCGGCTATCGACAAGGGGATGTAGCGCATAGACGCGATGGTGGCGATCTGGCCCGTGATATTGGTTGCCCCCACCAGTGCGTACAGCCACAAACCACGACGCTCTGCCGACCTCAAGCGCGACATCAGGCTGGCTTTGTCTTTGCTCAAAAAATAATGCAGTGCCAGCCCTGTCAGCGCGCCTATCAGTGCCCCAGCGATGGGCTCAGACCAGGTGCGCACAGCCGCGCCGCGCATCAAATTGCCCACCGCGTAAGCGCCCGAACTGAACAGCCCCAGTAGAAAAACAGAGTTCAGAATTTTGGCCAGCAAATTGGCATGCCGGGGCTGCGCACCAGCCTTGCCGAGTGACAAGAAACCAGGCTTGTAGGCGATCAAAGCCAGGCCCATGATGGCCATCAGCATGCCAAAGGCAACCTCAATGGCAAGACGCTCGCCCAGCAAAAGCCAGGCGATCAACGCTACAAACAGGGGGCTGCTGACCTGAAAAATGCTGGCCTTGGCCGGCCCAAAGCGGACCACGGATTCGTAAAAAAGCCAGCGCCCCAGATAAGTCGTGAAAACACCTGAGGCCGCAAACATCGAAAACGCCAGCGCGTCCCACTGAAAGCTTGACTCCCGCATCGCTGTATGAACGATAAGGGCGCAGCCGGCAAACACCACATTGACGACCAGCGTCACCAAAAAACCCAGATCCAGATTGGCGCGGATTGAGGCTGTCTTGGTGGCCAGAATGGCGACCGTGAAAGACAACAGGGCTGCGCCTGACAGCCCATAGCCCCACATTGCCTGGCCAGTCAGCGGTGCGGCCATCTGGTTCAAATCACGAACGCTTCCAGCGATTCGGGCGCGAACAGCTCTTCGGGCTGAAGCAAACGTTTGGACAGGCCTTGCTCAAAGTGATAACGTAAAAACGTTTTGAGGGTGGTTTCGTTTTTTTCAAAACCATAAGGCCAGTAGTCGTCACCCATCTCGGCCTTCACCTGCTCGACGTGCGAGGTCAGCCAGGGCAGCATGGTTTTTAGCGCGGCAGTCTCATACAGGTCGTCGTAGGCGCGGCGCTGCGATTCTTCCAGGGCTTTCATCATCGAGCGCGCGACCCAGCGGTTGGCCTCGTACACCTCGCGGCGTATCGCGACGGTGTGCATGATGGGAAATATATTGGTTTCCTTGAAGTAATTGCGCTCGACCTGCTCGAAGTCTTCAAACAGGCGTTTGACTTGCCCGCCACCTTTTAAAAAGCTTGACGGCATGCGGGCGGTATACAGCGCATCAATCTCGCCATCCAGCAGCATTTGCGCCAGGGTTTGCGTCGGGCCAATGCTGTGGACCTTGATGTTGGCAGGCAAGTCGAGTTTGATTTTTTCAGAGCGTCCCGGCGCCTCTTCACCCCCGGTGTAATAGGTCACGCTGTCAACTGGCACGTCGTAGTGGTCCTGCAAAATACCGCGAATCCAGACTGGGGCAGTCATTTGATATTCAGGGTTGCCAACGCGCTTGCCAATCAGGTCCTTGGCCTGGCGAATACCGGATTTGGCATTGACGTAAATAGACGAATGGCGAAAAAACCGTGATGGAAACACAGGAATCGCCACAAACGGGCGCGGCTGCCTTGACATGGACACGCTGTACGACGATAGCGACATTTCAGCCACATCAAACTCTTTGTGGCGCAGCATGCGAAAAAACGTTTCTTCGACCGGCATGTTCAGGTAGTTCAGGTCAATGCCGTCGGGCTGCACGCTGCCGTCCATCAGGGCGCGGGTGCGGTCGTAGTTCCAGCAGCCGAAAGTAAGTTTGAGTTTTGACATGAATTTTTAGATTGGGTTATTGCCTAATTTATTCAGATTTGATGTTGGCCAACTGAACGGCTTTGGTCAGCCGTTCGTTCTCGCCCAGAATGGCGCGGTTGTAGTCCGCCGGGCCGCTGCCAATCGCGTCAATGCCGGCGTTGCCCAGCAGCGTCACCACCTCTGGCGTTTTGGCAATCACCGCTATCTCTGCACTGATGCGTTCAATGGCGTTGGCCGGCGTGCCGGTGGCCGCCAGCACGCCAACGATGGGCGCGAAGTCAAAGCCCGGAATCAGCTCTGCTAGCGCAGGTAAATTGGGCTCTTGCGGGGTGCGCCTGGCTGCGTTGGTGGCCAGCAGCTTGACCTGCCCGCCCTTGACAAAGCCAGCCAGCGACGGCAAGGCTGAAAACAACACATCGACCTGACCACCAATCAGGGCGGGCACCGACTGGCCGGTCCCTTTGAACGGGACATGCACGATGTCCAGGCCGAGCGCTGCCTTCATGGCCTCCATGGTCAGGTGGTGGGTGCTGCCGATGCCGGACGAGCCGTAGTTCAGCGTGCCGGGCTTTGACTTGGCCAATGCAATGAACTCCTGCAGCGTGTTGGCCGGCACCTTGGGGTTGATGGCCATGTACAGCGGTGCACGTGCAGCCAGCGCCACCGGCATGAGGTCGCGTTTGTAGTCATAACCCAGATTTTTATAAATCGCCGGGTTGATGGAAAACATGGAGCCATCGGTCACCAAAAACGTGTAGCCGTCTTTGGGTGACGATGCCAGCACCTGCGCCGCCACCACGCCGTTGGCGCCCGGCTTGTTGTCCACCACCACCGACTGGCCCAGCCTTTCGGTCAAGCGCTGCGCAAAAATGCGCGCCACCGTGTCAGGAAAGCCGCCTGCCGAGTACGGCACCACAAATTTGATCGGCTTGTTGGGATAAACGCCCTGAGCGTTGGCAGCAAAAGGCAGCCAGCCCAGACTGACAGCCACGCAGGCCCCCAGCAGTGCGCGACGGCCCGAGCCGGGGTTCAGAAGTTGTTTTGTCGTCATGGTTTGTCTCCGGGTGGGTCAGGTCAAAAAAGTGTGTTTTCGGGGTTCGAATTGGCTTCAGACCAATCAATACTTGAAATAGCAGCTATTCATATCATAGCAACCGTCAGGTCGAATAAGACGGCTCCAGCGCAGGCTGGGTGCTGTCCCAGACGCAGGAAGCCTCATAGGCGCGCCAGTCTGTCGTTTTGGGCACGATGGCCTGGTAGGCGCAAATTTGTTTCGGAATCCGCGAGTCACCCGTGCCGATGGCTGGTTCGCCTTTGGCGAAGGACTGCACCGCTTGCAGCATCTGCTTTCTGAATTCCACAATCGCCTGATCGCTTGCGCCTAACCGCTCGTGCGTGCGGTCGGCAATCGGCCCCATCGTCAGCCACATGGCGATGTCCTGATTGGGAAAGCCGGTGATGCCGGTGAAGTTGCCCGCCTTCATGGCTTGCCGGTCTTGCCAGAACAGGTTGGCACGGTTGCGCAGGGGCCGGTAGGTGCTGTCAAGATCAGGGCCGAGTTGCTGACCTAAAAACTTGCGCCAGGTATCGGTATCCGGCGTTTGCAACGGATGGCCCCAGGCCATGAAGTAAAACGCGGTGTGGGTGTCGTCCATCGGCACATTGATATTGGCCACGTTGTACAGGTTATTGGGCGGTATCAAGGCCGTGGCCGGGGCCACAAAAACAGTCGAGCGCACGTAGTCGTTTGCGGCTGCATTGGTGATGGGCCGGCGTATGGCGGCGTACCTGAAGCCGTAGCTGCCACGTTCAATTTGCATGCGCGGCGCTTTGTCGGTGGATGGGCGAAACCACATGCTGTCGGTGGCCTTGGCACTGTCAACCCGGGCGGGCACCATGTCGGACGAATGCAGACTGGAGCTGTGCGCCGAGTCAATCGCCCCTTCGAGTATCTGCGCCCAGTTGCAGTCAATGATGACCTTGGCAATCGTGACCTTCGTATCGGCAGTCGGTGCCCAGGCGGGCGGCTCAAAGGCGGTCATGGTTTCAGGTGGGCCCATATAAGCCCAGACAAAACCGCCCCACTCTTTGGTTGGATACGCCAGGTGTTTGGGCGGCGCGGCATTCGTGCTGGAAATCGGAATCACCGGCTCAGACACGCGCTCGACGATATTGCCTTCAACATCCATCTTCCAGCCGTGGTAGAGGCAGCGCAGGCCGCAGTTCTCGTTGCGGCCGAACACCAGCGACACGCGGCGATGCGGGCAGTACTCGTCCATCACGCCGACACGGCCCTCGGTGTCCCTGAACACCACGAGGTCTTCACCGAATACCTGTGCTTTGACAGGCGTGCCGTCAGACTCGCTGACTTCTTCGATCAGACACACAGGCGTCCAATGGCGACGCATCAGCTGACCCATGGGCGCTTTGCCTTCTACGCGGCACAGCAAATCGTTTTCTTCATGCGTCAACATGCATCGGTTCTTTCAGCTTGCAAAATCAAATAAACGCGACTATTCTTAGTCCGCTAAGAATATTCTTACCGCCAACAGTTGTCAATACCGCGCAGGAACGCCCAGATGATCGTAAACCCGAAGCTCGACTATATTTTTGTCGCCAGTCAAGAGGGCATCGCGCCTATTCTGGCAATGATGCAAAACCTCAAGTCCCAGGGACACCAGCAGTTCAAACTGATTTACTGCACACCAGATGCTGCCTCAACGCCCTTTCTTGATGAACTGACAGGCGCGGAATTCAGCCCCCACGTGACGCTGCACCACGACCACAGCAACCCCGACCATGCCTTTGATTTTTGGCCGCTGTTTGAAACACCCACCCAGGCCCATGTGTACTGCTATGGCTCAAAGGATTTGAAGGATGCAGTGGCCGACATGACGGGGCACTGGCCAGCAGGGGCGGTTCATTTTGAAAATACTGGCGATGACATTGCCAGCCATGCGGCCAACACCGCGTTCAGCGTGCGTCTGAACAAGTCAGGCCGGGTCATTCCAGTCAGCGCCGAGCAGTCGATTCTTCAGGCACTGCGGGCCGCGGGTCTGCAGGTGACCAGCTCATGCGAAAGCGGCACCTGCGGCTCATGCCGCACCGGCTTTCTGGAGGGGGACGTCGAGCACCGCGACCTGGTGCTGGCAGACAACGAAAAAGCCAGCAACATCATGGTCTGCGTGTCACGCGCCCTGCCGGGTGCAGCGCTGCCAGAACTGGTGCTGGACTTGTGATGCCGCCGCTGCGCATCGGCGTGGTAGGTATGGGCCGCGCTTTCACCCTGATGCTGCCGACATTTGTGCACGACAGCCGCGTCAAGCTTGTTGCTGCCACTGACCCGATCAGCGCAGCGCGCCAACAGTTTGAAGCCGACTTCAACGCGCCCGCTTACGACAGTGTTGAAGCCCTGTGCGCCGACCCTGCGGTTGAAGCGGTGTACGTGGCCTCGCCGCACCAGTTTCATGCAGACCATGTGTGCATGGCTGCCGCGCATGGCAAGCATGTGCTGGTTGAAAAACCGATGGCACTCACGCTGGCCGAATGCACCCGCATGATCGATGCATGCCAAAGCGCCAGCGTGCATCTGATCGTCGGCCATAGCCACAGCTTCAACACACCAGTCGGGCGCGCCAGAGAACTGATTGACAGCGGCGTTTATGGTGCTGTGCGCATGATCACGGCGCTGAACTTCACGGATTTTTTATACCGGCCACGCAGGCCTGAAGAGCTGCTAACGGCCGCCGGAGGCGGCGTGATTCACAGCCAGGCTGCGCACCAGATCGATATCCTTCGGCTGCTCGGTGGCGGGCTGGTGCGAAGCGTGCGCGCCCACACCGGCGCCTGGGACGCAGCACGTCCGACAGAAGGCGCCTACAGCGCGCTGCTGGGCTTCGAAGGTGGTGCTTTCGCGACAGCGGTATACAGCGGCTATGGCCACTTTGACTCTGACGATTGGATGAACAGCGTGGGTGAACTGGGGCAACCCAAAAACCTGGATGACTACGGCAGCGCGCGCCAACGACTGGCCACCAGTCAGGACGAAACCGCGCTGAAAGCCGCACGCAATTACGGCGGCAGCGCCTACACACCCAGCGCGTCCCCACCCAGCAGCCTGGCGCACCAGCACTTCGGCCCCCTCATCATCAGTTGTGAAAAAGCCGACCTTCAACCGTCAGCGACCGGCATCACCATTTATGCCGACTGTCAAAAATCGTTTCTTGCCCTGCCCGCACCGGTCATCCCACGCATCGAGGTCATTGACGAGCTGTTTGCTGCCGCCCGGCATGACCAACCGCCCGTGCACAGCGGCTCATGGGCACGCGCTACCACCGCCGTTGGCCTGGCCATGCTGGAATCCGCCAGAACGCAAACCGAACAGCAACCCGGCTACCAGGTCAAACCGGGACAGTCATGAAACCCGACAGCCACAACATTCTTCATCACTGGCGCGAGGCGGTGCCCAATGACCGCATGGCTCACCTGATACGTGACACCGAACGTGCCTTTCGCCGGGCGCTGCAGCTGCGACTGGCTGCGCATGGCGTACCGTTCGGGCATTGGGCTTTTTTACGCATTTTGTGGGAGGCCGACGGCTTGACCCAAAAAGAACTGAGCCAGCGCGCTGGCGTCATGGAGCCCACCACCTTCACCGCGATGAAAGCCATGGAGGCGCAGGGTTACATCACCCGAAACCAGATACCCACCAATAAGAAAAATGTCTACGTGCACTTGACCGATGCCGGACGCTTGCTGAAGAAAGAGCTGGTTCCCCTGGCCGAGGAAACCAATGAAATCAGCGTTAAAGGCCTGGCACCGAAAGAAATAGCGACAGCACGAAAAGTGCTGCTGGCCATGCTGGTCAACCTGTCTGAAGAATAAAAGCGCTGCGACCGGGCAGCGCATCGCGCCTTAAATGAGCGTCACACCGGTCTTTGACTGCACAAATTCGCGCGTGACGCCTTCAGCCAGCTCAACCAGCTTCAAGCCTTCAGGTGTCACGTCCATCACCGCCAGGTCGGTGATGATGCGGTCGACCACACCCAAGCCTGTGAGCGGTAATGTGCAGTTAGGCAGAATTTTCATGTCTTCGGTGCCGTCTTTCTTCTTGGCGACGTGCTCCATCAAAATAATCACCCGCTTGACGCCTGCCACCAGGTCCATCGCACCGCCCATGCCTTTGACCATCTTGCCGGGAATCATCCAGTTGGCCAAATCACCTTTTTCGCTGATCTGCATCGCACCCAAAATGCTCAGATTGATCTTACCGGCGCGAATCATGCCGAACGATTGGTCAGAGCCAAAAATCGCTGAGCCCTTGATGGTCGTCACAGTTTGCTTGCCTGCATTGATGAGGTCTGCATCCACCTTGTCGTCTGTTGGAAACGGGCCAATGCCCAGCATGCCGTTTTCAGATTGCAGCCACACTTCAATGTCGGGGCTGACATGGTTGGCCACCAGGGTCGGAATGCCAATGCCGAGGTTGACGTAAAAACCGTCCTGCAGTTCTTGGGCAGCACGCGCTGCCATTTGGTCTTGTGTCCAGGCCATGATCAAACCCCTGCTTTCTCTGTGATGGTTCGTTTTTCAATGCGCTTTTCCGGGTTCGGATTGCACACGATGCGGTTCACGTAAATACCGGGCAAATGGATCTGGTCGGGATCCATCGCGCCAGTTTCCACCACTTCTTCAACTTCAACGATGCAGATCTTGCCAGCCATCGCCACAGCCGGATTGAAGTTGCGCGCCGTCAGGCGAAACTGCAGATTGCCCGATTGATCCGCGCGCCAGGCTTTGACAAGCGACACGTCCGGCAACAGGGACCTTTCCATCACATAGGTTTCGCCGTCAAACTCGCGCAGCTCTTTGCCTTCGGCCACCAGCGTACCCACGCCGGTTTTGGTGAAGAACGCCGGAATGCCCGAGCCACCGGCGCGCAGCTTTTCAGCCAGTGTGCCTTGCGGCGTGAACTCCAGTTCGAGTTCACCTGCCAGGTATTGGCGTTCAAATTCCTTGTTTTCGCCCACATAGCTGGCAATCATTTTTTTGATCTGCCGGGTTTCCAGCAGCTTGCCGAGGCCAAAACCGTCGACCCCCGCATTGTTGGAAATCACCGTCAAATTTTTTACCCCGCTGTCCTTGAGCGCTTCAATCAGCGCCTCAGGAATACCGCACAGGCCGAAACCGCCAACGGCCAGTAATTGGTCGTCTTTCACGACGCCTTTGAGCGCTTGCGCGGCGGATTGAAAAAGTTTCTTCACAAGATGCTCCTTAACATGTCAATCAGTCAGTCAACACCATTTTATGTTGAATGCGCATCGGTATTGGATGGCCTGCTTACTCTACGGGAATGGCTTCAAACGCAACGGCAGGAGCGACTTGCAAGGATGTTTCGGCACATGGCAAGCGCGCCAAGGTACCGAGTTCAAAGCTTGATGGCGCAGCAAACATGCCCTGCAAAGTAGCGCGGACCATGGTTAACCTCGGGTCTAGCGGCAACGCGTCGTCCGTGGTGTCGTTGATGCAAAAGAAGTCAATGCTGGCGTGCAGCAGCACTTCGGATATGCCCTCTGGTGTTACGCCGTTGTCAACGCACCGCGAACGTGGCCTTTGAGCTCATGTTGCTTGCCCAACGCCGTCAGCATGGCCACGGTGATCAGGCTGCGAGTTGTCAGGTCCAGACTGTTGAACTCATTGGCGTGATTGAAATCTGGGCCCATCGGGTTTGAGCGTTCAGAGTGTTGCGCCTGTGTAGGCGATGTCATGGCTGATGAAAATTCCTTTGGTGCTAAGGTGTCACGCTCAAACTGTGGTCCTCATGTTTGGATCAATACTGTCAATTGAAAATATATCCCCGATAGCATTAATCAATTAGCTCGTTTTTTGCATCCTTGGTTTTTGAACCGCAGCATTGAGGTTACGCTCGGGGACCACAACCGACCAGAGTTTTTCGGAATCACACCATGACCAGCACAGCTACGTTCACCCGCCAGACCCGCTTTCCCCTCGCAGATCTTGCAAACTTGCCCGATGACCTTCGGGTAAAAATTCTTGAGGTTCAGGAAAAAGCTGGCTTTGTTCCAAATGTGTTTCTGGCTCTGGCCCGACGTCCCGCCGAATGGCGTGCGTTTTTCGCTTACCACGACGCGTTGATGCTGCCCGAAACTGTGGGCCGCACCAGTCATCTGACAAAAGGTGACCGCGAGATGATTGTGACCACCACCAGCGCGGCCAACAGCTGCCTGTACTGTGTGGTGGCGCACGGGGCCATTTTGCGGATTTATGAGAAAAAACCACTGGTGGCCGACCAGGTCGCCGTCAATTACAAAAAAGCCGACATCACGCCGCGTCAGCGCGCCATGCTGGACTTTGCAATGAAGGTCTGCCTGCAGTCCCACACGATTGAAGACGCTGACTTTGCTGCTCTGGCAGCGCACGGCTTCGACGATGAAGACGCCTGGGACATTGCAGCGATTACCGCCTTTTTTGGCTTGAGCAACCGCATGGCCAGCTTCAGCGGTATGCAGCCGAACCCGGAGTTTTACCTGATGGGGCGTGTGCCGAAGCAGAAATAGGCCACGCCTTGTCATGCACGCCGGGGTGGGTCAAACCAAGCTTGTTGCAAACCTCGTCATAGGTCTATCGCCATTTTTTCAAAAATTCAGCTTGAAACGAGCTGTCTGAGCCAGTCTGGCAGGGTTTTGGCTTTTTGTGTGGGGAAGTCAATCCAGATCGCGGTGGCGCCACCTGCTGCGCAAACAATGCCGGGCTCGCGGGTCAGCGCCATCGTGCCCCAGGTTTCAAACGTGGTGCGGGCTGGGTCTGACGCATACATTTTGATCAGAACATCACCGGGGTACTGCAGCTGCTTGTAAAAATTACAAAACGCATTGACGACGATAGGGCCTTCGCCAGCAGCGTCTGGCCCGCAGCCGATGCTGCTCATCCACTCGATGCGAACGGTCTCCAGGTAGCGAAAGTACATGGCGTTGTTCAAATGGTTCATCGCGTCCATATCGCCCCAGCGAATGGGTACGACCATTTCGTAAACCAGTTTTTTGGATTCAGGAATTTCAATTTTCATACACAGGCTTTCAACATCGATCAACGGTGAGCACGTATGCTTGCCAGAATACCCGCTACAAACAGCAGACCCGCCGAAGCCTGCAAAAAGGTAGGCCACAGACCATCCCAAACAAACGAGTAAAACAGCGCAAACAGCGTCTCACTCACGATCAGTTGGCCGCACAGACTGGCACTCAGGCGCTGGCTGGCAATGTTCCACAAAACGGTAGCGAGCCAGGCCGAACCAATGCCCGTTGCTATACAAATCAGAGCTGCTCGCCCAACATTTTCGTGGGCTAGCAGTACGTTTGCATCACTCCCCGCGACCAACCACAAGCCCAAGGCCCCCAGACCTGTGGCCACGCCCAGCCAATTGGCCCATGTCGAGGCATGGATGTGTGGATGCTTTTTAAGCCAGGCAGCGTTCAGCAAGCCAAAGGCCGTCCAGCACAGCATGCAAGCCGCGGCATACCCCACACCGCGCCAAAAATCATCGCCAGACAGATTCAAGGTACCGGTGAGCGCCGACTGCACCATCAAGCCCAGCCCGAGCAGCGTCAACGCCAGCCCCGGCAGCAAGCCGACCCAGCGCAAGCCCGCTGGTTTGCCCAGCAGCATCATCCAGACGGGAATGGTGCCAATGATCAGTGTGGGCACTTCGGTGCCCGCATCGCGAATGCTGAGCACCAGCAGCAGGTAATAAGCGCTAAATCCCAGCACACTCAGGCCCACAGCCCAAGCCGCCTGCCGCAGACTGGGCCAAGCTGACTGGCGAACCAGCAGCAGCAGGGCAAAAGACAAGGCGCCATAAGACAAAAACCGCCCCACCGTCAGATCAACAGACGACAAGCCCGGTGTCATGCGCGGCGCAATGAACACCAGACCCCAAAGCGCACCAGCAGCCAGCCCAGCAAGGATTCCAGTCAACATGTCAAGTCACTGTCTTCACGACTTTTCAAGCAGGGGCCGCGGATCTGGCTTTGCCAGTCCGCAGATGCAGCGGCCACACGCAGTGGGCAAGCGTGGGGGCTATATCGCAAAACCGTCATCGGCCGCTATAACAGCGCCATTGACAAAATGACTCTGCGGGCTGGCCAGCATCACCAGCAAGGCGTCCAGGTCTTCAGGCTTGCCGATGCGTTTGCGCGGCAGCATTTGCACCAGTTTTTTGCCCTGTTCGGTTTCCCAGTGGTGGTGATTGAGCTCCGTGTCAATGTAGCCGGGGCAAATAGCGTTGACATTGATGCCGAATTTACCCCACTCCACCGCCATGGCCTTGGTCATCTGAATCACGGCAGCTTTGCTCATGCAGTACACGCCAATTTGCGGCAGCACACGCAGCCCGGCCATCGAGGCAATGTTGATGATGCGCGCGCCGGCAAAGCCGCCAGGAGCGGTGCCGCGCGAGCGCGCAAGCATGCGCTTGCCGACTTCTTGCGCCACAAAAAACGCACCTTTGACATTGGTGTTGAAAATAAAATCGTAGTCGTCTACACCCACATCCTGCAATCGCTGGGTGGTGGTGACGCCTGAGTTATTGATCAGAATGTCAATCGGCCCGACTTCGGTTTCGGCATGTGCCACAGCAGATTTGATGCTGTCGTGATCCGTCACATCCAGCTCAACCACATGCGCGGCGCCGCCTTCGGCCTCGATGTGAGCTCGCAGGTCTTTGAGCTTGTCCATGCGCCGACTGGCCAGGACCACAGCCGCACCAGCACGGCTCAAGGTTTTGGCAAATTGCGCGCCCAGCCCTCCAGAAGCGCCGGTGACCAGCGCAACGCGCCCTGAAAGATCGAGACTGTAAGCCATAGCATCTCCTGAATTGATGTATCAAAAAGAACGACCGTTCTATTTTAATTTCACAGCATAAAATCATACGGTTGATTCAATTCATTATCAGTGAGTAAAAAGATGACAAGCAGCGAAATTCTGGCTCAGTTTGGACCCCGTGAAGCGATGGAATACGACGTGGTTGTGGTCGGCGGCGGGCCTGGCGGTTTGGCCACCGCCATTCGCCTGAAGCAACTGGCTGCCGAAAAAGGCACTGACGTGTCGGTCGTCGTGCTTGAAAAAGGCTCGGAACCCGGCGCGCATATTTTGAGCGGTGCCATCATGGACCCGCGCGCCTTAAATGAGCTGTTACCCAACTGGAAAGAGCTGGGCGCACCTTTGAACCAACCCGTCACCGGAGACGACGTGCAGTTTTTAAGCACGACCGGCACCATCAACACCCCGCAGTTTTTAATTCCGAAATGCTTGCACAACGAAGGCAACTACGTCATCAGCCTGGGCAACCTGGTGCGCTGGCTGGGCCAGCAGGCCGAGGCACTGGGTGTTGAAATATTTCCTGGTTTTGCAGCGGCTGAAGTGCTCTACAACGACGACGCGTCCTCGAACGGCGGGGTGCCTTCGGTCAAAGGCATTGCCACCGGCAACCTGGGCGTCGGCAAAGACGGCGAACCTACAGATAACTTTCAGCTCGGCATGGAGCTGCACGCCAAGTACACGATTTTTGCTGAAGGTGCGCGCGGACACCTCGGTAAAAACCTGATCGCCAAGTACAAACTGGATGCAGGAAAAGACCCACAAACCTACGCACTCGGCATCAAGGAGTCCTGGGAGATCGACCCCGCCAAAGCCAAGCCCGGCCATGTGGTGCATTCCCTCGGCTGGCCGATGGATGCCAGCACCTACGGCGGCGGTTTTTTGTACCACCTCGAAGGCAACAAGGTCACGCTGGGCTTCATCACTGGTCTGGAATACAGCAACCCCTGGCTCAGCCCGTTTGAGGAGATGCAGCGCTGGAAAACCCACCCCGCCATTCGACAATATCTCGAAGGCGGCAAGCGCATCAGCTACGGTGCCAGAGCCATCACCTGCGGCGGCTTGAACAGCCTGCCCAAAACCATCTTCCCCGGCGGTGCGCTGGTGGGCTGCGATGCGGGCTTTTTAAACTTTGCCCGTATCAAGGGCAGCCATGCCGCTATCAAAACCGGCATGCTGGCCGCCGACGCAGCGTATGCCGCTGTCACAAGTGGCAGGCAGCACGATGAACTGACAGCCTACCCCGAGGCGTTTGAAAAAAGCTGGCTCAAGGAAGAGCTTGAAGCCTCACGCAACACCAAGCAGTGGATGAAAAAAGGCTTGTATCTGAGCAGCATCATGAACGGCATTGAGCTGTGGTTGCTGCCCAAACTGGGGTTCAAGTCGCCACCGTGGACGATCCATTCCACTGTGCCCGACAATGCCAAACTCAAGCCTGCCAAAGACTGCCCGCAAATCAGCTACCCCAAACCTGACGGCAAGATCACCTTTGACAAGCTGTCGAGCGTCTTCGTCAGCAACACCAACCACGAAGAACACCAGCCCGCGCACCTGACACTGAAGGACGCGAGTGTTCCGGTCAACATCAACCTGGCTTTGTACGCCGGCCCAGAGGCCCGCTACTGCCCGGCCGGCGTGTACGAATACATCAAAAACGCTGACAACACAGACCGCCTGCAGATCAATGCCCAAAACTGCGTGCACTGCAAAACCTGCGACATCAAAGACCCGACACAAAACATTGTGTGGGTGACACCTGAAGGAGGCGGTGGGCCGAACTACGCCGGGATGTGACTTTTCAAGCCAAGAAAGATTGAGGGAAAAACCATGCATATCGTGATCACCGGCGGCGCCGGATTTCTGGGCGCCCGTCTGGCCCGCACTTTACTGGCTGGCCATCAGCTGTCTCTGGCGGGTGCCGCACCAGAGGTCATTCAAAGCATCACGCTGGTGGATCGAATTGCCCCGCCAGCAGACCTGGCGGCAGACAAGCGCATCCAGCCCCTGCTGGGAGATCTCAACCAGCTCCTGGAACCCGCCACCGCTGCAAGTCAGCCGATCTGGACACAAGCGGCGGTGATTTTTCATCTGGCCGCAGCCGTCAGTGGTGAGTGCGAAGCGGACCTTGACCTTGGCCTGCGCAGCAATGTGGATGCCACACGCGCTTTGTTGCAAGCCTGCCGGATGGCCGCGACCCGGCCTACCGTGGTGTTCGCCAGCTCACTCGCGGTGTTCGGCAATTCAGCAGCGCAGCCGCTGCCATCCGTCATTGACGACCGCACCCTGCCCACGCCGCAAAACAGCTACGGCATTCAAAAATTCATTGGCGAGCAACTGGTGGCTGACTACGGCCGCAAGGGTTTTATCCGTGCCCGAAATGTACGGCTCATGACCGTCAGCGTGCGGCCCGGTAAGCCCAATGGGGCGGCGTCCAGTTTCTTGAGCGGCATGATCCGTGAACCGTTGGCCGGCTTGCGGGCAGCTTGCCCGGTTTCCCCAGACACGGCAGTCGCATTGGCCTCACCAGCCCGCACCATTGAAGGCCTGATTTGTGCAGTCCAGGCCAGTGACGAGGCATGGGGTGCACGAACCGCCATCAACCTGCCAGCCCTGACCACCACCGTAGGCGCCATGGCAAAGGCACTTGAAAAACTGGGTGGCAAAGCCGCTGCTGATTTGATCGACTGGACGCCGGATCCAGTGATTGCCAATATTGTGACCAACTGGCCGTCAGTCATCGATGCAGCCAGAGCCAGAGGGCTGGGACTGCTGCCCGACCCGGATTTCGACAGCATTGTGGCCGACTACGTACGAGAAAACCCGCGGCTCCAAGCTACTGGGCTGGCGTAATAATCACCTGTTGAATTGATGACCGCACCTGACCCTCACCACCATCGGAGACTCACATGAAATTTTCAAAACTACTGATCAGCCTGAGCATGGCTCTGGGCTTTGTTGCAGCTGCAAGCGCACAAACCACGATGCGCATCAGTATTTCAGTCGCACAAAATTCCCACCAAGGCATCGCTATTGACACGTTTGCCAAAGAAGTCGAAAAACGCACGGCCGGACGTTACAAAGTCCAGACTTTCTACAGCGGCGCACTCGGCGGTGAGCGCGAATCAATTGAAGCCGTGCAGTTGGGAACGCAGGAACTGGCGTTCTCGTCAACGGGTCCTGTTCCCAACTTCGTGCCTGAGACCAAAATTCTGGATGTACCGTTTTTGTTCCGTGACAAGGCCCACGCACGTGCCGTACTTGACGGCCCGATTGGCCAGGAGATGCTTAAAAAGTTTGACGCCAAGGGCTTCAAGGCATTGGCCTGGGGCGAGAACGGCGTGCGTCACATGACCAACAGCAAGCGTGACGTGAAAGCCCCTGAGGATTTGAAGGGCTTGAAAATGCGCACCATGGAAAACCCGGTGCACATTGCAGCCTACAAAGGCCTCGGCATTGTGACCACGCCCATGGCTTTTCCAGAAGTGTTCACCGCCTTGCAACAGGGCACAGTTGACGGCCAAGAAAACCCGCTGTCCGTCATCATGGCTGCAAAGTTCGACCAGGTCCAAAAACACCTGTCTTTGACGGGTCACGTTTATTCGCCAGCCATCTTTGTCATGAACAAGGCAGCATTTGACAAAATGTCGGCCGCTGACAAGCAAGCTTTTGTGGATGCCGCGAAGGAAGGTGTCAAACTTAATCGCGCGCGGGTCGATACAGACGACGCGACAGGGGTGACCGAGTTGCGCGCCAAGGGCATGACAGTGACAGAAAACGTTGACAAGGCAAAGTTTGTTGCCACCTTGGCACCTGTGAATGCGGAATTTGAAAAGCAGTTCGGCAAAGCAAATTTGGACGCGATCCGGGCTGTCAAATAACCGGTTCCTGAAAATGCATTAAATGCTACGCTTTTAGTAGCTGCCCGCACCCGTATTTATTGGGTTCGCGGGCTTTTTTAATCCTAAAAAGATAACTTCAATGAAGCAGATATTTCTTGGTCTTGAACACCGAACCACGCAGTTTTCCATGGGGGTCGCCTGCCTCATGCTGGTCATCGCGTCCTGTCTGGGCATGTTCCAGATCATCACCCGCTTCGTGCTTGAACAGCCCGCCGAATGGAGCGAAATTTTGATCCGCTTGAGTCTGATCTGGATGGTGTTCATGGGCATACCAATGGCTTTCAGGCAAGGTGCCATGGTCAGCGTCGATGTGCTCTACCGCTGGAGTTCACCTCGGATCAAGCGTGTTCTGGATGCTGTTGTTTGCCTGGCTGCGCTGGCGTTGATCAGTGTGATCATTTGGTGGGGCTGGGACTACTCGCTGCGCGGCAGAGTGCAGTCGATGGCGGGGTTGGAGTCGCTGTCGATGTTTTGGGGCTATGTGGCCATGCCGGTTGGGGCCATGTTCAGCGTGCTGGGGATTGTGGCTAACTTTTTAGACCCACAACGCAATGAATTGGAGACCGCGCAATGAGCATCGTCATGATCTGCACCATGGTGCTGTGTTTTGCGCTGACGGTTTCAGTGGCTGTTTCCATCGGTCTGGCATCCATTCTTGGCATTCAGGCCAGCAACGCCAACATGCTGATTTCCGTCAAGGAAATGTTTTCTTCGATCAATAAATTTCCACTGGCAGCCATTCCGTTTTTTATTCTGGCCGGTAACCTGATGGAAACCGGCGGTATCTCGCGCCGCCTGGTGGAGTTTGCCAAATCCATTGTTGGCGGGGTGCAAGGCGGCTTGCCCATGACCTGCGTGCTGACCTGCATGATTTTTGCCGCGGTGTCGGGCTCATCGGTCGCCACCACATTTGCCATCGGTGCGATTTTGATACCAGCGCTGATCAAGCACCACTACCCGGTGGGTTACGCCGCCGCCTTGCAAGCCACCAGTGCCGAACTGGGGGTGATCATTCCGCCTTCCATTCCGATGATTTTGTACGGCGTGAGCGCCGAGGTGTCGATTGGCGAGCTGTTCATTGCCGGCTTTGGCCCAGGCTTGTTCATTGGCTTGGCGCTGATGCTTTTCGTTCATCTTTATTGCCGCTGGAAGGGCTGGGGCAAGCACGATGGTGACGGGCGACTGCCGTTTGGCAAAGCCACCTGGCAGGCCGCCTGGGCATTGTTGATGCCTGTGATTATTCTGGGCGGCATTTATGGCGGCATTTTCACGCCAACAGAGGCATCAGCCGTCGCCGTTTTTTACGCGCTGGTGGTGGGCATGGTCATTTACCGTGAGATCAAGATCTCGGACCTCATGGTTATTTTGCGCAAGTCGGTGCTGTCCAGCGCCGTGATCATGTTCATCATTGCCAACGCGGGTTTGTTTGCGTTTTTGATTACCCGTGCCGGCGTGCCCGATGCGATCGGCCGCTACCTGGAGGCGGTGCTCCAGTCGCCTGCCCTCTTTTTGTTGGGCGTGAATGCGGCGCTGTTTGTGATTGGCATGTTCATTGAAACCAGCGCCGCCATCATTGTGCTGGCGCCTATTCTTGCGCCTGTTGCCGTTCACTTTGGTATTGACCCGGTGCATTTTGGCTTGGTCATGGTGGTCAATCTGGCGCTTGGCATGATCACCCCGCCGTTTGGCGTGAACCTATTCGCCGCATGCACGGTGGCGAAAATCTCACTCGACAAAATTATTGTCTATCTCGTCCCGTTTGTTCTGGTGATATTGGCCTGCCTGATGGTGGTCACTTATGTGCCGCAACTCTCGCTGTTTTTGCGTGATCTTGTTTATGCAAAGTAGCTGGAAACAGGCTTGAGTTAAACTGAAACCGTCAGGAGAGAGTTCGCCAAGTAGCACCTATTTGAGCGAACCGCCGAAGGCGCAAGTGCTTCCCCAATGGTGCATTGAACGCTCAGGCAAAAGGACTGGCAACCGTATCAGGCGCACCGCGTTGGATACGTTCCCTACTGGAGAGAGATCACGCAAGTGGTCCACCGAAGGAGCAAGCCCGCATCGCCGGGTGAATCTCTCAGGTACCCGGGACAGCAGGGGCAGCCCGTGATTTAAAACCACGGAACCTATTTGCCCCTGGAGAATTGCTTGTCCCCGTCCAAAGATACGCTTTTTAAAACCCCGCTGCACGAGCTGCATGCAGAGCTTGGCGCGCGTATGGTGCCTTTTGCTGGCTACAGCATGCCCGTGCAATACCCCGCGGGTCTGATGGCTGAGCACCTGCACACGCGCGCTGCCGCCGGGCTTTTTGATGTGTCACATATGGGCCAGTTGCGCCTTGAAGGACCCGGTGCAGCGGCCGCTTTTGAAAGCCTGATGCCGGTCGATGTGATCGACCTGCCAGCAGGCAAGCAGCGCTACGGCTTGCTGCTCAATGACGCGGGCGGCATCATGGACGACCTGATGTTTTTCAATACGGGTGATGCTCTTTTCGTCATTGTCAACGGCGCATGCAAAGCGCAAGACATCGCCCACATCCAGCAAAAAATTGGCGACCGCTGCAAAGTCATACCGATGCCAGACTATGCTTTGCTCGCTTTGCAAGGCCCGCAAGCGGTCAGCGCGCTAAGCCGCCTGTCGCCTGGTGTTGAAACGCTGGTGTTCATGACTGGCGGGCGCTTTGATGTGGCGGGTTGCGACTGCTTTTTAACCCGCAGCGGCTATACGGGTGAGGATGGTTTTGAGATTTCCGTCCATGCTGACCAGGCTGACAAACTCGCTCGCGCCCTGCTCGCGCTGCCCGAGGTCAAACCTGTGGGCTTGGGCGCTCGCAACTCCCTGCGACTTGAAGCTGGCCTGTGCCTGTACGGCAACGACATCGACACCACCACCACACCGATTGAAGCCAGCCTGAGCTGGGCGATTCAAAAAGTACGGCGCGCAGGTGGCGCGCGCGCGGGCGGATTTCCGGGTTCTGAAAAAATACTGGCGCAACTGTCTGACCCAGGCACCTTGAGCCGTAAACGCGTGGGTCTGATGGCGCTGGAGCGCGTGCCCGTACGCGACCACACGACCCTGCACGCCCTGACAGGCCAAGCCATTGGCGAAGTCAGCAGTGGCCTGCTGGGCCCCAGCATCAACCAGCCGGTTGCGATGGGCTATGTTGGCCCTGAGTTTGCAGCCATCGGCACACAGCTCCACGCCATGGTGCGTGGCAAGCCGGTGCTGATGCAAGTCACCGCCCTTCCTTTCGTCGCCCATCACTACTTTCGCGGATAAGCTTTTCTTTTTTACCTGGAGAACCCCATGACTATCAAATACACCGAAGACCACGAATGGCTGCAGATTGAAGGCGATGTTGCCACCGTCGGCATCACACACCATGCGCAAGACGCACTGGGCGACGTGGTGTTTGTCGACCTGCCAGGCGTGGGCACCACCCTGGCGCAAAAAGAAACCGCTGGTGTGGTCGAGTCGGTCAAGGCTGCGGCCGACGTGTACATGCCTGTCAGCGGCGAAATTCTAGAAGTCAACGAAGCCCTGCGCGATGACCCATCTCTGGCCAATACCGACCCGCTGGGCGCAGGCTGGTTCTTCAAGGTCAGGCTGTCGGACGCATCGCAACTGGCCGCGCTGATGGATGAAACCCGTTACAGCGCCTTTTCAGCCAACGCTTAAATTCATTGAAGGTACGCCCATGTTGATGCAATCCGCCAAGCCTCTGGCAGAGCTTGAAAATACGTCCGAGTTCATCGCCCGCCACATCGGCATTGATGATGCCGCTGAGGCGCACATGCTCAGCGTGCTGGGTGCCGCGTCGCGCCGCGCGTTGATGGAGGCCATCATTCCGCGATCGATTGCGCGCGTGAGCGCGATGGCGATTCCTGCGCCCGTCACTGAGGCAGAGGCGCTCAAGCAACTCAAAGCGATGGCATCAAAAAACAAGGTCCTCAAAAGCTTTATCGGCCAAGGCTACTACGGCACCCACACGCCCGGCGTGATCTTGCGCAACATCCTGGAAAACCCGGCCTGGTACACCGCCTACACCCCCTATCAGGCCGAGATATCGCAGGGCCGGATGGAGGCCCTGATCAACTTTCAAACCATGATTTGTGACCTGACGGGCATGCCGATTGCCAATGCGTCCATGCTGGACGAAGCCACTGCTGCCGCTGAAGCCATGACGCTGGCCAAGCGCAGCGTTAAAAGTAAGTCCAATACCTTCGTGGTGGCGGGCGACTGCCATCCACAAACGATTGAAGTGATTCAGACCCGCGCCAAACCGCTGGGCATCACCGTGCTGCTGGCCAACTCTGCGCCCGAATGGCACGCCGCGATCAACAACGTCAAGGGCGACTACTTCGCCGTGCTGGCGCAATACCCGGCCACCAGTGGCGGTATTTCCGACTTGCGTGCCGATGTGGCGGTGGTGCACGCCAAACAAGCCGCTTTCATCGCAGCCGCTGACCCGCTGGCGCTGACGCTGTTGGCACCCCCCGGCGAATGGGGCGCCGACATTGTGATCGGCACCACCCAGCGCTTTGGCATGCCGATGGGTGCCGGTGGCCCGCATGCGGCGTATCTGGCGTGTCGCGATGAATTCAAACGCTCGATGCCGGGCCGCCTGGTGGGCGTGTCGGTGGATGTGCATGGCAACCCGACGTATCGCCTGGCTTTGCAAACCCGAGAGCAGCACATTCGCCGTGAAAAGGCCACCTCAAATATTTGCACCGCCCAAGTCTTGCCTGCCGTGGTGGCCAGCATGTACGCGGTGTACCACGGTCCCCAGGGCTTGAAGCGGATGGCGCAGCGCATTGCCAGCTACACCGCCATTTTGGCCCGTGGCCTTGAACAATTGGCTTGCCCGCTTCGTCGTCAGAGTGCGTTTGATACCCTGCACTTGAAGACTGACGCCGCTACTGATTCCATAGCTGCTCGCGCAAGCGAAATGGGCCTCAACCTGCGAATTGACGGAAAAGATCATCTGTGTATCGCGCTGGACGAGACAACCACCCGTGACGATATCGAGCAGCTCTGGTCCGTCTTCGCCAAGCCTGGCCAAGCCTTGCCCAAAGTCGCTGACTTTGAAAAAGGCATAGAGCCACTCATCCCCACCGAGCTGCGCCGCACAAGCGAGTTTTTAACCCACCCGGTCTTCAACACCCACCATTCCGAAACAGCCATGCTGCGCTATATACGCCGCTTGAGCGACAAGGACCTGGCGCTGGACCGCAGCATGATCCCGCTTGGCTCTTGCACCATGAAGCTGAACGCCACCAGCGAGATGATTCCCATCACCTGGCCGGAGTTTGCCCATATGCACCCATTTGCGCCGGCAGACCAGCAACGCGGCTATGCAGAACTGGACGAGCAACTGCGTGCGTGGCTGTGCCAGGCCACCGGTTACGCAGGCATCAGCCTGCAGCCCAACGCAGGCTCGCAAGGTGAATACGCGGGCCTGCTGGTCATCAAAGCGTTTCATGAGGCGCAGGGCCAGGGCCACCGCAACATTTGCCTGATACCTGCATCGGCCCACGGCACCAACCCGGCCAGCGCGCAAATGGCCGGCATGACGGTGGTGGTGACAGCTTGCGATGCCAAAGGCAATGTTGACATGGGCGACCTCCAAGCCAAATGCGAACAGCACAGCGCCAACCTTGCAGCGGTGATGATCACCTACCCATCCACCCACGGCGTGTTTGAAGCCAATGTCAAAGCCTTGTGTGCCCTGGTGCACAGCCACGGCGGGCGTGTGTACGTGGACGGCGCAAACATGAACGCGCTGGTCGGCACGGCTGCACCGGGCGAGTTTGGCGGCGACGTGAGCCACCTCAATTTGCACAAAACCTTTTGCATTCCTCACGGCGGCGGCGGGCCGGGTGTGGGCCCGGTGTGCGTGGTGGCTGACCTGGTGCCATATTTGCCGGGGCATGTGGCCGGCGGCTTAGCCGGTGGCGGTGTGGGCATGGCGTCATTTTCCGACGGGCCGCCCCTAGGAAAATTAGCCCCCTTGGGGGGCAGCGAAGTACACGCAGTGACGAGCGTGGGGGCCATCTCAGCAGCACCATTAGGCAACGCTGCGGTCTTGCCGATCAGCTGGATGTACTGCCGCATGATGGGCCCCGAAGGCTTGAAGCAGGCGACCGAAATATCGATCTTGTCGGCAAACTACATCAGCGCCCGCCTGAAAAACCACTTCCCGACGCTGTATGCCAGCGAGGCAGGCTATGTGGCACACGAATGTATTTTGGACTTGCGCCCCCTGAAAGATACCAGCGGCGTGACCGCCGAAGACGTGGCCAAGCGCCTGATGGACTACGGCTTTCACGCTCCAACGCTGAGCTTTCCCGTCGCGGGCACGCTGATGGTCGAGCCGACCGAGAGCGAAGACCTCAAAGAGATCGATCGCTTCATCAACGCCATGATCGCCATCCGCCAAGAGATTGCGCAAGTTGAAGCCGGCGTCTGGCCGCAAGACAACAACCCACTCAAACACGCACCGCACACGGCAGCAAGCGTCATCGCCGCTGAGTGGAACCACCCGTATTCGCGCGAGGTCGCGGCTTTCCCGGTCGCCGCCCTCAAAACGTCCAAGTACTGGCCCACCACCGGCCGGGTCGACAACGTCTACGGTGACCGCAACCTGATGTGCAGCTGTGTGCCGGTCAGTGACTATGCGTGATCGGGTGTTGGAAGCTTATTGAAAGTTGCGCCAGGTGCTGTAACGCACCCCCTTAAGCAGGGCATCCATTGTTTAAGATGAATGCTTACTTTCTTCGCTTCACAACACCCAATGACTGACAAAAAATCTCCGGTCGCCATCGTTACCGGCGCATCTTCTGGCGTGGGCCTGTACGCCACCTTGGCCTTGGTCGCGCGCGGCTGGCATGTGGTCATGGCTTGCCGTGATGTCGCTAAAGCCACCCAGGCGGCAACTGAATTGAACATCGCCCCGCAGCACATCACGCCCCTGTTGATGGACCTCGGCTCGCAGGCCAGTGTGCGCAGCTTTTGCGGCCAGCGGCTTGCCGCTCGATGCACTGGTGTGCAACGCCGCCGTGTACCTGCCGCGCCTGAAAGAACCGCAGCGCTCGCCCGAAGGCTTTGAGATCAGCGTCGCCACCAACCACTTTGGGCACTTTTTGCTCAGCCGCTTGCTGCTGCCCGTGTTGCAGCAATCCACACGCCCTGCCCCGCGGCTGATCACACTGGGCACCGTGACAGCGAACTCGGCTGAATTTGGCGGCAAGGTGCCCATCCCTGCCCCTGCTGACCTGGGCGATTTGCAGGGTTTGAAAGCAGGCTTCAAAGCCCCGGTCGCCATGATTGACGGCAAGCCCTTCAAGCCCGGCAAGGCCTACAAAGACAGCAAGCTGTGCAACATGATGATGAGCCGCGAGTTTCATAGCCGCTACCACGCCGATACGGGTGTCGTGTTCAACACGCTGTACCCCGGCTGCGTGGCTGATACGGCGCTTTTCAGGGACACACCGCAGCTGTTTCGCACCATCTTCCCCTGGTTTCAGAAAAACATCACCAAAGGCTACGTCACGCAGACGCTGGCAGGTGAGCGGGTGGCACAGGTCGTGGCCGATGCGGGGTTTGAGCTGTCTGGCCAGCACTGGAGCTGGGGCAACCGCCAGGTTGTTGGCCGCGCCGCCTTTGCGCAGCCGCTGTCGACCAAGGCCACCAACCTGGCACGCTCTGCCGAGCTGTGGATGCTGACTGAAAAAATGGTCGGCCTGGACAGCTTGAAAGCATGAAGCTGATGTCTATCCTTTTGATTTGCCTGGGTGTCCTGCTGGCCGCTGCGCTGTGGTGGCTCTGGACGCCGGACAAAAACCGCGCCGTGCTGGAGCGCCAGTACCTGAACGCGCCCAGCGACATGATCGACGTGGCTGGCACACGCCTGCATGTGCGGGACAGCGGCCCAAAAACCGCACCGGCTGTGATTTTTCTGCACGGCTTTGGCGCCAGTTTGCAGACGTGGGAGCCCTGGGCCAACGCACTGGCCAAAGACCTGCGCGTGATTCGCATCGACCTGCCCGGCTCGGGCCTGAGCCTGCCTGACCCAACGGGCGACTACACAGACAAACGCAGCCTGCAAATCATCAACGCGCTGATGGACAAGCTGGGCTTGAGCCGCGCCAGCCTGGTGGGCAACTCGATTGGCGGGCGCATCGCCTGGACCTTTGCAGGCACCTACCCTGCGCGGGTTGGCAAACTGGTCCTGGTGTCGCCCGACGGCTATGCCAGCCCAGGTTTTGAATACGGCAAAACCCCGGAGGTGCCGATGATGGTCAAGCTGATGAGCGTCACCCTGCCCAAGCCGCTGCTGACCATGAGCTTGAAACCCGCCTACGCCAAGCCAGAAACCATGACCGACGAACTGGCGACGCGCTACCACGACATGATGCTGGCCCCCGGCAGCCGGGGCGCACTGCTGGCCCGCATGGCGCAAACCGTGTTGGTCGACCCGGTTCCCATCCTTCAAAAAATCACAGCTCCCACGCTGCTGGTGTGGGGCGAGCAAGACGGGATGATCCCGTTTGCCAACTCGAACGATTACCTCAAAGCCATTGCTGGCTCGCAACGGGTGTCGTTCAAAGGCGTGGGTCACCTGCCGCATGAGGAAGCGCCAGAGGCGTCGATTGGCCCTGTTCGTGGTTTTTTGCTCGCGCCTGCGCCAGCTCGCTAGCAAAAACCGACATTGACTCTTGCGCATCAGCAAGATCACGCCACCAACCAGATGCTGCTGGAGCTGGGCGGCAAGCCAACCGCAAAAGTAGATCGCCACCTGGCAGTAACGCTTCGTAAAACTGACAACCAGGCCCACCGCTGGGCCGTTAGTCTGGTGCAAACTACGAATGATCAGGAGATTTTGATGTCGTCACGCTTTTCATGCCCGTCGAAACCCCGAATGCTAAAGCGCGCCCTGGGTTTTGTGCTTTGTCTGACGGTGCTGGCAAGCTGGTCTGTAAGCGCGCAAACCACCCACGACACGAAAAACGGCGGTCCAAGCGATAGCAACCATGCTGCGGCGTGGCGTGTGACATCTCGTTTGGGCTACGGCCCCACACCAGAAACAGCAAGCGCCGCAGAGCCAAACCCCAAGGCTTGGGGCTTGCATCAAATCGAGCTCGCCTTTGCAGCCAGCCAGAGTGCGCCGTCGATACCTTCAGACATTGCGCGGTTTAACCAGCCTTTGACGGCCACGGTCAAAGACTTTCAGGCCGAGCGCGAGGCGCGTAAAAACATCAAAGCGCCTGCGGCAGGCGCGTTAGCCATGGCAGAGGACACCACGGGCGCGCTGGGTTTTAGCCGCGACATGACGCAAACGGCGAATGCATGGCGATTGATGGCCTGTAGCGACCCAACGCTTGAAAACCCGCTGCTGGCCCGAATGACAGAGTTCTGGTTTAACCACCTGAATGTTTTTGCAGGCAAAGGCCCGGTGCGGCCGTTTGTCGGTCACTACCTTGTCAATGTGATTCGCGCCAACGCGCTGGGAAAGTTTGAAGACCTGTTGCTGGCCAGTGCCCGCCACCCAGCCATGCTGTTTTATTTAGACCAGGCACAAAGCAACGTGCGCGGCCTGAATGAAAACTACGCACGCGAGCTGATGGAGCTGCACACCCTGGGTGTTAACGCCGGCTATAGCCAAAACGATGTGCGTGAGCTGGCCCGTATCTTGACGGGATGGACAGTCGGTGTTCAGCTGGGCGAAGGCTTCAGATTTGCTGAGCGCCTGCACGACAGCGGCAGCAAAAAGCTGTTGGGTCGCACCTTTAACAACAACGGCATGCAAGAGGGCGAAGACGCGATTCGCATGCTGGCGCGTCACCCAGCCACCGCCAAGCGCATTGCCCTGCGTTTTGCTACCACTTTTGTAGCAGACAAGCCGCCGCAAGCTCTGGTTGACCAGCTGGCCGCCACCTTTACCCGAACCCACGGCGACATTCGGGCAGTCATGCGCACGCTGGTCGAGTCACCCGAATTTTGGCGGGCCGACAACACCCTGTTCAAAACGCCGCTGGACTTTGCCTGCTCTGCATTGACAGCTGGCGGCGGTGTCAAAGAGCGTCGCGAGATTCAATTAACGCTGGGCTTTTTAGCGCAAGCGGGCCAGCCACTGCACGGCTGGCAAACACCCGACGGCTACAAGACCGATGCCGCCACCTGGCTGGCCCCAGAGGCGCTGACGCGCCGCGCCGACTACGCCATGGCGCTGGGCGGCCGCATCCATGAGCCGACCTATTTGCGGCCCTTTTTCAGTGCCGCCAGTTCCAACCGCATTGCCCTTGAGCAGCCCGCCAGCCGCAGCGGCCTGATGCTGGCCAGCCCTGACTTCATGAACAAATAAGCCAAAGGACAGACATGCAAACCGCACAGCTTTCGCGCCGCCGCCTGTTGATGGCATCTGGCATCGCCTTGGCGGGCAGCACATCGCGCATCTGGGCGCAGGCTGCACTGCCTGGCACTACTGGCACGGGCCGCTTGGTGGTGGTGCTGCTGCGCGGCGCCTATGACGGCCTGTCCGCTTTTGTGCCGTATGCCGACGCCGACTACTACGCCAGCCGCCCCAACATCGCGGTTGCTGCGCCAGACGGAACCGCAAAAACAGCGCTCAGACTCGACAACACTTTTGCGCTGCACCCAGCCCTTGCGCCCGTGTTGCCGCTGTGGCAACAGGGCGTGCTCAGCTTTGTCCCCAGCGCGGGCTTGCCCGCTCCGAACCGGTCACATTTTGACGCCCAGTATGAAATGGAAATTGGCCAACGAGGCAAGACCAGCGCGGCCCCTGGCTGGTTGAACAAAGTAGCCAGCAGCAGCAACAAAACGCTGACATCAGCCATCGGCGTCGGGGAGGCCAACCCAGCCATTCTGGCCGGTGACGCGCCCGTCAAACTCATCCCGCGCGGCCAGGCAGCTGAGCGCACCGGCGTGCTGGCCAACGATAAAACCCGCCAAGCGCTGATGGACTTGTATGCAGGCAACGACAAGCTCAGCGAAGCCTTCCGCCAAGGAGCAGGTAGCCGCATGCAAAGCGCACAAGAGCTGGTCACAGAGAAAATGGAAATAGACGGCAAAAAGATGGGTCCGGCCCTCGACAGACGCTTGGACAAAGACGGCACCCCTGCCACAGCACAAGCCCAGAACGCACAAATGCTGGCCGCCAGCAACGGCGCTGCAGACCCGGTCGGCTTACAGCTGGACGCGCAGCACCTGGGCACGCTGATGCGCAACGACCGCCATCTTCGTATCGGCTTTTTGTCAGCCGGCGGCTGGGACACCCACGCCAACCAGGGCCATGCGACCGGGCAACTGGCCAACAACCTAGGCAACCTGGGCCTGGCAATTGCGCAACTGCGGCAAGACTTTTCTGAGCCTGGCGATGTGGTGGTGGTGATGAGCGAGTTTGGCCGCACAGCGGCGGAGAACGGCACCCGCGGTACCGACCACGGCTACGGCAACGCCATGTGGCTGGTGGGTAGCCGCGTCAACGGCGGCAAGTGGCATGGCCAGTGGACAGGCCTGGCACGCGGCAACCTGAACGAAGCGCGCGATGTACCCGCGCACCACGACTACCGTGCGGTGCTGGCGCAGCTGATGCGCAGCACCTTTGCGATGCCCGATTCAGCCCTGGCCAGCATCTTGCCCAACACCAACTGGGACACGCGGCTAGACAGCTTGCTGCGAAAAACATAGCAAGGATCTCAGAAAGTAAAGCGACTGTAAGGCGTTCAACCGAAGCCCGCCCCAGCCGCCATGGATACAGGCAGCAAAGTGCCAGCTAAATCCTGATCTGGTTCAGGCACCGCGCAACTTTTCAGGTCGCGCTATCTTTTTAAACTTGATCAGCCGCGCCATTTCAATCGCGTCCTTTTTAACCTGCCGTTCAGCGTCCAGCAGTTGCCCAGCAGCCAGCCAGCCTGCAAACTCGTCGGGTGTTTCGAGTGTGATGCGGCCCAGCGCGCTTTGGCGAAATTCGTAAATCACAATCTCGGCGGCTTTTTGCAGATTGATGCGGCCTTTGGGCAGTACCGCGCCGCGTTTGCGGCCAATGTCTTCCAGCACTGTTTCGTCAGTAGATTCGGGCGTGATGTTGACCTTGTAGCGATCCGTCAGCGCAGCCGGGTATTTTTTGATCAGCAAATTCAACAGCTCAAGGGCGACTTCTTCTTCACTGAACGCATTGCGGCCAATCGCACCGCTGGCGGCCAGGTTGTAGCCGCTTTGCGCCACGATGATGCGCGGCCACAGCATGCCCGGCGTGTCCCACAAATAAAACCCGTCCGCCAGCACAATGCGCTGCTCGATTTTGGTGATGCCTGCCTCGTCCCCGGTTTTGGTGGCGCGCTTGCCCGTCAGGGTGTTGATCAAGGTTGATTTGCCAACGTTGGGGATGCCGCAAATCAGCACACGCATCGGCTTGACCATGCTGCCGCGCAGCGGTGCCAGCGCATGGCAGGCGTCTATCAGCTTGCGGGCCGGTGCAGTTTCGCTCGCATCGAGTTCAATGGCCCGGGTGCTGGGCAGCGCGTTGTAGTGTGCCAGCCACAGTTGGGTCACCAGCGGGTCGGCCAGGTCTTGCTTGTTCAGCACCTTCAGCGTGGGGCGCGACGCTGTCAGTTCGGCCAGCTTGGGGTTAGCGCTGGAGCCGGGCAGGCGCGCGTCCAGCAGTTCAATGACCACATCAATTTCTTTGATGCGTTCACTGATCGCCTTTTGCGTCAGGTACATATGCCCTGGAAACCACTGAATCGCCATTGTTCAAACTCTTTCGTTGCTAGAACGTATTATCGGTGGCCTTACTTTTCATCAATCATCTGCACCATGCCCCTGCCTCAAGCACCGACCCAACAACCGAGCAAAAAGCTCAACACCCAAGCCAACAACGAGCTGGCCATCAAGGGCATTTTGTGCATTCTGATTGGCTTGGGCGTGGTGGTCTCGCCCTACTTCATCACCTCGCCCGGCATGCAAGGCATCGTTGCCAAGTCAGCGGCGGTTGGCTGGTTTGCACTGGTGCTGGGTTTGGCGTTTGTGGGGCTGTACGCACGGCGGCGCATGGCGGGCAAGTCACTATGAATACGATAGCGTATAGCCCAATAATATATTGGGCCGCAGGCCTTTAGGCGCTTAAAACAGTTGCGGCTTCAGTCTTTTTGGGAACATTCAGCCGCTCGGCAGACACATACTGCTCGCGGTACACCTCAAACGGCATGCTGTCGAGGGCTTCGATCTTCTTTTGATCCACCATCGACTGCTGGCTAAGCTGGGTGAAGTGCGCATGCTGCTCGTTGGAAAATGGCAGCGCTTGAAAATAAGCCTTGGTTTTTTCAGACTGTGCGCGCACAAACTTCACGAAGGAGTGGTCGTGGTCTTTGGCCATGGCGGCCAGGACTCGGGCTGATGGCAGGGTGCTGGCATCGTTCAAACCAACTGTGGCGGCCGCCAACGCGGCGCTGTAGTCTGATGTACCGTGCGCGGCGTCCAGCGCAGCGGCGATCGGGGCGCACTCGGCAACGATCTGATGCCCCCAGTCGGTCAGCAGCACTTCTTGACTACCGCGCTCCAATGTCAAACCAGGTTCACGCCCACGGGCAGCGGTGCGGTGCTGGTTGCGCGCCAGCGCAGCGATTTCTTCCGGGCTGTCAGGCGGGCTGGCGTTTGTCAAACAGTGCAGCAAAAACACGTCTAAAAACCGCATGGTCTGCGTGCTGATGCCAGCGGGCTCGAACGGGTCCAGGTCCATCAAACGCACTTCGATGTATTCAACCCCCCGCTCACGCAGGGCGTGCAGGGGCCGCTCGCCAGGGAAGATCACGCGTTTGGGCCGAATGGTGCCGTAAAACTCGTTTTCAATTTGCAGCAGCGTTGTGCCCAGCTGGTTGTAGTCGCCACCGGGGTTTTGGATGCCTACTTTTTCGTACGCCGCATAAGGCCGTGTCAAGGCATCTTGCAGCGAGGCGGCGTAACCTTCGAGGCTGTTGTAACTGACGGCCAAGGACGCCTGTGCGTCGCTCTGGTAGCCCAGCCGGCCCATGCGCAGCGATGTGCCGTAGGGCATGTACATGGTGCTCGGGCTCAGTTGCTGTAGCTCGTGTTGCCTGCCGGCCACAAAGGTCGAACACACGGCAGGCGACGCGCCAAACAGGTACAGCAGCAAAAACGACTGGCGGCGAAAGTTGCGAATCTGCGCAAAATACTGCTCGCTGGTGACCCCCGGGAACGACCAGTTGTAATGAATGCCAGAAATGGTTTGCATGCGCCGCCCGTAGCGGTGCGACAGGCCCAGGCGATACACGCTTTTGGCGCGGCCCACGTTGGACGAGCCAAAACGGGCCACCGGAATGGTTTCATCCGTCGGCAAACCGCAGGGCATGCTGGATACCCACAACATCTCGTCGCCCAGCGCCTGCATGCTGCGGTAGGTGAACTGGTGGACTTGCGTCAGCTCGTCCAGGGCAGCCTGCACGCTGGTGTGAACGCCCGTGACCAGCTCAACCTGCGATTCGCTGAAGTCAGTCGTGATGCAGGGATGCGTCAGCGCCGAACCCAGGGCCAGAGGATGCGGCGTCAGTGCCAACGCGCCGCTGGGCTGGGCCCTAAGGCTTTCTTTTTCGATCCCGCAAGACATGCCTTTCAGGCGATCAGGCGACAAATCTGTGCTCGACAGGAATGTGTGTGCCTGTAAATGGGTCATGGTGCTATCTTCCGTATTCTTTTCGACTGGGCTGGAAGTTATCACAGGCCAGCTTTTTTCGCTGGCGCGAGCCGCTTATCAGCGCTGAAGCGAAGCACATGCCTTCTTTTGGCTTGCCAGTTCAACTTGCAGGCCAAGAGAAAGAACTATAAAGTATCAAAAAACAATGTATGTGAAGCATTTTTCAGGGATGTATGGTCAATTTCTTTAAAAAGCTGTTCTCGTCGGCTGGTGTCAAGCAGCCCCCGGCTGGCGACAGCTCTTTGTCCAACAGCCACACTCACCATCAGTCCATCCTCAATGATGGTTCGGAAACGGCGACCCGCGGCCAACTGGTGCAGGTCGTGATGCGCGACCTGGTCCGCAAAAGCGGCATACCGCCGGCCTGGATTCAGTGCCAGATTCAGGTCGTCAGCAGCCGCAAGCGGGGCCGGGGCATTTTTGTGCGCCTGGTGGTCAAGCAATGGGATCAGCGACTCATGAAGTACGCTTTCGCCTTTCAAAAAGCGCTGCTGACAGACATCGTTCAAGTTGAACCCAAGGCGGCCGCCTGGTTGCACGGCATTGCCTGGCAACTTGAAGTGGCCAGCACCTGCCCCGTGACCGAGCTGCCCGGCGGCCAATACTGGAAAACACACGGGGAAGTCGATCCTTTTGACATCGTTGCCATGCCCGCCAGTGCCATGCCTGCTCAAGCGGCTGTTACTGGCCCCATGGCTGCCCCAGGGTCTGTTGCGGGAGTGACGCTGTCCAATCCAGTGACGCCTGTGCTTGCCGCGGCTGCGGTTCCTGCCTTTGCTCTGGACGAGCTTGAACCGCTGGCGCCTGTGATTGAAAAGCCGCCAACGCCAGAAAACGACACCGCGGAGGACCTGGAACGCCTGTTTGCCATCCGGGACAGGGAACTGAAACACCCGGCCGTCAGCAAGCCGTTGCCACAGGGTTACGAAAAAACCGAGCCCTCGCCCCTTTAGACGGTCTGGCTGGCTGTCTGGCTGGCCGTCAACTTCAAGCCAGAACGCGGTTCAAAAAAACCTCAAGGTCGGCGACTTCCTCTGGGCACACCGAGTGCTCCATCGGGTAGTCGTGCCACTCTACCGCATAGCCGATAGCCTTCAACGCATCGCGTGATGCCGTGCCGCGTGGCAATGCCACCACAGGGTCGCGCGTGCCGTGGGCCATGAAAATCGGCGTCTTCAGGCTTGCCGCCGTGTGCTCGGCCGCCAAATTCGCGGCCAGCGGCAAATAGCCCGACATGCCCACAACGCCCGCCAGCGTCTCGGCGTGGCGCAGGCCCACCATCAACGACATGGCGCAACCTTGCGAAAAACCGGCGACCACGATGCGGCTGGCGGGCATGCCGCGCGCTTTTTCGTTGGCGATCAGCGCTTCAATCTCCACACGCGACTGGCGCAGGCCCGCCTCGTCTTCACGTTTGACCAGGTCCGCCGACAGAACGTCGTACCAGGCAGGCATCATGTAGCCGCCATTGATGGTCACGGGGATGGTCGGCGCATTCGGAAACAGGTAACGCACGGGCCCGACGCCTGACAAATCCAGTTGCTCAGCAATCGGCACAAAGTCGCGCCCATCAGCCCCCAGGCCGTGCATGATGAGGATGGTGGCGACCGGGTTCTCACCGGTTTGGGCTTCCAGAACTTGAAGGGGCATGATGGTTTTAGGGTAGGTCAATGAAAGGTGATTCACCAGCTGCAAATTTTGACGGTCAGCGGCCAAAAGGCAGCCCCTGGCGCATCGACGGCTATGGGGTGGTCGCGAACAAGGGTCGCAGGGCTTGCATGAAGCAGCGCAAGACGCTCCTTTATGAGGAGCTACTCGCCCTTGTATTCATTGGCTTGCAGCCCTATTTAGCTTCTTAATAGGTACCGAGATAGTCTTTTTTGCCGACCTCAACACCGTTGTGCCGCAAAATAGAATACGCCGCCGTGGCGTGAAAAAAGAAATGCGGCAGGCCGTAGTTCACCAGGTACGACTGGCCGGTAAAACGCTTTTCTTTGGGGGTACCGGCTTGCGTGATGATCTCGCGGGTGGCGGCAGCGTCAAACTTGGCAGGGTCCAGCCCACCGATAAACGCCAGCACCGTGTCGATGCGGCTTTGCAAGTCTGCGAAGGTCTGCTCGTTGTCGTCCACCTTGGGCACGTCAACGCCTGCCAGCCGGGCTGACACGCTTTTGGCAAAGTCGCTGGCCACCTGCACCTGGCGCAGCAGGTTGAACATGTCAGGAAACAGCCGGGCATGTAGCAGCGCGTTGGGGTCCAGTTTTTTGTCGATGGCGTGGGCTTCGGCCTTGCGCAAGACCTCTTTGAGGCCGCCGAGCATTTGTTTGAAAACAGGAATGGACGTGGTGTAGATAGAGATGGTCATGGTTTCTTTCGTTGAATCAGGCTGTATTGTGCAGGCTGACGTATGATTTTACGAAAACCACCCTCAAAGGCGCCAAATGAACGCTCCAACTCCCCAATCCACACTTCAGCCCACGCTGGCTGCCCTACCCCTCATTAAAAAATGGGTGTCTTTCGCCTCGGTATCACGCGACAGCAACTTGGCCCTGATTGAATGGACGCGCGATTTGCTTGAATCCCAAGGCATTAAATGCCGGCTGATCTATGACGACAGCGGCAAAAAAGCCAATTTGTGGGCTACCTTGCCCGCCCACGACGGCGAAAGCAAAACTGGCGGGCTGGTGCTGTCGGGCCACACCGATGTGGTGCCTGTTGACGGCCAACCGTGGAACACCGACCCCTTTGAAGCGCAAATCATCGGCGACAAGCTGTATGGACGCGGCGTCACCGACATGAAAGGCTTTGGCGCCACCGCTTTGATGATGGTGCCCGAGCTGCTCAAGCGCAAGCTCAAAAAGCCGGTGCATCTGGCTTTCAGCTACGACGAAGAAGTCGGCTGCATCGGCGTGCGCCGCCTGATTGCCGACATGGTGGACCAGGGCTTTCGGCCGGCGGGCTGCATCGTTGGCGAACCCACCGGCATGCAGGTGGTGATTGCGCACAAAGGCAAGCATGCCTACAAAACATCGGTGCGCGGCTTTGAAGCGCATTCATCACTGACGCCCCAAGGAGTCAATGCGGTTGAAATTGCCTGTGAGTTTGTGGGCAAGCTCAAAGCCATGCACCGCAAGCTTCAGGCCGAGGGGCCCTTTGATCCGCTGTTTGATGTGCCGTTTACCACCATTCACACCGGCGTGATTGCTGGCGGCACGGCGCTGAACATCATCCCGCGTGACTGCGACGTGACCTGGGAGATTCGCCACCACCACCTCAACTCTCCCGTGACCTTGTTCAACGAAGCCAAAGAATTTGCCGACAGCCTGCTGCCGGCCATGCAAGCGGTTGCGCCCGGCACCGGCATCACGCACCACCTGAACTCGGTGCTGCCGGGCTTTGCCACCGACGCCAACAGCGACATTGCGCGCCTGTGTTTTAAGTGTGCAGAGGTCGACAGCGCCATGGGGGCAGGCAAAGTGTCTTTTGGCACAGAAGCGGCTCTGTTCCATCAGGTCGGCGTGCCAACCATTGTTTGCGGCCCCGGCCACATCGCCCAGGCCCACCAGCCCAATGAATGGGTGACGCTTGAGCAACTGGCCTGGTGCGAGCGCTTTATGCGCCATCTGGCCGATGAGATTTGTGTTTCTTGACCGACTGACTGGATTAAAAAATGATGCAACGCAGAAATTTTGTTGTCGCGCCACTGGCTTTGGCGGCTGGTATCTCGACGGGTATGACATTCGCCCAAAATAATTCCAAACTAGCCCGCATCGTCGTGCCTTTTGCCCCCGGTGGCGTGCAGGACCTGCTGGCACGCGCCATGTCAACCGAACTGGGCGTGGCCTTGGGCCAAACCGTCATCATTGACAACAAGCCTGGCGCAGGCGGCACAGTGGGCACCGGCTTTGTCGCCAAGTCAGCCCCCGACAGCGGCGCAATGGTGCTGGCTGCGGCCAGCCACAACATTGCCGGCAGCCTGTACACCAAGCTGTCCTATGACCCGCAAAAGGACTTTGCCCCCCTGGCCCATATTGGTACGGCAGACTACGTGCTGATGATTCACCCGGACGTGCCGGCCAAAACAGCGGCTGAATACATTCGCTATGCCAAAGCCAACCCCGGAAAAATGAACTACGCCACCGCCGGCGTCGGCAGCGCCACCCATTTGTCGATGGCTTACTTCAACGGTCTGGCGGGTATTGACGTGGTGCATGTGCCGCTCAAAGCCACCGGCGAGGCCATCAACGAGGTCATTTCAGGCCGCGCCCAGGCCGTGATTGCCGCCAGCATTGGTGCGCTGGCGTTTGCCAAAGACAGCCGCATTCGTTTGATTGGTGTCACGTCACCTAAACGCTCCAAATATTTACCCGATGTGCCCACCATTGCCGAAAGCGGCTTGCCGGGCTACCAGTTTGACTCATGGTTTGGCCTGCTCGGCCCAGTAGCTACGCCTGCGGCTGAGGTCAACCGCATCAACGCAGCCATGGCCACCCTCCTCAAAGACCCGGTTGTCTTGGCCCGCCTCGACAAGCAGGGCATTGAGCCGCTGGCCATGAGCAATGCAGACTTTTCCAAACTGCTGGCCATTGACTACGAAAGAATGGCCAAAGTGGTCAAGGCATCGGGCGCCAAGGTTGAATAGACTGGGGGATGCACCTCCCTGAGAGGTTCGCCGCCGGTCGTATCCTGTGCCTTCCTTGTTTGCTGGCGAGCTTTAGCGCGGCCCTTCAGGCCCAGGACATCTTCGCAAAACTGTCCTAGAAGGTATGCGTGTCGGCAAGGACACCGACAACACCGGCGACCGCGTGACTGCCTGGTTTGGCGATGTGGGGTTTAAGAAGTAGTCTTTCCAGTCATCTGAGACGCTACTTTTTTAGGAGCTTCTCGCCCATATTTTTATTGGGCCGCAACCACTTTTATGCCTTAAATCGGCTTTTTTGGTGATGTCAAAGTGTTTTTTGCGAGGACATTTGGCGATTCAGCCAGTCGTCGACGACCGCCGGGCTGTTGATGGTTTTCAGCGCTTGATAGGCGACTTCAGCTTCAGGAAAGCGACGCCTTAAAAAATTCAGCCACTGCTTGAGTCGCCCGGCCTGCGCTTTGCTGTCCAGCCGGGTGGTCACGATATGCCAGAAGTCAAGGACCAGAGGCAGCAATTGCGCCCAGGTGACCGCGTGGGTTGGTGCATTGCTGCCAGACGCCTTGATGGCCAGCCCCAGCCCAGGGTCCACCACCGCGCCGCGCCCAATCATCAACATGTCGCAGCCTGAGATTTCTTTGCAGCGGCGCGCGTCGTCCACCGTCCAGATTTCGCCATTGGCCACCACCGGAATAGTGACCGCTGCGCGAATGTCGGCAATGCGCTCCCAATAGGCCGGCGGGCGGTACGCCTGGGCTTTGGTGCGGGCATGCACCACCATCTCGTTGGCACCGCCATTGGCAATCGCCAAGGCGCATTCCACCGCGCGTGAATCGTCCAGGTAGCCCAGCCGCATCTTGGCCGACACCGGCATGTGCGCAGGCACAGCGCGGCGCACGGCAGCGACGATGGCATGAATCGTTTCAGGCTCTTTGAGCAGTGCCGCGCCGCCGCCGTGACGGTTCACCACGTTGGCGGGGCAGCCAAAGTTCAGGTCAATGCCCGCAGGCCCCAGGCTGGCCAGGCGCGCGGCGTTGTCGGCCATACAGGCGGGGTCAGACCCCAGCAGCTGCGCACGTACGGGCACGCCCGCAAAGGTGCGGCCGCCGTTGTGCAGCTCCGGCACGATGCGGGTGAAGACGCGCTCGGGCAGCAGCTGGTCGGTGATGCGAATGAACTCGGACACGCAACGATCAATACCGCCGACGCGGGTCAGGATGTCGCGCAGAACAAAGTCAAGCAGGCCCTCCATCGGGGCTAACAAAATCATTTTTTAGGCCGCCGCGAGTCGCCAAAGGGAGGTGACTTCTTTAGCCCGCGCCTCAGCCAGCGGATTACTGGCGTCCAGTGCCTTGGGGTGCTCAGGCTTGACATCCATCCGGCCCACCACCTTCAAGCCACCGGCAGAAAAAGCAGCCAGCAATTGCGCCCGCGTGCGCAGTCCCAGGTGCTCGGCCAGGTCAGACAAGATCAGCCAGCCCTCGCCCCCCGGTGCCAGATGCGCAGCCAGTCCTTTGACAAAGCCCAGCAACATGCGGCTGCCTTCGTCGTACACCGCGCCCTCCAGCGGGGAGCCAGGCCGGGCTGGCAGCCACGGCGGGTTGCACACAATCACCGAGGCCAGTCCTTCCGGGAACAAATCAGCCTGCATCACCTTGACCGGATTCGGCAGACGCAGCTTGTAAATGTTCTCTTTGGCGCACAGCAGGGCGCGCTCGTCCTGGTCGGTCGCCACCACCTGGTCAACATCACGCAAAGCCAGCACAGCCGCCAGCACGCCAGTTCCGGTGCCAATGTCAAAGGCGACGAATTTTGCAGGCCGCTTGGTGGGCAAAGGCGCTTTGGCCACCAGGTCAACATACTCACCCCGCACCGGCGAAAACACGCCATAGTGTGGATAAATACGGTTATTGGGTGCGGCCTTGGCAAGCGCAGCGCCCGTGGATGTCAGCGCAGGGATTTCGACGCCTTTCTTGCGCCACTCGTGCGCGCTGATGATGCCCATCAGCTCACGCAGCGAGGCAACGCTGGGGCCCCTTTCAACGCGTTCCGCCGACAAGCCGCCCTCAGGCGGAACAGCCCCCGCGGGGGGCAGCGACGTACGCGAAGCGACCAGCGTGGGGGCAGCACTGTCCCAGGCCTCGGTGCAAGCCTGTTTGGCATCGGGCGCGCGACGCAGGGCAATGCCGTAATCGCCGGCAAACTCGATCAGCACCATGCCAAGCACCCTGGCACGCTGGGCCTTGGCCTGGCGGTACAGGTGAAAGGCTTCCCCTGCGGGCACGCCTGACTCGGCTTGCGCCAAGGCTTTTTTACGCCCCATCTTCGCGGTTTTTGAGGCTTTGGGCGGTTTGTCAATGCGCCGTGCCAGCGCCTGCAGCAGCAGCCGCGCATTTTGAAAGTCACCCCGCCACAGCAGGCCCGTGCCCTCGCAGGCCTGACGGTACGCGCTATCAGCACTCAGGGTGTCATCAGCCAGCACCACGCGTTTTGGTGGCAGGGCGCCGCGTTCGGAGCGCCACAGTGCGGCGCGCGGCTGTTTTTCCTCGGTCCAGTGGAGGGTTGGCACTGATGAATCAGTCGAAGAAAGCGGCGCATGGGGTGTGGGCATCAAATGGAAACACAAAAATTGAATTCCACTGTTTTAACAGATGGCCAGCAGCGACTTTAAAAAGTATCCCCCAAGGCGGTGGTGCAGACCTCAAAAAAAGTCACGACCAGCCGGCAAATGCGCCACCTGCCGGGCGTGAAGTTCAGCCCTGATGCGTTAGCGGCATGCCCGTCCATGTCAGCCGTGGTTTTTTCCATGAGGGTTCCTTAAAAGTCATTGGCACCAGCACTGAAAGCTTTTGGCGCACCATTGACTTTAGAAACAATACGGTCGGCAGCCCGTGCGAACCAGCACAGCCTTGCCCTAGGACAAGACCCGAGAAACCTCAGTCTGCCGTGCGCCTCAAGCGCAGTTCTTCCAGCCGCACAGGACCAAAGGCGGTGGTCTTGAGCGACGGCATGTCGCGCTTGAAGCCGGCTGCATGCTCAAAAAACGCCAGCGCCGGGGCATTGGCAAGCAGCACCCAAGCGGTGACTTGGGTGCAGCCTTCTTCTCTCAAGCCGTCGCGCGCGCCGTCCCAGAGGGCCAGGCCCGCGCCGTTGCGCCAGTGCGCGGGTGTGATGTACAAAGCCCAGATCTCACCAACGCTGGACTTGGTGCCTGCATCGCGTGAGCGGTCAAAACCGACAAAGCCAATCACCTTGTCACTCTCGGTGGCCACCAGAATTTGTGGGTCGCTGTATTCAATCGCTTCTTTCCAGTAAGCCAGACGTTTTTCAAACGTCATCGCTTTGAGGACTTCATCAGGTATCAAGCCCTGGTAGGCAGCTTGCCAGGTCGCAACATGGATTTCAGCAATCGCTTTGGCATCGCGGGGGGCGGCAGGACGAACTAAATAGCTTGGCATTAAAAAATCATTCACAAGTTACAGAAAACCACTGATTGTCGCGCATGTTGTAATTTGCAGTGACATGACAAATGCAACCCTTTACACAGCCCGCATCGCCGGTACCGACATCACCTTCAGCGCACCGGCCGACATGCCCCTGCTGCATGCCGCAGAGCGGATGGCTGCGCCTGGTTTGGTGATGGACAGCTCGTGCAGAAACGGCACCTGCCGCACCTGCATCTGCCAGCTGGTTGAAGGCCAAGTGACTTACCGCATCGACTGGCCGGGGCTGAGCCTGGATGAAAAGCGCCAGGGATTTATCTTGCCGTGCGTGGCTTATCCGGTGTCGGATGTGGTGATCGGCTAAGGGGTTTGAGAGGCTTGCGGCAGTCATGCTATTGAAGTCTGCTGGGCCTTCATCTGGCGTTACTTTGTACATCAGCCGGCTCCAAACAAACCAGCCCGCTGAAACAATGCATCACGTTTTCAAGTGCAAACTGTGGCGTTCGCAAAATAGCTCGCCCGAAAACACCTTGACCTTCATGCCCATGGCGGCAGCCTCGCGAGAGGTCAAACCGCTGCTGTAGGGAAAGGTATCGATCATCCACTCGTGCCGCCCAAGCACCTCCAGTGCTTCCCGATGGCTGCCAGGGCAAATAAATTCGATGCCCCCAGCCCCCAAGGCCTGCAACACTTTTTGTCGTGTCCGCTCGAAACGGAACTGGTGATGGACAAACAACTTCGGCCCCGGCAGCTTGCCCAGCCAAGCCAAAAAGCCGCGGGAAAGCTTGGCTGGATTCGAAAAAATAACAGGTGTGGACAGTTTATGCACAGGCGCTGAAGGCATGTACAACAGGCGCTCTTGGAAAACCAAAGCCGAGGCACGCGTGGCGATCTTCACCTGGATTGAGGCTTGGTACAACCCGCTACGACGTCACAGTGGCCTGGGGCCAGCGTTCACCCTTGAAAGGCGCTTGGATATTGAAAAATCGAATATTGATATCATGAAAGCCGACGGCATTGTTCAAGAAGGTCAGAGTGTCCGGTGAATTGGGGCAACTCCAGTAAGCAGCGCACAGGATTTTCGAGATTATTCCGGCGCGAGGCTTTTCATATGGTTTTTTTCTTCTGGAGTTCAGATGGAATTCACTACCTTGCGAGAAACTGATGAAAAGGGCACCAAGGCCATACCGCCGCTGACGGGGCTGCGCTGCTTCGACGTTGCGGCGCAGTTCGACAGCTTCACGATGGCCGCGGAACACCTGTTCCGCGCGCCGTCCGCCGTCAGCCACCAGATCAGGGCGCTCGAGGATTTCCTCGGGCAGCCGCTCTTTGTGCGAACAGGCAAGAAGGTGGTGCTCACCGCGATCGGCCGTGAATACCACCTCCGTGTGCGTGAGGCTTTCGACCTCATCGCATCGGCCACAGAGTCGGCACGCTCGAGCGGCGCGCGCCGCGAGACCATCCGCCTGAGCGTGGCACCGAGCTTCGGCAACACGTGGCTCACGACGCATCTTGGCTCATTCCTCGCGCAGTTGCCTTCCTTCGACCTCAACGTCACCACAGACCATTACCCTTCAACGTTCGCGGGCCGAGAGATCGATTGCGAGATCCGCTATGGCGACAAGCCCCTCGGAAGGCTCGAGGCACTCCCGTTGTGCACCGAGCGCCTGGTACCCCTGTGCAGTCCGTCCTACCTCGCGCAGTATTCCAGCCACAGCGACATCCTGGAGAACGCGACGTTGATCCACACGAAGTCGCGCAGCATCGGCTGGGCCGATTACCTCTCGGCGCACAGGCATCGCCCGAACAAGGGAACGAAGTCGTTTTCATTCGATCGTTCCACCTTCTCGCTTGACGTTGCGCTCGATAGCCTCGGCATCGCCCTAGAGAGCACCATCCTCGCCGGGGACGACCTTCGCAAGGGCCGGCTCGTCGCGCCTTTCGGCACAACGGGCATCGCCGGCTCCACCTATCTCCTGGTCGCGCCGTCGGCCGTGCACTTGCGCAGCACCCGCATCTTTGCGCTCTATGAATGGCTGCGCTTATCGCTCGCCGCCGAGGCAGAGGATTTCTCCCCGCCCGATGCGGCGCTTAGTCCACCTTGACGGGCTGAGCCTTCATCAGGTCGCTCCAACGCTCGATCTCGCTCGCCACGAGTTTTTGCAGACGCTCCGGCGTACCTCCCTCGGTGGTCGCGCCGAAGTCGGCGATGCGCCTCTGAGTTGCCGGCGCCGCAAGAATCGCGTTGACCTCGCGATTCAAACGCTCGACGATGGGAGCCGGCGTCTTCGCCGGCGCGAAGACCGCCCACCATGCGGTGACGTCGAAGCCCGGCAGCGTCTCGGCCACCGTAGGGATCGATGCATCGGACTGCGCCCGCGTGGCGCTGCTCACCGCAAGAGCGCGCAGCTTGCCAGACTTGATGTGAGGCATCGACGAAGGCAGGCCGTCGAACATGATCGGAACATGGCCTGCGATCGTGTCAGCGAGCGCCGGGCCGCTGCCCTGGTAAGGCACGTTTACTACCTGCACGCCGGCGCGGTGCTTGAGCAGTTCGCCCATCATGTGCGGGGTGGAACCGGCGCCTGGCGCTGCGGAACTGAACTTGCCGGGCTCGGCCTTCGCCATCGCGATCAGCTCGCCAAGAGTCTTCGCGGGGAAGGACGGGTTGACGACGATCACATTGGGCGCCGTCATTGCCAGCACGACCGGGATGAAATCCTTTACCGCGTCGTAACCGGGCGCCTTGTAGATGATCGGATTGACGCCGTGCGTACCGCCTGTCCCCCAGAAGAACGTGTATCCGTCGGGCGCCTGCTTCGCCGCAAACGCTGCACCGATGTTGCCGCCGGCGCCGCCTCGGTTATCGACGAGCACCTGCTGGCCGAGGCGCTTGGTGAGTTCATCGGCGAGGACGAGCGCCATCGCACCCGAACTGCCGCCCGGCGGAAAGGGGACCACGAGCTTGATCGGCCTGGAAGGCCAGGCATCTTGCGCGGAAGCTGTAGAAGTGGCGACGAGGAACGCCAGGATCGTGGCGGCTTTGCAGACCGCGCCATACAGTGCAGGTTTCATAGAGGCCTAGCAGCGTTGATTAAGTGAGTGAGTGAGTGAACGGACAGCGCTTCAAATCTTCGAAGTTATCGTCTTCAGGCGGCTGTAGTTCTGCAATGCGGCGAGGCCCTTCTCTCGGCCGAACCCGCTGTTGCGCGTCCCGCCGAACGGAGTTTCCACGCCGCCCGCGAAGTACTGGTTGATGAAGACCTGGCCCGCGTCGACATCGCGTGCGAAGCGCAGGCCCTTCGACGCATCCTTCGAGTAGATGCCCGCGACAAGGCCGAAGTCGGTGCCGTTCGCAAGCGCCATGACTTCGTCGAAGTCCTGCGCCACCTGCACGGCGAGCACAGGACCGAAGATCTCCTCTTGCACCACGGGATCACTCGCGTCGGGGCACATCAGCAGTGTCGGCTGGTAAAAGTAGCCGCCCTCCAGGCCGGGGACGTTCATGAAGTCGCCGCCGCACAGCGCTTCGAGTCCGCGCTCGCGGCCCTTTTGTACGTAGCTGGCCACCGTGGCCAGCTGCCTGTCGGAGATAAGCGGGCCGAGCTCAGGGTTGTCGATACCGCGCCCGCCCTTCATCGCCTTGGCCGATGCGATCACCTTGTCCAGCAGCGCCGGGGCGATGGACTTCTCCACGATCAGACGCGAACCGCATGAGCAGACCTGGCCCGCATTCATGAAGATCGCTTTCATCACGCCTTCGGCGGCCGCGTCGAGGTCCGAGTCGCCCAGCACCACGATGGGCGATTTGCCGCCGAGTTCCAGCGTGACGGAAGCGACATGGTCGGCAGCCGAGTGCATCACGCGCTTGCCGGTGGACACCGAACCAGTGAAAGTGACGTGCGCCACTTTCGAATGGCTCACCAGCGGCGAGCCCGTGGTCGAGCCCGGACCGGTGACGACGTTGTAGACGCCGCGCGGAATGCCAGCCTCCTCCATGAGGGGCCCGAGCAGAAGTGCAGACAGCGGCGTCTGTTCGGCGGGCTTAACGACAGCGGTGCACCCGGCGGCCAGCGCCGGGGCGACACCGCGCGCAGTGGTCACCAGGGGAAAGTTCCAGGGGATGATGTGCGCCGTCACGCCGACGGCTTCGCGCACCGTGAACGACATGAAATTCGGGCCCAGCGGGATCGACGTGCCCTCGAACTTATCGGCAACGCCCGCGTAATACTCGAAGTAGCGCGCGGAGGTCTCGATGTCCCCCTTGGCCTCGCGCAGCGGCTTTCCGGAATCCAGTGACTCCACTTTCGCGAGGTACTCGGCATCGCGGCGAATAAGCTGGGCGACGCGCATGAGGGCGCGCGCGCGCTCGGCGGGCAGCATGGCGCGCCACACTTTCAGCGCTCGCGCCGACGAATCGACGGCAGCGTCGACGATTGCTTCGTCGGCAATGGCGATGGAGGTCAGCACTTCGCCGCTCGCCGGATCGTAGGTCGGGTGCCAGCCCGTACCGGTCTCCATGATGAACGCGCCATCGATATAGCTTGTGACAGGCAGATCTTTCAGGGCGAACTGGCTGAGGTCGGATTGCTTTGCTTGCATGGAAAACTCCAGAAGGTGATTCGGTTGAGTCAGGTTGACAGCGTGGATTCTTCCCGCCGCACCCCGTCGTCGATGCCCGGCTCGTGCGCCGGGCCGAGCGTTTCGGCCAGCAGACTGGACAGAGGAATGGGCCGCGCGGGCGGACGCATGCGGGGTGGCACCAGCGATTCGAGGCTGATGGCGCACTCGCGCGACACGATGCCGGCGCAGGTGCCGAGGCAGTTACGGCCCTGGCAGCTGCCCATCGCGATGCGCGTGGCGGACTTCACGCGGGTGAAGTCGCCGTTGAACTCGCGCGCTGCCGCCTGCACCCTGGCAAGGGTCACGTTCTCGCAGCGGCACACCAGCGTGTCCGCGGTGGCCAACTGCACTTCCGTGGGCAGAAGGTAAGCGGCGGCCAGCGCGCGCCGGAACTTGTTCATACGGGCCAGCGCCGCATCGGCTTCGCGGGCCTGCGTATCGATACGGAAACCGAGACGCCGTGCGACAGAAAGCCCCGCCCGGGTCCCCTCCAGCGTGGCCAGCTCCACCCCGCCGATGCCGCAGCCGTCGCCCGCGCCAAAGACTCCGGCGCGCGAGGTTTCGAGCTCCTGGGAGCGCTGCGGCACCCAGCCGCCCAGCACCCTGTCAAAATGCATATCCAGGCCCATCATTCGAGCAAACTCGGTGGACGGCGAGAGCCCGTAGCCGGTCACGAGCGAGTCGACCTCGAAGGTGCGTGCACCCGCCTCGCGAGGCATGCCGTCGGCACCGACCGGGGCGAATACGATCTGTTCGACATGTCTGTCGCCTGTCGCCTGCGTCACCGCATGTCCCGTCAGGAGCTTCACGCCCGCAGCCAGGATGGCCATGCGGTATTTCATGCCCAGGAGCAGTAGCGCGGGCGATGCGAGAAGGCCTGGCGCGTGCCGGAGCATGGGAATCGTGCGTGCAGCCTCGGCGATCGCGACGATTTTCACCCCGGCGCGGAGCAGCGAATAGGCGGCAACGAGCAGGAGCGGTCCGTTGCCTGCGAGCGCCACCCGCCGCCCGGGAACGATGCCCTGTCCTTTGATGAGATTCAGGCAACCGCCGGCGGAGATGACACCTGGAAGCGTCCAGCCCGGAAACGGCGAAGCCTTGTCGTGCGCGCCGGTCGCGAGGATCACTTGGCGGGGCTTGAGGCGGCCCGTCATTCCTTCACGCGAGTATGCGAACTCACCATCCGCCCCGGCGGACCAAAGCGTCGTCGACTTCCAGTACGTGACGAGCGGATGTTTGAGCACCGAGAGCGCCTGCAGCGCGCGTGGCTGGTCGCGGTAGAGGCGCGATGTGGCGCAGACCGAGAACGAAGCCGGCAACTGGCGGAAGTATTGGCCTCCGCCCTGATCGTTGTCGTCGCAGACGAGCACGGGCACGCCTGCGTCCACGAGAGCGCGCGCTGCGGCGAGTCCCGCTGGGCCGGCGCCGACGATGAGCACGTCCGGCTCGATGGCAATGCGTGAAGGCGCGGCGGTCACGAAATCGTCCTCACACGTAAGCCCCTGGCCACCGGCGTGCGGCAGGCGCGAACTTCGCCCACGCCGTCCACGTAAACGACGCACTCGAAGCAAACGCCCATACCGCAGTAGTAACCGCGCGGCTGCCCGTCCAGGGGCATGACCTTGCAGGTCGTCACGCCAGCGCGGAACAGGGCCGAGGCGATGCTTTCGCCTTCATTGGCGAGAAGGCTGCGGTCGTCCAGTGCGATGGGGATCGCCGCGCCGCGGTTCACGCCTTCGATCTCCTTGGCGTCACGCATGGGTGAACCTTCCCGGCGAAAAGGCCTTGAAGGGAAGCGCGGTATCGCGGTCGAGGATGAGTTCGGACAGCATCTTGGAAAGAATTGGGGAAAGGGTCCATCCGCCGCGCGCACAAGTGAGCGCGTACGCGTTCCTGACGTTCGGCAGCGGACCGAGATAAGGGCAGGAGTCGGGCGAGACGCCTTCGAAACCGGCCCACTGGCGCAGCAGCGTGCGCTGCGCGATGGCAGGGATGACGCTCACGGCAAGGCGCACGTTGTGCAGGCTGGACTCGTAGTCAATGTCCTTGTGGCCCGAGCCGAGGCTGCCCTTACCTTGCCAGCCGCCGCCGATCAGGCAAGTGCCATTCGCGACCTGCTTGAGTGTGAGGATCCCGCGCACGTGCGTCACGACGCCTTTCATGAACGGCGCCGAGGGTGTCGAGACCCCGATCATGTTCACGTCGAGCGCGACCGGAAGATGCACGCCGAGCAGACGGGCAAGCTCGCCTGACCACGCGCCGGCCGCGATGATGAGCCGCCCACAAGGGAAGGTACGACCGTCCTGAGTACCGACGGAAAAACCTGTGCCTTGCTGTTCGATGGTGGCGACACTAGCGTGCGCCTCGATGCGAACGCCCGCCTTAACGGCTTTTCGCAGCAGCGCGGGACCGAAAAGCAGCGGATTCGCCAGACAATCGATCGACGAATACGTTGCCGCGCGAACCTGCTCGCCTAGGAAGGGCGCGCGCAACCGGATCTCATCGCCTTCCAGCCATTCGATATCGACGCCGATCCTGGACTGCTCGCCCGAGGACCTCGCCAGCAGTTCGACATCCGCATCGTCCATCGCGACGCGCAGGCCGCCCACCTTCTGGAAGCCGACATCCGCGCCGAGATAGTCGGCCATGCCACCCCAAAGGCGTAGCGCCTCCAGTGCATGCGGCATCATGGCCAGCATTTTGTTCTGGGAGGCGAGCGAGCCCGCATTGACGCCCGAAGCCTCGCCCATCGGCGAGGAGCTTTCGAGCACGGTGACTTCCACGCCCCGCTCCGCAAGGCGCAGGGCCGTCATGAGGCCCAAGGTGCCGCCGCCTATCACCAACGTATCGCAGCCACTCCGCTTGTCCTGAGAACTCACGCGCGCACCTCGGCGTGGCCGGCGCGGTTGTAGCGCGCCAAGAACTGGCGCGTGCGCTCGTGCTTCGCATTTTCGAACACATCCGCGGCGCCGCCGGATTCGACGACCACGCCGTCCGCTATAAAGATGACCTTATCGCATACCTTGTGCGCGAAGGCCATCTCATGCGTGACGAGGATCATGGTCATGCCGTCGGCCGCGAGCTGGCGGATCACCGCGAGGACTTCGTCGACGAGCTCAGGGTCGAGCGCGGAGGTCACCTCGTCGAGAAGCAGGACCTCGGGGCTCATCGCCAGCGCGCGTGCGATCGCTACGCGCTGCTTCTGCCCGCCCGAGAGCTGGCCCGGATAGTCACCCTGCTTGTCCGTCATGCCGACCTTGTTCAGCTGCTCTAAACCTATCTCGCGCGCCTGCTTCGCAGGCATGCGGCGAACGGTCAGGAGACCCTCGATCACGTTCTGCAGCACCGACATGTGCGGGAACAGATTGAAGTGCTGGAACACCATGCCTGTCTCAGCGCGATAGGCGGCCGCCTGGCGGTCAGACAGCGACTTCTTCGACGCGCTGAAGTCAAAGAACTTGTCGCCCAGCCGAATCTGGCCGCCGTCGGGAATCTCGAGTAGGTTGCAACACCGCAGCAAAGTGCTCTTGCCTGAGCCGCTTGGGCCAATGAGGCTGGTGACCGAGCCGCGCTGGACTTCAACGCTGACGCCGCGCAGCACCACGTTGGTGCCGAAGGATTTCCTCAGGTCGCGGACCTCGATCATAGGGCGGTCAGCCGCCGCACCCGCAGTAGGCTCGACGTTCATCGTGCAAGCCATTTCTCGAGTTGGCTCGACAGGCGCGTGAGCGGAAAGAGGACCAGGAAATAGAGCACGGCGACGAGCGTGTAGACCTCCAGCGGCCGGTACGTCGCCGACGTGATGATAGATCCCTGGTAAAGCAGGTCGGCCACGGCCACGGTGGACACGAGAGATGTGTTCTTCAGCTGCATCACCGACTGGTTCATGATGGCCGGCAGCATGTTACGAAAGGCCTGCGGAAGGATCACGCGCTGCAGGATCTGCAGCCGCCGCATGCCAATGGCGCGCGCGCCGTCCCACTGCCCCGCATCGATGGACGCCACCCCTCCACGGAAGATCTCGGCGAAGAATGAACTCGCGTAGAACGTGAGCGCGAGAGTCGCGGCAAGAAATGCCGATACCTGTATGCCGGAGATCACGGGCAAGGCGTAGTAGAGCCAGACGAGCTGCACCAAGAGTGGCGTGCAGCGGAACAGCTCCACGAAACCGGTGAGGGGCAGGCGTAGCCAGGGACCGCCGATGAGGCGGCCCAATCCGATCACAACGCCGACCAGCAGGCCGAGGATCGTGGTGCCGACGGCGAAACCCACAGTAGTCAATATCCCCGTGAGGATCAGGCTGCGGTATTCCCATAAGAACCCGAAATTCCATTCGTAATTCAATTTACGCCTCGAACCATGTCAAAAGGGCACGCCCGGACTGCGGCATGCCCGTTCAATTTACTAACCCGTTATCAGAACGTCACTTCGGGTGGGATGCTGGACTGGGCAACGCCCATCTTGTCGAGCGCGTCCACGATCCACTGGCGCGACTGTCCGTTGCTGCGGTTGAACACGGCCCACGCATCAAGGAAATCGCGGAAACGGCCGTCGGTATCGTACTGCACCGCGGCGCAGACCTGCGCCTGCACGTAGGGACGCGGCATGATGAACTTGCCCAGTTGGGGGTTCTTCTTGAGGGCGACAAGACCCAGGAAAATCGTGGCGACAAAGCAGTCGGCACGGCCCGATTGCGTCGCGAGAATGGCCTCGTCACGCGTCTTGAACGCGATGATGTTGGCGCGCGGCGCATAGCGACGGGCAACGAGTTCGTGGGTCGATCCAAGGTCGACTGCGATTTTCATCTTCGGGTCATTGAGCTCGCCCCAAGTGGACGGCGTAAAGCCCTTGCGTGCCACGATCGAGAACGTGTTGTGAAAGAGCGGCGCCGAGAAGGCGATCACCAGCGCGCGCTTGGGCGTCGGGTTCAGGCCGAAGGAGATATCGATCTTGTTGGCTTGCAGATCCAGCACCGAGTTGCCCCAGGTGGATTCCAGGATCTCGAGCTTCACGCCGAGGTTCTCGGCGATATCTTGGGCCATATCGATGCAAAAACCGCTCCACTGGCCAGTTGCTAAGTCCTTGCGGAAGTAGGGTTCTTCACCCACCAGACCAGCGACGCGCAGCGTACCGCTGCTCATCACGCGGGCCATAGTCGAGCCTTGCGCCGACGCGAAGACAGGCTTTGCGGCGGGAGTCCCGGTCTGGGCGATGGCGTCTTTGGCCACGGTCATCGCGCCGGCGGACAGTACAGTAGCTGCACTTACGAAATTACGACGTTTCATTGTGAGGGTCTCCGGTGATTGTGTTGTATTGAGATTCAGGCAGGAGGCGCTTCTCAGCGATGTCCGAGGTCAAAGCTGTCCAGCAGCGTCTTCAAGCTCGCGCGTTGCGAGTCATTCATAGGCAGCAACGGCGCGCGGGGAAAGCCGGATGGGCGGCCGAGCAGCGTCATCGCCTCTTTCTGCACGACATACGGGTTGATGCCGGCACCGTACATGCGGGTGTAGAACTGGTCGATCACCGGCTGGCGCCTCACAGTCTCCGCCCAGTCGCCGCGTGCGGCGGCGCGGAAGAATTCCACAGCAAACGAACCCAGCACGTTGGGGGCCATGGCAGCAACACCGACGCCACCACGCTGCAGAGTGGGGACGATGTAGGGCTCGATGCCGGTGAACACGGCGAGCTCATCCCCGACTTCACGCAGCGAATCGGCGATCTGGCCGATGTCCTTCGCGCTTTCTTTGAGGGCCACAACGTTCTTGAGGGCCGCGAGCTTGCGCAACCACTTGGCGTCGAGATTCACACCGGTGCGCGCGGGGTTGTTGTACAGCATGATTGGCAGGCCGACCGTGTCAACCGCGGTGAAGAAAGCCATCAGCTCGGCTTCGTTCGGCAGCACATAGGGCGGCGGCAACAGCAGTACGCCGTCCATGCCGAGGTCCTTTGCGGCTTTCGTGAGCTTGACGCTAGTGGCGGTCGCAAGGGCTGCTACGCCGGCCAACAGCTTGACACGACCCTTGTTGTGGTCGGTGGCGATGCGAAACAGCTCGATGCGTTCGTCATCGGACATCGAGAACCACTCGCCCGTGCTGCCAGCCAGGATGAGTCCGTCGACCCCATCCTTGATGAGCTGGTCGACCAGCGCACGTGTGGCGACCTCGTCGAGGGCCCCATCCTGCTTGAAGGGGGTCACGCACACAACGAACACCCCGCACCAGTCAATCTTCTTTGCCATAACTCATCTCCGATTGGTCATAAAATATTATTGATGAGGAAGATGTGCGTGACAAACGCAAAAATCTTCAGGCGTGCATCTGTTTTTTTTGTCGATGCGCAACCGCAGTCAGCCAGACCAGGGAAAGTCCGAAAAAGAGCACGTTTCTTGCTAAAGGAATTGAACTTGGCAAAGGAGCATGAGCAGACCGCCATGCCGATCAGGCACCTGCCTGATCGAAAAACCCTTCTCGACAGGCCAACCGCTGCCCGGCCTCTCCATTTAAGAGGCTGTTCAGATTTGCGTGGCCACCTCTGCACCGGACCCGTTAGCAATTACTGACGGTGTTAAAAATCCCCCCCCCACCCCCACGCGCCAAACTTTCAAGCTTGGTGATACGGCTGATAAAGGCGAGCTTGACGGCACCGGTGGGCCCGTTACGCTGTTTGCTGATGATGACTTCGGCCACACCAGGTTCTTTACAGGCTTCTTTGGTGTAGTACTCGTCGCGATAAATGAACATGATGATGTCGGCATCTTGTTCAATCGCACCGGACTCGCGCAGATCGCTCGTCATGGGGCGTTTGTCGGTGCGGGACTCCACCACACGGCTGAGCTGCGACAGGGCGATCACGGGGCATGGCAACTCTTTGGCCATTGCATCGCACCGGCAGAGTCACCCGGGGCGAAGCGCAATCGCCAGGCCATACCAACTACCCAAACAGCGACTCAAACCCCTCAACAGGCTCAAACAACTTGCCCCGATAGTGCAGCCGCGTCGGTCCAGGCATGGCCCTTGCCTTGACGGAATGCCACTCATCACCGGGGTAGCAAATCACCCGGGTGCCATCTGCCTCGAACGGTTCGGGTTGGATGATTGGCGGGGTGCGGCTTCTGGCGTCTGCCGTGACTTGCTGCACAGAGGCAAAGCGCGACAGGTGTGCCAGCGTCATGATTTGGGGTGGGGCCAGTTCAATCAGGCCGTCGCGGTGTTGCTCCAGTGCGGCTCGGGGTTGCAGCCAAACGCTTTCTGTCGCCTCGTGGTTGTCGTGTGTGGCTACCTGGCCGGTGGGCACTGCAGCGACAAAAAAACGGGTGTCAAAGCGCTTGCTCATGACGGACGGCTTGACGGGTGTGATCCAGCGGGACCAGGGTGCCAGGCTGCGGGTGTCCAGGCGCAGTTGCATGTGGGTCAGCACCTCGTCGAACGCTTGGCCCTCACGCATCAGCCTGGTCGCGTGCTTTGCATGCTCGCTGGTGGCATCTTGGGCGAACAAAATGCCTGACTCTTCAAACACCTCACGCACCGCCGCCACGTACAAGCTTGCGGCCGTCAGCGCATCAATGTCGGCCTCGTTCAGGGCGGTGTGCAGCTCGCTCAGGGGCTGGTCAAGGTGCGCGCTCATGTCTAACCGCGCATCCGCCGCATCTACTTTGCCGCCGGGAAAGACAAAAGCACCGCCCAGCACATCGGACAAACCGTGGCGTTTGAGCAAAAACACTTCAAGTCCACCCCCACCATCGCGCAACATGATGACAGTGGCTGCCGACCGTAAAGGGCCGGTGACGATGGCGTTGTTTAACTGCATGCTTGGCTCGGTGTGGTTTGATGGTTTGATGTCGTTGTGGTGATTTTAAAAATCACTACCACCGCCACTGCCATGCGCCAAGCTCTCAAACTTGGTGATGCGGCTGATAAAGGCGAGCTTGACGGTACCGGTGGGCCCGTTACGCTGTTTGCTGATGATGACTTCGGCCACACCAGGTTCTTTACAGGCTTCTTTGGTGTAGTACTCGTCGCGATAAATGAACATGATGATGTCGGCATCTTGTTCAATTGCACCGGACTCGCGCAGGTCGCTCATCATCGGGCGTTTGTCGGTGCGGGACTCCACCCCACGGCTGAGCTGCGACAGGGCGATCACGGGGCATTGCAACTCTTTGGCCAGCATCTTCAGGCCGCGCGATATTTCACCGACGGCCGTGGCGCGGTTTTCTTCGCTCATGCTGCTGGACACACTCATGAGTTGCAAATAATCCACCACGATCAAACCCAGCTTGCCGCACTGCTTGGCCAGGCGCCGGGCATTGGCGCGCAGCTCGCTCACGGTCAGGCCCGGCGTTTCGTCAATGTGCAGCGATATGTTGCGCAGCTTTTCAATCGCCTCGGTCAGGCGCGGCCACTCGTCGTCGGTCAGTGCGCCGGTGCGCAAATGGGTCTGGTCAATGCGGCCAATCGAGCCGACGATACGCACCGCCAACTGCGACGCGCCCATCTCCATCGAAAACACCGCCACCGGCAGGCCTTCATTGAGGGCCACGTGCTCGGCGATATTGATGGCCAAAGCGGTTTTGCCCATGCTCGGTCGCGCCGCCAAAATCACCAAATCACCGGCTTGAAAGCCTGAGGTCATCCGGTCTAAATCATAAAAACCGGTCGGCACACCCGTCACATCGTTCGGGTTTTCGCTCATTTCGGTCACGCGGTCCAGCAGGCTGACAACCAGCGTATCCATGCTCTGAAAACCCTCTTTCATGCGGGAGCCCTGCTCGCCGATTTTGAAGATTTTTTGCTCGGCTTCGTCCAGGATGGTGGCGATGTCTTTGCCTTGCGGGCTGAAGGCGTTGGTTGATATTTCGTCGCTGGCGGCCACCAGCTTGCGCAGGATGGAGCGCTCACGCACGATCTCGGCATAACGCCTGATGTTGGCGGCACTCGGCACGTATTGGGCGAGGGAATTGAGGTAACTCAGCCCCCCTACTTCATCGGCCTTGCCCTGGTTTTGCAGGTGCTCGTACACGGTGATGACGTCAGCTGGCTTGGTGGCGTTGATCAGCGCACCCACGGCGGCATAAATCAGCTTGTGCTCGGCGCGGTAAAAGTCCTGGTCGGTCAGCAGATCGCCAACGCGGTCCCAGGCGGTGTTGTCCAGCAGCAGGCCACCCAGCACGCTGGACTCACCCTCGATCGAATGCGGCGGGATGCGCAGTTGGGCGATCTGGCGGTCGGGGCTGTAGCCCGGTTGGTCAAAAGCTGAAAGTACGGCGGACATGGGTTTCCTGAAATAGGATTTTTGCAAGTCAAATGGTACGCCTTGCGGGTGATAACGGCTTGTATAAAGCTGTGGATAAGCTCTGGAAATCGGGTGTAAATACAAGCTAAAACTGTGGGTAACCAAACAATCCAGGCATCCATAAAAAAAGCCGCTCGGTCGAGCGGCTTTTTTGACGAAAGCGGAAAAGTTACGCTGTTTCGCCGTACACCGTCACGGTGATGTCCACCAGCACGTCAGTGTGCAGAGCCACGCTGACCGAATGGTCGCCCGTGGTTTTCAGTGGGCCAACCGGCATGCGGATTTGTGACTTGGCGACTGCAAAGCCTTGCTTGGTCAGCTCGGCAGAGATGTCGTGGTTGGTCACAGAACCAAACAAGCGGCCATCGACACCGGCTTTTTGGGTCAGCTTGATGGTGGTGCCACCGAGCTTGGCGCCTTGCGCTTGTGACTCGGCCAGCTTGGCAGCGGCTGCTTTTTCAAGCTCGACGCGCTTGGCTTCAAACTCGGCCTTGTTGGCTTCGGTGGCGCGGCGCGCGCGGCCTGAAGGGATCAAAAAGTTGCGTGCATAGCCGTCTTTGACTTTGACGACTTCGCCCAGGGTGCCGAGGTTAACGACTTTGTCTAACAAAATGATTTGCATGGTCGTGCTCCTTACAGGCTTTTGTGCTGGTCGCTGTATGGCAGCATGGCCAAGAAGCGGGCGCGTTTGACAGCGGTGTTGATCTGGCGCTGAAAAATCGCGCGCGTGCCGGTCAGGCGTGCGGGGATGATCTTGCCGTTTTCGGCCACAAAGTCACGCAAGGTGTCGATGTCTTTATAGTCGATTTCTTCGACGCCGGCAGCGGTAAAGCGGCAAAAGCGCTTGCGCTTGAACAGCAGGGATTGTGTGTTGCGCTTGGGGCGCTTGTCTTTGTTGAAACGTTTTGGTCCGGGCATGATGGACTCCTTAAATTAAGTGATGTCTTGAATGTGAAAGACGATGCTTTTACTGGTGCGTGCATTGATCAAAAAACCGGTAAACAACTGGAGCTTGCCTAACTCGGCATTGGCTGAGGCTTCAGCCAAGGCTCCAAAAGCAACGGCTCGAACTGTCAATTTGACTTGCCTGGTAACGCCTGCTTCTTGCATCTCTGACTCGTGTTCAAGGACGATGTTGAGGGCGGGGATACCGGCTGGCGTGTAGCGTAGAGGACTTGCCTCGGCGATACGCGCCGACAATTTAACCGTGTTGACCTGGTTCAATGAATCAGTGATTAGCGGTCAACTATTAACGATCATTTCCAGCGTATTCAGCTTGTTGGGTCTTGCGCGCTTCTTCGCGCTCGACGTTGCGCATCATCAAGGATGGGCCGGTTTCGGCTTTCTTCTTGACCACGGTGAGGTGGCGCAGCACGGCATCGTTGAACTTGAACGCGTGCTCAATTTCTTCCATCACAGCTTGTGATGCTTCGATGTTGATGCACAGGTAGTGGGCTTTACCGAGTTTTTGGATCAGATAAATGAGCTGGCGACGGCCCCAATCTTCAACACGGTGAACAATGCCACCGCCGGCAACAATCATGCCCTTGTAACGTTCCAGCATGGCTGGGACTTGCTCGCTTTGATCCGGATGGATCAGCAAGACGATCTCGTAGTGACGCATAAGACTCCTTTTGGATGGATAAAAAGCTGCCCCGGCGTCTGGTACGGGTGCAGCAAGGTAGCCCATGATTATAGCTTTTTTATATTCGGGTACCAGATGTCAGCCACCCGCTGATCCAAGCACTCTTGGGCCTGCTGGCTGGGGCGTGGCGTACCCAGCTGACCCGACCGCACGGGAGTAACCGGGTTTTTCCCTCAAATGAGGACGGCTCGGCTTAGTTGGCCAACTGCTTCCAGGTCGCAATCACCGTGTCGGGGTTCAGCGAAATCGAGCCGATGCCCTGTTCTTTCAGCCACTGGGCCAAATCCGGGTGGTCGCTGGGGCCCTGCCCGCAAATACCCACATATTTGCCCTGCCGCTTGCAGGCCGAAATGGCCATCGCCAGCAGCGCCTTGACAGCCGGGTCACGCTCGTCAAAGTCCTGCGCCAGAACTTCCAGGCCAGAATCCCGGTCCAGCCCCAAGGTCAGTTGCGTCAGGTCGTTGGAGCCAATTGAAAAGCCGTCGAAGTATTCCAGAAACTGGTCAGCCAGCACCGCATTGCTCGGCACCTCGCACATCATGATGACCCGCAGGCCGTCTTGCCCGCGCTTCAAACCATGTTGCGCCAACAGCTCAGTGACTTTGGCGGCTTGGGCCAGCGTGCGTACAAAAGGCACCATGACTTCAACATTGGTCAGACCCATGTCGTTGCGCACACGCTTTAAAGCTTCACATTCCATGGCAAATGCTTCGCGAAAGTCTTCACTGATGTAGCGCGCTGCGCCGCGAAAGCCGAGCATCGGATTTTCTTCTTCCGGCTCATAACGCGATCCACCGATCAGCTTGCGGTATTCGTTGGACTTGAAGTCTGACAATCGGACAATCACCGACTTGGGCCAGAAGGCCGCCGCAATGGTGGCGATGCCTTCAGCGACTTTGTCAACATAAAAAGCGCGTGGTGAGGCATGGCCACGGGCCACGCTTTCAACCGCCTGCTTCAGATCGGCATCAATATTGGGGTAGTCCAAAATCGCTTTGGGGTGCACGCCAATGTTGTTGTTGATGATGAATTCCAGCCGCGCCAGGCCCACGCCCTGGTTGGGGATCTGGCAAAAGTCAAACGCCAGTTGCGGGTTGCCGACGTTCATCATGATCTTGATGTCGATCGGCGGCATGTCGCCGCGCTGCACTTCGGTGACTTCCGTTTCCAGCAAGCCGTCATAAATGTTGCCGGTGTCGCCCTCAGCGCAGCTCACCGTCACCAGCATGCCGTCTTTGAGCATGTCGGTCGCGTTGCCACAACCGACCACGGCGGGAATGCCCAGCTCGCGCGCAATGATGGCAGCGTGGCAGGTGCGGCCGCCCCGGTTGGTGACGATGGCGCTGGCGCGCTTCATCACCGGTTCCCAATTCGGGTCGGTCATGTCGGTGACCAGCACATCACCTGCTTGCACCTGGTCCATGTCCTTGATGTCATGCACGATGCGGACCGGGCCGGTACCAATTTTTTGGCCAATCGCGCGGCCTTCAGCCAGCAAGGCGCCTTTGGCCTGGTTGGTTTTGAGCTTGTAGCGCATTTCGGCTTTGCCTTTGGACTGGCTTTTGACCGTCTCGGGCCTGGCCTGCAAGATGTACAGCAGGCCATCGGTGCCGTCTTTGCCCCACTCAATGTCCATCGGTCGGCCGTAATGGGCTTCAATGATCAGCGCGTAGTGGGCCAGCTGCTCCACGTCAGCATCGGTCAGCGAGTAGCGGTTGCGCAGCTCGGTCGGCACGTCGGTGGTCTTGACCAACTTGCCGCTGGTCTTTTTCTCATCGGGCGTGGTGAATTCCATTTGCAACAGTTTGCTGCCGAGGTTGCGGCGGATCACCGCACGCTTGCCTGCCTTGAGCATCGGCTTGTGCACATAAAACTCGTCCGGGTTCACAGCGCCCTGCACCACCGTTTCACCCAGGCCATAACTTGAGGTGATGAACACCACATCTTCAAAGCCGCTTTCGGTGTCGATGGTGAACATCACGCCTGCTGCGCCCAGGTCGCTGCGCACCATGCGCTGCACGCCCGCCGACAGGGCCACGTCTGCGTGGGCAAAGCCCTGGTGCACCCGGTAGCTGATGGCGCGATCGTTGTAGAGCGACGCAAACACCTCTTTCATCTTGTGCAGCACGTCGTCGATGCCGACCACGTTCAAGAAGGTTTCTTGCTGGCCTGCAAACGAGGCGTCGGGCAGGTCTTCCGCTGTGGCTGATGAACGTACCGCAAAAGAAGCTGAGGCATTGCCCGCGCTCAGCGCAGCAAAGCTGTCACGCACAGCCTTTTCAAAATCAGCTGGAAAAGGCTGGGCTTCAACCAGTGCTCGGATCTGGCTGCCCGCTGCCGCCAGGGCACGCACGTCGTCGGTGTCCAGCGCGTCCAGCACGGCGTTGATTTTTTTGTCCAGCCCGGCATGGGCCAAAAACAAGCGAAAGGCGTGTGCCGTGGTGGCAAAGCCTGTTGGCACCCGCACGCCCTGCGGCCCGGTGGGCAGTTGGGAGATCATCTCGCCGAGGCTGGCGTTTTTACCGCCTACCGCCTCGACATCGCTCATTCTGAGGTTTTCAAAGGGTACGACTAAGGCGTCCTGTGTAAAAAGGTTGGACATCAAAATACTCCGGGAGGTTTAAAAACCGGGGGGCGAACAGGCCGACACACGAACCGTATGGTTGTTTTAAGCGGGTTGGGGCGTGCATGTTGCTGCAAATCGAGATAATTGCGGCAATTGTAGGGCGCTGCCAGTCGGTGCACGCGCCCTGCCCCGTCAATCACCCGAACCCCCCCTGTAGGCCAACATGCCCAATCGCACAGTATTTTTCATCTCAGACGGCACCGGCATCACTGCAGAGACCTTTGGCAACGCGATTCTTGCCCAGTTTGAAATGACACCGCGCCACGTCCGCCTGCCGTTTATCGACAGCGTGGACAAGGCCCATCAGGCAGTGCGGCAGATCAACCACGCCGGCGAAACAGAGGGCAAACGCCCGATTGTTTTCACCACGCTGGTCAATATGGAGATCTTGGCGGTCATCAAGTCCCACTGCAACGGCATGCTGCTGGACATGTTTGGCATGTTTGTGGCACCACTTGAAGGCGAACTGGGCATGAAGTCCAATCACCGGGTGGGCCGGTTCTCGGACGCCTCGAAAAGCCAGGCCTATGACGACCGGATAGAAGCCATCAATTTCTCGTTGGCGCACGATGACGGCCAGAGCAACCGGGACCTGGCAAGCTCGGACGTGATTCTGGTGGGTGTCAGCCGCAGCGGCAAAACGCCTACCTCCCTTTATCTAGCCATGCAATACGGCCTGAAAGCGTCCAATTACCCCCTGATTCCCGAAGATTTTGACCGCCGCCAGTTGCCGCCGGCACTGAGCCCGCACCGCGCCAAAATTTTCGGTTTGAGCATTGCGCCTGAGCGCCTGGCGCAAATCCGCAACGAACGCCGCCCCAACTCCAACTACGCCAGCCTGGTCAATTGCCGCCATGAAGTCCACGAAGCCGAGGCGATGATGCGCCGCGAAGGCATACGCTGGTTGTCGACCACCACCAAGTCGATTGAAGAGATCGCCACCACCATCCTGCAAGAGGTTCGGCCGGAGCGGCTGGTTTACTGATTCAGAAATAACTTCAGGCTGCAGCCCAATAAAAACAAGGGCTACCAGCTACGCTATTGATAGCGAAAAAATCTTAGCCCAGCACCGCCACGCCTTTGACCTGGGCAAACACCGGGCTTCCCGGCTGCAAGTCCAGCGCCTCCAGTGATTTTTGGGTGATGCGGGCCAGCAATGTGCTGCCGCCTGCATCCAGCGCCAGCATCGCCTGACCAGGGCTGTCAGCGCTGATGCTGGTCACTGTGGCGGCAAAAATGTTCAGCACACTGGTGCCTTGTTGGCGGGTCAGCGTCAGGCTGACGTCACGCGCCTGCACCCTCACCCGCACCCGCTGGCCAAGCTTTAACGATGGATTGAGCAGACTGACTTGGCCGCCTGAAAATTCGGCATGGCTCAGGTGGTACGCAGGCTCCACCCGCGTGACCACGGCATCAATGATGGCGGCAGCCGCATCGCCGTGGGCCAGCGGCAAGTCAAGCCGGGTCATCAACTCTCTTGTGGGGCCACTGGCGGTGACTTTGCCAGCGTTCAGCAGCACCAGATGGTCGGCCAGCCGGGCGACCTCATCAGGCGCATGGCTGACGTAGAGCACCGGAATGCTCAGCGTGGTGTGCAGCCGCTCAAGAAAAGGCAACACCTCGGCCTTGCGCTCGACGTCAAGGGCCGCCAGCGGCTCGTCCATCAGCAGCAGCTGGGGGCTGGTGGCCAGGGCGCGCGCGATGGCCACGCGCTGGCGCTCACCGCCGGACAAGGTTGCGGGCTGGCGGTGAAGCAACTTTTCAATACCGAGCAGTTGAGTAGCCTGGCTGACTGACACCTTGCGCTCAGCCAGCGGTATGCGGCGCAGCCCGAAGTCAAGGTTGCCCTGCACGCTCAGGTGGTTGAACAGATTGGCCGACTGAAAGACATAGCCCAGCGAACGGTTGTGCACTGGCTTGAACACGCCCTTGCCGTCCGCTTTTTCGTCGTCTTGCCAAACTTCGCCATTGACCGACAGCTTGCCGCCGGGCGCACGCTCCAGCCCGGCCATGCAGCGCAGCAGCGTGGTTTTGCCCGAGCCTGACGGGCCAAAAATAGCCGTCACACCGCGCCCCGGCAATTGCAAAGACACATCGAGCGAAAAGTCACCCAAAACCTGCCTGAAAGTAGCCTGGATGCCGTTCATGGCGCCTTCGGCGCTTGCAGCCGCTGCAGGCCCAGCAAAATAGCAAACGCAAACACCATCAGCCCGCCCGCCAGCCAGTGTGCCTGGGTGTATTCAAGTGCCTCGACCAGGTCGTAGATGTGCACCGACAGCACCCGCGTCTGGCCGGGCAGGTTGCCGCCCAGCATCAACACAATGCCGAACTCGCCCACCGTGTGTGCAAAGCCCATCACGGCGGCTGTCAGGTAAGCCGGTTTGCAAAGCGGCAGCACCACGTTGAAGAAGGTGTCCAACGGCGAAGCGCGCAGCGTGGCGGCAGCTTCCAGCGGGGCGCGGCCGAGCGCCTCAAACGCATTGCCAAGGGGCTGCACCACAAACGGCAGCGAATAAAACACCGAGCCCACCACCAAACCCGCAAAGCTGAACGGCAGCAGGCCCCAACCCAGCGACTCGGTGAGCTGCCCCACCGGGCCTTTAGGCCCCATCAGTACCAGCAAATAAAAGCCAATCACCACCGGAGGCAGCACCAGCGGCAGTGCCACCACAGCATTGACCGGGCCCTTGAGCCATGAACGCGTCGTGGCCAGCCACCAGGCCACAGGCGTGCCCAGCAGCAACAATATCAGCGTCGTGATGCTTGCCAGCTTGAGGGTCAGCCAAACGGCTTGCCAGATGGCGTCCATCATTCGTAGCCGTATGCGTTCATGATCGCGCGGGCCTGGCCTGACTTCATGAATGTCAGCAATTGCAGCGCTGCCGGGTTGTTTGTGCCTCGCGCCAACAGCACGGCGTTTTGCTGGATCGGGCTGTGCAGATGGGCCGGCACCAGCCAGACTGAGCCGCTTTTGAGCTTGTTGTCCTCAAAAACCTGAGACATGGCCACAAAACCCAGCTCGGCATTGCCAGTCGAAATCATGCTGAAGGTCTGGCCAATGCTTTCGCCGGTGACCAGCTTGGCTTGCAGCAGGGGGAGCATGCCGATTTTGGTCAAGGTTTCCATCGCGGCCGCGCCGTAGGGTGCCAGCTTGGGCGCAGCGATGGCCAGGCGCCTGAACTCGTTGCGCACCAGAACGGCCCCTTTCTCGTCAACCAGCCCCGGCTTTGCCGACCACAGCACCAAGCGCCCGGTGGCGTAGGTAAAACTGGTGCCGGCCATAGCAGCGCCGTCTTTTTCGAGCCTGGCGGGCGTTTCATGGTCAGCCGACAAAAACACATCAAACGGCGCGCCGTTGGTGATCTGCGCGTAAAACCGGCCGGTTGCGCCGTAAGACAACACCGCTTTATGGCCGGTGTCTTTTTCAAACGCTTCGGCGATGCGCTTCATGGGAGCCGTGAAGTTGGCGGCAACCGCCACCTGCACTTCAGCCGCGCTGCTCAGGCCTGAAAGCGACAACACCAACACGCCCAGCACGACCGAGCATCGTCTCAAGGCGACAGCGACATGCAGCAAAGCGAGTTTCATCGAACCATTGTATTTTTAATACCCGCCTGTCCACCAGCGCTGATTACCCGGCTAGAGGTTGACGAGGGGTCAACGTGGTGCCGACGCGGCGCAGCGGCGCTTGAACTTGGTGTTGGACTTGGCCCGGGTGACAAAAAAGGCGTTGACTTGATGGATCACAAACAGCCGCTGAAAGTCCACATACCCACAGTCCAGTAAATATCAAGCACCGGACTCACTATGCAGCAGGTCCAAGGTGCTGACCTCGTGCATCTTGCAGTCGATGCTATGAATGAAGGTGGGAATGGAGCCGCGCAAGTCCAGCAGGGCGTGGAGCAGACTGAAATGGCAAAAAACCATAGTCGACCATCAACTTAAGACACCCTGATGTAAAAAACGTTGGGACACTACTGGAAAACCCTATCTCATATTTAGTTTTTATCAATGGGTATAAGATTTTTAATTGGTTTTTTATAACCTAACATACGCCCCGTGCTGCGAATCAGCGCCTCTTCAACACCCTTTAAGGAATTCACATGTCTCTTATCAATACCACCATCGTCCCTTTCAAGACCACCGCCTTTCACAACGGCAAATTCGTGGACGTGTCTAACGAATCCATGAAGGGCAAATGGTCCGTTCTGATTTTTATGCCCGCCGCGTTCACCTTCAACTGCCCCACCGAAGTCGAAGACGCTGCTGACAACTATGCAGAGTTCCAAAAAGCCGGTGCCGAGGTCTACATCGTGACCACCGACACCCACTTCTCGCACAAAGTGTGGCATGAGACCTCACCGGCCGTTGGCAAGGCCAAGTTCCCACTGGTCGGCGACCCGACCCATGTGCTGGCCAATGCTTTTGACGTGTACATCCCTGAAGAAGGCCTGGCACTGCGCGGCACCTTCGTTGTCAATCCTGAGGGCGTCATCAAAACGGCTGAAGTGCATTCCAACGAAATCGCCCGTGACGTCAAGGAAACCCTGCGCAAGCTCAAAGCCGCCCAATACACCGCCGCCCATCCTGGTCAGGTCTGCCCTGCCAAGTGGAACGAAGGCGCCAAGACGATTGCCCCGTCGATCGACCTCGTCGGCAAGATCTAAGCGCCCTGCCTTCCCGAATCAGGCCCGGGCCCAGCGCGCACATGCGCGTTGCCCGGGCTTTTTTGTTTCTATCGACCCCTGAAAGTGAATCCGCCATGCTTGACGACGCCACCAAAGCCCAACTGAAAAGCTACCTCGAACGCGCCACCACGCCGATCGAAATCGTTGCGTCGCTGGACGACAGCCCGGCCTCTGGCGAGATGCAGTCCATGCTCAACGATGTGGCTGAAGCGTCGCCCCTGATCAAACTGACGATCAGCAGGGACGACAAACAGCGCAAGCCATCTTTCTCGATCAACCGCCCGAGTGAAAACCACGGACCGCGCTTTGCCGGCTTGCCGATGGGCCATGAGTTCACATCGCTGATCCTGGCGCTTTTACAAGTGGGCGGCTATCCACCGAAGGTCGAGGCAGACATCCTTGAGCAGATCCGCGCCCTGGAAGGCAACTTCAACTTTGAAGTCTATGTCTCGCTGACCTGCCACAACTGCCCCGACGTGGTGCAGGCGCTCAATGTGATGGCCGTCCAGAACCCGAACATCCGCGCCACCATGATTGAAGGCGGCTCCTTCCAGGATGAAGTCAAAGAGCGCCAGGTCATGGCTGTGCCGACCATCTTTTTGAATGGCACCGAATTCGGCCAGGGCCGCATGAGCCTGGAGGAAATCCTGGCAAAAATCGACACCAAAGGCGTCGAGCGCGAAGCGAAAAAGATTGATGCCAAGGAAGCCTTCGACATGCTGATGGTCGGTGGCGGCCCGGCTGGCGCAGCTGCCGCAGTTTATGCGGCGCGCAAGGGCATCCGCACCGGCGTGGTGAGTGAAAACATGGGCGGCCAGACGCTCGATACGCTGGGGATTGAAAACTACATTTCCGTCAAGGAAACACAAGGCCCCAAATTTGCGCTGGCGCTGGAAGAGCAGGTCCGCAGCCTCGATGTGGACATCATGAACATGCAGCGCGCCAAGGCGCTCAGGCTCAACACTGGCTTGGACAACAACCTGATTGAAGTCGAGCTTGAAAGCGGCGCGACCGTGCGCAGCAAATCGGTGGTGATCTCTACCGGTGCGCGCTGGAAAAACATCAACGTGCCCGGCGAGCGCGAACTGAAAAACAAGGGCGTGGCGTATTGCCCGCATTGCGATGGCCCGCTGTTCAAGGGCAAGCATGTGGCGGTGATTGGTGGCGGCAATTCAGGTGTTGAAGCCGCCATTGACCTGGCCGGCGTGGTCGGCCAGGTGACGCTGATCGAGTTTGACAAGGCCTTGCGCGCCGATGCGGTGCTGGTGCGCAAACTGCACAGCCTGCCCAATGTGACAGTGATCACCCATGCCCAGACAACCGAAATCACCGGCGACCAAAAAGTCAACGGCCTGATTTACAAGGACCGTGCCGACGACCAGTTGCACACCGTGGCGCTGGAAGGCGTGTTCATTCAAATTGGACTGGTGCCCAATACCGACTGGCTCAAGGGCGTGGTGGCGCTGTCAAAACACGGCGAGATCATCGTCGATGAAAAAGGCCAGACGTCTGTGCCGGGGGTGTTTGCAGCGGGCGACGCCACCACCGTGCCGTTCAAGCAGATCATCATTGCCGCAGGCGACGGTGCCAAGGCAGCGCTAGGTGCCTTTGACCACTTGATGCGGATGTCTGCGCCCGCCTGATGGCCCAGGGGCGGCTTTGACCTTGGGGCGATGCGCTGGCAGGGGCTTGGCGAGATTCAATGTGAACTGTGTTTTGATGGCACGGATAGCCTGCTGTTTCGTTACATTTTTCGTCAGTCTTGTGCTTGTCTAGGGTGGTGAATTGAGGGTTTTTGCGCATCCTCCTGACCGCTGGTTGACAATAGATGCATTGGGCTCATTGCCGCCCCTGACCAGCTATTCATGAACGCCATTCCACTTCGCCCTGCCCGACCCTTGCCAGTCAGCCGCAACACAGCCATTGCACTGGCCGTGGTGGCTTTGCATGTTGGCTTGATAGCGGCCTTGCAAAGCGGACTGTTGATGCGGGCTGCAGAGGTGGTGGTGCCGGTGGAACTGCTGTCGCAAATCATCGCTCCCCCCGCGCCCAGAGTAACGCCTCCGCCGCCGACCCCGCCGGCACGGGTGCCGGTACCGCTTGAGCAGCCCCAAAAAGCAATTGCCAAGGCGCCCACACCAGAAGCACCATTGCCCGTTGCCATCAAAGACGCTGCGCCTGCGCCGAATGCCCCGGTGGGCACCACCGCGCCCCAGCCAGCCCCTGCGCCGATGGCGGCCCCAGTAGCTGCAGCACCGGTAGCACCTGCTGCACCTGCTGCACCGCCCGCACCGCCCTCGGTGCAGTTACCGTCCAGCGATGCTGATTACCTGCAAAACCCGCGTCCGCCCTACCCGCCCATCAGCCGCCGCATGAACGAACAGGGAAAAACAACCGTGCGCGTGCTGATTGGGGCAGACGGCCAGCCGCAGCGGGCCGAGATTGCCAAATCCAGCGGCTTTGGCCGTCTGGACGATGCGGCCCTGGCCACCGTGATGCGCTGGCGCTATGTGCCAGGAAAGCGCGGCGGCGTGGCTGAGGCCATGTGGTTTAACGTGCCCATCAACTGGGTACTCGAATGATTTTTTTGATGTCTGGAGTTTTGAAATGAATTCGCAATTTGGCCTGGCCAATCTCTGGTCGCAAGGTGATCTGGTCACCAAATCGGTCGCGGCCCTGCTGCTCATCATGTCGCTGGCATCTTGGATGGTCATCATCATCAAAACGCTGGACCTGATCAAGTACAAACGCATCGCCAAAAGCGCTGAAGGCTTTTGGCACAGCCAGGATTTTCAGGCTGGCCTGACCCACCTGGGCACAGACGATACCAATCCATTTCGCCAGATGGTGCTCGAAGGCCGTGAAGCGACGCTGCACCACCAGAGCACCAAAGCGCACCTGCACGACGCGCTCGACATGAGCGACTGGGTCACACGGACGCTGCGAAACTGCATGGATGAATTTACGGGCAAGCTGCAATCAGGCATGGCCATTCTTGCATCGGTCGGTTCTACCGCGCCGTTTGTGGGCCTGTTCGGTACCGTCTGGGGTATTTACCATGCGCTGCTGTCGATTGGCGCTGCGGGCCAGGCCACCATTGACAAGGTTGCCGGGCCGATTGGCGAGTCGCTCATCATGACGGCGCTGGGCTTGGCGGTGGCCATTCCCGCTGTGTTGGGCTACAACGCGCTGGTGCGCGGCAACAAGGGTGTACTGCAAAAACTCAGCCGCTTTGCCCATGACCTGCATGCTTATTTTGTGACCGGCGCGCGGGTCAGCTCCGGGGAGTCATCGGGCGCTACCGCCCAGGTTGTACCCTTGAAAAAAGCCTGAACGGAGAACAGCCATGGCCTTTGGAACCCAGGACGATTCGGACGAGGTGATGAATGAAATCAACATGACACCGATGGTGGACATCATGCTGGTTTTGCTGATTATTTTCATCATCACCATTCCGGTGATGAAGCATTCGGTGAACATTGACTTGCCGCGCGCCACCAACGAGGCGCAAAACATCAAACCCGAAACCCTGCGCCTGTCTGTGGATGCACAAGGGGCTTACTTCATGAACGAAGCGCCAGTTGCAGACGCCGACCTGGCACCCAAGCTCAAGGCCGCAGCAACACAAAATCCGCAGCCCGAGTTGCACATTCGCGGCGACAAGGCGGTGCGTTACGAGCGTGTTGCCCAGGCCATGGCGGCAGCCCAGCAAGCCGGTTTGCGCAAAATCGGCTTTATCACCGAACCCAACAATTAAGTCGCCAACGGGCTGTTTTTTAGCTCGGCTTTTGACGGTGGACTACAGGCCGATGGCCGCAATGCCGGCCCGGGCAATTTGCGCATCTTCGTTGGACTTGACGCCGCTCACGCCGACAGCACCCAGGCACTGCCCGTCTTTCATGATGGGCACGCCGCCCTCGAGCATGCCAGCAATCGTGGGTGCGCTCAAAAACGAGATGCGGCCACCGTTGATCACGTCTTCATAAACCTTGCTCTCACGCCGACCGAGCGCGGCGGTGTTGGCCTTGGCTGGCGCAATGTGGCTGGACACCGGCGCCGCACCGTCAAGTCGCTGCAGATGCAGCAAATGACCGCCATCATCCACAATGGCAATGGTGACCGTCCAGTTGTTTTTCAGGGCCTCAAGCTCGGCGGCTGCGGCGATGGCTTTGACGTCGGCAGAATCAAGAGTGGCTTTGGATTTCATGGGGGTATACGGTCAATGATAAAACCCCGAGCATACGCAAAAATAAGCTCAAAACGCGCGCCTGGCGCGACATCGTGTCAAAGTTCCCCTAAAAAATAACTTGATGAGCTGTGGGGGAATCTATTGAAAAACCACCTGCTACCCCTAAAATCCGAGTTGTCAGCATTTGCTGAGCTTATCTGGAGATCACTTTCATGAATGAAAATATCCACGCTCTCGACTACGGCCTTACCACCTCAAGCGAACAACGCAACAAGGTGCTTCGCAATACTTATTGGCTGCTGGCCCTGAGCCTGCTGCCCACCGTGCTGGGTGCCTACATCGGCATTGCCACCGGTATCACCCGTTCGCTCAGCGGCTGGATGGGGATGATTGTGTTCATGGCAGGCGCCTTCGGTTTTATCTTTGCCATTGAGAAAACCAAAAACTCGGCAGCGGGCGTGCCTGTGCTGCTCGGCTTTACCTTCTTCATGGGCCTGATGCTGTCGCGCATGATCGCCATGGTGCTGGGCTACAGCAACGGCGCCTCCCTGGTCATGACGGCGTTTGCTGGAACGGCCGGCGTGATGGTGGTCATGGCCAGTCTGGCCACCGTCATCAAACGCGACCTGAGCGGCATGAGCAAATGGCTGTTTGCCGGAGCGCTGGTCATCATGGTAGCGGCGGTGATCAACGTGTTTGTCGGCTCGACCATGTTGATGGCAGTGATCAGCACGCTGGCGATTGCTGTGTTCAGCGCCTATTTGCTCTATGACCTGAAGCAGGTCATTGATGGCGGCGAAACCAACTACATCAGCGCCACACTGGCTATTTATCTGGACCTGTTCAACATCTTCCAGAGCATGTTGGCATTGCTTGGCATTTTTGGTGGCGAACGCGACTAAGCGCCGTCTACAGAAGTTAAAAAGGGCCCTCGGGCCCTTTTTTGTTGCCTGTCACATCTTCAGGTCAAACACCGCAATCGACTCCACATGCGCCGTGTGCGGAAACATGTTGACCACCCCAGCTGACGTGCAGCGGTAAGCACCGCCACCCTTGTCGTTGTTCACCAGCACCCCCGCATCACGCGCAAGCGTAGCCGGGTTGCAACTGACATACACAATGCGCTTGGGCAGCACCCAGTCGCCGAGTGCCAGGCTTTGCTGATGAATACCGTCATCGCAGGGCACGCCAGTGACCAGTTGCTGATGCAGCGCGGCCAGCGACTTGAACAGCTCAAACGCGCCTTCACGCGGTGGGTCAACCAGCCATTTGTCGGCCATGCCGTCTTTGACCAGCATCGCAGGCGTCATTTCAAACAGGTTACGCGCTATAAAAGTGGTAGCTGCTCGCTGACGTTTCGCTTGGCCTGCAGCCTGATTTGGTGCGTGATTTGCCAAGTCATTGGCGCGCGCACGCGCCACCAGCGCCTCGCTGCCTTCAACGCCCAGCACCTCACGCGCGCGCGTTGCCAGCGGCAGCGTGAAGTTGCCCAGCCCGCAAAACCAGTCAATCACCCGCTCGCTTGGCTGCACATCCAGCAGGCGCAGCGCGCGCGACACCAGCACCTGGTTGATGTGCGGGTTGACCTGGGTGAAGTCTGTTGGTTTGAAAGGCATGACCACCCCAAACTCGGGCAGCGCATAGCTGAGCTGCGGCACATCTGCATCCATCAGGGCGACGGTCTCTAAGCCGCCCGGCTGCAACCACCACTGCAGGCCGGGGTTGATGGCGGCAAACGCCCGCAAGCGGGTTTTGTCAGCGTCGCTCAAGGCCTCCATGTGGCGCAGCACCAGTGCCGTGATGCTGTCGCCGCAAGCGAGTTCGATTTGCGGCACCGTCTCCTTCGCGTCCAAGCTGGCAATCAGGGCGCGCAGCGGCAGCAGCATGTTGCTGACATGCGGCGGCAGCACCGGGCAGTGGCTCATGTCGGTCACAAAGCTGCTTTTGCGCTCATGAAAGCCCACCAGCACCTCGCCCTTTTTGCGCACATAGCGCACCGACAGCCGTGCCCGATAGCGGTAGCCCCAGGCCGGGCCTTCAATGGCCCGCATCAGGTTGTCGGCTTTGAGCTTGCCGATGTGCTGCAAGTTGTCTTCCAGCACCCGCTGCTTGACAGCCACCTGCGCGCCCACATGCAGGTGCTGCATCTTGCAGCCGCCGCAGGCACCGGTGTGCATGCCAAAGTGGGGGCAGCCAGGCACCACGCGCTGGGACGATTCCCGGTGAATCGCCATCACCATCGCTTTTTCAAACGCCGCCTTTTTACGGTACACATTGGCGGTGACCACCTCGTACGGCAAAGCGCCCTCAATAAAAACCACCTTGCCATCGGCCCGGTGGGCAATGCCCTGAGCCTCGATGTCAAGCGACTCAATGGTGAGCAGATCGGGCGGATAGTCTTGCGCGGTTGGGGGCGACTGCGCAAGGGCAGGCGAAAGGACAGGATTTTCTTCAAACATGCGGCGATTGTCTCAGGCGGGAAACAGGTCCTCGGCAGAAAAGAGCGAAATACCCACCGGGTAAAACTTTTGATGGATCGACCATGAGCGCGCAAATCACGCCTGCCCCGGCCAAAAAAACCGCCTTGGGCAACGTGGTGGTTGGTGAACGGAAGGCCGTGCTGTCAGCCGCCAGCAGGGCCGCGCAGGGATGGGACTTTGCAGAAGCGCTTCACCTGGCCTTAAGCCAGGGCTGCGACGACTTCACCACACTGGATGCTGAACTTGTCAAACGTGCTGCGCGTGAGCTTGCCGCTGGCGAAAAGACGCCGACTGTGGTGACGAGGCTGTGATGAGGTTCCTTGGACCCCGATTTTTCCTTTGACCCTGTTAACCGGATCCCGACTCGTCTGGCGCAGAAAAATTCCTCAAAAATATTTAAATTCTACCGAAATTATAGATTTAAATTTGCCTTAGAAATCACCACATCAATCTCTTCTGCAAGTTCTTGGGGCACGATCACTTTATTAAAAGGCATAAAGGCGATTCGGATCATTTTCCAATTTCCACCAATATTTGGAATTGTAAAAATAAGGAAGAACATACATAAGTTGAAAAAGGCAGCAATGATGTGCATTAAAGCCAATAACCATCCAAAAGTAAGCATCCAGACGATGTTCAGAATGCCACCAAGTGCATTTAAAATCTCACCATCATTTGCTTGTAAGCCCTTGATGGCACGATATTTTTTCAACTGACTCTGCGTAACGACAGCTCTCCCAAATGGCCAGAGTGCGTACCTGGCGACTCGAAATAATGGAAAAAAAACCGGGAAGAAAATAATTGCCGCAAGAGAATAGACAAGAAACAACAACCAGCCACCGAGAAAAAACCACATGATGTTACCTAAAATCCGCATATAAATCTCCTTGATTTTAAAATTCCTAAGGCCCAAAAATTTTATTTTTTAGAACTGTATATTTTGATTGTGCAAGATTTGTCAACACGACCTCAAACCAACCCGTCCACAGCCACAGTGGCCCTGAGTTTGTTGAAACTGACCTCCCACCCCCATCCGCGTTCATCCTCATCGCAGCACCGAGCAAGCGCCTGTGCAGTTTGTGCATTTGTTCTTAAACTTGAGGTCGTAATTTTCAATGAAAATCACAAGATATTAATCTATTGTGGATGCCAATCGCCTTTTAGGCAGTGAAGAAATTCATGCCCAATAGTATGTAAATTGGCTGTTTTCGGAAGAATTATTGTGCATGTATCTTTAGTCCAAAATGCACAAGCCTGAAGCTTATAATTAAACCCTTTGTTCCCAATTTTACGACTTTCTACATCACACGCAGTTTGAACATTTTTTGAGTATTTAATGCTAACGACTAGCATGTTGTCCTTTAAATTTTTTAAACTATGCATTTTTGTTGGACTGTCGTCATACGTCTTATTTTGTGCATAAGCCATATTCGTTAAAATTATCATCAAAAAAATAATTTTTTTCATCGTTGAATTTTTAATCAAAAATTTTATGAATTTAGGATCAGGCCGAAATTACCTCAACCCTTATTTTTCTTCTTTAAATATTATTTATCATAATATCAAGTTCAAAAAAACCGCTGTATTTTTCTTATTTAGATACGTAGTCTACGAATTCCACTGCATCTGGCGTCTTGTGACGTTTTGACTATAGCCCAAGTCCCGAAAAACCGCTTCAGTATTCAATCGCCGTTTGACCGATTGGCTTACTGATACTTCAAGCGCAGTCCGCGCGCGCATTCGCCAAAAGCCCTGAATGATGGCCTCATAAAACGCTTGAGAACGCGTCAAGCCGGTCAAACGCTGGAGCACCGGGGTTTCCAGATTAATTGGAATCCGACCCCGATTTTTCCCCGATTTTCCCCTGAGGCAACCCGGATTCCCCAGTCGCCTGCCGAGTTCTCAAATTTTGTTAAGGAAGAAACGCGTAAATGGGAGAAAACTGTAATAGAAGCCGGCTTTAAAGGCACACAGTTACGCCGACGCTAACCACCTCTAAAGTGGCTTTCCAGATGTTGTGACCTGACCCTTTACCGCCTTCATCTCCGTCGACCCCGTATAGAACGCCGGCCACCGGTGCATCACCACCCCTCGCTCAGCGGCATAGGCATAACAACTGTCCACCTTAACCGGCCGGCCATCAGCTTTCAGCGCGTCAGGACGATCGATGCGCACCATACTGAGTGACTGGAAAGCGGTGGTACCCAAAGGGATTAAAAGTTGCATCAGGTGGGTACAACTCTGGGCCCCGCCCAAGCGCTCTCTGACTTCACGGCTCCAGCCGCCTGAAATGTACAAGCCCTTAATTTTTTGAAGCGTGTTGCCAGCTGCAAAACAGTCAGCATAGGGAGCTGAAGTCGTGAATGCAACAACGTCGTGTACCAGCATGTTTTCGTCGAATATTAATTTGACGCCCATGTCGTGGATCGGCTCATTCGCCGGAGTCACTTTGGGCCCGCTCGGCGACTTGAACGCATGTGGCTTTCGATCAACGACTTGGCCCTCGACCTCAAACAATCCGTCAGAGCGCCGCCATCCGCGCATGTCGATGCGCCGAAAATGCAATTCCTCACGCGTCACATCATCTTTTTTATCTGACATTTTTAAATCGGCGCGAGCCGAAGTTATTTTGCATGTTGCTTGACCAGACGGTTTGGTTCACCGACTACTGTGCTGACCCTGGCCCAGAATCAGTACCGCTCATAAGTTAGATTTTCCGGCTACCGGATTACTTTGCAGACCAGCATGCAATCCAAATTCGTGCGGTGTGCGCCAGTCTAGCGCACTGTGAGGACGCGCCTCGTTATAGTCCCGTCGCATGCGCCGCATTTGGCTGACCCGTTGGGCTTGCATGCGTGGTTGGCGCCTTGCGTTTCCTGGGATGCCCGTTTTTGGTGCAGCGACTTGGCAGTGCTTGCCAGCCGTGGTAGCGCTGGCAAATTCGGCTTCGCCCTGCCCTGCCGCATGGCCACACACGCTCCGACAGAAATCACAGGCCGGGCGACAAAGCCCTTTTCGAGGCACGGCGCGTGCGCAGCTTGGCACAGGTTTTGCGTAATCACAACGGGCGTAACGGAGCGCCCAACCGCAGTCTTGCATTGCGGCATCACGCATGCAACGACGTGTGCACCACAAGTACCAGCAACCAGGTTTGCGGTGCTTGCGCCTTGGTCAACACCACGGTGTCTGTTTAAAACCCTTGTTTTGAAGCCCGCAACACATTGGAACACTGGAGAAAAGCGATGAAAAAATCAAAACTGGTGATGGTCGGCAACGGCATGGCGGGGGTGCGCACGATTGAAGAGCTGCTCAAAGTTGCGCCTGACCTGTACGACATCACCGTTTTTGGCGCGGAGCCGCACCCCAACTACAACCGCATTTTGCTCAGCCCGGTGCTGGCAGGCGAGCAAACGCTGGACGAGATCGTGTTAAACAGCTGGGACTGGTACAAAGACAACCACATCACACTGCATGCGGGCAAAAAGGTGGTCGAGGTGGACCGCATCAAACGCATCGTGAAAGCGGACGATGGCAAGGGCGGCTTGATGGAGGTTGAATACGACCGCCTGCTGCTGTGCACCGGCTCCAACCCCTTTATCTTGCCCATCCCCGGCAAAGACCTGGACGGCGTGATGGCTTACCGCGACATTGCCGACACCAACGCGATGATTGACGCGTCTAGTAAGTACAAAAAAGCCGTGGTGATTGGCGGCGGCCTGCTGGGCCTGGAGGCGGCTAACGGACTGATGCTGCGCGGCATGGACGTATCCGTCGTGCACGTCATGCCCACGCTGATGGAGCGCCAGCTTGACAGCGTGGCGGGCCAGCTGCTGCAAAAGTCGCTTGAAAAGCGTGGTTTGAAGTTCTTGATGGGTGCGCAAACGCAAGAGCTGGTAGGGGCCGAACATGACGGCAAGAGCGGTCGGGTCACCGCCATCAAATTCAAAGACGGCACCGAGCTGGCCACCGATTTGGTCGTGATGGCGGTCGGCATTCGCCCCAACACGGCCCTGGCTGAGGCGATGCGCATTCACTGCAACAAAGGCATTGTGGTCAACGACACGATGCAAACCACCACCGACGCACGCATTTACAGCGTGGGAGAATGCGCTGCGCACCGAGGTATTGCCTACGGCCTGGTGGCGCCGCTGTTTGAACAGGCCAAGGTCGCCGCCAACCACCTGGCGCAGTTTGGCATTGGCCGCTACACCGGTTCATTGACATCGACCAAACTCAAGGTCACCGGCATTGACCTGTTCAGCGCGGGCAACTTCATGGGCGGCGAGGGCTCTGAAGAAATCATCATGTCCGACCCGTTTGGCGGCGTCTACAAAAAACTGGTCATCAAAGACGACAAGCTGGTCGGCGCCTGCCTGTATGGCGACACTGTTGATGGCAGCTATTACTTCAAGCTGCTGCGTGACGGCCGCAGCGTGGCAGACATTCGCGACAGGCTGATGTTTGGCGAGTCCAGCATTGGCGACACCGGCCACGAAGGCCACACCAAAGCGGCCAGCATGCCTGACAGCGCGGAGGTTTGCGGCTGCAACGGCGTGAACAAGGGCACGATCTGCAAAGCTATCAAAGAAAAAGGCTTGTTCACACTTGACGAAGTGCGCAAGCACACCAAGGCCAGTGCGTCATGCGGCTCATGCACTGGGCTGGTGGAGCAGATTTTGATGTTTACGGCCGGTGGCGACTATTCGGCCACACCCAAGCTCAAAGCCATGTGCAGTTGCACCGACCACGGGCATCAGGCGGTGCGCGATGCGATTCGCGCTAACAAGCTGCTGACCATCAAAGAGGTGCAGACCTCGATGGACTGGAAGACGCCGAACGGTTGCGCCAGCTGCCGCCCGGCGTTGAACTACTACCTTATCAGCACCTGGCCCAAAGAGGCCAAAGACGACCCGCAAAGCCGCTACATCAACGAGCGCAGCCACGCCAACATTCAAAAAGACGGCACCTACAGCGTCATCCCGCGCATGTGGGGCGGTGAAACCACCGCCAGCGAGCTGCGCCGCATTGCCGACGCGGTTGACAAATACAAGATCCCGACCGTCAAGGTCACCGGTGGCCAGCGCATCGACTTGCTGGGTGTGAAGAAAGAAGACCTAGTGAACGTTTGGAAAGACATCGGCATGCCATCTGGTCACGCCTATGCCAAGGCGCTGCGCACCGTCAAAACCTGCGTCGGCAGCGAATGGTGCCGCATGGGCACGCAAGACTCCACCCAAATGGGCAAAGACCTGGAGCGCGCGATGTGGCGCATGTACGCACCACACAAGGTCAAATTTGCCGTCAGCGGCTGCCCGCGCAACTGCGCGGAGTCAGGCATCAAGGACGTGGGCGTGATTGGGGTGGATTCAGGCTGGGAGATGTACATCGCTGGCAACGGCGGCATCAAAACCGAGGTCGCGCACTTTCTGGTCAAGGTCAAAACCGCCGAAGAAGTGCTGGAATACACCGGCGCGTTTTGCGAGCTGTACCGGCAAGAAGGCTGGTACCTGGAGCGCACGGTGCACTACGTCAGCCGCGTCGGCCTGGAACACGTCAAGAAGAAAATCCTGGAAGACCACGAAGGCCGCAAGGCGCTGTGGGCGCAGTTGCAATTTGCGCTCGACGGCGAGCCAGACCCATGGTTTGAAATGCAGAAGGCGGCGGTTGATACCCGGCAGTTTGATGCGATTTCGGTCTGATGGCGCCTTGTCATGACCGACTTGATCCCCAATCGATGAGACCAGGATCAAGTCCGGGGTGATACAAAAAATGGAGGAATAAAAATGACTGAATGGAAAAAAATCTGCCTGATCACCGACATTCCGGTGCTCGGCTCACGCCGCGTGTCTCGCCAGCGCGGCATGGATGTGGCCGTGTTTCGCAACGATGTCGATGGCGTGTTTGCCCTGCTGGACCGCTGCCCGCACAAAGGCGGCCCGCTAAGCCAGGGCATTGTGTTTGGTGAAAGCGTGGCCTGCCCGCTGCACAACTGGACGATTGACCTGAACGGCGGTTGCGCCAAGGCACCTGACGAAGGCTGCACACCGAAGTTTGCGGTGAAGGTGGAAGGCGGTGCGGTGCATCTGAATGTGGGCGAGCTGGCAACGCTGGGGCTTGATTTGGTTCGCCCCACAGCTGGCCCGGTGGCTAAAGAAATTGCCAATGCGTGAAACAAAATCCACCTGCCCCTACTGTGGGGTAGGTTGCGGTGTGGTGATTGAATCCATTGGTGACCAGATCACTGGAGTAAGAGGCGACCCCGATCACCCGGCTAACTTTGGCCGCTTGTGTACCAAGGGCTCAACCCTGGCGCTCACAGCCAGCGCTGCTGTTACCCGCCAAACCCGCTTGCTGCAGCCGATGCGCCGTGAACATCGGCATGAGAATCCGCATGAAGAGGCCACGCCGGTCAGTTGGGACAACGCCTTGGGTTTTGCCGCTGAGTCATTTGCGCAAATCATCAAACAGCACGGCCCCGATGCGGTGGGGTTCTACATCTCGGGCCAGTTGCTGACCGAAGACTATTACGTCTTTAACAAACTGGCCAAAGGTTTGATTGGCACCAACAACGTTGATACCAACTCGCGCCTGTGCATGAGCAGCGCGGTGGCCGGCTACAAGCAAACGCTGGGGGCGGATGCGCCGCCCAACTGCTACGACGACGTGAACCATGCGCAGTGTATTTTTATTGTGGGTAGCAACACCGCTTACGCGCACCCGATTTTGTTTCGCCGCATTGAAGACGCCAAGCAAAACAACCCGCAGATGAACATCATCTTCTGCGACCCGCGCCGCACCGACACGGCCGAGATCGCCGACTTGTACCTGCCGATCCAGCCCGGCACCGACGTGAGTCTGTTCAACGGCATGCTGCACATCATGCTGTGGGAAGGTTGGACTGACAACGCTTATATCGCCGCACACACGACAGGTTTTGATGCGCTCAAAACCACGGTGCGCGACTACACGCCAGATATCGTGGCCGAGACTTGCGGCATCAAAAAAGAAGACCTGTTCACCGCTGCCAAGATGTTTGCAACCTCGGCTGCCACATTGAGCCTGTACTGCCAGGGTTTGAACCAGTCGAGCAGCGGCACGGACAAAAATGCAGCGCTGATCAACCTGCATTTGGCAACACACCACATCGGCAAGCCGGGCGCAGGCCCGTTCTCACTGACCGGTCAGCCCAACGCCATGGGCGGGCGCGAGGTCGGTGGTCTGGCCAATTTGATCAGCGCGCACCGCGACATGGCCAACCCTGAGCACCGGGCTGAAGTCGCCAAGCTGTGGGGCCTGGACCGTGTCGGGCGTGATGTGCCCAGCAAACCCGGAAAAACGGCGGTCGAGATGTTTCAGGCAGCGGCCGACGGCGAGATCAAAGCGCTGTGGATAGCCTGCACCAACCCGGCCCAGTCGATGCCCGACCAGACCACCGTGCGCCGTGCGCTGGAGCGCGCCGAGCTGGTGATTGTGCAAGAGGCATTTGCGACCGCAGCGACTTGCGACTATGCCGACCTGCTGCTGCCCGCCACCACCTGGGGCGAAAAAACGGGCACGGTCACGAACAGCGAACGCCGCATTTCACGGGTGCGCGCGGCGGTACCTGCACCGGGCCAGACGCGGCATGACTGGTCGATTGCGGTTGATTTTGCGCAGCGCCTGGAGCGCTTGCTGCCCACACGCCCCAGCCTTTTCCCTTACTCCTTGAGCAACGAAGCGGCAGGCGTTGAAGCCATCTGGAACGAGCACCGCGAATCCACCCGTGGCCGTGACCTGGACATCACCGGCATGAGCTACGCCATGCTGGACGCGGCGCCGCAGCAGTGGCCGCTTAAAACGGGCGAGACGGTTGGCAAAGCCCGCCTGTATGAAGACGGCATCTTCCCCACGCCAGACAGCAAAGCCAAATTTGCCAACACCGTCTACAAGCCCGTGGCCGAACCCCGTGAATCGCGTTACCCGTTTTCATTGACCACCGGCCGCCTGCGTGACCAGTGGCACGGCATGAGCCGCACCGGCACGCTGGGCAGATTGTTTGGCCACGTGGCAGAGCCCTGCGTACAAATGAACGCCAACGACATGGCGCGCAGATTGCTCAAAGACGGTGACTTGGTCCACGTCACGTCCAAGCGCGGCTCGATTGTGGTGCCGCTGCAAGCATCCAGCGAAGTCGCCGCCAGCCAAGCCTTCATCGCGATGCACTGGGGCAGTGAGTATTTAAGCGGCCTGTCGAGAGTTGGCGAGCCCTTGGCAGGCGTGAACGCCATCACCACCTCGGCCTACTGCCCCACGTCCAAGCAGCCTGAGCTGAAACATGCGGCGGTCAAAATTTTGAAAGCCGAACTGCCCTGGAGCCTGCTGGCCATGGCCTGGCTACCGGAGGGTGAGTCGCTGGCAGCGCGCCATGCCCTCAAGCCGCTGATGAAGGCCTTTCCTTTCGCCAGTTGCGTGCCATTTGCCAACAACACGCCCTTGGGGGGCTTCAACGTTGCGCGTGAGGGCGTCTTTTTCAGAGCCGCAGCGCATGTCGTGCCGCCGGATGAATTGCTGATGCAGATGGAAGAAATTCTCGGTCTGGCAAGTCCTGAAACGCTACGCTACGCCGACAAAAAACGCGGCCAGTGGCGCGCCGCCAGGCTGACACCCGTCGGTGAACAAGCAGAACTCACAGGCTTTTTACTGGCCGGCGACACCAGCGCCGAGGCCTGGATCAAAACCGTGCTTGAAGGCGAACTGCCCGCGCAAACCTACGGCCGCCTGCTGCTGTCGCCAGGCGCCAAAGCGCCGGTGGCTGTTCAGGCGCGCGGCAAGCTGGTCTGCAGCTGCATGAATGTGACCGATGCGGCGATTCATGCGCACTTGGGCACCGCACAAGGCACGCCAGCAGAACGCTTGGCATCGCTGCAAAGCGACCTGCAATGCGGCACCGCTTGCGGCAGCTGTGTGCCCGAGCTCAAACGCCTGGTGCGCTCAACCCCAGCGGCGATCTCGCGCACGGTGATTCCCATCACGCCTCTTGCTGAGTCATGACCTGAGGCGTGATCTGAGACGTGATGTCACCGTCTGCGTTGGCGGACAATACAGCCATGGGAATCAGTCACTACATCAAGGAAATTGGTCGCGGCAAAGACGGTGCGCGACCCCTGACGCGCGAGCAAGCCACCGACCTGCTGGGGCAGGTGCTGGACGGCACGGTCACAGACCTGGAAGTCGGCGCGTTTTGCCTGGCGATGCGCATCAAAGGCGAGACGCCTGACGAGATGGCGGGTTTTCTCGATGCGGTGCGCAGCCGCATGACGCTGATTCCCGATGGCGCTGCACCTGTCGTGGTGCTGCCCAGCTACAACGGCGCACGCAAACTGCCGCTGCTCACGCCGCTGCTGGCCTTGTTGCTGGCGCGCGAGGGCCTGGCGGTGCTGATTCACGGCACGCCCACTGAAGACAGCCGTGTTTTTGTATCAGAAGTGCTTCTGGCCCTTGAAATAGGTGCTCAATCAGCTCCTAAAGCTATAGCGCCAGGTGAGGTAGCGTACGTCCCCACAGAGGTTCTGTGCCCAACTCTCAAGCGCCTGCTGGACGTGCGCCGTGTCGTCGGCCTGCGCAACCCGGCGCACAGCCTGGTCAAACTGATGAACCCCTGCATCGGCAAAGCGCTGATCGTCAGCAGCTACACGCACCCTGAATACGCCGTGTCGATGGCGCAAACGCTGGAACTGACCCAGACCAGCGCCATGCTGCTGCGCGGCACCGAGGGCGAGGTGGTGGCCGACGCGCGGCGCATGCCGCAAATGGACGCCTTCATCAAGGGCCAGCGGCAACTGCTGCAAGAGGCGCAAGCCGGCACGCTCAGCACCCTGCCCGACCTGCCCAACACCACCGATGCCGTCAGCACGGCGGCCTATATTCAATCGGTACTTGTCGGACAGCAAGCCGTGCCTGCGTCGATTGCCATGCAGGTGGAACACATCTTGCATCTGGTTCAACAACTATGAAAAACGATATTCCCACTCAGGGCACATGGGTCGCGAACGGACGCTGCACGCTGGTCGGTGCTGGTCCAGGCGACCCAGAATTGCTCACGCTCAAAGCGCTCAAAGCCATTCAGGCAGCAAGCGTTCTGTTTGTTGACGACCTGGTCAACCCCGACATCGTGGCTTTTGCCCAGCCCAGCGCGCGCATTGTGTACGTTGGCAAGCGCGGCGGCTGCAAGTCCACCCCGCAGGCTTTCATTGAAAAGATGATGGTCATGGCCGTCAAAGAAGGCGACAACGTGGTGCGGCTCAAAGGCGGTGACCCGTTTATTTTTGGCCGGGGCGGAGAAGAAATGGACGCCCTGCGCGCTGCAGGCATTGGCGTCACCGTCATCAACGGCATCACGTCTGGCCTGGCGGCGCTGACATCATTGAACGTACCGCTCACCCACCGTGACCACGCCCACGGCGTGGTGTTTGTGACCGGCCACGCCAAACCGGGCGATGCCGGCACCGACTGGGCGCTGCTGGCCGCCACAGCGGCGCAGGCCAAGCTGACGCTGGTCATTTACATGGGTGTCGCGGGCTCACAGCAGATTCAAAATGAGCTGTTACTTGGTTTGGCAGCCAACACGCCGGTTGCCATCATTCAAAACGCCAGCTTACCCACCCAGCGCCACGCCGTGGCCACCCTGGCAAACCTGCGCGCCACCATTGAGCGTGAAGGCCTGCAAAGCCCCAGCGTGATTGTGGTCGGTGATGTGCTGCAGGGCGTGGCTGCTGTGGCCAGGGACGCGGCCCATCAGCAAAAGCAGGCCTAAATAAGCAGGCTTAAAGCGCCTACCTTTGCGGAATTCTGTGGCGGGCAATATGCGGCCCGCCATCGTTCATCTCGGCAGGCCGCAGCGCCGCGTGCTTGGTCACCCGCCCCGCCATGCGCTTGCGCCACATCCGAAATGACGACGCCTTCATCTCGCGGCGCATCAGCGCCACCACAGCCGATTCATTCAACCCGAACTGCAGCTCAATCGCTTCAAACGTGGTGCGGTCTTCCCACGCCATTTCGATGATGCGGGAGATGTCGGCAGGACTCAGGTCGGTGGTCATGGTTTGAGCTTACAACAGCGCCGCTTGCGACATCTAAAATAGCTTCTAAGCGGCGCTGTGTTTGCTATTTATTAAATAGCTGTATGCGCTTATATTACTTGGTCTAGAGGCTTATTTGACACATAAATTTGATGCGGTCATCGTGGGTGCTGGTGCTGCGGGCCTGTTTTGCGCCGCCATTGCGGGCCAGCGCGGGCTCAAGGTGCTGGTGATTGACCACAGCGAGAAAGTGGCCGAAAAAATCCGCATCTCAGGCGGTGGGCGCTGCAACTTTACCAACCGCGAGGTCACGCCCGCCAACTTTTTAAGCGAGAACCCGCACTTTTGCCGCTCGGCCCTGGCCGGTTACACACCGCAAGACTTCATCGCCCTGCTGCAAAAACACGGCGTACCGTTTCATGAAAAGCACAAAGGCCAGCTGTTTTGCGACCATTCAGCCGAAGACATCATCAACCTGCTGTTAGCCGAGTGCGCAGCCGGAAACGTTGAGCGCTGGCAGCCTTGCAGCGTCAAAAAAGTGCTGTTTTCAGATGCTGAAAATGCCTCTAGTACCATCAATTCAAGGGCGGGAAGCTATCAAATTGATACCGATCGGGGGCTGATCGAGACGCCGCAACTGGTCATTGCCACCGGCGGTTTGTCGATTCCCAAGATTGGCGCAACTGATTTTGGCTACCGCATCGCCCAGCAGTTTGGCTTGGCGCTGGTCGAGCCCCGGCCCGCGTTGGTACCACTGACCTTTGACGGTGAGGCGTGGCAGCCTTTTGCGCAACTGGCCGGTTTGGCCTTGCCGGTGCAAATTGAAACGGGCGCTGCGGATGCCACCCCAAAACAGCGCAAAAAAGCGACGGTATTTGCGGAAGACCTGCTTTTTACCCACAAAGGCCTGAGTGGCCCGGCGGTGCTGCAAATATCCAGCTTTTGGCGTGAAGGCCAAAGCCTGCGGGTGAATTTGGCCCCCGGTCAGGACCTGGCTCAAACCCTCTTGAGAGGCAAGGCCAGCTCCAAAAAACTCATCGCCAACGAACTCGCCAGCGTGGTGCCCAGCCGCCTGGCTGATGCCTGGGCCAGCACAGACGCGGCGCTGCAGCGCCCCATCTGCGACGCCACTGACAAAGCGCTGACCGGATTGGCAGAACGCCTGGCCGACTGGCAAATCTTGCCCAACGGCAGCGAAGGCTACAAAAAGGCCGAAGTCACCGCTGGCGGCGTTGACACGCGGGTTTTGTCGTCCCAAACCATGGAATCCAAACAACCGGGGCTTTACTTCATTGGCGAAGTGGTGGACGTGACCGGCTGGCTGGGCGGGTATAACTTTCAGTGGGCTTGGGCTAGCGGGTTTGCTTGTGGCAATGCGCTGGTCGTGCAGACGACGGCCTAAGGCAAGCACCTATGTCGATATGTTTGGTGACTATTGACGCACTTATTCAAAGAGCTAAAAGCCTGTTTGATAGGTATTTATATTGCTGAACGTGTCAATGACGGCTACTAAGCCATCTTGTGGGATTGTTCCTACAGTCACACCAACCCGATAAATGACATGACTGACGCGTCACGTTGATGTTGGCCCTGGCGGAAAAAATACTCATAACGCGTTGTTGGACATTTATTGCGATGGCAAGCACGATATGCAAGTGGCGGAACGTTTGACGTTCAAATTCTGACTTTATTGCAGAAATGGCCGGGGCAAAGAGCGTTGGCTTGAGTTTTACAAAATCAATCATGTACACATAATTATGTGTAAACTTGAAGAAACGCACCAGAAAGCAACACATGCAAGCTGCTAACGCCAATATCAACTTCACAGGCTCAGTCAATAAAACGCTGCTCAAGCGCGCCAAAGTCATTGCCGCCAAAAACGACACGTCGATCAACGCGTTGTTCAATGCCGAGCTGCGCTACCTGGTTGAAACTTTTGACGCGGCTGAAAAGTCTGGCAACCAGAACTACAAAAGCTTGCTTGATTTTTCATTGGGCAACGCTGATGAAGTGACGACGCTGGGAAAGCTAGGCATTGAACAGACGGAAGACCTCTTTTTGCTGATGGCGCAAGCTCGTTTGCCGATGCCTCGTTTGCCTGATGCGGTGACACAGGGCATGGTGGAAAAACTTGGCGCGCTGCCCAACGTAGCCTGATGCCATCAGCAACTGAGGTCGTCTTACTGCCGGATGCTGGCCCGCTGATCACACTGGCTTATGCCGATGCACTGGATGTTTTGTTCAAGCCCGGTTGGCGCGTGGCGCTGGTAGACATGGTGCACCATGAAGTCACCCGTCATCAGACACCAACCAGCGACAAGCTGGCCAAATGGGTCAATCGCCATCAATTGACTGTTTTGGCAACGCAAACCTGTGCGCAGTATCGGCAGGAAATGACGCAACCCGGCGTGTCGCCACAGCGAAAAGCCAACTTGGGCGAACTGGCGGTGCAGGAAACTATCAACCAATTTGCATTGCAGCAGCCACCGCAGACTGCTGTGTTTTTATTTGAAGACCACCGCATTGCCAAGGCCAGTTTTTTCTTGCCGGAGCCTTGCCAAAAAATCAGCACACGGGCTTTTTTGATGTTTTTGGAGCAAAAAGGCTGGATTGCGAGCGCCAGCGCTATTGAAAGGCAGGCGATTCAGGCTGGGCGAGCGTTCTCTCAACTGCGGTTTCCACCTGATTGATTACGGGCATTCGCTTTTACGAACCCGCAACCGGCATGGCGTATTCGCCTAAACCCGCAGCGGCCACGACGTGCCTACCTCCGCGAATGTCCCCCGCCCCTTTGGGGCTCCTCCTTGATTTGGCAAAACCCCAAGTCCACGCTGCGGCAGACACACCATGCCCGTTGCTAGCCATGGTATTTGCGCCAGCTTGGAAATTACACGAAGAGCGGTTTGCCTGAGCGTTCTGCGGAGGTCAAGGAGGAGCGCGAAGCGCGGGGGACACGTAGCAGAGCGCTCAGGCACACCGCTCGCTGCTAAGACAGTTCACCGATCTTCAAGCTGATGACCACATTGGCAGGCGCTATAAATTGACCAAACGTTCTCTCAAATGCGCTTTCCTACCAATTAAAACAGCCATGACGCAACTAGACTGCTATACTCGCAGGCTTTGCTAGCAAACCCGCATCTGGCCAGATTCTGATCAAATCACCGGCTTTAAAGATGCAAACTTTTGGACCTTTTGAACAATGACGACTATTCGCGTAAAAGATAACGAGCCCTTCGACGTAGCCCTGCGCCGCTTCAAGCGGACGATTGAAAAACTCGCCCTGCTGACCGACTTGCGTGCACGCGAGTTTTATGAAAAGCCAACGGCTGAGCGCAAGCGCAAAAAAGCGGCCGCCGTCAAGCGCAACTACAAACGCATCCGCGCCATGCAGTTGCCCAAAAAGCTGTACTAAGCCGTACAGCAACAGCACCGTCAAGGCCCGCAAGATTCAAATCTGCGGGCCTTTTTCATTCAGGACAACCTTCAGGGTAAAAAGATGACGCTCAAAGACCAGATCACCGAAGACATGAAAACCGCCATGCGCGCCAAAGACAGTGAGCGGCTGGGCACCATTCGCCTGCTGCTGTCGGCCTGCAAGCAAAAAGAAGTCGATGAGCGCGTGGTGCTCGACGATACCCAAGTGATTGCCATCATCGACAAAATGATCAAGCAGCGCAAAGACAGCATTGAAGCCTTCACCAAAGCAGATCGCCAAGACATGGCCGACAAGGAAGCGCAGGAGATCACCGTGCTGACCGGCTACCTGCCTGCGCGCATGAGCGCTGACGAGGTGCTGGCGGCGGTCAAAGCCATCGTGGCCGAACTGAACGCCAGCGGCCCCGGCGACATGGGTAAAGTCATGGGTGCGGCCAAGGCCAAACTGGCCGGCAAGGCAGACATGGGGCAAGTCTCCAGCGCCGTCAAAGCGGCACTGGCCGGCTAACCGGCCGACGAGCTGAAAACGAGTGTGAAAATGCCAGAAAACCGTTAAAAGAGACGTTGAGCCAAATGATATTTATGCAAGCAGCTACTTTTTTAATAGCGCCTTCCACATCGAATCTTGGGTTGCCTGGCAACTGGGCGCAAGCTGAGCTGGACAAGGCCTCTGCATCACGGGCGGGCGCATGATGTCAGCCATTCACCAAGCGGCCCAATTGGCCAACGGCTCGCTGGTCGCCGCAGACTTTTTGGCTGCCACGCTGGCGCGCATTGAGTCTGAAGATACCGCTTTGGGCGCATTTACAGCGCTGCTGGATTTGCCGACTGCACGGCATCAGCTCACGCAATTGCAGGCCAGCGGCATGGGCCCGCTGCAAGGGCTGCCGGTTGGCCTGAAAGATATTTTTGACACCGCTGACTTGCCAACCCGCTACGGGTCGTCGCTGTATTCAGGCGGCAGCCAGGCTGAGCAAACGCCCCGAGTCGATGCCGCCATCGTCGGGGCGATACGCCGGGCGGGCGGGCTGGTGATTGGCAAAACCAGCACCACCGAATTTGCATTTTTAAACCCCACCCAAACGCTGAACCCGAACGCACCAGGCCGCACGCCGGGCGGCTCGTCGGCGGGTTCTGCGGCGGCGGTGGCGGCGGGCCTGGTGCCGTTTGCTGTTGGCACCCAAACCGGTGGCTCGGTGGTTCGGCCTGCATCGTATTGCGGCGTGACGGGTTTTAAGCCCAGCTTTGGCCTGCTGCCCACGCCGGGTATCAAATGCTTTTCGTGGTCGCTGGACACCGTGGGCCTGTTTGCCGCGAGCGTGCGTGAGGTCGCCTGGTTTGCCGATGCCCTCAGTGGTTTTGCGCTGCAGCTGGACGACACACCTGAAAAATCGTGGCGTGTTGGCGTGCCGTCTGCCTACCCCTGGGGGCCGGTATCACCGAGCGCGCAGTTGGCCATCGACACCGGTGTGGCAGCCCTGCGCCGCCAGGGTGCAGACGTGATAGCCATCACCCTGCCCGCCTGGATGAAAGACGTGTTTGACGCACAAGACGTGATTCAGAGCTTTGAAGTCTGGCGCAGCATGGCGCACGACATTGACGCGCATCCGCAGGCCTTGTCAACGGTTCTGCGCGACTACCTGATGGCGGCGCGCAGCATCAGCGCACCGGCTTACGAGGCAGCACAGCAAACGGCCCATGCAGGCCGCACAGCCTGCGCAGACTGGTTCAGCCAATTCGACGTGCTGATGACCCCCAGCGCACCCGACGAAGCACCGCTGGGCTACGCCAGCACGGGCACATCCACCTTCAACCGGGCCTGGACACTGCTGGGCCTGCCGTGCGTGAATGTCGCCGGTGCGGTGGGCGTGACGGGCAACCCAATGGGCCTGCAAATTATTGGCGCACCGCGTGCTGACAAGACATGCCTGGCGGCGGCTGATGTTGTGGAACGTGCACTGAAAGCGAAGGCCTGAAAACTCAGGCCTTGGTTGACAAACTTACTTGCCCATCAACTGGGTCAGCTTGTCGGCTTCAAACGTGCATTCCAGCGCGGCCTCAACCGGCACACAGTCTTTGCCAGTGCCGTTTGACGACAGTTTTTCAATCGCCTGCCAGAGCAGCGCAATTTGCTGCTCCTGGGTGGACGCGCTATCGATCAGCCCCTTCATCGCCAGCGAGACCGGGTCATCTTCCAGTGTGATGCCATAGGCTGAAAACGTGGTCGTGGCGACGTCAGCCGAAACACCTTTGTCAGCGTCGCCTTTGTCGGTGTCGCTTTTGGCCGGGATGATGCGCGCCGGAATACCGACTGCCGTCGCCCCTGCCGGCACCGGCTTGATGACCACCGCGTTGCTGCCAATCTTGGCCCCATCACCCACCAAAAAGCCGCCCAGCACTTTGGCTCCGGCGCTGACCACCACATTTTTACCCAGCGTCGGGTGACGTTTGGCACCCTTGTAAAGCGAAGTCCCGCCCAGTGTCACGCCTTGGTAAATCGTGCAGCCGTCACCAATCTCGGCGGTCTCGCCGACCACCACGCCCATCGCATGGTCAAAAAACACACCATTGCCGATTTTTGCGCCGGGGTGAATCTCAATGCCGGTCAGCCAGCGCGCGATGTGCGAGATGAAGCGCCCCAGCCATTTGAAGCCGTTGTTCCAGCACCAGTGCGCGCTGCGGTGCAGCACCAGCGCGTGCAGGCCGGGGTAGCAGGTCAGCACCTCCCAGGTGGTGCGGGCGGCCGGGTCGCGGTCCATGATGCAAGCGATGTCTGAGCGTAGGCGTGAAAACATAGGGCTAGTCTAATGTCATGGCGAAGGGCTTGCAGAAGCAGACTTTTTCAGCAACATCATCTTGGCAATACCGCGCAGGATGTGGATTTCTTCTGGGCTCAGCTGGGCGCGGTTGACCAGCTGGTTCAGCCGAGGCATCAGTTTTTTGGGGGCGGCGGGGTCCAAGAATTCGATGGCTACCAGCGCTTCTTGCAGATGTTTCAGCATGCCGGCGACTTCTTTGGCGTCGGCCAGGCTGGGCTCTGGGGTGACCTGATGAACCCTGAACCCGCCCAGTGCCTCACGCCAGTCGTACGCAATCAGCTGCACTGCCGCAGCCAAATTGAGGGAGCCAAAGTTCGGCGCCGTCGGAATACTCAACGCCACATTGCAGCGGTACACATCTTCGTTTTGCATGCCAAAACGCTCGGAGCCGAACAAAAACGCCACGCCGTCAGGTGGTGCAGCGATCAGCGGCGCTTTTGAGCCCTTGTCACCAGTCAAATCGGCCTCTAGCCCAATAGATTCTTGGGCGAGTAGCTCCTGATTCAATAGCATCTTGAAATGCTCGCGTGGCGCACGCGTGGGCGGGCCGAAGTCGCGCGGCGTCATGGCGGTGGCGCACAGGTGGGTCATGCCGTCCAGGGCATCGTCGAGCGTGTCCACAATCCGCGCATTCGTCAAAACATCGAGTGCGCCGCTGGCCCGCTGAATGGTTTCTTCACGCCGCAGCACGTTGGCCCAGCGCGGGGCCACCAGCACCAAGTCGTCAAAGTCCATGACTTTCATCGCGCGCGCCGCAGCGCCCACATTGCCGGCATGGCTGGTGTTGATCAGGATAAAACGGGTTTTCAAGGCAATCACCGAAAAGTTGGCGGAAAGGTCACAAGGTAAAATGCCATTGTCGCTGCCCCCGATTGTCGGATTACAGCCTGTCTCGTTCTTTCCCACCTCTATGTCAGCAAATCTGCACCCCATGCTCAATGTGGCCATCAAGGCTGCGCGCGCCGCTGGCGCCATCATCAACCGCGCTGCGCTTGACGTTGAATCGGTTCGTGTCTCAACCAAGCAAGTCAACGACTTTGTCACCGACATCGACCAAAAAGCCGAAGCGGTGATCATTGAAACCTTGCTGACCGCCTACCCCACGCACGGCATCTTGGCCGAAGAATCGGGCAGCGAACACGGTGCGCAGGGCTCTGACTTTGTGTGGATCATCGACCCACTCGACGGCACCACCAACTTCATTCACGGCTTTCCGGTGTACTGTGTGTCGATTGCGCTGGCCGTCAATGGCAAGGTCGAACAAGCGGTGGTCTATGACCCGACCCGCAACGACATTTTTTGCGCCACCAAAGGGCGCGGCGCTTACATGAACGACCGCCGAATCCGCGTGTCCAAACGCACCCGCCTGCAAGAGTGCCTGATATCCACCGGCTTTCCGTACCGCCCCGGCGACAAGCTCAAACAACACCTGAGCATGCTCGGCGAGATCATCAGCCAGACGGCTGGCGTGCGCCGCCCCGGTGCAGCCGCGCTTGACTTGGCCTATGTGGCTGCTGGTTTTAGCGACGGCTTTTTTGAAAGCGGCCTGCAGCCCTGGGACGTGGCGGCGGGCTCGCTGCTGGTGACTGAGGCAGGCGGCCTGGTCGGCAACTACACCGGCGAGTCCGAGTTTTTGCACGAAAAAGAATGCGTCGCCGCCAACCCCCGCATCTACGGCCAAATGGTGACCACCCTGGCCAAGTACAGCAAGTTTGAAGCCGCACCCAAGCCGAAGAAAACGTCGGTCGGCCGGGCTGTGGTGGATGCAGAAGCTGCACATCAAGACACCGCAGCAGACCACGCGGTTGAAGATGCCTTCGTTGCAGCAAAGCCGACCCTGACAGCCAAGCCTCGCCGCATCAAGGCAGCGCAGGCTGCTGCGCCCGACGCGCCGTTTTAAGCAAGACATTTTCAATACGGACAATGGCCGTACAATAACAACTCTACTTTTTGGAGCCGCCGTGAATACCGCAACACTCAAGCAAGCCCGGATGGAGCTGAAGACGACCGAAGAGATCAAAGACATGATTTCTCAGGCAGCCACCTTGCTGGGATTGGACTCCACCTCGTTTGTATTGGGTTTGGCGGCAGAACGGGCACGTGAAGTGCTCTCCAAGCACGCCGTTATCAAGCTCAGTCTGGAGGGGCAAAAACGCTTTTCAGAGTTGTCCAAGAAGCCGCCTGCGCCTACAGCAGCCATGAAAAAACTCAAGAATTTGCCTGACTTCGCACAGCGATCGTCATGAGTTTTGAGCTGGGCGTTTATGACCCAGATGCGACCTACTTCGAGCAAAAGAAATTTGACTGCGAACATGCCGTCATCAACAAGTTCGTCAGTGCCAGCCTGAAGCAGCAGGTCAAAAAAAACACCAGCGTTGCGTACGTTCTGACCGACCCGGCGGCCAATGACCGATTCATCGGCTTTTTTACGCTCGTCATGTCTTGCATTGACAACACCGCACTCGCGCCATTCGCATCATCCTTACCCAGGCAGGTGCCCTGCGTCCGGCTGGTCATGTTGGGCGTGGACAAAGCTTACAAAGGCAAAAACTTGGGGCTCAGACTGCTCAAGCATGCGTTGGTAAAGACCAAAGAATCTGCACGCACTTTAGGTTGTAGAGGTCTGTATCTGGATGCCGATCCAGGCGCTGTTGCTTTTTATACAAAATATGGTTTTATCGCACTAGAAAAGCCGGTACAAGCCGCTGACTCAACACCGATGTTTCTTTTTCTGGAATCATTCTTTTGACCGCGCTAGATCCGACGCTTGCGGCTCACACCCCGATGATGCGCCAATACCTGGCCATCAAGGCCGAGTACCCCGACACGCTGGTGCTGTACCGGATGGGCGACTTTTACGAGGTGTTTTTTGATGATGCGCTGAAGGCGTCGCGGCTGCTGGGCATCACGCTGACCAAACGCGGTGCCACCAATGGCGAGCCGATTCAGATGGCGGGCGTGCCGTTTCATTCGCTGGAAGGCTATTTGGCCAAGCTGATCAAGCTGGGCGAGTCAGTCGCCATTTGTGAGCAGGTCGGCGATGTCGCGACCAGTAAAGGGCCGGTAGAGCGCAAGGTGGTGCGGGTTGTGACACCCGGTACCTTGACGGACACCGAGCTGCTGGGCGACAAAACCGAATCCGTGCTGCTGGCCGTGCACCAAGGGGCGCGCAACACCTGCGGCCTAGCCTGGCTGAGCGTGACCCAGGGCCAGATCAGCCTGGCCGAATGCGCCAATGACGAGCTAGAGGCGTGGCTGGCGCGCGTTGCGCCCAGCGAGCTGATTTACAACGTCGATGTGACGCCGGCTTTTGAAGCGCGGCTCAAAAGCCTGCGCTGCGCCACTGCGGCCCGGGCCGCATGGCAGTTTGATGCTGCGCTGGGCGCGCGGCGCTTGGCTGAGCAGCTCAAGGTCGCGTCGCTTGCCTCATGGCATGCTGACCAGTTGCACCAGGGGCACGCCGCCGCTGCGGCCTTGCTGGGCTATGCCGAGCACACCCAAGGCCGCACGCTGCCCCACGTGCAGGCCTTGCAAGTGGTGCGCTCGGGCGAGCTGATTGACCTGCCCCTGACCACCCGGCGCAACCTGGAACTGACGCAAACCCTGCGCGGTGAAGATTCGCCCACCCTGTTTTCATTGCTGGACACCTGCGTGACGGGCATGGGCAGCCGCACTTTGAAAAGCTGGCTGTTAACGCCGCGCCGGGACCGCGCTGAGGCGGCTGCCAGACTGGAGGTCATCACGCACCTGCGCGACGGTTTGCAACAAACGCTGCGCGCCCAGCTCAAAGGCTCCAGCGATGTCGAACGCATCACCGCCCGCATCGCGCTGCGCCAGGTGCGGCCACGTGAGCTGGTGGCCCTGACTCAAACGCTGTTAAAAACAGAGCTATCAGCCCAATTAAATATTGGCCTACCAGCACTTTTGGCAGGTATTTTTAGCGATTTACAGCCGCCCGACGGCTGCGCGGCGCTGCTCAAACGCTTTTTGCTGGACGAGCCCGCCGCCTTGGTGCGCGATGGTGGCGTCATCAACCACGGCTGCGATGCTGACCTGGATGAGCTGCGTGCCATTCAAACCAACTGCGATGCGTTTTTGCTCGACCTGGAAGGCCGCGAAAAAGCGCGTACCGGCATCAGCAACCTGCGCGTGCAGTTCAACAAAGTGCATGGCTTTTACATTGAAGTCACCCAAGGCCAGGCCAGCAAAGTGCCCGACGACTACCGGCGTCGCCAGACCCTGAAAAACGCCGAACGCTTCATCACGCCCGAGCTGAAAGCCTTTGAAGACAAAGCCCTGTCGGCGCAAGAAAGGGCTTTGGCGCGGGAGAAATTTTTATACGAGCAGCTGCAAGACGAGCTGCAAACCTTCATCCCCGCACTCAGCAAGCTGGCACGCGCCCTGGCCTGCCTGGATGCGCTGTGCGCGCTGGCTGAACGGTCGTTGACCCTGAACTGGGCCGCGCCAGTCTTTGTGAACCAGCCCTGCATCGACATCAGCCAGGGCCGCCATCCGGTCGTCGAAGCGCGGCTGGCTGAAACCACGGCGGGTACCTTCATCGCGAACGATTGCACGTTAAGCGCCAAGCAGCGCATGCAGGTCATCACCGGCCCCAACATGGGCGGCAAATCCACCTATATGCGGCAAGTCGCGCTGATTGTGCTGCTGGCCAGCGTGGGCAGCTATGTGCCTGCAACCGCCTGCCGGCTGGGGCCCATCGATGCGATTCACACCCGCATCGGCGCAGCCGACGACGTGGCCAATGCGCAATCAACCTTCATGCTGGAGATGACCGAGGCCGCGCAAATTTTGCACACCGCCACGCCGCACAGCCTGGTGCTGATGGACGAGATCGGACGCGGCACCTCCACCTTTGACGGGCTGGCACTGGCTGGCGGCATTGCCGCGTATTTGCACAACAAGACGCAGGCCTTCACGCTGTTTGCCACGCATTACTTTGAGCTGACTGAATTTCCCGCGCAGCACCACGGGGCGATCAATGTGCATGTGTCGGCGGTCGAGTCTGGCAACAGCATTGTGTTTTTGCACCACATTGAGCCGGGTCCGGCCAGCAAAAGCTACGGCATTGCGGTGGCCAAACTGGCCGGCGTGCCGGGCGCTGTGGTGACCCACGCACGCCATGCACTTCAGGCGCTGGAAGCCCAACAAACCAACGCGCGAGCCCAGGTGGACCTGTTTGCAGCACCGCCCGACATCGTCACTGAAAAAAGTGCCGTCGACAAAGCATTGGGTACGATAGACCCTGACGCGCTCACCCCGCGTGAAGCGCTCGATGCCCTGTACCAATTGAAGAAATTACTCACCCAAACATCCCCATGACTTATTGCGTTGCCATCAAACTCAATGCCGGGCTGGTTTTTTTGTCGGACTCGCGCACCAACGCGGGCCTGGACCAGATCAGCACCTTCCGCAAAATGATCATTTATGAAAAGCCCAACGACCGCTTCATGGTGCTGTTGTCGGCGGGTAATTTGTCCGTCTCACAGTCGGTGCGCGAGATCTTGCAGGTTGAACAACTGAAAGACCCCGATGGCGGCCCGCCCATCACCATCTGGAACGCCAAAAGCATGTTTGATGCAGCCCGCGTGCTTGGCTCGGCGATTCGCCGGGTGCATGAGCGCGATGCCGATGACCTGAAAAACTCCGGCGTGGACTTCAATGTGTCGCTGCTGTTTGGTGGGCAAATCAAAGGCGAAGGCATGCGCCTGTTTCAGGTCTATTCAGCCGGCAACTTTATTGAAGCGACCAGTGAGACGCCCTACTTTCAGGTCGGCGAGTCCAAATACGGCAAGCCCGTGCTGGACCGCGTCATCACCCCCGAAACTCCGCTAGACGAAGCCGCCAAATGCGCGCTGGTGTCGATGGACTCCACCCTCAAGTCCAACCTGTCAGTCGGCCTGCCGCTGGACATGGTGGTGTACGAGGTGGATGCCTTTCAAAGCCACAAGGTGGTGTGCATCGATCACGAAAACCCGTACTTTCGGATGCTGCATGACAACTGGGGCAAAAAGCTGCGCGAAGTTTTTGACAGCATCGAAGACCCGATGTGGACGGGCGGTGCCACCCAGGTGCCGCTGCTCACACCCCTGACCCGCAACCAGCCGCTGCGCAAAATATCGTCACCCGAAGAAAAACTGATTTGACACGTTCATCCACGGCATCTTCTGCGCTGCCAGCACCCAAACCACTGGTCATTTTTTCTCATGGCAACAGCTTTCCAGCCAGCACCTATGGGGTGATGTTTCGCCAGCTTGAAACGCGTGGCTACGCGGTCAAGGCGGTTGAAAAGTTTGGCCACGACCCGGCCTACCCGGTGACCAGCAACTGGCCGCATCTGGTGCAGCAGCTGGCGGACTTCAGCACCCAGCAAGTCAAACAATCAGGTCAGCCGGTGTTTTTGGTTGGCCACTCGCTGGGTGGTTTTTTAAGCCTGATGTGCGCAGCCCGCCATCCTGAGTTGGGCGGCAAAGCGGTACGCGGTGTGGTGCTGCTTGACGCGCCCCTGATTGGCGGCTGGCGAGCCACGGGCTTGAGCCTGGCCAAGCGCACCAGCCTGGTGGGTTCGGTGTCGCCGGGCGTGGTCAGCCGCAACCGCAAACATGAGTGGCCCGCTGTGGACGACGTGTTCACCCATTTCCGCAGCAAGAAAGTCTTTGCCAGCTGGAACGAGGACGTGCTGCGTGACTATATCGAGCACGGCACGCATGATGCTGGAGGCCAGCGCGCTTTGAGCTTTGACCGCGGCGTAGAAACCGCCATCTACAACACCCTGCCGGACAACCTCGACACGCTCATCAAGCGCCATCCGCTCAAATGCCCGGTCGCTTTTATTGGCGGGCGTCAGTCGCGTGAAATGAAACGGGCGGGCATGGCGCTGACCGAGAAAGTCACCAAGGGCCGCATCATGATGCTGGACGGCAGCCATCTTTTCCCGATGGAAAAACCGGTGACGACAGCCGCCGCGATTGAAGCCGCGCTGCTGAACATGATCAGCGCAGGCTAAGCCGCCCAGGTCACCAGGCCGCTCCAGGCGGTAGCCAGCACCACCAGCCCAAACGCAATGCGGTACCAGGCAAACAGCACAAAGCTGTGGCTGGAGATGTAGCGCAGCAGCCAGCGGATGCACAGCCAGGCGCTGATGAACGAAAACAGCAAACCCACGGCAAACATCGGCACATCGCCCAGGCTGAGCAAGGCGCGTTCTTTGTACAGGCTGTATGCGCCCGCGCCTATCAGCGTCGGCATGGCCAGAAAGAACGAAAAATCAGTCGCCGCTTTGCGCGACAAGCCCAGCAGCATGCCGCCAATGATGGTGGCGCCGCTGCGGCTGGTGCCAGGCACCATGGCCAGCGTTTGCACCAAACCCACCTTCAGCGCGTCCATCCAGGTCATGTCGTCTACGTTGTCAATGCGGGCTGCGGCCGGGTTGTCAGCGTGCCGCTTTTCAGCCCACAAAATCACAAAGCCGCCGATGATGAAAGTGCTGGCCACCACCACCGGGGTAAACAAATGCGCCTTGATGGCCTTGCCAAACAGCAGCCCCAAGATCACCGCAGGCACAAACGCAATCAGCACATTCAATGCAAACTGCCGGGCCTGCCTGTCGGTGGGCAGCGCAAGCACTGTGTCACGTATTTTTTGCCAGTACACCAGAATCACGGCAAAAATCGCCCCGGTCTGAATGGCAATGTCAAACACCTTGGCCTTGTCGTCGTCAAAACCCAGCAGTGCACCCGCCAGAATCAGATGCCCGGTGGACGAGATGGGCAAAAACTCGGTGAGGCCTTCAACGATGCCCATGATGGCGGCTTTGACTAGCAGGGTGATGTCCACAAACGCTCCGGAAATGAAGCACTGATTATCGCTGTCAAGCGCTACCGACTGAGCAAAACTGGAGCCCTTGACCGGGATGGCACATCAGCCTGCCCTACTCAGCGGGCTATGTTTTCTGCAAGGCCATGTCAAGCATGGTTCCAGCCAACAAAAAAGCCTGCCTTGTGCAAACAGGGCAGGCTTTTTGACGTCAAGTGCGCTTGGTCAGCCTAGCGCTGGAAGTACACAGGCGCATAACCGGGGCCATAACCGGAGCTAAAGCCCCTGAGCTCGCCATGCTCCCGATACTCGCGATGCCCATGCCAGCGATGTGGACGGCCATAGTACACAGGCTGCGGCTGCACATAAACAGGGGGCGCGCTGTAGTAAACCGGTGCCTGCTGGTAAACAACCGGTGCCGGCTGCACATACACAGGCTGGGGTTGCACATACACCGGCCTTTGCTGGTTGTAGACAGGGTAGGCATTGGTCACGCCAACCTGCACACCGGGTGCGCCAGGCACAGCGATACCTACAGAAAAAATCACGTTGTCGCGCGCATGCGCAGAACCCGCAAGCCCCATGGCGGCCAGCGCCAATACCGCGGCAGAACCGGCGATGAAAAGGCGCTGGTCAGGCCGGGTGAGTGTCTTGAACAATGGTTTCATCAATGTCTCCTTGTACAGGGCGTGAAATACCCATGTGTAGATTTAACGCAGCTGGCAGCTCCCGGCTTACCGGGCTGTCTGTAAAGATCGTATAAAGACGTAACAGCCACAAGGCCGCATACCGGGCGCACGGCCCTAAAATCAGCGCATGAACGCACCCCACTCCCCCGGATCAGACAAAGACAGCGCCCCAACGCCAGGTTTTTCCAGCAACTTTTTGCGCCAGATCATCGAAAAAGATCTGGCCGCCGGTACTTACAAAGACCGCCATTGGGGCGGCAGCCCCGGCGATGCGGCGCACCATGCAGCCGGGCCGCTTGATGCGCAAAAAGTACGCCTGCGCTTTCCGCCCGAGCCAAACGGCTACCTGCACGTGGGCCACGCCAAAAGCATTTGCCTGAACTTTGGCCTGGCACGCGACTACGGCGGCGTGTGCCACCTGCGCTTTGACGACACCAACCCTGAAAAAGAAGAGATCGAATACGTCAACAGCATCATTGATGCCGTCAAGTGGCTGGGCTTTGACTGGACCCAGCCAGGCAACGATGCGCCCTACCAGGCCAGCGACTACTTTGACTTCATGTACCGCGCGGCGGAGTATTTGATTGAAGCAGGCCTGGCCTATGTGGACGAGCAAACGCCCGACGAGATGAAGCGCAACCGGGGCGACTTTGGCAAGCCGGGCGTTGACAGCCCCTACCGAAGCCGCAGCGTGGCCGAGAACCTGGCACGCTTCAGGCAAATGAAGGGCGGCCAGCTGGACGACGGCGCCGCCGTGCTGCGCGCCAAAATCGACATGGCCAGCCCCAACATCAACATGCGCGACCCGGCCATCTACCGCATTCGCCGCGCGCACCACCACAACACCGGCGACAAGTGGTGCATCTACCCCATGTACACCTTTGCGCACCCGATTGAAGACGCGCTGGAGCAAATCACCCACAGCATTTGCACCCTGGAGTTTGAAGACCAACGCCCGTTTTATGACTGGCTGCTAGACCGCTTGTGTGAAGGCGGCCTGATCGCCACGCCCCACCCCCGCCAATACGAATTTGCACGGCTCAACCTGACCTATGTGCTGACCAGCAAACGCAAGCTCGCGCAATTGGTGAACGAAGGCAAAGTATCAGGCTGGGACGACCCCCGCATGCCAACAATCGTTGGCCTGCGCCGCCGTGGCTACACGCCCGAGGCGCTACAACTGTTTGCCGAGCGCATCGGCGTGACCAAAAGCGACAGCTGGATTGACTACAGCACACTAGAAGGCTGCCTGCGCGAAACGCTGGACGGCACAGCCCCCCGCGCCATGGCCGTGCTGGACCCGATCAAACTGGTGCTGACGAATTGGGATGAGGTGATGGGTGCGGGCAAGCTGGACGATTGCAGCGCCCCCGTTCACCCGCATCACCCAGACCTGGGCAAGCGCCACTTCAAAATCGGCAAAGAGGTGTGGATAGAACGCACAGACTTTGAAGAAACCCCGCCCAAAGGCTTTTTTCGTTTATTCCCCGGCAACAAGGTGAGGTTGAAATACGGCCACGTTATTGAATGCACAGGCTGTACCAAAGACGCATCGGGCAAAGTCACTGAAGTGCAAGCGCTGCTGATACCCGACACCAAAAGCGGCACCCCCGGCTCAGACGCCGTCAAGGTCAAAGGCGTCATCACCTGGGTGGCCGTGGCCGACGCCCTGCAAGCCGAAGTGCGGCTGTACGACCGCTTGTTCAAAGAAGCCCATCCCGAGGCAGGCGGCGTAGACTTTTTGCAGAACCTTAATGCGAATAGCTTGACGGTAATGCATGCCGTGGTTGAACCATCATTGGCCACGGCCAAGGCAGACGACAAGTTCCAGTTCGAGCGGCATGGGTACTTTGCGGCTGATCGTGTGGATCATGCGGCGGGGAAGCTGGTGTTTAACTTGGCTGTGGGGTTGAAGGATGGCTGGGGCAAATGAAACCTACCCGCGTTGTAAAACCAAAGCAACCCACTGTAGTGGTGATTGCTGGGCCGAACGGTGCGGGCAAATCCACTGCAGCGCCGTTTTTGCTCAAGCAGGCTCTTGGCATTCTTGAGTTTGTAAATGCAGATCAAATTGCTGCCGGACTATCGGCATATTCACCTGAAACCGTTTCATTTGAAGCTGGCCGCATCATGCTGAAGCGATTGCACGATCTGGCGGCAGCCAATGTCAGTTTTGCGTTTGAGTCCACGCTCTCAAGCCGCACTTTCGCACTGTTCTTGACCCGCTGTAAAGCACTGGGTTACAAGGTACAAATTTTTTACGTTGCGCTTCCCAGCGCTGCACTCGCGGTGAATCGAGTAGCGCTGCGCGTCAAACTTGGCGGGCACAATATTCCGCAAGTTGATATTGAACGACGCTTTCAGCGCAGCCTGCACAATTTGTACGCCCTTTATCTGCCCCTTGCTGACCGCTGGACGGTTCTGGATAATGCGATGGGCAAGCTAGAACCAATTGCCCACGGCACTGCAAGCCGAACCTATGTGGAGGATATTGACAAATGGCTCAATCTAAAAAAACTCAGCTCATGAAAAGTGATTTGCCAACTCACCAGTCGACCAAGCAAGACAAGGTCGCACAGGCTTTATCCAACGCGTCAAAACAGGCAAAGAAACAGCTGACTGCTCAAGGTCTAAAACTTCCTACGCAAAACTGGATCGGCTCTGCAGTGCGGAATCCAGCGACGTGATCAGTGATTGTGAAAAGCATTTACTTCAAGAACGACGACATCTTGCAAATCTGCGTGTCTGAAAAGCGGATCGTGCGCGAGGTGTCGCAAGGCTGGCACACCAACATCAGCTATGCCGAAGACGGTTCGATAGTTGAGATCGTTTTGCTGGATACGAAGAAAGAGGGGTTGCTGCCTTTGGAATATAGAAAAGCAGCACGATCGATTGCGGGGTTGACTTTGATGGATTTTTAATTGGAGTCTGACCCCGATTTACCTCTTACTTGCGCCAAGATTGTCTGCGGCGTGTGACACGACACAAACCAGCAGCGTGAGTGCCGCAAGCTGCTTTAGCTGTATGAAAGAAAGCATAGAGCGCCAAATTGATGTGAAAGTCATTGGAATTGGGATTTTCCCTGCATTCAACTAAGCCCTATTGAACCTCTGCAAGTGTTGGTGTACTGTAGCGCTTAAACTTGCGGATATGACCACGAATTTGAATTCATAGGGATGCCGGTAGACTTGAGTTACGTTCAGAGACGAGACCTCACAGTTGTTGCGGGGGATGCCGCGTGCAACTTTCGCCGCATTGACTATTCTGCCAAATATATTAATTGATATTTAAAATGCCTACTCTTTATTTTATTATTGCTTGCCTTATTGCATTAAATATTTATATCTTGATAAAAATAAGGGATAACAAAGAGTATTTCAAACCCACCAATATTAATGATAAAAATGGATTGGCATCCAAAGAGTATTTCGAGCTCACCAATGTTTATGATAAAAATGGGTTGGCATCGAATGAATTTATTATGGAAGATACTGACGGCCATCGGATAACTGTAATTTATGATGTGAGGCTAGGTGATTTTACTGTTCGACATGCCAGAAATCGAGAAAACTTGAGCCTAAATAAAGATCCAATTCAAAGGATAAGGCAAGAGTCAAAATATAATTCTGAGAATGTTGATTCTAATTTTCTCGCACCCGGAGAATCGCGAACGAAGTTATTTAGAAGAGTATCACGACGTAAAATTAATTCAAAAATTCGTACTGTTTCGGGTTCAATTTAAAGTGTCAAGGGAAATCGGGGTCAGATTCCAAAGGGGAAAATCGGGGTCAGATTCCAATTAATTTCGCTCATCGCATCTGCTGGACAACATCCCACGCGAATGCATCAATCTCACTATGAACATTTCCTACGACTGCGCAACTGATTCGCTTTACGTCCATTTGACTAATGAAGTGGGCTGCGTCGTGGATGAGGTTGAGTCAGGCGTCGTTGTCGACGTTGATGCCAATGGCGCAACGGGAAATCGGGGTCAGATTCCAATTAATCCAAGATTTGAAGCTTTTACGCCGTAAATCACTGCAGTATTTATGCTCCAAATGATCCCGTAACCCGCATGGATCCAGGATTCTTGCGGTTTCTCAGGGGCGACTAGCTCGCGTACTTGAACCGCGGCGCTATAGTGGTGGTTAGCTGCTTCCCATCCTCATGGAGTTCCAATGTCCCAAGCCGCTGAAGCCTTGAGCGCCCAAGTCACGCAACTGCCACCAGCAGAACGGATGGAAGTGGTGGAGCTCATCATTGACCGTCTGGACCAGCCCGATGCCGCATTGGACGCACTATGGGCCAAGGAGGCTGACGACCGGCTTGCCGCCTATCGACGCGGTGAAATCAAGGCCTCAGCCCTGTCTGACGTGATCGCCAAATACCAAGCGTGATCTACACGCAAGACAGCTCCGATTTATTGGTTTTGGCTGTTGCACACCAACACCGCAAACCCGGCTATTGGCGCAGCAGGCTGAACTGATCGCCCGTGCCCGCCAAGCCTTGCATTCCAGCCCACCAGCCACAAGCTAGTCCACATGACTGAATCCCTGCACATCGTCTGCCCCCATTGCCACACCACCAACCGCGTGCGGGCCGAGCAGCTTGCCAGCGCGCCTGACTGCGGGCAGTGCAAGCAGCCCCTGTTTGATGGCAAGCCGGTTGACCTGGCTGAGGCTGCGTTTGACAAGCACTTGCAGCGCAACCAAATCCCGCTGCTGGTGGACTTTTGGGCGCCGTGGTGCGGCCCGTGCCGGCAGATGGCGCCTGGCTATGTGCAGGCTGCCGCCCAGCTGGAACCTAAAGTGCGCGTGGCCAAGGTTGACACTGAGGCCCAGCAGGCGCTGGGGTCGCGCTATCAGATCCGCAGCATTCCGACGCTGGCGCTGTTTGTCAATGGCCGCGAGGTGGCCCGCCAAGCCGGCGCCATGAGCGCCAGCGACATCGTGCGCTGGACGAGGCAGAACATACCGGGCTGACGGTTTGCAGCGGTGTCAGCCAATGGCACCTACTCAGCTGCGCTGGGGTCAAACACCTTCAAGCCGGTAAAGCGGGCAAAGCCTTTGTCGCACGTGGCAAGGCTGGCATTGAGTTCCATGGCGGTGGCGGCCATGTGGCTGTCGGTAATGTCGTTGCCTTTCGTGCCAATCATGCCTGTGGCAATACGCCAAAAGGCGGCGTGGTTTGCGCCTGGCATAGCCTCTTTTGCGCCATGCTGGGCAAGAGTGTCCAGGTAGTCATGCAGCAGCCCAAAGGGGACGGGTTGCTGTGTGACGATGCCGCTGCCCAGCAACCTGACAAAGCCCAGCTTGGCGGCAGTAGGTAACCATACCGTCATGCCCATGTTTTGCAGACTTGCCTCCAGCCACGTTTTGCATTGCTGCTGAGCCGGTGTTTGGGCGATGTAGGCGTAAACCAACACATTGACGTCGAGTACCCAGTCGCTTGATTGGCTAGCCATGTCGCAAGCCTGGCTGCGCCGAAGTGTTCAGCCTGGCCGCTTCTTGAGCGTCAAGCAGCGCCTGTGCCGCATTCAGGTCGTCAACCGACAAGCCGACGGGTTTTAACGCCACGGGGCAGATCGGCAATGAGACGGCTTGGCTTGCGTCGGCTTGCTTTGGCGCCATACCGCTCGCACCGTAGGCCAGCTGTAGCCGCAGTGCTTGGTCTAGATACTTGGTGATGGTCAGGCCCTGGCTCGCCGCGCTGGCCTTGGCCTTGCGGTACAGGTCGTCGTCGATTCGCAGGCTGGTGAGCATGGTGATCTTTCAGAAAATGCAGGCGATGGAAGCTTCAAGTTTACAAGATATCTTGTAAATCTATCAAATCTTGTTTTAGCCTGATTTCAACAGCTCGTGATTGCGCGCGTCGAACAAGCGGTTGCTGCGCCTGATCTGGCTACCCAAAGGCATCTATGACCTGCCCAGCTTCGCGAATGCAGATGGCTAGGCGTGTGGCTGGCCATGGCGTGGCCTAGTGGTTGCACCGTGGTACAACTGAAGCTTAGCGAATCACCGAAGCTTCCTTCATCTTCGCCAATGAGAAGGTCATCGAGGCCAAGCCTTGAAACCCAAACCAACCCTCCCCCGCCTGATCTGCTTTAACAAGCCCTACGGCGTCCTGAGCCAGTTCACGGCTGAAGGGCGCTGGCGCGGGCTGAAGGACTTGATTGACGTGCCGGATGTGTATGTGGCGGGCCGCCTGGATGCCGACAGTGAAGGCCTGCTGCTGCTGACCAGCGACGGTCAGTTGCAGGCGCGCATTGCTGACCCGCGCTTCAAGATGGAGAAGACCTATTGGGTGCAGGTCGAAGGCGTGCCAGACGATGCTGCACTGGCGGCCTTGGGTACGGGCGTGCAACTCAATGACGGTATCACGCTGCCAGCGCGTGCCGAGCGCATGCAAGAGCCGCCCGCGCTGTGGCCGCGCGACCCGCCCATCCGGGTGCGGCAGGCGCAACCGGCCTCATGGCTGGCGCTGGTGATTCGTGAGGGGCGCAACCGGCAGGTGCGGCGCATGACGGCTGCGGTGGGGTTTCCGACGCTGCGGCTGATTCGCGCGGCAGCGGGGCCGTTTTCAATCGACGGTTTGGCACCCGGCGCCTGGCTTGATGCCAGCAACAAGGCAAGTAGCATTGGCTGATGCACATTCAAGCCGCCTGCAGCCGGTGGTATCTTATTGGTCAGCGCAGCACCCCTAACCCATCACAACCTAAGCAACATACCTTCACCACTATGCCAGCCCGTTACAGCCACCTCACATCGTTGCCATCACTGTTGGCCATCTGGCTTGCACTCGCCGCTGGCCACAGCCGCGCCCAGCTGACCGACGAAGTGCCCTTCATCACCTCGCCAGACAACGTCACACTGGAGATGCTGAACGCTGCAGGCGTCAAGCGGGGTGACCATGTGATTGACCTGGGCTCAGGTGATGGGCGCATCGTGATTCTGGCTGCCAAGCGGTTTGAGGCGACCGGGCTGGGCGTCGAGATTGACCCGCGCCTGGTTGAAGCCAGCAAAACCAATGCGCGCACTGCGGGCGTGGCGGACAAGACTGAATTTCGGGAACAGGATCTGTTCAAGACTGACCTGGCACTCGCCACGGTGGTCACGATGTATTTGCTGCCCGAGTTCAATTTGAAATTACGCCCTTCCCTGCTGGGCCTCAAGCCGGGCACACGCATCGTCTCGCATGACTGGGACATGGGCGACTGGAAGCCTGACCGCACAACCGTGGTGCCCGTTCCCAACAAGGCGGTGGGGTTTGAAAAGTCAAGCAAGATCCATTTGTGGACGGTACCGGCGCGGGTCGATGGCCTGTGGTGTGCGGGGGGCTTGCTGCGCGGGGCCAGCATTCGCCTGAAGCAAACGTACCAGACCTTTGAAGGCACGCTGGGCTGGCGTGATCGCACGCGCGACCTGGCGGGCACGATCAACGGGTCAGAACTGCGCGTACCGGCAGGCAGCAGCGGCGAGCTGGTGTTGCAAGCGACTGAGAACGCCCTGCGCCTGACCACGGCGCAAGGCAATCTGGCGCTGGCGCAAGGCCAAAGCTTTACCCGTGCCACCGGGGCATCATGTAGCTAAGCCCCATGCAAGCCCGAGACATCCTCCACTTCTGGTTTGATGAGCTCATTTCCTCGCTTTGTACTGCTACCGTTGCGCCGCTGCTGGCTGTGAGCTGTTTGCCAGGCATCGCGTACCCTGGCTAAAACATTGTGCTAGACCAATTGGCGCGCAAGCTTGCCACCGATCCTTCCTGGCTACGCTGTCGCCGGAAACGAGAGTCGATTGAAGCTCAGGGCGTCGGCTTGGCCGCTGCCTCGGCTTCCTCCTTGAAGACTTCCTTTGCAATCTTGAAGCTATCGAGCGCTGCAGGCACGCCGCAGTAGACAGCGCTTTGCAAGAAGATTTCCATGATCTCGTCTTTGCTCAGACCGTTATTGAGCGCGCCGCGCACATGCAGTTTGATTTCTTGCGGGCGGTTCAGCGCTGTCAGCATAGAGAGATTGATGATGCTTCGCGTCTTGCGGTCTAAGCCGGGTCTGGTCCAGACTTCGCCCCAGCACCACTCGGTTACCAGCTTTTGCATCGGCTCCATAAATGGGTCTGGGTCGCCCAGTGACTTATTCACATAGGCGTCGCCCAGCACCGCGCGACGCACTGCCAGACCTTGGTTAAATTTTTCGGAACGTTTTGGGTTTGTATCAGACATGTGTTTTTCTCCTGGGAGGGGTCGTGGCCTTTTCAAGCCGCTCAAGTTCGGGGACGAGGTAGGCCAACAATGCGCCCGGGTTTTCGGTCATGGGAAAGTGACCTAGCTCGGGCATTTCAACAACGCGCGAATGCGCAATCCATCCGGCCAGTGCCTTTGCATCGGCCACCGTGGCCGAAAAGTCGTAGTGGCCAGTCATCAACACGACAGGCGTGCGTCTGCCGTCGATCGCTTTGGCAATGGTTTCGCCATCAAATTCATCGGAGTAAAACTGCAGGTCACCGTCATAAACGCCCGGGCCGCCCTGAGCGTAGATCCAGGCGGCCCGCCGCCGGTAGGCTAGAGGACTGAGCGGGCTCATCAGGCCGCGCACATAGGCCGACGTGTGCCAGCCAGCGTTAACCTGCCCGTGCGTGAGGTAAGCATTGCGCCTGCCCCGAGGTCTTACCGGCGCTTCCAAGGCTATCACTGCCGTCACAAGATCAGGGTGCTGGGCGGCAATCGCAAGTGCGATGGCGGCGCCCATTGAGCAGCCCAGCAGCGTCACTGGTTGGCAGATCACCTGTTTGATCACTTCTACGCACCACGCCACATAGCTGGCCTGATCCAGCCTGTAGTCTTCGCCATCCCAGTCATCGGTTGGCATGGATCGGCCATGCGCAGGCATATCAAAGGCGATGGTCTTGTAGCTGCTAACCGTCGCGAGGCCACTCATCACGCCGTGGTACTGGCGAGAATCTGCTCCGGCGGTATGCAGACACAGCAGTGGCTGACCCTGGCCCGCCGTTTCAACAAAGATATCGGCGTTTCGGCCCTGTGGTCCGGTAACACGGTGGTAGCGACCTGTGATGCTTTCCAGCGAAAGGCTTTTGGCATTGGCCGTTGATGCCTTGATGTGCCAGCGTTCGATCAGGCATTCAAGGAAGGCGCGGCACTGCGCAATCGCCAGCGGCTCACCGGTGATCGTGAACGCCGGGTTGCGAATCTGCCAGGCCGAGAACGACTGGAACAGCGGCGGCGGGACGATGGCCAGCGCTTGATCCCAAGTGCCTTGGCCGGCAAAAATGCTGACGGTCGCCGTCTCACGCCAAGCCGGTTCAATCGATACTTCGCCGTTGAGAATACAGATGTCTATCGCAGCACTGTGTAAGGGTGGCGCGTCATCGACAACGCCCATGCGTATCCTCACGTCTAGGCCGTGTGCGACTGCCAAGACGCTTGGGTGTGCACTGGCGGCTCTCAACGCGGCATCCAGGCGTGCAGCCATACCTGATACTGCGCCGCTCGCAGCCGCAGAACTGTTGTGCGGCATCAGGGCGCCTTGATATTGCGTTCGCGGATCATCTTGCCGTACATGTCGTAGGCAGACTGCACCTCGGCGGCGATGTTGAAGTTGGCTGGGTCCGTGCTTGGCCGGGCGCGCAGGTTGAACATGAACTCGGCTGTTTCAGGCTGTTTCGAAATCGCAGCCAGCTCGGTGGCCAGGCGCGTCACGATGGCAGGAGGCAGGCCGGCCGGACCTTCCAGCAAATACCAGGTAGGCGGAATCTTGTAGCCAGGCATGACCTCACTGATGGCCGGAACTTTAGGAAAATCGGACACCCGCTTGTCGTCGAGCACTGCGAGCAGCTTGACTTTGTCGGCCTTGCCCAGACTCGCACCAAGGGTGCCATCCGCAAAGGTGTGTATGCGGCCTGACAGCAGGTCGGCCACGTAGGCAGTGCCTCCCTTGTAAGGCACATGCTCGAGCTGGACGCCGGTTTCAGCTATCAGAGCTTCAAAACGGAACTGTGGCGCGCTGCCGATACCTGCCGAGCCATACGCGATCTTGCCTGGCTCCTTTTTGGCGGCGGCAACCAGTTCCTGCAACGTGTTGATGCCCATGTCCTTGTTGACACCCAACAGGGTAACGGGATAACCAATGCGTGCGATTGGCGTCAGGTCTTTCAAACTGTCGTACTGAAGCTTCTGCATGTGCGGCAAGGCGGCAATCCCCGTGATAAGCGTGCCGAGTAGCGTGTATCCGTCAGCCGGTGCACGCGCCACCTTTTGTGTGCCGATTGCACCGCCAGCGCCACCGAGGTTTTCGATGATGATCTGCTGGCCCAGGACTTTAGAAAGTTTTTGTGCATAAAAACGGTGGATGGCATCCGTGCCGGCGCCGGCGTCAAAGGGAACGATCAGCCGGATAGGCTGCTTGGTCGGCCATTCTTCCGAGGCCCATACGCCTGCACACATGGAGAGCAACGAGGCGATGATGGTGCTGCTCATGATCAGTGATTTGAATTTCATTGGTGTGTTCCCAAAAATATTGATGAAAGAAGGTCGCAGAAAATCACGGTTTGACACCCCGATCGCGCAGCATCTTTGCGTACAGGTCATAAGCGCTTTGCAGCTCGGCCGCCACATTGAAGTTGGACTGGTCAGTGCTGGGGCGTGTCATTTGCTTGGCCAAAAATTCGGCCGTCTCGGTTGACCTCGAAATGTTGGCGAGTTCGGTGGCGATGCGCTTGGCGATAGCGGGGGGCAGGTTGGCCGGGCCTTCCATCAGGTACCAGGTAGGCGGGTTTTTAAAGCCCGGCAGGATCTCGTTGATGGTCGGTACGTTTGGGAAGTCCGCCACCCGTTTGTCATCCATCACCGCGAGCAGCTTGACCTTGTCCGCCTTGCCAAGCTGCGAGCCAAGGATCGAATCAACAAAGATCTGGATGCGGCCAGAAAGCAGGTCGGTCACATAGGCTGTACCGCCTTTGTAGGGCACATGCTCGAGCTGGATGCCGGTCTCCGCCTGCAATACCTCAAAGCGCAGCGCCGGCGCGCTGCCGATGCCGGCGGAACCGTAGGCAAACTTGCCTGGCTCTTTTTTGGCCAACGCAATGAGCTCGGGCAAGGTGTTGATGCCCAATTCCTTGTTGACGCCCAGCAGACTTATTGGGTAGGCCACCCGCGCAATCGGCGTGAGGTCCTTCAGGCCGTCGTACTGCAGTTTCTGCAGGTGCGGTAGCGCGGCGATACCGGTGACCATGGTGCCCAGCAGCGTGTAACCATCGGCACTGGCGCGCGCCACCTTCATGGTGCCGATCGCGCCGCCCGCCCCGCCCACGTTCTCGACGATCACCTGCTGGCCCAGCGCTTTGGACAACTGCTGCGCATAAAAGCGGTACACGGTATCGGTGCCAGCGCCCGCGTCAAAGGGCACCACCAGCTTGATGGGCTGGCGCGTTGGCCATTCATCTGCCGCGAAAGTTCCTCCCACCACCGCCAACATGAAGGCGGCGGCTGAGCACGCGATCCAGTTTCTCTTTTTCATGTCCTGTCTCCTTGCGATTGAGAAAGGGTGCAGACCTTTTTTGGCTACGACCGTGGTTCTGCGACACCTGTGAAAAACTTACATCTGCTCTTCGCGCCCAATCCAGTCGCGTGAAGTTTCGGGATGGGTCGGGGTTGGGGCGGGCTTGGCCGCATCGAACGGGTTCTCCGCAGCCAGGCGGGTGCGGTAGTTGTAGGTGATACGGCGTTCAATGATCTTCCACTCGCCCGACTTCTTGCTCAGCTTGTCGGCGTAGGTACCACCGACCATCGCGACCGAGCCAGACGGGTAAATACCGATGGAGTTGTAAAAGGCGGTCATGACCGCATCGCCGTCGTCCAAGAAGCGCACGGCCACATTGGTAGCGGCGTGAAACGAGAACTTGCGCGTGCTGATCAGGTGCTTGTAGTTGGCGCGGATCGCTTCCTTGCCGAAGTAGCTACCACGTGGGTTGACGAGTTTGCACTCGTCGTCAAACACGCTCATGGTGCCGTCGAGGTCGTTGCCGTCATAGAAGTAGGTGTAGCGCACCAACAGGTCGCGCACTGCCATCTCGTCCTCAAGTCGCTGCAGCCGCGCTTCGGCTTCTTTTGCGCGTGTAACCGGCAGGCGGACCAGCCCCTGCAGCAGGCCCCACATAGATTTTTGAAGGATAGTAAATGTTGAATCTGCCATGATGTCTCCGGTCTGGTTTTTAGTGGTTGATGGACTGTATCTGCCCGTTGCTGCGGCTAGATGCATATGCGGAATCGACGACTTGCATCGCCCTGTGAAGGCTTCGCAGGTCCGCGATGGGTGCCTGGCCACGCTCGAAGCGAGACAAGGTCTGTTCTACAAACTCGGGGTACCAGTAGGCATTGCCGAGTGATGGGGTGGACAGCTCCTGCAGGCTTGCGTCTGCGTTGCGGTAAACCTCGATCTGCCCGCTGCGGCCGCCTATGATGTAGTGGGCACGGGTGCGCACAGAGAACAACAGGTCGTAAGGCTTGCTCGGGGTGGATGGAAAGCTGTAACCCGTTTCAACCGTGCAGACGGCGCGCTCTGAGCGCAGCGATACGCTTGAATAGTCTTCAACCGGCATGCCCCAAGTTTGGTTACCCATCAGCGCCGAAATCTCTGTGGGCTGGCTTCCCGTGAATTCACAAAACATGTCAAAAAAATGAACCGCGAGATTGATGGTCGAACCGCCTCCGGCCTTCGAAGGGTCCAACATCCAGCTGTTTCCGGTTTCGGTGTATCGCGACGGAAAACCGGCAATAAAACGAAAGGAAGCCCAACTTACCTGTTCATCCCGGGTGAGAGCGATAACCTGCCTGTAGAAATCGCTGACGCGGAAGTTGAAACCCGTGCCGACGTGGAGGTTCTTTTTAGCTGCGGCCTTTTCCAGGTCCGCAATCTCGGCGCTGTTCATGCCACCGGGCTTTTCAACCATGCATGCAATGCCTTGGTCAATGACATAAGCGGTGACTTCGGCCATGGCAAAGTGCGGCGCAAAGATGAAGACAAAGTCCGGTTGCTGCTCGTCAATCAACGCGCGGTAGTCGGTGTAAGTTGCGGTGCCTAGCTCGGCGCCCAAGCGCGCCAGCAGAGCTGTGTCGGGATCGGAAATTCCGACAAGCGTGCGGCCTGGCAATCTGGAAACGGCAGCGTAGTAGTGTTTTGCGTGCCAATGGCTGACGCCTAAAAGTGCGACTCGCATGAATGCTCAGGCTGCCTTTTTTGCGCCCGCAGGCGCCGTGCTTTTACCGGAATCGGAAATTTCAACCGCCGCAGACTGGGAAGCGAGAATTTTGTGGGCCACCTGCGCTGCGCTGTGGACATGGGACAGGCATGCATGCCAGACAGCATCTGAATCATTGGCCTCTACAGCATCCAAGATGGCCCGTATCTCTTGAAGGCTTTGCGGGGCGCGGCCTGGGTACACGACGGTCATCGCACGAAGGGCGCTGATGCGGTCACGAAGCCCTGAAAGAATGCCGACCACGGTCGCGTTCCTGGCACCGGCAAACAAGATCTCGTAGAACTCACGCTTTCCTTCAAGTAAAACGTGTGGATCTGCCACAGGCATCTTGGCGCTTTGCTCCACTTTTCCGAAGGCCAAGCGCAACGCGGCGCGCTCGGCCAGCGTGGCCCTTTCTACAAAATTGCGACCAGCAAGACCCTCCAGCACGGCGCGGGTTTCGTACAGGCCCCGGGCCTCTTCAAGCTCCACCTGGGGCGCGACACTTGGCCCCTTACCGGGAATGACATTGACCAGGCCTTCAGCTTCCAGCGCTCGAAGCGCCTCGCGAATGACCGTGCGGCTCACGCCGGTTAACTCGCACAGTTCGCGCTCAAGAAGCCGCTGCCCTGGCTTGAACCGCATGCTCACGATTTCCGCTCGCAGGACATCTCTGACCTGCTTCCTGAGAGGCGCCGACTCCCGCACCAGTTTGAAGGCTTGGTTTTGCATATTTTGATATTATCGTAATACGCGATTACGAGTCAAGAAAAGTTTATCAGGGCCTCGCCTTGGCCACTTTCCGCACCGCAATGCCGTGCTGGGCCGCGCATCCAGCGCCGAGGAAACGGCATTTTTAAACCACCCAGGCTCGTCGTTCTAGCCTGGCCACCACGCTTGCTGGGCTGATTCTTTCTCACATTGATGCAAATTGGCGTTGTTGGCTCACAGCCATGCCGAAGATTCAGTTTGACGACTACCTGGGCAAAGGGCTGATCACGCTGGGGGCTGTCAATGCGCAGAGCAAGGAACGGCTGAGGGCGACATTTTTTGCCAAAATGTTCAGATCAACTGGTCAACCATCACAATTCAAACCATGACAAAAAACGCCACAACACAGTACCCCACGAAGCACCACACATGGGTCTTGGCACAACGCTCGGCCTTGCTGACCACCGCCGTCGCCCTCATCACACTCATGTCATTTATGCCTAAAACCGCCCACGCCATCGACGAACCCAGCTACACCGTGCTGCAAACCAACGATGTGTTTGAGGTGCGCCAATACGCGCCCTACCTGGTGGCAGAGGTGGTGGTGCCGGGCCCGGTCGATGAAGCCGGCAGCCAGGGGTTTAAGTTGCTGGGCGGCTACATCTTTGGCAAAAACAAGGGCGAGCGCAAGCTGGACATGACGGCACCCGTCACCCAGCAAGCCGCACCACCGGTGAAGCTGGACATGACCGCACCCGTTACCCAGGCTGCCACGCCCGGCGGTTTTTTGGTGCAGTTTGTCATGCCCAAAGGCTACACCCTGGCCACCCTGCCCGAGCCACTGGACGCACGCGTCAAGCTGCGCGAAGTAGCTGGCAACCGCGTGGCGGTGATTCGCTTTTCAGGCAGCTGGTCGCAAAGCACCTACGAAGAGCATTTGCAAACCTTACGCAGCGCTTTGGCGGCAGCCGGTATGGCGACAACTGGCGAGCCGGTATCGTCGCGCTACAACAGCCCGTTTTCATTGCCGTTTTTGCGCCGTAATGAGATTTGGCTGAACCTGGTTTGAGCCTGGTTTTGGACTGCTTTTGGCTCTTAAGAGCCGGTCAAGTCACCGTAGATTGAAAGTTAACCGCTATAGGTTCAGGAGCTCGTAGCACACGTATTTAATGGCCTACAGGCACTTTTGATACTCAAAAATAGTCAGTCAGTAACCGTGCAGGGCGTAGTCGAGGGCTGACCAGATGGCGTCGGCATCGCTGCGCAGATTGGCGACTGGGCGACGCAGGTCGCCGGGTTCGAACGACACTGTGGTCAGGGTCTCAAGTACTACCACTTCACCTGCAACTTCAAAGCGCGGGTTCAATACGGCAACTGCATCACTACCTTGTGCAAGCCGCGCCAATGGAATTGTGATGATGCCAATCGGGCGCTTTAAAAAAGCGCTTTGAATTTGAACCACGTAGGGGTGCGAGTCCCGCATCTCTTCGACCGGGTTCGGGTAGACATCAAACTGTGCCATGGTTTAGTTATAAGAAGGCTTGCCCAGTCCTTGAGCTTTTCTCCATTCATGAATTCGCCTGCCCATCGAGCCGATTTTTTCTATGCGCTGGTTCATCGCCTCAATTGCGTCTTTGTTCTCCTCTTCCCACTTGTCGCGCGCCGCGTTTAACGCCTCGGGTGTGCGCTCGTACGCTGCCTTGCGAGCCGCCAGGCGCTCAGGTGTCAGCCAACCGTCCCCCACCCGGTAGGTGGCGGCGTCTTCTTGCACCCTGTGATTGGGTGCGGGTTCGCCCACGGTGGGCACAGCTTTCATGGGGACCAGTTCTACCCGGCCATCGGGGTAAAACACCACGTCGAACAACTGGCCTGCATACTTTTTACCCAGCGATATCTGGCCGCTGGCACCGACTTCCTTGAGCATGTACGACTCCTTGAACCTGTTGAACGCAATTCATGCCATCATGCGGCATGAATTAACGGGTGTCAAGGGCGCAAACCTGATTCAACAGCAGATCAGCGTTTGAGCAGCACCTTGAGCACCGTTTGCACGCGCCGGGCGTTGGCGGCGTCAAAGTCTGCGGCCAGTACCTTGGCGGTGTCTTCGCCCCAGGTCTCGGCGGGGGTGGCGGCGTTGCGCTTGGTCAGCAGCGTCAGTTGCAGCATGCGCCGGGCGCTGATGTGTTCGGCTGGCGTCGGCACTTCGGCGGCCATCTCCAGGCGCAGCAGCGACTCGGCGGCATCTTTGCCTGACGGCGTGGTGATAGCTTTTGACCAGCTGCCGAGCAAGGCGGGGGTCACCACCTTGCCCAGGTCTTGCACGGTGGGCAGCAGGGCTGCGTCGCGCTTTTCCCAGGCGCTGATGACGTTGGTCAGCACTTCGCCATGGGCCTGCACGTGCAGCTTTTTGAGGGCCTGGTTGGCCGCTTCAAACGCCTCGCGCTGTGCGCGAAAGGCGGCGTCGCCCAACCGAGGGCCTCGCTCTTCAAAGGCGGGGCGCTGCTCACGGTCGGCAAAACGGGGGCGCCCACCACCCAGTTCATCGCGTTCTGGGCGATACGGCTCGAACTTGTTGTCAGTGCTTTGGCGTGGGCCGCCGGGCTTGCCACCCGGTTTGCCTGAGTCCTTGCGGTCACCAAACTTGCCGCCACGGCCAGCAGGCGCTGGCTCGGCACGGCGTGCACCGGGCCGGTCGTCGCCGCGCATGGCGACGATGGGTTTGACGGACTTGGGCGGTGCTGCGGGTGCTGGTGCGGCTTCGGGTGCGGCAGCTGGTTCAGCGCTGTCAGTTGCTGGAGCGGCAGATTCGTCCGCTATCGTTTCCGGAGCTTCTGGCGCTTGTATATCTTGGCCCGCAGCCTCATTTAATGGGATCGATTCGGCATTTTCAGAGGCTTTTTCAGAGGCTTTTTCAGGTTCTGGCGCTGCTACGGGTGCGGGTGCGGGTGTAGCGGCAGCAGGCACAGGCACCTTGCCGCTCACAATCGCCTCAAGCGCCTTGGCGGCCGCATGAATCTGCTGCGCGTCGCCGGTGGCAGTGGCGGCTTCAACGGCTTTGGCGGCATCGAGCACCATGCGGTCGTATTCACCCAAGGCTGAAGCCGCTTTTTCACGCTCGGCCGTCTTGCGCTGGAAGGCGTCGTCGATGGGTTTTCTGAATGCGTCCCACATTTTTTGCTCTTGCTTGCGCTCAATCGGCACGCCTTGCGCCTCATGCTGCCAGCGCTGCTGCAGGTGCTTGACAGCGTCAAAGCGCAGCATCGGTTCGGCACCCAGCGCCTGGGCTTCGTCGATCATGGCTTTGCGGCGCGCAATGCTCTGGGCGCGCGCGGTTTTCAGCGGTGTGTCGGCGGCGTCCATGGCGGCCTTCCAGACCGGCTGGATTTCTGCAAACACTTTTTCGCTCAAATGCCCGGCGTTTTGCCATTTTTCAACGAAGCCGTTCAGGCTGCGGATGTGCATTTTCCAGTCGGTGCTGGCTTTGTTGACATCGGCCCAGGCCGTGACTTCGTCGATCAGCACCTGGCGCTGGGCTTTGACGGCTTCGGTTTGCTCCTTGACGGTTTCCAGCCAGGCCTCGACCACCTTGTAGGCTTCGTTGCAGGCATCGTCAAAGCGCTTCCACAGCGCATGGTTGGGCGTGCCGCCCTGGTCAGATGTTTTCCACAAGTCGCGCATGTGGCGCAGCGCGTCTTGCTGCTTGCGGCCACCGAGCGGCTTGACCAGTAGCGCCTCGGCCTTGCCGACCAGCTCTTCGCGAATCTGGTCTGCACGCCAGCGTTGCCAGCCTTCCAGTTCGCCAGCAGCGGTGAGCGCAGCATGGGCGGCGGCCTCTAACTTGGTGTCAATGTTGCGAATGTTTTGTTTCAGTGCGTCGCGCAGCTCGGAGGCCACTTTGGGGGTGGCTTTGCCGTGGCCTTCGCCGACTTCATGCTCCAGCTTGGCGATGGCCGCTTGCACGATGGCAGCGGCTTTGTCGCGCATGTCTTTGAGCACGGCAGGGTCGATTTTGGCCTTCGCGGGTCGTCCGTCGGGGCGGGCTTCTTGTTGTGCTGCAGGCACGCCGCGCGCTGCGCGCAGCTCATCGGCCCACACCGGCACAGCCGGCAGGGGGGCAGCGTTGTCTTCAGACGCCTTGACCGCGACCGCAATCGCGGCACCAAAGGCCTCCCACACCGCCAGCAACTGGCCGCGTGAGGCATCGAGCAGCAGTGGGAACTTGGCATCCACACTGGCCCAATTGCCGTCGTTGGCAATGTCGTTGGCCTGGCCTTGCCAATGCGCCACGTCCGGTGCAAGCGACTCCAGCGCCGCTTGCGCATCGCGCCACGGCTTGATGGACAGCACCTCAATGCGCTGGGCAATCAGCACGGCCGCTTCGCGCTGCACCTGGGTGCGGTGCTGCAGGTCTTCAATGGTTTTGACCCGCTCGGCCAGCTTGACCTTGACCGTCGCCAGCGGCTCCTTGGACAGCGGCGCGCCGGCTTTGGCGGCATCACGCTGCCAGGCCAGTGCATCGGCCAGGTTCAGCTTGCCGACAGCCAGCAGCGTATTGGCCTTGTCGGCCCATTCAGCGGCAATCGCTTCTTGCCCCTTGCTGCGTTTGAGCTCATCGAGCTTTTCTTTCAGTGGTTTGGCCGCGCCCTTGTCGCGGTTGGCCAGGTCTTTGTAGACATCAGCCATCTGCTCGGCGCTGGGCTCGGTCGCCAGCCAAGTGCGAATGCGTGATGTGCGTTCGCCAGACGTGGGGGCAGAAAAAGCACCGCCGGTCAGGCCGTCCAGCGGATGCGCGTCTGACTTGGGTGTTGTCTTGGCGACGTTGACAGGGGCTGGAGCGGGTTTGGATGATTTGAACATGTGGGGCGCGAGCCGTTGGTTTGAAAACGGCGGGGCGTGTAGGTGAAAAAAGAAAGTGCGTTTAAAAACGCGAAGCGAGTATTTTCGCTGATTTAGCAGCGGTTTATCCGACGGGACTGAATCAAGTCACGCATGGCGATGTTTGGTTACCCGGCGATGCCCAATTGACTTGGACAATTGCAGCTTAGGCGGGCGATTCATGGCTCACAAGACAAAAAATTCAATCACAACACACACTGTGATTGCACAAAAAAGCACCTTTAGCACCTTTTTATGCGAGTTCACAATTTTCAAAACAGTACGTTCATCAACAGGAACTGTGAGATTTGTCACAAAAAAAGCCCGCAAGCGATTGAATTCTCGCCTTTTGGTGAAGATGAAGGCTAAAAATGACATAAATTGGCATATCAAACAACTTCCTTATTATTGACAGGTTATTAAAGGGTCTTCTAGAATCCTGCCAGCCCTAAAAGACAAAGGGGCAACCCGAACATCTTGACCGCAGCCCGCCTTGTGCCGGTGAGGTTAAAACGGGTCAACATCCAACTACGCCACCTTCGCCTTGAGGTCAGGTCTGCCGGGATGACGACTCAAATCCACGCCAGCGGCTTGAAACCCCAGGCGTCAGAGTAGGAGTGCTATGACAACAGCAGTATTTTCACGGTTCAGACTGGCTGCCCGAAAGCGTTTGCTTGAGGCGCGCAGCAGTGCCGCCAACGTGGTGCATGACATCGCCCAGGGGTTTTTTGACATCACGCACAACGGCTTTGCCCTGCTGGGCCTGGGCCTGGTGTTTGCCATCATCACCCTGACCGCCCGGCCCGACCTGCGCGAGGCGGGTGAATCCCAACTCATGACGTGGCTGCAAGACAGGCGCGACGCAGCGGTCGGCTTCACCGAACCCGATGCCATTGACCGCGCCACCGCAGCCGAACCCAAAGACCTGCCCAAGCAACAGGCTGCCCTGGTCTTCTGGCTGGCCCGAAAGTATGGCGTGGCGCCTGAGCCCCTGAGCGTGCTGGTGTCTGAATCGTTCGAGATTGGCGCCAAAGCCAAACTCGATCCCACACTGATCCTGGCCATCATGGCGATTGAGTCCGGCTTTAACCCGTTTGCCCAAAGCCCGGTGGGTGCGCAGGGCCTGATGCAGGTGATGACCAAGATTCATCACGACAAATACGAAAATTTTGGCGGCAAGTTTGCGGCGTTCGACCCGGTCACCAATCTGAGGGTTGGCGTCAAGGTCTTGCAGGAATGCATCAGCAAAGCCGGTTCGGTTGAAGGCGGCCTGAAGTTTTATGTAGGCGCTGGCAACAACACAGAAGACGGCGGCTACGCCGGCAAGGTGATGGCCGAGCACGCCCGACTGCTGTCGGTGGTGCAAGGCAAAAACGTGCCTCCGACCGCACGCGGCGTGCCTGTGAAGCTGGAGCCTGCCGATACCGACAGCAAAAGCACCGACAAAGTGGCAGCACTGGTGTCCTGAACCCTGGGCCGCGGCAAGGCTGCGGTACACTTGAAACGTACGCGACTGGCGATAGGCCAAACGACCTTGAGGTCAAGCTGGCTGACGTGGGACACCACTGGGAAGCGTACCGCCAACAACGGTTGAAAATCGATTTTTGGTGTTCAGCCGTTCGCCTGGGCAGCCCTTGCATCATCTCCAAGATGACAGGGATCTCGTCTTTTAAGACTGCCTGAGAAAGTGATTTATGTACCACCGCAATAGTCTGGTTGAACAAACCGACCCCGAAATTTTTGCCGCTATCGAGGCTGAAAACGCCCGGCAAGAACAGCACATCGAGCTGATCGCCAGCGAAAACTACGCCTCCCCGGCCGTCATGGCGGCCCAAGGCAGCCAGCTCACCAACAAATACGCCGAAGGCTACCCCGGCAAACGCTACTACGGCGGTTGCGAGTTTGTCGACATTGCCGAGCAACTGGCGATTGACCGCCTGAAAAAGCTTTACGGCGCGGACGCCGCCAACGTGCAACCCCATTGCGGCGCGTCTGCCAACCAGGCTGTGTTTTTGGCCTTTTTGAAGCCAGGCGACACCATCATGGGCATGAGCCTGGCCGAAGGCGGTCACCTGACACACGGCATGCCGCTGAACTTGAGCGGCAAGTGGTTCAATGTGGTGTCCTATGGCCTGAACGCCAAAGAAGAGATTGACTACGACGAGATGGAGCGCAAAGCCCACGAGAGCAAGCCCAAACTGATCATTGCGGGCGCATCGGCTTACAGCCTGCACATCGACTTTGCGCGATTTGCCAAAGTGGCCAAGGACATTGGCGCGATTTTCATGGTGGACATGGCGCATTACTCAGGGCTGATTGCTGGCGGCGTGTACCCCAACCCGGTGCCGCACGCAGACGTGGTGACGTCCACCACCCACAAAAGCCTGCGCGGCCCGCGCGGCGGCATCATTTTGATGAAAGCCGAGCATGAAAAGGCCATCAACAGCGCCGTGTTTCCCGGTCTGCAAGGCGGCCCGCTGATGCATGTGATTGCCGCCAAGGCCATTGCTTTTAAAGAAGCGCTAGAGCCCAGCTTCAAGACCTACCAAAGCCAGATTTTGAAAAACGCGGTGGTCGTGGCGCAAACGCTGGTGCAGCGCGGCTTGCGCATTGTCAGCGGCCGCACCGAAAGCCACGTGATGCTGGTGGACTTACGAAGCAAAAACATCACCGGCAAGGAAGCCGAAGCCGTGCTGGGCAGCGCCCACATGACCATCAACAAAAACGCCATTCCCAAAGACCCTGAAAAGCCGATGGTCACTAGCGGCGTGCGCATCGGCACCCCGGCCATGACAACGCGCGGCTTCAAAGAAGAAGAAGCACGCATGACAGCGCACCTGATTGCCGACGTGCTCGACAACCCGCGTGACGCCGCCAACATCGAAGCCGTCAAGGCCAAGGTGCATGCGCTGACAAGCCGGTTCCCGGTTTATCGTTAAGCCAGGCAAGGTGGCCGCGTGAAGTGTCCGTTTTGCAGCAACCTCGAGACGCAGGTCGTCGAAACGCGCATCTCAGAAGACGCAGACTTCATCCGCCGCCGCCGCCAGTGCGGCGCGTGTGAAAAGCGCTTCACCACCTACGAGCGCCCCGACGTCACCTTCCCGGCCATTGTCAAAAAAGACGGTCGGCGCATCGAATACAAACGCCCCAACATCCTGGGCTCCATGAACCTGGCCCTGCGCAAGCGCCCGGTCAGCACAGAGCAGATCGACTCGGCCATCGAGCGGATAGAAGAAAAACTGCTCAGTCTGGGCCTGAAGGAAGTCCCGTCCACCCGCCTGGGCGAACTGGTGATGCGCGAACTGAAAAAGCTCGACAAGGTGGCTTACGTCCGTTTTGCCAGCGTCTACCGCAGCTTTGAAGATATCGATGAGTTTCGGGCACTGGTCGACGAGGTCAGGCGCTAGCAAGTCAACACCGACTTTCATCGTGACAAATGGCGCGCCTCGGCGGACAAGCGGCATGAGCGCAGCAATCAAGTTGCCATAACATTTAGTGATGGATTTGTTGCACATCACACCCATTGAACACCCCAGGGCCAAGCACAAGAAACTGCCGGGCGGTCGCGACCCACAGCACGGCTTTTCTCCACAGCACGGCTTTTCTCTTTTGGAAGTTTTGATTTCCATCATCATCCTTTCATTTGGCTTGTTGGGAATGGTGGGGCTTCAAGCAGCAGCCCTTCAGGCCAATCGGGACGCACGTGTTCAATCCACCGCCCTTGGTCTGGCACGCGAGTTGGCAGAAATGATGCGCGGCAACAAAGACATCGCCTTGAAGACGGCACTTGCCGACAACCCTTATTTGGGCGACTTCAGCTCACCTCTGACGGCCCGAAGCCCCTCTTACTGCCTGAATGTGGCATCAGGGACCACCCGTTGCGACACCAATCCTTCAGCCACCACGACAGCCGTCGCGAATGCACAAATAACAGAATGGTTGGCTCGGGTGGACGCAGAGTTACCAGGCGCTCGGGTGAAAGTTTGTGTTGATTCACAACCGTTCGTTAACGGAATGCCAACCTGGACATGCACCACAACAGGCACCGGCGTGACAACCGTGATCAAAATCGGCTGGACACGCGGCTCAACCGACCGCTCCAAAACGGGTGACGACGCTTTTGTCCGCGCCACAGGCGAAGGATCAGTCCCGACCATCGTGATTCCGGTAACCCCGGGACTTGCAAGCTGACCCCAGAGGCGAGATTTCCTACCATGTTCAAACATCCGGCAGCGAGATCTTGTTCGCGCAAACGAAGCTTGGGTTTGACGCTGGTCGAATTGATGGTCGCCTTGGCGATCAGTACGGTCATCGTGATTGCGGCCGTTTCTGCACTGATTGTCAGCCGGCAAGGTTTTACGACGGTTGACGCGGCCTCACAACTGCGCGATAACGCGCGATTTGCCACCGATTTGGTGCAGCGCCTGGGCATTCAGACAGGCCATAGCAGCATTGACTTTGCAGGAAGCAACAGAACCACCAACGATCAAACCAATCCGCCGCCGAGTGTGTTCGGATTCAACAACGCGATGTACGCAGGCTCCCCCCAACTTTATTCGCCAACCACGCGTTCGAACAGCAGCGAAGTCGGTTTTGGAAGCGACATTTTGGTTTTAGGCTACCAAACTTCCGCGCCTTACAGCGGTGCAACAGTCTCAGACAAGTCAATGATCGACTGTTTTGGCACTGCAACAACTGAATTGCCAGTTGACCGTGATGCCCGCTTTTACAACATACTCTCGGTCGGGATCAGCAGCGGCGAACCTGCGCTCATGTGCCGCACCGGTCGCAATTTTTCAACAGAAGCCACTTCTTCCACGTCCACCGTTACGCTGACCGACACGACCACACAGCCGCTGGTGGCAGGCGTCGAAAACTTTCAGGTGCTGTATGGGGTTGATGGCGTCGTCGCCAACACGGAGGTCACAGCCAGCCCCACCGGCGTTGCCACCAACTATTTGCGGGCAGACCAGTTTGCAGTGCCGGATGACCCAGACAGCATCAAAACCAACAAAAACTGGCGGAGGGTCAGAAGCATCCGGATAGGCATGGTGATTCGCGGCCCCCTTGGTTCTGCGCAGGAGACATTGGCACAAACCTATTACCCCTTTGGTCGTGCTGCTGGCGCGTCAGGCGGCGCGGCCGGCTCGGCCTTGTCGTCAAGCGATGACCCTGGCACGGTATTTACCCCAGCAGCAGATTCAAGGCTACGGCAAGTGGTCACATTCACCCTCCATTTGCGCAATGACCAAGGACTCTAAATTGAAAACTCCCTTTTTTAAGAGAATTGTGGGTATGCATGTGCCGCGTCAGCAAGCCGGCGCTTCTTTGATCATGGTCATGATCATTTTGACCGTCGTTTCCATGGTCGGCATTGCCGGTGTTCAGATTTCCACCATGAGTGAGCGCGGCGCGCGCAACGACAGGGACTACCAAATCGCATTGCAATCAGCCGAAGCAGGCTTGATCGATGCAGAAATCGACCTTAAAGGCTCTGGATCAAACAAGCGCGACGTCTTCACTTCGCAAAACGTTTCCAGTTATTTTGTGCCTGGCTGCGGGACGTCAGGAAACAGCCAAGGCCTTTGCAGCGAGTCAGCCAGTGGCAAAGCAGCCTGGCTGCTGCCTGACTTCACACTGACCGGTACCAGCGCCCCCACCACCGAATATGGCACGTTTACCGGCCAAACGTTTCAGGCGGGCAGCTCCGGGTTTCAACCGTCTAAAAAGCCGCGCTATGTCATTGAGGCCATTCCGGACTCGTTTGGTGCGGGCTCTGGCAGCCGGGATCTAGAAGATTCATCACCGAAATTTGTGTTTCGAGTGACGTCCATGGGTTTCGGCCCCAGAGATGACATTCAAGCCGTTGTCCAGATGGTGTACCGAAATTAAAGACAGGAGGAATCAATGAACCCTTTGTCAAAAGCCGTCAGAGCTGCCATGCGTTTGCCTTTCATGAATAAATTCTGGTCAGCATCGCTCGTCCTCTTGCTTGCGGGAACAGGCGCATTCGTGGCATTCAGCCAGTCTGCGCCGCCGAACATCAAGGCGTTATCGCTGTCCCAAGACCCCCTCTATGCCTCTGTCGCCGTGGACAAGCCGACATTGACGTTGGTCTTGTCTAATGAACACGGAATAAATACCCTCCTGCACAGAGGTAGGGTGTATGACGTTAACCAAGAGTATTTGGGGTACTTCGATGCAGAAAGCTGCTACGAGTACATCAAAACGCCAACCGACGTCCCTTCAGGGGCCAACCCCGAGGACTACAAACGTTTTGACCGAATTGGCCCCGCCACAGCGCGAAAATGTACCGGCGCCGTTGATGGTTTCAGCGGCAATTTCATGAATTTTGCCACCACCTCGTCCATTGACATCGTTCGCATGGCGTTCACGGGCGGCGATCGACTGATTGACAGCGACAACGGCCTGACCGTTTTACAGCGCGGCTTTATGCAATGTCTTTTTTTTACCACTTCCTATTTTGGCCCCTACCGTGAAGGCGGAAAAAGTCTTCCTAAAGACGGCGGAAACTATTTAGGTGCTGTGCCCCAAGCCATGCGAACAGCGGCAAAGAATTGGCTTAACGGTGGCTCAGACGGTGGCTCGGATATTGTGGTGGGTAACACTGGGAATCAGATCTTTTTTGCGGTAAGCCAAAGCGCAACTACCGTCACCGCACAGACGGGTATTGCCGATGCGGACATGCCACCAGGTAGTTGCGGAAACTATAACGAAGCCTACTACCTGGCCTCATCGTATCCACGGTACACCCTGTACAACACAGAGGACAACGAGACACGTAAGAGGTATGGCAGTGGTTTAGCGGGCACCGACAGGCATTTCTACACGCGGGTTAAGGTTTGCCATGCCGACGCCTCAAAAGTGCTTCAAGACCAGCGCGACTACAGCTTTTGCACGCAGCAGCCCAACGGCTATTTCAAGCCAACGGGCAGCATACAAAAGTACAGCGAGCAGGCGCGTTTGGCCATATTTGGATATTTGCTAGACGACAATAACTATGGTGGTTCTTATTCATTTCGATATGGTGGTGTTCTTCGGGCCGCCATGAAATATGTGGGGGCAAAAACGTTTGACAGCAAGGGCATCGAAACCGATGGCGGCAACCCGAAGAAAGAATGGGATACCAACACCGGCGTTTTTTACACCAATCCGGACGGCGCCACGCTAGCCACGGACGGCGTCACGAACAGCGGTGTGATCAATTACCTGAACAAGTTTGGACGCACCAACTATCTCGGTCAGAATGGAACTTACAAGCAAGTAGACTGGGTTGGCGAACTTTACAACGAGGCTCTGCGCTACCTACAGGGTTTTAGTGCGCCAGACCCTTCGGCTATTCACGGCATAACCCCATACTCGACGACCAACTACGGCTATAGCAACTCTTATTCCAAGCTTGACGGATTTCCCGCAGCGATGACTTGGACAGATCCCTACGGCGGGCCCCGCTCCAGCACCGATGATTATTCCTGTGTAAGAGCAAACATCCTAACGGTCGGCGATATCCAAAGTTACGACGGGCCTAGATTGTGGGACCGCCCCGCCAGCACCGCCCAAAACCTGCCTGATTTCAGATCCTGGAACGATGTTGTTAAAAACTTCGAAGCAAATGGCACCGGCTCCTACACAGACGGTCAAGGCGCGCCACGGCAAGTCAGCAACCCAATCAATAGCCCTAACACGTTAGATTTGTTGACCTATAGGAATCCGGGCAATCCCACCATTGCGGGCCAAGCTTACTGGGCGCGCAGTCATGATATTCGCCCCACGACATGGACAGATCAGCCGACGAAGCAACGGCCTGGTTTGCGCGTGAGGTCGTTCTTTGCTGATGTAAACGTGGGTGATCAGTCAACAATAACCGCCTCGGGCACAGCAGCATCAGATAACTTTCGCAGAAAACAAAACCAGTTTTTCAGGGCGGCCAAATACGGCGGGTACGAGTCGGATGCCAGTAATCCTCTTGGGTTACCTTTCAACACCTACGGCAATCCATTCAAGAGACAAAATGGAACCAACGACAACAATGTGTGGCAAGACCCTGCGAATCCTGGCGAGGCGAAAACCTACCTTTTGACCAATGAAGTCCGAAAAGCAATCAGTGGTATTGACAATATCTTCGGTATCGCAATAGGGGGAGAATCACGCAGTATTGCCAAGAGTGCGGTTGACAATAAAACCTTGGGACCATCAGGCAGCGTTATTTATCAAGGCGCGTTTAACAGCTTCAACTGGAGCGGCGATGTCTTGGCCATACCGTTAACCTTGACGGGCACGAGCACAGTCAGCATTGAACCCGCCCCCTTGTGGACAGCGGCCACTCAGCTTTCTGCAAGATCAGCCGAGTCTCGCAAGATTGTGATCGGTAGAACAGGGTCAGCGCCTACGCCTGTCGCAAGCGATTTCACCTGGGCCAGTCTGGATGCGGGTATGCAGACCCATCTCAGCAAATTAACGCCCAGCTCGACAGCCGATACTCTGGGTCAGGCTCGGGTCAATTACCTGCGGGGCAACAGGTCGAACGAAGGTGCGACTTTCAGAGCCCGGGCACAGGTGTTGGGCGACATCGCTAACTCTGGCATTGTTTATTCTGGCACGCCGACGCTTAACATCACGCCCAGCACCGACGCCTATAAGGCTTTTTACGACAGCAACAGCAGCAGAACCGCAGCCATTTTTGTGGGCGCGAACGATGGCATGTTGCACGCCTTCAATGCGACCAATGGCAATGAGTTGTTTGGTTATATTCCGAGCTGGATGGGCCCCAAATTAGCGGCGCTTACTGCAGGCACCTACAACAGCAACCACCAAGCGTATGTGGATGCGACACCGGCAGTCGCCGAAGCGCAACTTGGCACGGCTGGCACTGCTGCAGACTGGAAAACAGTTTTGGTGGGCGGCACCGGCGCGGGTGGGCCGGGTGTTTACGCACTTGATGTGACAAACCCGGCAGCATTTGACGCTTCCAAGGTGCTGTGGGAATTCACAAAAAGTGATGACCCTGACCTGGGCTATGTGGTGGGCAGTCCCAAAATTATCAAAGTACGTACCAGCGCGGCAGGCACCTTGCCAGCGACTTACAGGTGGTTTGCGGTGGTGGCCAGTGGGGTGAATAACTACCTGCCCTACCCCGATTCATCAGGCACTTACAGCGCCACTGGCAATCCAGCCTTGTTTTTCTTGGCCCTGGACAAACCTGCCGGCACCGCGTGGACATCGGCAGGCGCTTCGCCCAACTATTACAAGCTGACGGTTCCGGTGGATACCACCCTGAACGCTGCCAACGCGACTGGGTTGATCAACTTCCAAGCTGTTCTGGGGCCGGTCAAGGAGTTGGCGCAAATTTATATGGGCGACTTGCATGGCAAGGTGTGGAAACTTGATTTCACCACACTGGCTACCAGCTCATGGTCATTTGACGCGCTGTCGTATTACCGTTACGAAGGAGCACCTTATCCCATGTTCATCGCGAAAACGGCTACCGGAGCGGTGCAGCCCATCACGATGGCGCCCTTGGTCGCAGCCGCTGCAACCAGTGGCGGCCTGCGTACGCGTTATGTTGCTTTTGGCACTGGCAAATATTTGGAAGCATCTGACAAAACATCCACTGCTCAAAATTCTTTTTACACCCTCTATGACGATGGCACCACCAGCGCCCCTGCTGGGGGTGCCTCGATTCCAGGTCGGGGCCGATTGATCGCAGGCACAGTCACAACGGGCACTGTGACGTCAACGGTGACTGTGCCCTCTTTCAAATGGGGGAGACCTGACCGCGACTCAGACACCAGCAAACGCTCCGGGTGGTACTTTGATTTCACCAGTACCGGCGAAAAAAGCATTTCTGGCGTCAACATCACGGGTGACCAACTTATTTTTGCCAGCCTGATACCGGCAGCTGCCGAAACAGCCGGTTCTTGTAGTGTCGGTGGCGGAGGTGGTAACAAATATCAAGTCAATATTGATGCTGGAAATGGCACCTTCAGTGTTTCTGCGGTTGGCGTGTTTGGAGAGATACTCACCTTTGATATTCCCAGCGCTAGCGTTACCAGCATCAGCAGCAGTACCGGACGACCTGTAAAGACGGTCACGAAAACAACTGTAGACCTTGGAGCCAAGAGCGCAAAAGTGGATACGACGACGGACAATAAAATTGAACAATCTTTTCGCTCCGGTCGCCTGAGCTGGCGTCAAATCAACAATTACCAAGACTTGAAGAACGCTCAATGACAAGCACCCGTCAAAAAGGTTTTACCCTGATTGAGGTCATGATTGTGGTGGCCATTGTGGGTATCCTGGCCGCAGTGGCTTACCCTGCTTACACGAAGTCCCTCGCCAAAGGCAAACGGGCGCAAGGCCGAACGGCGCTGGCTGAACTGTTGCAACAGCAAGAGCGTTTCATGACGCAAAGAAACTGCTACCTGGCCTTCACCACCGACGCAACGACGGGTACTGCAACGGCCACTGCTTCGACGGATTGCGGTTTTACAGCGGCTACCGCCGTTCCATTTAAAACTTTCTCCGGGGACAACTTCACGAGTGCGGCCTATGTGTTGTCGGCCAATGCGTGTACCAACACGCTCGGCGCACCCGTTTCAATGAAAGACTGCGTGCAGCTGGTGGCGACCCCGAAGGGAACAGACAGTGAAGTCGGCAACTTAAGGGTCACCAGCACCGGTGGCAAAGACTGCACCGGCACCGTTGGCGGCACAACACCCACGTCGCCCCTGTGCTGGCCATGATGCGCCGACCAAGGCGGCCGCACGGCTTCACCTTGATTGAGCTCATGGTCACATTGGCCATCGCTGCAATCTTGATGTTTCTTGCTGTTCCCAGCTTTGTGAGTTACCAAAGAAATACCCAGCTGACATCTGCTGCCAACACCTTGCTTGCAGCCATCAACGCAGCACGTGGCGAAGCCATGAAACGCGGCATGAGCGCCATGGTGGTACCCACCAACAACGGCAGTGACTGGACCACGGGCTGGGTCGTCTTTGTCGACAAAAACAACAGCCGCACCTACACCGACACAGGCGACAATACAGTTTTGACGCAGGCTAAGGTACCGTCCGGTATTTCAATCTCGGGCAGTGGTATCGCTTCAGGAAGCACGCCCTACATCATGTTTGATGCCTCTGGTTACTCCAAAACAAAAGCGGGCGGCTTTGGCGCTTTGTCCATCAGCTTTGCACGCACGGACGTTGCGCCTGCTGATCAATATAGGCAAACCAGAAAAATCAAAATTGCATCGACGGGCAGAGTCAGAATATGCACGCCCGAAAGCGCCAGTGATGAAGATTGTTAACAGTTCGACGACCGGACAACGATGACACACGCAGAGCAGCCAGACCACATCACCCAGGCCTTGCGTTTGGCCGAGTCAGCCATGGCAACCACATCGCCCAACCCGCGGGTCGGTTGCGTGTTGGTCAGTCCGCTATCTGGGGTGATCGGCCAAGGTCATACCCAGCAAGCAGGCGGGCCGCACGCAGAAATCATGGCGCTGCGCGATGCAGCAGCCAAGGGCCATGCCACGGCGGGTTGCACCGCGTATGTCACGCTGGAGCCGTGTTGTCACCATGGCCGCACCGGACCGTGTTGCGATGCCTTGATCGCAGCGGGCGTCAAGAAAGTCGTGGCATCAATGGCTGACCCGAATCCTTTGGTGGCGGGTCAGGGCTTTGCGCGTTTGCGGGCAGCGGGTATTGAGGTTGAAGTGGGCCGGGGTGCTGCCGAATCGCGCGAACTAAATATCGGGTTTTTCAGCCGCATGATTCGCAAAACACCTTGGGTGCGAATGAAAGTGGCGGCCTCGCTTGACGGCCAAACCGCCTTGCTCAATGGCCAAAGCCAATGGATCACGGGTGAGGCGGCGCGCGCTGATGGCCATGCCTGGCGGGCGCGCAGTTGCGCGGTGCTGACCGGCATAGGCACGGTGCTGGCAGACAACCCGCGGCTTGACGTGCGACTGCCAGATGTCATGCGCCAGCCGCATGTGGTGATCATTGACAGCCAACTTGAAACCCCGCTGGATGCTCTTATTTTAGGAGCTGACCGCCCACGATTGATCTACTTTGCTGTGCAAAATGATGCCAAAAAACAGGCGCTGGAAGCGCTTGGTGTCACCGTGATCCACTTACCCGGCAAGACCCTGACAGGGCAGGAAACCGCCAAGGTAGACCTGCCCGCCATGCTGCGCGACCTGGCCCTGCGTGAAGTCAATGAGCTGCACATCGAAGCGGGCAACAAGCTCAATGGCTCATGGGTCCGTGAAGGGCTGGTCGATGAACTGCTGCTTTACCTCGCGCCCAAACTGTTGGGTACAGGGCAAGGCATGGCCAGCTTTGGGCCACTGCACACGCTGTCGGAGGCACCAGAACTGGTGTTTTTGTCCAGCGACATGATCGGCCAGGACCTGCGTTTACGAGCCCGCTTTGCGGGACGCGACCGCTTTTAATCGTCGTCTAATCGGGCTGGCGGTAACCGTAAACCGTCAAAGGGCTCGAATCCCTGCCAAAATAGCCGCATGTTTACCGGAATCATCACCGGCGTGGGGCGCATCGTCGCCATCCATAGCCTGGGCAGTACTTCACACCATGGCAAGCGGCTCACCATCGAGACGCCCGTGGATTACCTCAACGATGTCGGTCTGGGTGACAGCATTGCACTGAACGGCGCTTGCATGACCGCCGTCAGCATTGACGCAGCACAACATCGATTTTCAATTGACATCTCTGCCGAGTCGCTTGACAAAACCAGCGGGCTGACAGAACTGGGCCGCGTCAATCTTGAAAAAGCCCTTCGTGCCAATGACAGGCTGGGTGGGCACATCGTGTCCGGCCATGTGGATGGGATTGGATCGGTGGCTTATTTTGCGGAGGTCGGCGAAAGCTGGGAGCTGCGCATCACCGCCCCCCAAGCGCTGGGCAAATACATGGCCTACAAAGGCTCGATCACCGTCAACGGTGTGAGCCTGACTGTCAACCAGGTGCGCGACCTAGCCGACGGGCAAGGCTGCGAGATCAGCATCAACATCATTCCGCACACCATTGAAAACACCGCACTGGGCAGCCTGAAAGCGGGCAGCCAGGTAAATCTTGAAATTGACACCGTGGCCCGCTACGTCGAGCGCATGCTGTCGTCTGAAACCCTGAAAAAATGACCCTTTCCACCGCTGCCCTGCCAACCGTTGCAATTTCCCCTGTCCAAGACATCGTGGCAGACATGCGCGCGGGCAACATCGTGATTTTGATAGACGAAGAAGACCGCGAGAACGAAGGCGATCTGGTGTTGGCCGCCGACCACGTGACGGCAGAGGCCATCAACTTCATGGCACGCTTTGGTCGTGGCCTGATTTGCCTGACCCTCACGCGTGATTGCTGCGAGCGACTCGAACTCCCGCCCATGGTCACGCGCAATGGTGGCAAGTATTCGACCGCATTTACTGTGTCGATTGAAGCCGCTGAGGGCGTCACAACCGGCATCTCGGCGGCTGACCGCGCGCGCACTGTACAAGCCGCCGTCGCCAAAAATGCCACGGCCTCCGACCTGGTTCAGCCAGGTCATATCTTCCCCTTGCAGGCCGTCGATGGCGGCGTGCTGATGCGTGCCGGGCATACCGAGGCAGGTTGTGACCTGGCCGCGATGGCCGGCTGCTCGCCAGCGTCGGTGATTTGCGAGATCATGAAAGACGACGGCACCATGGCGCGGCTGCCTGACCTGCTGCTGTTTGCTGCTGAACACGGCCTGAAGATTGGCACCATTGCGGCGCTGATCGAACACCGCAGCCGGCACGAATCATTGATTGAAAAAGTTGGCAGCCGGCAGTTGAACACGGCATATGGTGAATTCACGGTTCACGCCTTCAAGGACAAGCCCAGCCAGGGCTTGCACCTGGCACTGAGCAAAGGCCAATGGGAGCCGCAGGAAGCGGTTGCCGCGCGCGTGCATGAACCCTTGTCAGTTCTTGACGCACTTGAAGTGGGCCGCGCCATGCATTCATGGAACCTGGACGAAAGCCTGAAGTACATTGCCAACGCCGGCAAAGGCGTGGTGGTTCTGCTCAATTGCGGCGAGAGCGCGGCGCAACTGTTGACCCAGTTTGAAGGCACGGCGCGCGCCAGCCAGGCCCCCGAGCGTGGTCGCATGGACTTGCGCACTTACGGGATTGGCGCCCAAATATTGCGCGCTTGTGGGGTGCAAAAAATGAACCTGCTGGGCAACCCCAGGCGCATGCCCAGCATGACCGGCTATGGGCTTGAGACGGCCAGCTACATCACCAAATAATCCAAAGGAAATCATCATGTTTGGTGCAGACAAGGGAGCCGCAGACAAGCTGGACGGCAAGAAGCTTTTTATTGGCATCGTGCAGGCACGTTTCAATGCCAGCGTGACCGACGCTCTGGCCACCGCATGCCTCCATGAGTTGTCTGCCCTGGGTGTGGACAGCAAACACATCACGCATGTGAAAGTGCCAGGCGCGCTGGAGGTCGCCAGTGCCTTGCAGGCCATGGCCGAAAGCAACAACTACGATGCCCTGATCGCGTTGGGCTGCATCATACGCGGCGAAACCTATCACTTCGAGCTGGTGGCCAATGAAAGTGGTGCCGCCGTGACGCGGGTGGCACTCGACTACCAGTTGCCAATAGCCAATGCCATTTTGACCACCGAAAACATGGCGCAAGCCCAGGCACGTCAAACTGAAAAAGGCCTGGATGCGGCACGCGTTGCTGTTGAAATGGCCAACCTGCTCAATGAGCTGGCTTGAAACAAACCCGACCCCATGACTGAACTAAAAACAACAACAAACCCAGTGAAGTCAAAACGACCGCCACAAACCCGTACCGGTTTGACCGATACCGGCGTGAAAAAGGCGGCGGACAAATCAGCCCGCACACGCGCCCGTGAATTTGCCATGCAGGCGCTGTACCAGCACTTTGTGGGCCGCAATACGGCCGACTCGATTGACATGTTCACACGTGACCTGGTGGGGTTTCACAAGGCTGATTCAGCGCACTATGACGCGCTGCTGCATGGCTGTATTGAGCAAGCCGCGCAGCTTGATGCGGCTATCACCCCCCTGCTGGACCGCCCAATGGCGGAGATCTCACCGGTGGAGCATGCGGTGCTGTGGATAGGCGCCTATGAGTTTAAAAACTGCCTCGATGTCCCCTGGCGGGTGGTGCTCAATGAGTGCATTGAACTGGCCAAAGCATTTGGCGGCACCGATGGCCACAAATATGTGAACGGCGTGCTGAACAAACTGGCCCCGAGCCTGCGCGCCAGTGAAGTGGCCAGCGACCGGCCACAACACCCTTGATGCCATGAGAATTGCACAGCGCGCCGAGCGCATCGAACCTTTTTACGTGATGGAAGTTGCCAAGGCCGCAGCCGCCATGGCACAGGAGCTTGCGCACACCGCCCGACCGATGATTTTTCTGAACATTGGCGAGCCGGACTTCACCGCGCCGCCCTTGGTACAGGCGGCTGCGGCCAGAGCCATTGCAAACGGCAATACCCAGTACACCCAGGCCTTGGGCTTGCCCGAGCTGCGTGAAAAAATCAGCGCCTGGTATGCCTCGCGCTGGAAGGTCAAGGTAGCGCCGGAGCGCATTGTGCTGACAGCTGGCGCGTCTGCTGCCCTGCAGTTGGCTTGCTTGGCCTTGATTGAGGCGGGCGACGAGATACTGATGCCCGACCCCAGCTACCCTTGCAACCGCCATTTTGTCAGCGCGGCGGAAGGCAAAGCGGTGCTGCTACCGACCACGGCAGATGAGCGCTTTCAATTGACGCGCGCCAAGGTAGAGGCAGCCTGGGGCGCGCGTACGCGTGGCGTGCTGCTGGCGTCACCGTCGAACCCCACAGGCACATCGATAGCGCCGGATGAACTGCTAGGCATTGCGCAATACGTCGCCAGCCGGGGTGGTATCACGATGGTGGATGAAATTTACCTGGGCCTCAGTTACGACGCGCATTTTGGCCGCAGCGCTTTGGCCATGCCGGGTGAGCTGGGCCAGAACGTGATCAGCATCAACAGCTTTAGCAAGTACTTCAACATGACAGGCTGGCGGCTGGGCTGGCTGGTGGTGCCCGAGGCCTTGGTGCCCGTGATAGAACGGATCGCGCAAAACCTGTTTATTTGCCCCAGCACGATTGCCCAGCATGCGGCACTCGCCTGCTTTGAGCACGACAGTCTGGCCGAATACGAGCGCCGCCGCAGCGAGTTCAAGGCCCGGCGTGACTACTTTATTCCCGAGCTGAACCGGCTGGGTTTGACCGTACCGGTCATGCCCGATGGCGCTTTTTACGCCTATGCCGACTGCTCGCAACTGGCGGCGAAATGGGGTCTCGCGGGAAGCTGGGAGTTTGCCTTTGAGCTGATGAAGCGTGCCCATGTGGCGGTCACCCCGGGGCGTGATTTTGGCCATGCTGAGCCGCAGCGGTATGTGCGCTTTTCAACCGCCAGCGGCATGGCGCAGTTGACCGCAGCGGCGGCACGGCTGCAAGAAGTCGCGCGCTGAACATGTTCAGTTGGCCGATACGCGTCTACTGGGAAGACACCGACGCGGGCGGTATTGTTTTTTATGCCAATTACCTGAAATTTTTTGAACGTGCGCGCACTGAATGGCTCAGGTCACTGGGTATCGGGCAGCAGCAACTCAAAGCGTCAACCGGCGGCATGTTTGTAGTCGCTCAAACCAGCATTCGTTATCTGCACCCCGCCCGGCTCGACGATGAACTGATGGTGACGGCCAGCTTGCAGCAAAGTGGCCGCGCGTCCATGACAATCGAGCAACAGGTGCTGAAAAAAAACACCTTGCTGTGCGAGGGCAGTATCCGCATTGGCTGGGTCGATATAAGCAGCATGCAGGCCGCGCGAATTCCGCTAACCATTATCGAAAGTTTGAGAGTCAAACCATGAACCAGGACCTGTCGATTGTTAACCTCATCCTTCATGCCAGCTGGGTTGTTCAGGGCGTGGTGGCGCTGCTGGTGGGCGTGTCTATCGCCAGCTGGGCTGCCATTATTCGCAAAATCATGGCCCTGAAAAAAGTGCAGCGACTCAATGATGCGTTTGACCGCGAGTTCTGGTCAGGCACCAGTCTGAATGACCTGGCCGCTGGCGCTGCACAAAACGCCAGAAATGCGGGCTCGATGGAACGCATTTTTGCCAGCGGCATGCGTGAATACCAAAAACTGCGCGAGCGCCGCATCACCGACGCGGGCACGCTGATGGACGGCGCACGCCGCGCCATGCGCGCCAGCTACCAGCGCGAGATGGATGCGATTGAAGCGAACCTCTCGTTTCTGGCAACGGTTGGCTCCGTGTCACCTTATGTGGGCTTGTTTGGGACGGTGTGGGGCATCATGCATGCCTTTACCGGGCTGGCCGCGCTCGAGCAAGTCACCCTGTCAACGGTAGCACCCGGCATTGCCGAGGCCCTGGTGGCTACTGCCATTGGCCTGTTTGCAGCCATTCCGGCGGTGGTGGCCTACAACCGCTTTGCGCATGACATTGACCGCATTGCCAACAAACTGGAAACCTTCATTGAAGAGTTTTCAAACATCTTGCAGCGCAATCTGGGCACGCAATCGCCTTCAAGGTACTGACCGTGGCCTCCGTCAATACCAGAGGCCGCAGCCGCCGTACCATCAGTGAAATCAACATGGTGCCCTTTATCGACGTGATGCTGGTGCTGTTGATTATTTTCATGGTCACTGCACCGCTGATCACCCCCAGCATGATTGCGCTGCCCAAAGTGGGCAAGGCTGCCGCGCAGCCCGCCAGCCCGGTGCAGATCATGATTAGCAAAGACGAGGCGATCCAGATCAAAATCAAAACCGACAGCGTGCCAAGCAACGTCGGCACCGTCGCGGCGGACATCGTCAAGCGGGAGCCCAAAGTCACCCTCGCCGCTGCAGATGCTGTTCCGGTGGTCATCAGCGCTGACAAATCCATCCAATACGAAACCGTGGTCAAGGTGATGGATAACCTGCAAAAGGCAGGCGTGTCACGTGTGGGCTTGTCGGTTCAAACGGGCAAGTAAGGCCATACCACCATGCCCAGCGCAGCCGACCGGATTGACTTGGGCCCACCGCGAGATGCTGGTGCGGTCAGCTCGTTTGGCTTGGCCTTGCTGGTTCATGCAGCGCTGATAGCGGCGCTGACCTGGGGCGTGAACTGGAAGCGCAGCGACCGTTCGGTGGCCTTTGAAGCTGAGTTGTGGTCCAACACGCCGCAGGAAGCGGCACCCAAACTGGTTGAGGCTGCCCCACCGCCACCGCCGCCACCTGAACCCGCACCGAAAGTGCAAGAGGTCAAGCCGCACGACTCCAAGGTGGACATGGCGCTGGAGCAGGAAAAAAAGCGCAAGCTTCAGGCTCAGAAGGCCCAGCAGGTCCAGCAGGCGCGGGCTGAAAAGGAACTCAAGCTCAAGCAGGAACAAGCCAAGCGCAAAGCGGCCGAAGAGGCCCAACGGCTAGAGGCCAAAAAGCAGCTGCTACAAAACCAGGCCAACGCCGCAGCGCTTGAAGCGCAGCGCAAACAAAACATTTCCCGCGCCATGGGCCTGGCCGATGCCAGCGGCGGCGAGACCGCCAAAGGAACAGCGCAAAAGTCAGCTGGCCCCTCAGCCAGTTACGGCGGCATGGTCAGGGCCAGAGTCAAACCCAACATCGTGTTTACCGACGACATCGCTGGCAATCCCAGCGCCGAGGTCGAAGTACGCACGGCCCTTGACGGCACCATCATGAGCCAGCGGCTGGTCAAGACCAGCGGTAACAAGGCCTGGGACGATGCGGTTGTCAAAGCCATCATCCGCACTGAAAAAATGCCGCGCGATACGGATGGCCGTGTCCCGACGCCGATGATTCTGGAATTCCGGCCAAAAGACTAACGCTATTAAATCAGGAGCGGATAACTCAATAATCTGTTGGGTTTACAGCCGATCTGATAGCTAAAAAAAGCTGGGCGGACCGATGCCAGGCTTTGTCAGCCGTTTTAGCGCATCTGTGCCGCGCCATCGACATGGACCTGCAATGTGCTCTAGCCTGCATCAACCGGCACAGCAACTCCGGCCATGTCGGCCTTGGCCTGCATCGCCCTCATCCAGAGGTCCTGCCGCACCTCCAGCGTGCCGTTGGCCGACATTTGCGCAACCTTCAGGGAGACCGCTGGCGCTCAGGCAAATGGCCCACGGCGCTCGACAATCATACGTACGCTGCTATTGATTTTGGTGATGTCGTGATGAATTTAAGGGTGACATGAAAAAACCTGAAGCAGCCAGCATGCGCTTGAAATGTTCTGGCAAGCCGGGACACCCGGTCAGGCCAGATATGTAACAGTGTGTCATAGTGCTGTATTCTTGGATCAAAATTGACTTCCAGCCCTCAAAATGACTCTGTTACAAATTATCGAACGACTATGACTCAAGCTGCTACCACCCCACGCGCCGACAAAATCATCATCGTTGACGACGACGCCAGAATTCGTGACCTGCTGCGCCGTTACCTGGCGCAGGAAGGGTTTGAGGTGATTCTGGCCGAAGACGGCAAGGCGCTCAACCGCATTTTGCTGCGTGATGCCGTCGATCTGATTGTGTTGGACCTGATGATGCCCGGCGAGGACGGCCTGTCCATTTGTCGCCGCTTGCGGGCCGCCAATGACAAAACTCCCATCATCATGCTGACCGCCAAAAGCGAGGACGTTGACCGTATCGTGGGTCTGGAGGTGGGTGCCGACGACTATTTGTCCAAGCCATTTAACCCGCGCGAGCTGCTGGCCAGAATCCACGCGGTGCTGCGCCGGCGCCCCGCCACTGAAGTGCCGGGTGCACCATCGCAGGATCAGGAAGTGATCGCCTTTGGTCCCTTTTCGTTTGATTTGGGGCTGCGCATCCTGCAAAAAAATGGCGAGGAATTGCCTTTGACCACTGGCGAATTTGCGATGCTCAAAACCCTGGTACGCCACCCGCGCCAGCCCCTGTCACGTGAAAAGCTTGCGCAGCTGGCGCGCGGCCGCGAGTTTGAACCGTTTGACCGCAGTCTGGATGTGCAGGTCTCGCGCCTGCGCAAACTCATTGAGGTCGACCCCGCCGCACCGCGCTACATCCAGACCGTGTGGGGAGTTGGTTACGTGTTTGTACCGGACGGCACCAACTGATAGGCGTGGCCGAAAGATGCGCCTGGCCCTCTTGCAACCGGGTTAAGACTTGATGGAAGCGACAAGCCCCCTCCCCCTGGAAACCGCGCCCGCCCCGCTGGAGCTGCAGGCGCGCCGGGGTTTCAGCCTGTTTTGGCGCACCTTTTTCTTTCTATCGCTGCTGCTGTTTGGCTCCATCGTGGCCTGGATACAAACCTACCGCGCGCTGGAGTCTGAACCGCGCGCCGTACAAAGCGCGCAGCAACTCGCGTCCCTGGTTAATTTAAGCCGGGCAGCGCTGCGTCATTCCGATGCGATCGCCAGCGTCTCACTCATCAAAATCCTGGCAGATGAAGGGGGTGTGCGCATCAGCGCGCGCGAACCCAAAGATACATTTGTGCTGTTTAAGGGCGACAATCTTGACCAGCGCACCAGTGAAGAACTCAAAATCAGGCTGGGCCCAGACACCGTGGTCGCCAGCAGCGTCAACAACCAAAAAGGTTTGTGGATCGGCTTTTCCATCGACAAGGAACAGTATTGGCTGCAAACCGATAGGTCGCGTATGGGCGCGGCAATACGCAGTAGCTGGGTTATCTGGCTCATCACGGCGGCGGCTCTGTCGCTGGTCGGGGTGGCATTTATCGTCCGGCTGATCAATAGCCCCCTCAAGCAGTTGTCGTTTGCGGCCAGCCGTATGCGAGGCGGTGATTTTGATGCCAGCTTGCTGGACGAAAGGGTCACCACCAGCGAGATTCGTGAGGTCAACATCGGTTTTAACCGGATGGCCGAGCAGTTGTCAAAAATTGAACAGGACCGGGTCATCATGTTGGCAGGTATATCGCATGACCTGCGCACGCCGTTGGCACGCCTGCGGCTTGAAACCGAACTGAGCGTTGCCGACGAGGACGCGCGCGCGCACATGGCTGCCGATATTTCGCAGCTCGATGCCATCATTGACAAATTTCTTGACTATGCCCGCGCTGACCCGGCCAAGTTGGAGAGCGTGTCGCTCAATGCGGTGGTGAAAGCGGCGGTTTATGCGGTGGGTGAGACAAATGACATGCGCATTACCGTCACCATGCCTGACAACCTGAACGTGCTGGCAGACGAAACCGAGTTACTCAGGGTGATGTCCAACCTGATTGAAAATGCGCGGCGCTACGGCAAAACACCTGAAACGGGCATCGCTCTGGTCGACATTGCTGCCAAGACGCGCGAACAGTGGGTATTGATCAAAGTGCGTGACCACGGCATAGGCGTTGCGCCTGAAACGCTGCCCAAACTGACCCGGCCCTTTTTCAGGGGGGATGCCGCCCGCACAGCCGCTACAGGGGCAGGCCTGGGGCTGGCGATTGTCGAAAAAACAATTCAGCGCATGGGCGGCATGTTTGGCCTGGCCAATACCAGTTCAGGCGGGCTGGCGGCGCACATCAAACTGCGCAGAAGCTAAAACAGCAGCGCCACGGCGCGCGCCTCCATGCTGAGCCCTTGACCGACCGGGCCCAGCCTTTCGGCTGTTTTGGCTTTGACATTCACACGGTTGGGGTCCAGGGCGAGCGCTTGGGCGATGCGGTTTTTCATGGCGGGAATGTGACTGGCCAGCTTGGGTGACTGGGCGATCACCGTGCTGTCGATGTTGCCTATCTGCCAGCCTTGCGCTGCCACCAGACGCGCGGTTTCAACCAGCAGCACGATGGAGTCCGCACCTTTGAAGCGGGCATCCTGATCAGAAAAATGCGAGCCAATGTCGCCCAGCCCGGCAGCGCCCAGCAGCGCGTCAATGATGGCGTGCAGCAACACATCGGCGTCTGAATGGCCCAGCAAACCGGTGCTGTGCGGTACTTCAACGCCGCCAAGGATGAGTTTGCGACCGGGCACCAAGGCGTGGCAGTCCCAGCCCTCGCCAATACGAAATGAAGGGGTGTTGGCAAAATCAGCAGGCATGTTCAGCTTTCAATCGGCCCTCAACCGACCTTGATCGGCCTTGATCGGCCTCTAACCGGTTTTTCAAAATCGCTTCGGCCAGGGCAAAGTCTTCCGGGTAAGTGACCTTGAAATTTTGCGCACTGCCGCTGACCAGCAGAGGCTTCAAACCCTGCGCTTCCATGGCGCTGGACTCGTCGGTCACCGCATCGCCAGCAGCACCAAGCGCAGCCAACAGGGTGCCTACGCGAAACATCTGTGGCGTTTGCGCCAGCCATTTGTCGGCTCTTGAAATGGTGGCCGCGACCCGGCCTTCAAAACTGCTTTTGAGAGTGTCGGGCAGCGGCAGGCCCAGCAAGCCGCCCACCGCATCGTTTTGGCAAGCCTGCATCAAGGCGCGGATTTGCTCGGGCTTGATCAGGCAGCGGGCCGCGTCGTGTACCAGTACCCAGTCATCGGCTTTAGCCGTTTGCGCCAGCAAGGCCTCAAGGCCGTTACGCACGCTCAGCGCACGGGTGGCACCGCCCACGGCCACCAGCGTGTCGTGCGGCTGGTTGAAATCAGGGCAAGCCTGCTGAAAACCCTCATCGCCGGGCGAAGTCACCACCCAGATACCCGTGATGCCTGTGACCTGCCTGAAGGCCTGCAGCGTGTGCCAGACCATGGCCTTGCCTGCCAGCAGCTGGTATTGCTTGGGGCTTGGGGTATTTGCCCGGCTTCCCGCACCGGCGCAGGGAATCAAGGCGAAAAATCGGGGTTTGGCAGGCTCTGACGTCATGCGGTCATCATAAATTCTAAAATCAGATCAACGACATGCAGCACCCCACTCTTTTCAGTTTGGGGTGCTTTGCGTTTTCTGCTGCTTTTAGACCACCTTTTTCACCGAATTCATGGATTTACCCAAACTCACCCCCGGCAAACGCTTTACCCTGCCGCAGCCTGTTGGCTCGGCAGATGCCCTGCTGATGGCGCAACTCGGCTTGAGAGAAAAAGCCGCTGGCAAGCTGGTCGCCATCGTCACATCCGATGCCACCACCGCACAACGGCTGATGCAGGAGCTGGCTTTTTTCGCTCCTGATTTGCGCTGTGCGCTCTTTCCTGATTGGGAAACGCTGCCGTACGACACGTTTTCGCCGCATCAGGACCTGATCAGCGAACGCCTGGCCACGCTGTGGCGCATTCAGCAAAAGAGCAAAGACTCCGGCGCCGATGTCGTCATCGTGCCCGCCACCACGGCGCTCTACCGTCTGGCGCCGCCCAGCTTTTTGGCCGGCTACACATTTGAATTCAAGGTCAAGCAAAAGCTGGACGA